>JALEKK010000019.1 GCA_022769005.1 Lachnospiraceae bacterium
ATATGCGGGTGTAGTTCAATGGTAGAACACCAGCCTTCCAAGCTGGATACGTGGGTTCGATTCCCATCACCCGCTTTTGTGTGTCCATAGCTCAGCTGGATAGAGCAACGGCCTTCTAAGCCGTGGGTCGGGGGTTCGAATCCCTTTGGGCACATTTGAATATGGTGGGTATAGCACAGTTGGTTAGCGCGTCAGATTGTGGCTCTGAAGGTCAAGGGTTCGAATCCCTTTATCCACCCTCATATTAATAATGGGCTATCGCCAAGCGGTAAGGCACAGGGTTTTGATCCCTGCATTCGCTGGTTCGAATCCAGCTAGCCCAGTTATGGTATGACCGTATATACGGGCTCGTAGCTCAGTTGGTAGAGCACTAGACTTTTAATCTAGGTGTCCCGGGTTCGAACCCCGGCGGGCTCACTTTGATTAAACTATCACCTTTGAGGTGGTAGTTTTTTTTATTCTGATTTTTTATTGCGGCATACTAATCTTAAAGGTTTTTTAAAATAATGTATATATAATATTCCGTAATTTTACAATATTCCATATCCCTGTATCAGGGTTAAATTACCGGCTGTTTATCATTACAATCTAATTATTGCACCAATCAGATTTAAATCATATGTTGTGAAGCAAAGTACATTTTAAGATAATCATATGATTTAAGAGCGGATTAAAACGATGCATAAAAATATTGTTGTATTTGTTATTAATGTATGATAATATGTACATATGAACAAGTAATCATATATAATATACACGGTCATGGAGGTGACTATGGATTATGAACACTCAGATGAAATTGCAAATTTGTTCAAAATGTTCTCAGACAAAACGAGAGTAAATATTTTATTTTGTCTCAAGGAGAAGAAAGAATGCAGTGTCGATGAAATTTCTGAGATACTCGGTATGGAACAATCAGCCATTTCACATCAGCTTAGGATTTTGAGACAGGGAAGACTTGTCAAGCAGAGAAAGGAAGGAAGATATTCGTTTTATTCTTTGGATGACCTGCATGTTGAACTCATTTTAAACATGGGCAAAGATCATATTTGTGAAGATTGTATTCATGATTAACAATACGGCGTTGAATATATAATTATTATTTTAATTTTAAGGAGAAGTATTATGAAAAAGAAATTTGTTATAGAAGGAATTGACTGTGCCAACTGTGCTTCAAAAATGGAGGAAGCGATTAATAAAATAGAAGGGGTAAACAGTGCCACAATTAATTTCTTTGCTGAAAAGTTAACAATAGATGCGGATGACGATAAGTTTGAAGATATAATCGTTCAGGCTGAAAAGGCATGCAACAAAGTGGACAGAGGCGTCACAATTAAAAGATAATATTAGGAGATTACGGTATGTCCAAAAAACAAAAAAACCGACTTGCAAGAATAATTATCGGCGGCTGCATACTTGCATTGCTGATGGTCTTGTCACACATGTCGCTGCTGCCGGTCGCAGATGTAAACGGATATAATTTGGTTGAGTTATTCCTGTTTGCGGTTCCTTTTGTAATTATAGGTATAGACGTAATTACCGAGGCCGTATATAACATTTTCAGAGGACAGGTGTTTGATGAGAATTTTCTCATGCTCATAGCAACCGTGGGAGCATTTGTGGTCGGTGAATATGAAGAAGGCGTTGCGGTTATGCTTTTCTACCAAATCGGCGAATTTTTCCAGGATATGGCTGTAGAAAAGTCCAGAAGGTCAATCAAAGAGCTTATGGATATTGCACCCGAATTTGCAAATGTGGAACGTGACGGTGAGATTGTTACAATAGATCCGGATGAAGTTTGCATAGGTGATATTATTGTTGTTAAACCGGGAGAAAAGGTTCCGGTTGACGGCGTTGTAATCTCAGGGGAGTCTACACTTGATACGTCATCACTTACGGGAGAATCCGTTCCGCGAACCATAAAAGCGGATGAGGCCGTAATCAGCGGCTGTGTAAATGTATCGTCAGTCATAAAGATGAAAGCTACCAAAGAATATGAAGATTCAACTGTTGCTCAAATTCTTGAACTTGTAGAAAATGCAGGCTCCAAAAAAGGTAAAACGGAAAAGTTTATTACAAAGTTTGCAAAATATTATACGCCGATAGTGGTATTGGGCGCCGTTGCGTTATTTATAATCCCATCACTGATAACGGGTGAATGGTTTGAATGGCTTCAAAGGGCATGTACATTCCTTGTTGTAAGCTGTCCGTGCGCGCTTGTCATATCGGTTCCCCTCGGATTCTTTGCGGGAATCGGCAATGCATCAAAACGGGGAATACTTGTTAAGGGAGGAATCTTCTTAGAGCAGGCGGCAAAGATTAATACGGTTGTATTTGATAAAACCGGTACGCTTACAAGAGGCGTATTTGAAATCACGTCAATAAATCCCGTTGAAGGCGTTTCAAAAGAAGATCTGCTGAGAATTGCGGCTCATGCTGAGGAAATGTCAACACATCCGATTGCTGTTTCAATTAAAGAAGCATATGAGCAGAGCGGAAATAAAGTGGATATATCCATAATTAAGGATAATAAAAACATTGCGGGACACGGTATTTCTGCAAATATAGACGGAAAACAGGTGCTCGCCGGCAACGCAAAACTGTTGAGTGATCACGGCGTGGAACATGATTATGTTACAAGTGCCGGAACAGTATGTTATTTGGCTTCCGACGGAAGATATATAGGCAACATCGTAATATCGGATGTTGTGAAACCTGAAGCAAAAGAGGCAATAGAGAGCCTAAGAGAAAACGGCGTATCGAACATTGTTATGCTTACCGGCGACAGAAAAGAAGCCGGTGAAAAGGTTGCGGCAGAACTTAATCTTGACAGAGTATATACGGACTTACTGCCCGGAGATAAGGTGACAAAGGTAGAAGAGCTTTTAGAGCATAATGATAAACACCACAGGCTTGCCTTTGTGGGAGACGGAATTAACGATACTCCGGTTATTGCAAGGTCAGACGTCGGATTTGCAATGGGAGCCATAGGCTCTGATGCGGCAATAGAAGCGGCGGATATTGTTATTATGGATGATGACATAAGAAAAATATCCAAGATAAAAAGAATTGCTAAATTTACTTTAAATATAGTAACCCAAAACATTGTATTTGCGCTCTCCGTTAAAATCGCAATATTGATACTTAGCGCATTCGGATTTGCAAATATGTGGATAGCAGTATTTGCGGATGTAGGCGTGGCAATGATATGTATACTTAATTCATTCAGGGCATTGTACAGAAAATAGTTAAATATAATGCGTAATATAATATTTTTTAATAAATCGGCAATTTACTATTGCAATTACAGACAAAAAATATAAAATAGTTGAATAGTTACATAATTATCTTATATGTATATAAATGTAACTATTCAATTTATTTGTTCCTGGAGTTGTGCAAAAAATTGAATTTCAGTTTAACGATTACAATAATTATATAAAATGTTTTACGGGGGACCTGCAGTGGCTGATTCAATAATAACCAAAAAAGCAATATCAGACAGTTTTAAAAAAATTCTCAAGGAAAAACCCTTTGAAAAGATATCCGTAGGCGAAATTTGCGAAGACTGCGGTCTTACAAGAAAGAGTTTTTATTATCATTTCAGAGATAAATACGATTTGGTGAGCTGGATATTCAGATATGAATTCTTAGACGAACACGAACAGCTTGTGGGCTACGAGATGATTTGGTTTTTTGACGATCTGTTCAGATACTTATTTAATAACAAATCATTTTATAAGAAGTTATTTGATTCAAACGGGCAAAACAGTTTCCATGATACATTTATCGAATCTCTTTCTCCTTTTGCACACGGATTATCCGAGGTTGTTCTTCCGGACGCAAAAAGGGAAGTGACAGATTGTCTTATAGACTTTTTCTGTGAAGGATTGGCTGCTGCGGTTAAAAGAGGTTTAAACAGCGATATAAGCGGTGAAGAATTTATTGAAGCTTCACATAAGTCCGTAACGGAAACGGTGGTATTTATTCTGGGCTGTCAGTTGGAATTCTCACAGATGGAGGATTGATGTCAGGCGCAAACGGAGATTATTTGAAACTCTGTTTGCGCTTGTTTTTATTGTCCGATAAAAGGTAGTTAAAAAGATAACATTTAGCGGTAAAAACAGGTAACAAAGGTGTAAATGTGTTTACTAAGTTCACAACAGCATATATTTGTCTAATGAAATAAAGCATTTTCAATCATAGAATACAACACGAGATAAAGAGAGACATTTAGGAGGATAATGAAATGGCAGCAAAAATTGATTTTGCACATAAGGCACAAAGAAAAATGTTCGAAGTAGTTCTTGATGCAGCTATCAAGCACTCAGATTCAGATAGAAGAAAAGCTCTTATGCAGCTTGTAGATCTTATAGAGAAGACACTCGGTGATGTTTGGGGACCTGCGGCATACAAAATGTTCAGAGACATTTTCTCAGATCCTGACAGCAAGTGGATGAAATATGCCAACAGCTTACTTGATGACGTACATCCTAACATCATCAAGGGTAAAGGTCTTAATACAGGTCTTGAAGCCGGATTCAGAGGTTTCCATATCGCTCAGGAACAGAAAAAGAAGCATGGTGTTTCAATTCCATGGTTAGTTCTTATCGATCCTACAAGTGCATGTAACTTAAAGTGTACGGGATGTTGGTCAGCTGAATACGGTCATTTGATTCAGCTTTCATACGAAGATCTCGACAGAGTTATTACAGAGGGCGAGGAACTCGGTATTCACGCATGGCTTATGACAGGCGGTGAGCCTCTTATCCGTAAGAAAGATATCTTAAAGCTCGCTGAAGCTCATCCATACAGCTCATTCCACCTTTTCACAAACGGTACACTTATCGATGATGAGTTCTGTGAAGAAGTTGTAAGACTCGGTAATATCGCTCCTTCAATCTCACTTGAAGGTTTCGAAGAAGTTAACGACTTAAGAAGAGGTAAGGGTGTATTCCAGAAGGTTATGCGTGCCATGGATATCATGAAGAAACATAAACTTCTTTTCGGTACATCAATTTGCTACACAAGTGCAAACTACAAGACTGTTACATCAGACGAATTCCTTGATATGATTATTGCCAAGGGTGTTAAGTATACATGGTACTTCCACTACATGCCTGTAGGTAACGATGCATCTACGGATCTCCTTCTCACACCTGAGCAGAGAGAGTATATGTATCACAGAGTAAGAGAAATCAGAAAGGGCGACGGCGGTAAGCCAATCGTTGCTGTTGATTTCCAGAATGACGGTGAATTCGTTTCAGGATGTATTGCCGGCGGTAAGTACTACTGTCATATTAACCCTAACGGTGACGTTGAGCCATGTGTATTCATTCACTACTCAACAGCCAATATCCATGACATGAGCCTTCTTGATTGCTTAAAGCAGCCATTATTCAAGACATATCAGGCTAACCAGCCATTCAACTCAAATCACTTAAAGCCATGTCCAATGCTTGAGAACCCTGAGAAGCTTGTTCAGATGGTACACGAGACGGGAGCTAAGTCTACTGACTTACAGTCACCTGAACCTGTTGAGCATCTTTGCGGCAAGTGTGAGAACTACGCTGCGGAATGGGAAGCAACGGCTGATAAGCTTTGGGAAGCAGGACATCTTGTAAAAGTTAATTCAGAAGAGTATAAAGAACTTCATAAGAATGACTAATTTAATTCCTTAATTAGAATATGAAAGCACCTCTATTACGCATTCTGATGTGTACTGAGGTGCTTTTTTGGGATATTTTATTTAAGCATTTAAATATCTGCATCCGGATTGCATATTTTGATGTATAAGTTTTTACACAATCTGTTGTTTCTGTGGCTATATTTATAATATAATGCCATAATCGGAAAATCAGACGGATATTAGGCAAATCTCCGTAGTTGCTTAATAATTTTTTATAGTATACAATGAAAAAATGCAAAAAAGGAGGATTCGAGTTATGGGAATGACAATGACTCAAAAAATATTGGCTAAACATGCCGGACTTTCAAGCGTTAAGGCAGGAGATTTAATAGAGGCCGACTTGGATTTGGTATTGGGAAATGATATTACATCACCCGTTGCAATTAAAGAGTTGGCTAAATTTGAGAACAAAGAGGTTTTTAATAAAGATAAAATTGCTCTGGTACCTGATCACTTTGTTCCGAATAAGGATATTAAATCTGCAGAACACTGTAAGATGGTCCGTGAATTTGCCAAAGAAAATAACATTACCAATTACTTTGAAGTAGGTCAAATGGGTATAGAACATGCGCTTCTCCCGGAAAAAGGACTTGTTGTATCAGGAGACGTGGTTATCGGCGCGGATTCTCATACATGCACATACGGTGCACTCGGAGCGTTTTCGACAGGTATCGGTTCAACTGACATGGCTGCCGGAATGGCAACCGGTAAAGCCTGGTTTAAAGTACCCGAAGCCATTAAGTTCAATTTAACCGGAGAACTTCCTAAGTGGGTAAGCGGTAAAGATGTAATACTTCATATTATAGGTATGATAGGCGTTGACGGTGCGCTTTACAAATCAATGGAATTCACGGGTCCCGGAGTTGCGACTCTCTCCATTGATGACAGATTTACCATTGCAAACATGGCAATTGAAGCCGGTGGAAAGAACGGTATATTCCCGGTAGATGATGTTACAAGAGCATACATCGCCGAACACTCCGACAGAGAGCCGGTTGAATATACGGCGGACGATGACGCGGAATATTCTGCGGTATACGACATTAACCTTTCAGAACTTACGCCTACTGTTTCATTTCCTCATCTTCCGGAGAACACTCATACATTTGACAGCATCGGAGATATTCCTATTAATCAGGTTGTTATCGGATCATGTACAAACGGACATATCCAGGATATGAGAGAAGCTGCGGAAGTAATGAAAGGCAGAAAGATTGCGGACGGAGTTCGTGCAATTATAATACCTGCCACTCAGCAGATTTATTTACAGGCCATGGAAGAGGGACTTATTAAGACCTTTATCGAATTTGGCGCAGTAGTAAGTACTTCAACATGCGGTCCGTGTCTCGGAGGATATATGGGAATTCTTGCGGCGGGTGAGCGTTGTGTTTCCACAACCAACAGAAACTTTGTCGGAAGAATGGGACATGTAGAATCTGAAGTATACCTTGCAAGCCCTGCTGTTGCCGCAGCAAGTGCTGTTACAGGTAAGTTATCACAGCCGGCTGAGCTTGGATTATAACGGTAGGAGGAGCTAATGGAAGCAAAAGGTTATGCTATAAAGTACGGTGACAATGTAGATACGGATGTAATTATTCCCGCAAGATATCTTAATTCATCAGATCCCGCGGAACTTGCATTACATTGTATGGAAGATATTGACAAGGATTTTGTCAATAAAGTTAAAAAGGGCGACATAATGGTCGGCGGCAAGAACTTCGGATGCGGATCTTCAAGAGAGCATGCTCCGATTGCGATTAAGGCCTCCGGAATAAGCTGCGTTATTGCGGAGACATTTGCGAGAATATTCTACAGAAATTCAATAAATATCGGCCTTCCGATTATGGAATGTCCGGAAGCTTCAAGAGAAATCAAAGAAGGTGATGAAGTTGAAGTGGATTTTGATTCAGGTATAATTACCGACAAAACAACGGGCAAGACATACAAGGGACAGGCTTTTCCGCCGTTTATGCAGAAAATTATAAATGCAGAAGGTTTAATCAATTACATCAACGCCAAAAAATAAGAATTACCGTGTTTAATACCATCGGAGGAATATATGAATTACACAAGTACCAGAGATAATAAGGTAAGTCTGAGCGCATCAAAGGCTATTTTACAGGGCTTATCCCATGACGGAGGTTTATTCGTTCCGGAAGTTATGCCTAAGCTCGGCGTTTCATTGGACGCTCTTACGGAAATGAATTACCGTGAAGTTGCATATGAAGTTATGAAGCAGTTTTTTACGGACTTTACGGAGGAAGAATTAAAATACTGCATCGACAGTGCATACGATAAGAAGTTCGATACGGATGAAATTGCTCCGCTTGTTGAACTTAAGGACGAATACATATTGGAGTTGTTCCACGGTAAGACCATTGCTTTCAAGGACATGGCTTTATCCATACTTCCGTATCTTATGCAGGTATCGGCAAAGAAGAATAACGTAAATAATGAAATCGTAATTCTTACGGCTACTTCAGGAGATACGGGAAAGGCGGCTCTTGCCGGCTTTGCCGATGTTCCGGGAACAAGTATAATTGTATTTTATCCGAAAGACGGTGTAAGTCCGATTCAGAAGCAGCAGATGCTTACTCAGGAAGGAGATAATACAAACGTAGTCGGAATCGAAGGAAACTTTGATGACGCACAGACAGGCGTTAAGAAAATCTTTAATGATAAAGAACTTGCGGAGAAAATGAATAAGAACGGATATCAGTTCTCATCGGCCAATTCGATTAATATCGGAAGACTGGTTCCACAGGTGGTTTATTATTTCTATTCATATAAGACTCTATTAAAGAACGGTAAGATAAAAAGCGGCGACAAGGTAAATTTTGTTGTTCCTACAGGTAATTTCGGAAATATTCTCGCTGCATATTATGCAAAGGAAATGGGGCTTCCCGTTAACAAGCTTATATGTGCTTCAAACGAGAATAAAGTACTTTATGATTTCTTTAAAAACGGAACATACGATAAAAACAGAGAATTCATTCTCACTTCTTCTCCATCCATGGACATACTGGTATCAAGCAATCTTGAAAGATTAATATATTTCATGACGGGAAGGGACGCTGAAAAGACAAAGGAATATATGGATTCTCTTTCATCAAAGGGAGTTTACAGCGTTTCTGCCGAAAGCTTTGCAAATGCAGGCGAATTCTACGGCGGTTTTGCAACAGAAGATGAGGACAAGGCCACGATTAAGGCTGTATTTGAGAAAGAACATTATGTCCTTGACACCCATACTGCGGTAGCGGTAACAGTTTATAACAAATATGTTGCGGATACGGGGGATAAAACTCCTACGATTGTTGACTCAACGGCAAGTCCGTATAAGTTTACAAAGAGCGTTATGGAAGCGATTGACCCTAAATATGCCGATAAGGGCGATTTCGAATTGGTTAGCGAACTGGAAAAGATATCGGGAGTACCTGTTCCAAAGGCAGTATCGGAGATTATTACGGCGCCTGTCCGTCATAACAGAATATGCGCCGCGGATAAGATGAAAGAAGAAGTGTGTGATATTTTAGGTATTTAACAAACACACAGCATAATTATTTAATGAGGCTATATAATGTCAAAGATAGATTTCGCTCATAAAGCACAAAGAAAGATGTTTGAAGCTGTTCTTGATTCGGTTATCAGACATTCACATTCTGATAGAAATAAGGCTATTAAGCAGCTTGTCGATCTTGTAAAAAAGACTATGTACGACATTTGGGGTCCGGCTACATATGAAATGTTTGGTTTCAGCTCTTCGCCGGACAGCAAGTGGATGAAGTATATTGACAATCTGCTCAACGACGTGCATCCAAACATTATAAAGGGAAAAGCTCTTAATACGGCATATGAGGCCGGATACAGAGGATTCCGTATTGCACAGGACCTTAAGAAGAAACATGATGTATCCATACCTTGGATTATTCTTATCGACCCTACAAGTGCATGCAATTTAAAATGTACGGGATGTTGGTCTGCTGAATACGGAAACCTTATTCAGCTTTCGTATGAAGATCTTGACAGGGTAATTACGGAAGGAGAGGAGTTGGGTATATATGCCTGGCTTATGACGGGAGGAGAGCCTCTTATTCGTAAGGCGGACATTCTCAAACTTGCGGAAAAACATCCGTACAGCTCATTCCATATATTTACCAACGGCACACTTATTGATGACGCATTCTGTGAAGAAGTTGTCAGATTGGGAAATATTGCTCCTTCAATATCTCTTGAGGGTTTTGAGGAAGTAAACGATCTCAGAAGAGGAAAAGGCGTATTCCAGAAAGTTATGCATGCAATGGATATTATGAGAAAGCATAAGCTTCTCTTCGGTACATCCATTTGTTATACAAGTTCCAATTATAAGACTGTAACATCAGATGAATTTTTGGATATGATTATTTCAAAAGGCGTTAAATATACATGGTATTTCCACTATATGCCTGTAGGAAATGACGCTTCAACGGATTTGTTGCTCTCACCTGAACAGAGAGAGTATATGTATAACAGAGTAAGGGAGATAAGAGGCGGAAAAGGCGGTAAGCCTATTATTGCCGTTGACTTCCAAAATGACGGTGAATACGTTTCGGGATGTGTGGCAGGAGGTAAGTATTACTGTCATATTAATCCTAACGGTGATGTTGAACCTTGCGTGTTTATACATTATTCATCCGCCAATATTCATGACATGAGCCTGCTTGACTGCTTAAAACAGCCGTTATTTAAGGCTTATAAGGACAATCAGCCGTTTAACCCTAATCATTTAAAACCGTGTCCTATGCTTGAGAACCCTGAAAAGCTTGTTCAGATGGTTCACGAGACAGGCGCTAAGTCTACGGATTTACAGTCGCCTGAACCTGTGGAGCACCTTTGCGGTAAATGCGAAAATTACGCAGCTGACTGGGAAGCGACGGCTGACAGACTGTGGAATGCGGGTCATCATGTTAAAAAGTAATTGAAATCGGACAGAAAGAGTTTTAAATTCCGTCTTCGGTTTATGCATTACATATTAAAATTATGTGGATTAACTTAATGTTTTAGTTCATTTTTAAGAGACTGTATACTACAGTCTCTTTTTGTTTGCCCTGATAATTTTATTATTTGGAAAAATAATATCGTAAATTATTCAAAACATTACCCGGAAGAATCGGAGAATAAATTACACCCGGTCAGAGACTTATTTGTTTTTATAAGTACCTATTAGGTTAGATATAACGGTACGGTTATGGTATAAGAAAAAGGTAAACCACGTAAATTACGATAAAAGGGAGGATATATATGAAAAAAAATTTATCTTTGGCACATTGTATGGATATACCGCTTGCAGGATGTACAGGATCAAATTATCCCGAAACTTCGGGAGGCGGAAGTTCTTCGGAATGTATGCAGCAATCTGATGTAATGTCTGTTTTAAAAGAAGCGTATATTTATGCATTTCCTCTCGTACTTATGGATGCAACAAAGACTGTTTCCGTAAATACAGAAAGGCCGGGAAACGGTAAGGCTCCGATTAATCAATTTTTGCACGGAGACAATACGGCAGATGCTGAATTTAAAACAGTTGTAACTCCGAATGTTGACACAGTGTACAGTCAGGTATGGCTTGATCTCAGCGTAGAACCTTTAATATTTACAATGCCAGATACAGACAGATTTTTTAATGTGCAGTTGTTGGATGCATGGACAAATACGGCAGATGTACTTACAAAGCCCGGATTCTATGCAATAACATCCCCCGTATGGAACGGCATATTGCCTCAGGAAGTTACAAGAATAAATATACCTACGGATATGGCATGGTTTATAGGAAGATGTATACTTAAGAACAGATATGACATTGAGAACGTAACGGAAATACAAAACAAAATGTCATTAGTCCCGTTGTCTGCATATATTTCTGAGAAGGAATATAAAGCACCCGAAGGTACTTATAAAAAAGAAAATGATTATATTCCGGTTGACAAGGTGTTTTCAATGGGATTTGAAGAATTTTTTACAAAAGCCAACGAATTAATGATACAAAATCCTCCATCAAAAGAAGATAAGGATATACTCAAAAAAATATCGGCAGTTAATGTCGGTCCCGGTCTTAAATTTGATAAAAAAATTTTAGGAGCGGACGTGCCATTGCTTTGGAGTGATTTTATCAAAGGACTGAAAGATGAATTAATACGAAAAGGCTCGAAATTTTCGGTGAAAATGGGACAGTGGAGTTATTTCGGACGTCCTATAGGAGATTTTGGAACGGAATATGATTATCGTGCAATGATAGCTCTCGGAGGATTGGGAGCAAACACATTAGATGTAGCGCTGTATGCTAAAACAAATACGGACGATACGGGAGAAAGGATGAGCGGAAAGCATACATATCGTATACATTTCAGTTCGGTGCCACCCGTACTTGAAAAAGGTTTCTGGTCGGTTACGGCGTACGGAAGTGACGACTTTCTTATAGACAACCATTTAAAACGCTATTGCATTAATGACCGTTCTTACTATGCGATTAATGACGACGGAACATTTGATATTACGGTTTCTGCCAATGAGCCTGAAAATGTATCAAACTGGCTTCCGGTAAATGAAGATGAATTTCATTTATATATGAGAATATATTATCCTGATATGGATAGAATCAATAAATGGACAGCCCCGGTTATAACAGTTAAGGAGTAAACAGTTAAAATATACTGTTAACGGATTTTGCAGTAAGTATTTTTTAAAATACAAAGAGTGGGATTTATTGACATATGTTAATTTTTCTGCTACCATACCAAACAAATTAAATGAATAACATAAACCGTTGATGCGGAGATAACGTTAAGATATGTGCTTACAGAGAGTACGGGCAGGTGAGAGCCGGGCAGTAACAGCTTTTCAAATGGACCGCTGAGGGTGCAGTCAACAGCATTTATATGCCCAGTATTCTGCAACGTGATGTGAGCGTTAATCACAGGGAGTATGATGGTACTCCGTTAAGTGCGCGACTGATGTCGTGAATTCAAGGTGGCACCGCGGGAATGAAATCCCGTCCTTGACAAACCTTTGTTTGTTGAGGACGGGATTTTTTGTTGTTTTCAAAAACAATGTTCTCTTCAAAACTGCAAAGTATTACATAAATTACACTAATTAAAATTACTTATTATTTATAAAAGGAGCACATATGTCAGACATTAATTCTTTTTATCCGTCAGAAACTTATCCGACGGCAAGTGAGGTAAAGAAGTATTTTGAAAACAATGATTACGGAAGAATTCCCATATGTATGGAAATATTAAGCGACAGCCTTACACCTGTCGAAGCGGTAAGAAAAGCAAAGGCCGTATACGATCACGTGTTTTTATTTGAAAGCGCAGACAATACCCACAGATGGGGAAGATATTCATTTATCGGATTTGAACCGGAAACGGAAATCACATGTCTTAACGGAGAAATGACAATTTCTCAAATGGAAGGCAATAAAAGAACGGATGTAAAAAAAATACAAGTGGCTCATCCCGGAGATAAAATAAGAGAAATCATAAAACAATACAGGAGTCCGATGATTCAGGGATTTCCGCCTCTTTCGGGGGGACTTGTGGGATATTTTTCATATGATTACATAAAATATGCCGAACCGAGTCTTAAGTTCTCAAACAAAAAGGGAGAGGGCTTCAGGGATGTTGACCTTATGTTATTCAATTCCATGGTTGTATTTGACAATGATGAACAAAAAATAAAACTTATAACCGGAGTTAACAGACCGGACGGAAATAAATCAATTGACGATTTATATGAAGACGCCGTTGAAAGATTAAAGAAAATGGCGGAACTTCTCGGAAGCGACAAACGCCACACATTTGAAAAGCTTACATTAGACGGTGAACTTACTCCTGAGTATGACAAAGAAAGATTTTGCGAAATGGTCAATAAGGCAAAACATTATATAAAAGAGGGAGACATATTTCAGGTGGTACTTTCCAATCCTCTTACGGCAAAAGCGGAAGGTTCACTGTTTGATACATACAGAATATTAAGGACGACCAATCCTTCTCCTTATATGTTTTACTTCTCGAGTGACGATGTTGAAATTGCCGGTGCATCTCCGGAAACACTTGCAAAGCTGGAAAACGGAGAAGTATATACATTCCCTCTTGCGGGAACAAGGAAAAGAGGTTCTACACCTGCGGAAGACAAGATCATAGAAGAAGAACTCTTAAGTGATGAAAAAGAGTGTGCGGAACACAACATGCTTGTGGATCTGGGACGAAACGACATAGGAAAGATTTCAAAGCCGGGAACCGTGAAAGTTGAAAAATATATGGCGATTGAGAGGTTTTCACATGTAATGCACATAGGTTCCACGGTTGTCGGACAGATAAGAGACGACTGCGATGCCGTAAATGCAATAGATTCAATCCTTCCCGCCGGTACTCTTTCGGGAGCTCCTAAAATAAGAGCATGTGAAATTATTGAAGAATTGGAAGAAAGAAAGCGCGGTATATACGGCGGTGCCGTAGGATATATTGATTTTGCGGGCAATCTTGATACGGGAATAGGAATAAGACTCGTTTATAAAAAAGACGGCATGATTTGCGTCAGAAGCGGAGCCGGAATAGTATATGATTCCGTTCCGGAGAACGAGTACATGGAAGGAATAAACAAGGCAAAAGCCGTTGTGGAAGCAATAAAGAAAGGAAGTAATTGATATGGTTTTGCTGATAGATAATTATGACAGTTTTTCTTACAACTTATATCAGCTTCTTGCTTCATTCAGAGATGACATAAAGGTCGTAAGAAATGATGAGATTACGATTAATAATATTAAAGAACTTAATCCGGAAGCAATATTTTTAAGTCCGGGTCCAGGGAAACCGAAAGACGCCGGAATATGTGAAGACGTGGTTAAGGAGCTTAAGGGATTATATCCAATACTGGGAGTTTGTCTCGGACATCAGGCAATTTGCGAGGCGTTCGGAGGAACAGTAAGTTATGCAAAGGAACTGATGCACGGTAAAGTCTCCCTTGTAAAAAGTGAAAACAGTAAGATATTCGACGGAATAGAGCAGCCGTTTAAAGTGGCAAGATATCATTCTTTGGCGGCAGTGGAAAGTACTTTACCGGATGAATTAAGGGTTACCGCAAGAACCGAAGACGGCGAAGTAATGGCTGTTGAGCATAAAGATTACAACATAGTCGGACTGCAATTTCATCCGGAATCCGTACTTACGCCGGACGGACATACAATGATAAAAAATTTTTTTGAAACTTTATAAAACATAAAACGCAAACATCGAAATATAAATATGAGACATAAAACATCGTAAAGTACGGTGTGATTAAATACCGAAAAATATTCGTGAACAATAAAAGCTTTTAATGAAAGAGATTTTAACATAAAAACTTTTTCGGAGGGGGAGTAACCATGATTAACGGAGCAATATCGAAACTTGTCGAAGGGCAGGATTTAACACGTGCCGAAATGATATCCGTAATGGATGAAATTATGGGGGGAGAAGCCGATAACATTCAAACGGCATCATTTCTTACGGCACTTGAAATAAAAGGTGCAACCACAGAAGAAATAACGGCAGGAGCGCTTTCAATGCGCAATCATGCAGATACCATTGAAACATCCGCGGATATTACCGAGATAGTGGGAACGGGAGGAGACAAATCCAATTCATTTAATATATCCACAACATCGGCATTCGTTGCGGCCGCCGCGGGAGTTAAAGTTGCAAAACACGGCAACAGGGCGGCGTCATCAAAATCCGGAGCGGCGGATGTATTAGAGAAATTGGGATTAAACATAACACTCGATAAAGATAAGAGTTTGGAGATGTTGGAAAAATATAATTTCTGTTTTCTTTTTGCCGTCAAATATCATTCTGCCATGAAATTTGTTGCGCCTGTCAGAAAAATGCTCGGAATAAGGACGATATTTAACATATTGGGGCCTCTTACCAATCCCGCAAAGGCAAGTACACAGGTGTTGGGAGTATATGACAAAGCCTTGGTAAAACCGATGAGCAGAGTGTTATCAAACCTTGGAGTCAAAAGAGGAATGACGGTTTACGGTATGGACGGTCTGGATGAAATATCCGCAAGCGACAGTACATATGTGTGCGAATTAAGAGAAGGCTGGTTTAGAGAATATGAGATTCAACCTGAGGATTTCGGATATAAAAGATGTGATAAGGCGGAACTGATCGGAGGAACTCCGGAAGAAAATGCCGAAATAACAAGAAACATACTTAACGGAAAATTAAGGGACGGAAAACGAAATGCCGTATGCCTCAATGCGGGAGCCGCAATCTATGTTTCAGGCAGAGCAGAATCGTTGGAATCGGGAATAAAAACGGCGGAAAAAATAATTGACGACGGCAGGGCGATAGAGAAGATGAACGAGATAATTACATTTTCCAAACAATTTGCGTAAATGAACATATTATGAAATGTATATAAAAGGGAGGGCAAACCATGAGCGAAACAATACTTGATGAAATAGCGCGTTCCACAAGGGAGAGAGTGGAAAGAAATAAATCATTGTTCTCCCTTGAAGAATTAAAAAGAATATATGATGCAGGATATGACAATTTAGATAGATTCGGAAACGGCAGATTCTATAATGCAATAAAAAAACCCGGTCTGTCATTTATATGCGAAATAAAAAAAGCGTCACCGTCAAAGGGAGTAATATCAAAGAATTTCCCGTATATAGAAATCGCAAAAGAATATGAAGATGCGGGAGCGGATTGCATATCATGCCTTACTGAACCTGATTATTTTCTTGGCAGCGACGATATATTCGTAACCGTAAGGGAGCGTGCGGATGCACCTATGTTGAGAAAAGATTTTGTGGTTGATGAATATCAAATATATCAGGCAAGGCTTATGGGAGCGGACGCAATTCTCCTTATAGCCGCCATTACTGAACCGGAAGATTTGAAATCATATATATCAACCGCTAAAAACATAGGGCTTGACGTTCTTGTGGAAGCTCATAACGAGAATGAGATAAATTCGGCAATTGATGCAGGGGCGGACATAATAGGAGTAAATAACAGAAATCTCAAAGATTTCTCCGTTGATATTTCAAATGCCCTCACTCTTAAGGAAAAGGTGCCTGAGAAAATATTATTTGTTGCCGAATCGGGAATATCATCCGCAGAGGATATTAAAACGCTGAAAAATTCCGGAACAGATGCGGTGCTTATGGGTGAAGTCCTTATGAGATCAAAAAACATTCCTGAGACAATCAGAGAAATGAGAGCAGTGTAATGTTAGTGAAATTATGCGGAATGTGGAGTGAACGGGACATAGAATATACAAATATCGCAAAACCGGATTATGTCGGATTTATAGTAAATGTACCTGAAAGTCACAGAAATGTAAGTGTAGGACAATTGGAGAAGCTGTCTTCGGAGGTGAATCCCGAGATTAAGAAAGTAGGGGTTTTTCTCAATGAAGATTTGGATATTGTTGCCGACCTGTTAAACAGAAATGTAATAGATACGGCGCAGCTGCACGGATCGGAAACGGATGAATATATATCTGAACTTAAGTCGATGACAGACAATAAAGAAATTTGGAAAGTTTTTGAATTGTCAGGAGTAATAAGCGACAGTGAGAAGTTAAAGGCTGTACTGAAAAATGCAAAGGATTCCAAAGCGGATAAAGTATTATTTGATTCGGGGAAGGGATCCGGAGTTGCGTTTGACAGACATGTGCTTGACGATTTTGAGAGAGAATATATTCTTGCAGGCGGACTGACTCCGGAAAATATAAAGTCACTTAGCGGTAAGTTGCCTTTTGCCGTGGATTTAAGCAGCGGCATAGAGACGGATAAAAGAAAAGACTTAAAAAAAATGTTGTTAACTGTTGAGAATGTGAGGAGAATAAATGGAAGCAAGTAAAAAAAGCCGGGGCAGATTCGGTATTCACGGCGGACAATATATGCCGGAAACACTTATGAATGCCGTCATCGAGTTGGAAGAAGCATATAACCGATATAAGGATGATAAAGATTTTAACGATGAATTAAACAGATTATTAAATGAGTATGCAGGAAGACCTTCAAGACTCTATTACGCAGAAAAAATGTCAAAAGACCTGGGCGGAGCAAAGATATACCTTAAAAGGGAAGACTTAAATCACACAGGTTCACATAAGATAAACAATGTACTTGGACAGGCGCTTCTTGCAAAAAAGATGGGAAAGACAAGACTTATAGCGGAAACGGGAGCGGGTCAGCACGGAGTTGCGACAGCTACGGCAGCGGCACTGCTCGGAATGGAGTGCGTTATATATATGGGCGCTGTCGATTGTGAGAGACAGGCATTAAATGTATACAGAATGAAACTGTTGGGTGCGGATGTGGTTCCCGTAGAGTCCGGAACAAAGACTCTTAAAGACGCTGTCTCGGAATGTATGAGAGAGTGGACGAGCAGAATAGACGACACACATTATTGTCTGGGTTCAGTTATGGGACCTCATCCGTTTCCTACTATTGTAAGAGATTTTCAATCCGTAATATCAAAAGAGATAAAAGAACAGATAACGGAAGCTGAAGGAAGGCTTCCGGATGCTGTAATCGCATGTGTCGGAGGAGGCTCCAATGCAATAGGGGCATTCTATAACTTTATCGGAGACAAAGAAGTTAAATTAATCGGGGCTGAAGCCGCGGGAAGAGGTATAGATACGGCTGATACGGCAGCTACGATAAATACGGGAAGGCTCGGAATATTCCATGGTATGAAATCATATTTCTGTCAGGATGAATACGGACAGATTGCTCCGGTATATTCGATATCGGCAGGACTGGATTATCCGGGAATAGGGCCTGAACATGCATATTTACATGACATAAAAAGAGCGGAATATGTAGCGATTACGGATGAAGAAGCGGTAAATGCCTTTGAATATTTATCAAGAACGGAAGGAATCATACCCGCAATAGAATCGGCTCATGCAATAGCGTATGCCATAAAAATCGCTCCGAAAATGAAAGATAAAATAATAGTGGTAAATGTATCCGGACGCGGTGATAAGGACTGCGCCGCAATGGCAAGATACAGAGGGGAGGATATTTATGAATAAAATCAATATCGCAGACGCATTTTCAAAGGGTAAGGCATTTATCCCGTTTATAACATGCGGCGATCCGAATCTCGAAACCACAAAGGAAGTAGTTTACAGCGCCGTTGAAGCAGGCGCAAATCTCATAGAACTCGGTATTCCGTTTTCAGACCCAACGGCAGAGGGGGTTACAATACAGGGAGCAAACGAAAGAGCTCTTAAAGGCGGAGTAACAACGGATAAAATATTCCATATGGTAGAGGAAATCAGGGAAAAAGTCAGTATACCCATGGTATTTATGACATATGCAAATGTTTTATATTCATACGGAATTGAAAAATTTGCAAAAAAATGCGAAAGTGTCGGAATACAGGGAGTAATACTTCCGGATGTTCCGTATGAGGAAAAGGAAGAATTTGACTCCGTTTTATCCGTGCACGGAGTAGACTTAATTTCTCTTATAGCTCCTACGTCAGAAGACAGAATTACGGAAATCGCAAGTGAAGCAAAGGGATTTATATATCTTGTGTCATCTCTCGGAGTTACGGGTGTAAGAAGTTCCATAACAACGGATATCGGCGCCATTTGCAAAAAAATAAAAAGCGTAACGGATGTACCCGTAGGAGTCGGATTCGGTATATCCACGCCGGAACAGGCCGCAAAAATGGCGTCAACGGCAGACGGAGCGATAGTAGGAAGTGCGATAATAAAGATTATCGAAAAAGAGGGAGAGAACGCTCCGAAGCATGTGGGTGAGTATATAAAGAGCATGGCAGATGCCGTACATGCCTGAAAATCATCAGTCCATGTACTTGACTTTATTAGTTTCATTTGTTAACTTATCTTCGTAACAAATGATTTGTTGTTCATAATTTTGAATGACATAATATTATATTGCAGAGTAGAAATTAAAGCGTGAAGTGCTGTGCGGACGGGGAGTTGCTGCACAGACGAAGGATTTATCTGCGGTTTTAATTTCGCATCCCGCTGCTACATAGTTATAGAGAATTATCCTGAATATACAGATAACCTCCTATGTAGTTTACGAGAACTGCAAAGGAGGTTTTTTTATGAAAAGTAAGAGTACAAAACTGATTGCCGTAGCCGGGCTTCTTATTGCCCTCGGAACGGTGCTGAGCTTCTTCAAGCTTCCGATAAGCAACATTGCGGAAGTAAGATTTACATCATTTGTATTTGCCGTGGCAGGTTATATAATCGGTCCGGTATGGGGCGGAGTAGTCGGAGCGGCAACAGACATTTTAGGTTGGCTTGTAAAACCGACGGGTGCGTTTTTCCCGGGATTTACAATCAGCAATGTGGTTACGGCCGTTATTTACGGACTGTTCTTTTATAAGAAAAAAGTCAGTTTGTGGAGAGTTATTCTTGCCGAAGTGATTAATATGGTACTTGTATATATACTTATGAACAGCTTATGGCTTAATATACTCTACGGAAAGGGATTCATCGCTCTTATGGGTGCAAGAGTAGTCAAGCAGCTTGTTTCGGCGCCTATATATGCGGCGGCAACTTATTTTATTCTTAAGATGCTGGAGAAAACTCCGGTTGTAAGGACATTTTTTATTCCGTCAAAGGAAAAAGGGTAAATAAGTCTTAGCAGTATAAATATTTTACGTTAATTACGAGATATAAGAAAAATCTCCTTAAGCAGAACTACTCTGTTTGGGGAGATTTTTTTGTAAAGTCGTGAAGTTTTCAAACTTATATTTTTGTATAAAAACTATATGAAAAAACATTCAAAACACATATAATAGAACCAATGTAAAATATATGTAATATTGGAGATAAAGATATGAAAGTAAATACATATTTAACAGACGGCTTTGAAACCGTAGAAGCCATGGCTGTTATAGATATATTAAGAAGAGCGGGTATAACAGTTGACATTGTCAGCGTTACGGGGGATACAAAGGTTACAAGCGCCCAAAATATTATTGTGGAAGCCGACAGACTGTTTAATGATGAAAGTGAAGAAGCGGACATCCTTTTTCTTCCCGGAGGGCCGGGCACACCTTCATATAAGGAGGTTGAGGGATTAAAAGAGCTTTTTATTTCGCAGTCGGATCAGGGAAAGGGAATAGCCGCAATATGCGCGGCACCGAGTGTGCTGGGAGAATGGGGGCTCCTTGAAGGAAAGAACGCAACCGCATTCCCGGGATTTGAAAGTAAGCTTATCGGAGCAAAGGTACACAAAGCTCCTGCAAGGGTAGTTGCAGACGGGAATATTATAACGGCAAGAGGAATGGGAACTGCCGTGGATCTGGGGCTTGCATTGGTTGAATACCTTAAAGATGAAAACAGCGCAGTGGAACTCGGAGTGGAACTTCAATATCTCGAAGAATCTGAGAAAAAATTACTGAATTAAAGGGAAAAGGGATATTGAATGCAAAAAAATGACAACAGAGATAAGGAAAAAGAACACCTTAGAAAGTATAAATTAAACCTGAAAAAAAAGGAAAGAGCGCGGAAAAGAAGAATAAAGACAACGCTTTTTCTAACCGTCCTTGCGGCTGTTGCCGTCGTTGTTTCGGTGGTCTTATTTTCATTTGCCGGCGGAAGGACTTCTACCATGGCTGACGAAGCGCAGAGCGGCGCCGAATCCGGTGCAAACGGCGAATCAGATATAAACAACGAAACAGAGGCATTTACGTCTCAAAATAATTCCAACAGGACAAAAACCATTTTGCAGGACATGGCATATCCGTACAGATCCGCATCATATAAAGAAATGAAAGATATAACATCGGATTTTGCGGCAGTGCTTGATGTTGAGAAAAATGAGTTTATCGCGGGTAAAGCGGATAGCGCAAAGATGTATCCCGCTTCCATGACAAAGGTTATGACTTTGCTTACCGCCAACGATTTTATAAGCAGTCCGGATAAAGTGTATGAATTTACATTGGAAGCATCCGACTATTGTTATGTAAGCGGCGCGTCGCTTGCGGGTCTGCTGGTAGGCGAAAAGGTCAGCGCAAAGGATTTGTATTACGGATTGATACTTCCGTCAGGCGGTGACGCGGCTCTCGGTATTGCGGCGGCAACCACTGATAACGGGGATTTTAAGTACTTTGCTGATCTTATGAACCTCGAAGCACTGATGATGGGTCTTAAGAACACCCATTTTACCAATCCGGTAGGTTTGCACGACGAGAACAATTATTCCACTGCCTGTGACATTGCCGTATTGTTAAATTATGCAATGCAAAATGTCGATGCGGCTCCGGTTCTTTCGGCCGAAAGATATTTTATGTCGACACCGTCCATGCATGAAAACGGTATCGGACTGTACAGCCTGGTTTATAAATATTTTTACAGATATAATATCAACAACGTAAAATTATTGGGCGGAAAGACAGGTTATACAACCGAGGCAAGGTCATGTATGGTGGTTGAAGTAGAGAAAAACGGCAAAAAGTACATTGTATGTACCGCTCACGCTCCTTCACAGTCCGACATGATGGAAGATCACAGAAAAATATATGATAACTATTGTATTTAACATGCCATGAGCAAGAAATCCCCCACCTCTATAGGTGGTGGGATGAATTGTGATAAACACGGCATTTATTCATATGTAACTTTACGTTATAATGTAATCAGTCTTAAATAAACAAAAGGTTACAAACACAATGAATTTTGACACTAATAATCATTCAGTATTTATACTGCATTATCATCTAATCATGTGTATCAAATATCGAAATAAAGTCATAAATGATGAAATTTCCAATCGTCTAAAAGAGATATTTGGAT
>JALEKK010000033.1 GCA_022769005.1 Lachnospiraceae bacterium
TTTTGTTTTAAGACCATCAGGCGTATCAGGCCAAAGTCCTTGTCGATATAATTCCACTGCTTTCCTCTTGTAATTATAGCTGTAGCGCATAAAATACCCTCCTTACTGGTTTGTCCAGTAAAGAGGGTACATATCATATTGATGAATACTTTACGTATTTTTGAAGTCATAATCTACTCAATGGTTAATTTTCTTCCCTTTGCGCTGCTTTCACTTTACCATTTTAAAAATATGTTTCGTTTCGGAAAAGCCAAAACAATATTGCTTTTTTCCGGACTGTCGGTCATTCAGGTCATAATGGGATTTACCGCAACATTTAACAGCGGCGGCTTAACAGCCGTTGTTACTACTGTGGGATATATAATATATTTTTTGTTTTATATAATTGCCGTAAAGGCCCATCCCGGCAAAATTCTGTTTGTACTGCTGGCATATTCCAATATAGGCAATCTCACGGTTATGTCCGGCAAATGTCTGGAGAACATGTTATTTCCGGCATATGCCATGCAAAGAAACAGATGGACTTTTTCGCTGTGTAATATAATAGTTGACTTTATAATACTCATACCGATGTTTATATATGCCAGGAAAAATTTCACGCCTATTATACAGGATAAAAAATACAAAAGTTCATGGAAATATATCTGGTTAATTCCGGGCACATTTCATGTTACATGGTACTATTTATTGTACCTTGTTCCTCTCACGCCTACGGAAATTGCCATAAATCCCATAAATGTTTTGTTTTTGCTTGCAATAAACCTCGGAGCAATCCTGGTTTACCACATAGTCGCAAACTTCATGATTACTCAAACCAAGATTTCCGTTCTTAAAGAAGAAGCCAACACATATAAACTTCAACAGTTACAATATAAGAACATTGAAGCAAAGATAATGGACGCCAGACGGGCAAAGCATAATCTGAGACACCAGGCCATAATTATGTCCGCATATCTTGAAGACGGTAAACTGGATGAATTAAAGGCTTATCTTGAGAAATACGCCCATCGTTTTGACAGCGAAAAATCCGTTATATATACAACGAATTACACCGTCAACTCAATCATTTCATATTACAGCTATATTGCGGAATATAATAATATAGATTTTGATGCCGTAATAGATGTACCTGATTTTCTGAATATCCCTTCGGAGAAGCTGTCCATTATGCTGGGTAACATATTGGAGAATTCTACGGATGCATGTTCCGACGCATTAAAGCAAACCGGTGATGAGAGCAACAAGCCATTTATCAATATACATATGAAGACAAAATCAAATATGTTATTCCTAAACGTCGACAATTCATATGTCAACAAGCCGGACACTGATTCGAATGGTAATCTCATATCTACCAAACACGCAGGGCTTGGCATAGGTATTGATTCCGTTAAAGAAATTGTTAACGAAAACGGCGGTATTTTCGAGCTTTCATTCGACTCCGGCATATGCAGGACTTCCGTTATCATGGCATTGCAGGATTAAACACTTTACTGTTGTATAAATATTAAAAGAGTCCTTTAAACGTATTCATATGATTAGGATATTTATCCTTCTTCATTAGCCCATACGTTTAAAAGACTCTTTTTCGTTAAATATTTTTATTATATATAATTCTCAAACCCTTAAGAAGTAAATCCTGATCTATGATTATGTCCTTCTTGCAGTGCGGAACAATAATATTTGACATACCTCCCGTTGCAACCACCTTTATCGGCTCGTCAAGCCCCATCTCTTCGGTAAATCTTTCTATCATACCGTCAATACAGGAAGCGTTGCCGTATATAATACCGCTTTGCATACTCTCTATTGTATTCCTGCCTATTATTCTGCCCGGAGCATCTATGCTGATTCTCGGTAACTGAGCAGTCCTTGAGGCCAGAGAATCCACCGATACCTGAACTCCCGGCATAATCACTCCGCCTATATATGCTTTGGATTCATTAACAGTTGTTATGGTTGTGGCGGTTCCTATATCAATTATAATAACCGGTGCACCGTATTCGTCTGCCGCTCCGGCCGCAGTTGCAATAAGATCGCTTCCCACGGTCCTTGGATCGTCCATATTTATTGCTATTCCGCTTTTTATTCCCGGACCTATTACAATCGGATCTATATCCGCAGTCATCATTATGGCGCTCTTTATTACATTGGTCAAAGGCGGCACAACGCTTGATATTATTGCTCCGTCTGCTTCTTCCGGACTTATTTCGTTAAGTTCAAATAACGTCTTTAATATAATTGCATATTCTAACTTTGTTTTTCTTATACTTGTTTCAATATTCTCTTTAAAAAATATTTTATCGTTGTTCATACAACCGATAACAATATTTGAATTGCCTATATCTACTGCGAGTATCATCCCTCTTTTATTGTTTCTCATTATCCGCCTCTGACATTTTAAGCTGTTTAATCATTTCCTTTACTTCATTGCAGGGTATCTTCGACTCCGTAATCTTTCTGAGAGTCAGTAAATATGTTTTATTATCCAATCCCATGTTTTTACGGGATTGAAGCAGTTTCCATATCTTATCCGGATATACATTAAATGCTTCGGCCAAAAACCATGCCGCTCCCATCTGAGAATAGAACCTGCCCTCCAAACTTTTAAGCGCAAACGGAAGAAATTTATCCAACATTGCGCTTTCCCTGTCCGTATATTCAATATCCTTAAGAGTCACACTCTTTAATCTGCTTAACCGGTTGCCTTTTGAGTCATATTTAAGCAAATGATTAAGAAAGATTATAAATGCGGTCCTCTCGGCAAATTCGGAACCGAATTTTAAAAAAAATATAATATGGTTAAGTACTTCTTCCCTGTATTCCGGAAAACCCGCAATCTTAAATGTATTGCAAAACGTATCACAAATCAACCAGTTATCTATAAGCGGAAGATATTCATCCAACAGCTCCAATGCCGTTACTATATCTTCCTTTTCCCTTACCGTGCCGTAACCTATAATAAGACCTCTCAGCAGTGTCTCTTCAAGATACTCGTCTGTTGCTTCGTCATTGAGATATTCATTATATCTTCTTATCTTTATTATATTCTGTGCATAATTTCTCAATACGGGCAGTCTTACCCCCAACACCGGTTTATGCTCCGTGGTTATAAGTCCGTCCGTGTTCGCTGCATTCTTTTCATCCGCCAATCCCAAAAGCGCTTCTCTTATTATTTTTTCCATAATTTGACCGTAGTGTGCGGGACTTTTGCCCATTTAAAATTAATATTTTCAGAGTATTGTTTTAGATTAATATATCAAAACAATGATGATATTTATACTCTTATTTTCATATACATATAAATATATTACATGACCGTTTTGTTTTTTAATCAAAAAAAATTTAATTAAAATTTTTAAAAGTTAGCATTTGACAACTTATTGCATTATTTTTTTAACTTGATATAATGAATTTCAAGTAAGAAATAAATATTTGTATGACATTGGGGGTATTTTACTATGGCATATGTAATTAATGACAGCTGTGTTAACTGTGGTGCATGTGTTGCAGGATGTCCTGTAGACGCTATTACAGAAGGTGAAAGCATTCATGTAATCGATCCTGATATCTGCATCGATTGCGGTGCCTGCGCTTCTGTTTGTCCTGTTGCAGCTCCTAATCCTGCTGAATAATTCGGACATTAAAACACCTGACGGAATTTTTCCGTCAGGTGTTTTTTTATGATTCCTGATTAGTTATTAAATAATGTTCTTATCAGTCTTTAATCAATAGATATTATTTTTCGGTCTTTTTTCTCTTTAAATGTATCAATAACGCAATTCCGGCCGCAGCTCCGGATCCGATAATCAATGATACATACGGCGCATTCATCGTATTATCGCCGGTTTTCGGTGAGTCGGTATTTGAAATATTTGAGCTGTTTGAGGACTTTGAATCACTGAGTTTAATATCGGACTCCGGTGTATTATCAGATGTCTCTCCCCCTACGTCGTCCGGTATTCTGTGATATACAAATTCCAATATATTGGTTCCGTCGGCATTTGTTAAAGTAATGTTCTTGGATCCGTAATCCGGGATATATCCCGATATATTTCTTGCTTCTTTGTACATTACATCATTTATGTCTCCGTTTCCCAATTCTTCATTAGAAATAACATTTCCCTCAGTATTCAGATATTTTACAATCCATTTCGTACTCTTTTGCTTATCCCACTTGGCATACACAACCGTATCCTGCTCTATCTTTTCATTGATGTCAAAAGGAGTATTAAATTCAGGATCCTTATACCATCCTCCGAACCAGTAGCCCTTTTTTTCCGGAATCATTGAGAGCTCTCTGTGTACCGTGTAATTTTTCTGTATCTTTACGGAATCCGGAAGTTTTGAATCTGCTCCGTTGCCTTCAACCGTAACCGTCACTTCCTGAGGCTGCCACTTTGCATATATTGTCATATCCTGCATTGGCATTATATAATTATCCGAATCCAGTTCCGTTCCCTCAGAGAAATCTGGTGTGAGATACCATCCCATAAAAATATAATCCTCCGGAACTGACTGATGTCTCACGGGATTGTTAAGGCTCTCTTTGGCATATGAAAGAGGTGCTCCGTTTAAAATGGAAACCTCTTCATTGTCTGCCCCGTAAAACTTTAAATTATATGCCTGTCTTTTCCAATATATATGTAACCAGCTTTTTCCGTCTCCGTCATAATCATTTACCGGATTTCCTCCGTCAGCCGTTACTATGGTCTGCTCCTTACCTGCATACGGAAACAGTTCTTTATTGGAGTCTGATACATCCGTCGTAAATTCATCTTCACTGTTTGTCCAGTAATAATATCCAACATAGGCCCTGTCACTTGGATGAAATGTACTTCCACGCCTTCCGGTCCCCGGAAGATATTCAATTTTCTTGTAGCTTTCGTGCTTCCACGTGCCGTCCGGATCCTGCATATGATACAACAAGGTATACTTTTTATCTGCTTCCTCTTTCAGTTTCATTCCGTTATACACAATATGGTAATCGTCCGCCATATTAGGACCAAAGTAATTAAAGTAAGAAATTATCGATCCGTTTTCAGCGTTTTTATCGAGAGCGTAATATCTGTATTTATGATCATAATTTATTACACCGCTTGTAACATGTCCGTATACCGCACTGAAGCTCTCTCTGTGATCCTCTTCTCCCGTATCCGGATTATAATATATAAATGTAATGGTCATTTCCGGTCTGTCATAATATATGTTTATAACCGTAGACCCGTCACTTTCAACTATCTTGCCTTTATTTACTTCTTCCGTTTTGTTTTTATTATATTTTCTGTATGTGCTTTCATATTTTGAACCGTCAAGTGTTATATCCGAATATACCGTCTGGGTCTTTGTTTCGCTGTCAAACATAAGATATGTTTTTTGCGAGTCGTCATAGGATAATTCATCCGTGGAAGCCTGATACCAATAATTTATCTTATATGTCGCTTCCAAAGGCGGATCGTAATTTGCATATACCGTGACATCTTTAGCAGGCTGTATTTCCGGCGTCCAATACTGCCAATTTCCGGAGTCATCCTTATAAGACCAATATTGGAATGTCTTACCCGTAACCTCCGGAGTCGGCGGAGCCGACTGCATGGTTCCGTAGAGGTATGTCTCATTAAAGTCTTTGCCCTGTACTCCCGTATCAAAATAAACGGTATATGACTTTCTTGCATAGTAGACCGAAACCGTTATGTCTCCGTTCTG
>JALEKK010000036.1 GCA_022769005.1 Lachnospiraceae bacterium
CAATTTCATTATTCAGACAAGAGCAAGCAACGGAACGAAGGTAATTGATATTTCCGGCGGAAATAAAAATGCGTCAACCAACATATCACAGTGGAACAATTACTCGGGTCCTGCTCAGCAATGGCAGATATACAGAGTAAAAGGTACAAATAATTTGGTATTTAAACATGCTTCCGGATATTGTGTAATGGATGTATGCGGTGCAAGCATGAATAACGGAGCAAATGTATGGCTCTGGTTCTACTCTAAAGGCAATGCGGCACAGCAGTGGAGAATAGTGCGTTGATGATTTGTAAAGCGTGTTTAAATGTTTAATAAAATCATTATTCAGTAAATAAAAAGCGATACGGTTTGAGGGGTCACCTCAAACCGTATCGCTTTTTATTTAGCATATTATTTTAAATTAAGACAGTCTGTCTGAAAAATTACTGCTGTATGTTTTGTAAACAGTCATAAGTACTCTTATATAAGATACAATATAAATTATGCCTGCAATGATTTCAATTACTGCCAAAAATACCGTAAATCCGGCAGCGACAGGATTTGAAGACTGTCCGTATACAATATAATTAGAAAAGGTGCTTGACAAAGATGAAAGATAAATTATTAAAATCAATACCTGACAGGCAACCGTAACGGTAAGTGAGATTGTATACCATCTTCTTAAACCAAAAATTCCCGCATATGTTATAGGAGCATTGTTTTCTTTTGCAATATCCATACAGCCGCTGAGTATTTCCGTAATGTAGAAAATGTTAAGAGCAGCATTTATTACAGAGAATATAATAGTATATATGGCAATTGAATAATAACCTTCTATGTAGCCGGAGATACTATACGTATGCATCGCATGAGAAACATTTGCGGATATTATTGCCGTTCCTATAAGTGTTGCCAGCTCCGCACCCGTATAAATATATGCTACGGTTCTTGCTTTTCTGAAGTGATCGCTATATCCGGTAATCTGAGATAATCCGTATATTGAAAGACCGATGGAAGCAATGATTACAATGGCGGAAAATATAAGACCTCCGATATTACCGGATACAAACATGTTGATAACACCGCCGATAAGATTAATAATGAAGCTTATAAAAACCATGAATAAGCCCCTAATATTTCTTTTATCCATTTATTCCCCTTTCTTAAATAAATAATATAATCCTGTATAATAATATAACGCATTTTGAATGAAAGCAATAAAAAGCGGTTATATACAATTCCGTTTTTTACAAAACAAAACAGCCCGATTAAAAGGGTTGCTTTTTTGTTTTTATGGGAAAAAATGGGAGGGTTATGGGAAAATTTTTATGTAATATTATGCCGTAATACAGTAATTTAAAAATTATAAAAACGGCTCAACATGGCATAAATACTGCATTTATGTCACGCTAAGCCGTTCTGCGCCGTAATAAAAAAGCTACTGACCGGACTCGAACCGGTGACCTGCTGATTACGAATCAGCTGCTCTACCAACTAAGCCACAGTAGCAAAATATAACCGTATATATATTATTATATATGGCGGATATAAAAGTTACGAATGCAAAATATTATAAAGTTGCATAATCGGTAAATATACTTTACATTAGTAAAGCAAGTACAATATTAAAGCAGGTAAGGAAAAATGTCAATATTAAAAACAAACGGAATATTATTCGATTTGGACGGAACTCTATGGGATTCAACATCGGAGATTGCCGATGCTTGGAATGAATTGATAAAAATAAAGGGAGGAGTGGACAGACCTCCCATTACAAAAGAAGAATTACATGGGTGTATGGGGTTACCGATGTACTCCATAGCGGCTAAACTGTTTCCTGATATGCCGGAAAAGGACAGGAATAATTTAATGGATGAAATGGGAATATTTGAAAATGATTACTTAAGAGAAAGGGGAGCAAAGCTTTTCGACGGAATAGAGAAAGTAATAAACGAAACTTCCGAAAATGTTCCGATTTTTATCGTCAGTAATTGCCAGTCCGGATATATAGAAGCATTTCTTCACGCTCATAATTTTGAAGACAGGATAACGGATAAATTATGTTGGGGTGACACAAGGTTATCAAAAGGAGAAAACAATAAACTCATTATTGAAAGAAACGGAATAACGAAGCCGATATATATCGGTGATACCGACGGTGACTCAAAATCAGCGGCATTCGTAAATGCGCCTTTTATTTTTGCCTCATACGGATTCGGACATACCGACAATTATGACGCAAAGGTGGAAAAGCCGGAGGAAATATTGGATATAATAGAATATTTATAACTTTATACAGGATAAATTACTTAAAAATATGTTTATTATCCGATTTAAAAGCCATATTTTATTTCATATAACATCACTATTATGTTAGAATAAAAAAAGTTTTAATAATCTGTAAGGAGAACATACGATGGGTAGCGTAAGAAGACTTTATGTTGAAAAAAAGAAAGAATTTGCTGTAGAAGCCGAAAAGCTTGCTTCAGAAATTAAGAATTATTTAGGGCTTACAAATGTTTCTGATGTAAGAGTAGCGGTCAGATACGATGTTGAAAATATATCCGATGACATATTTGAAAGAGCCGTTAACGGTGTATTTTCCGAGCCTCCTCTTGATAATTATTATAAGGATAAATTGGAAGTATCAGATAATGACTTTGTTATAAGCGTAGAATACTTACCGGGACAGTTCGATCAAAGAGCCGACTCTGCAGAACAGTGTATTGCTCTTCTCGGCGAATCCGATGTTATTGTCAAATGTGCTTCTACATATGTAATAAGCGGTAATCTTACAGATGATGATAAAAATAAGATTAAAAACATACTTGTTAATCCTATAGATCAGAGAGTTGCGGATGAGAAATTATGCGATACTCTCGAAATGTCATATGCGACTCCAGAAGATGTCGAAATACTGGAAGGATTTACGGGACTTAACCGCACACAGCTTGAAGAAAAGTATAATGAACTTTCTCTTGCCATGACATTTGCCGATTTTAAGCTTATACAGGGATATTTCCTGACTAAGGAAAGGAGAGATCCTTCAATTACGGAAATCAGGGTTCTTGATACATATTGGTCGGATCACTGCAGACATACGACATTTGCCACGGAACTTAAGAAAATTACCGTTAACGAAGGATATTATAAGTCATCTATTGAGAGAAATCTTCGTGAATATACAAGAGATCACAATAAAATAAGCGGCGAGAAGAAGGGCAAGTATGTTTCATTGATGGATATGGCTACCCTCGCGGCAAGAAAGCAGACTGCGGAAGGAATTCTTACCGACCAGGAAAAGACCGATGAAATCAATGCATGCTCAATAATTGCGCCGATCACCGTAGACGGTAGGGAAGAAGAGTGGCTTATAAACTTTAAAAACGAGACTCACAATCATCCTACGGAGATTGAACCTTTCGGAGGCGCGGCAACATGTCTCGGCGGTGCGATAAGAGATCCTTTATCAGGCAGAACCTATGTATATCAGGCCATGAGAATTACCGGAGCGGCAGATCCGAGAACAAGCGTTGAGGATACTTTAAGCGGAAAGCTTCCGCAGAGAAAGATTGTAACGGAAGCGGCTCACGGTTACAGTTCATACGGAAACCAGATAGGTCTTGCAACAGGTCTTGTTAAAGAGATTTATCATCCGGACTTTGTCGCAAAGCACATGGAATTAGGTGCGGTTCTCGGTGCGGCGAAGAGAGAGAACGTTATGAGAGAAACTTCGGATCCCGGAAATATTATTGTATTGCTCGGAGGAAGAACAGGCCGTGACGGAATAGGAGGAGCAACAGGATCTTCAAAAGCTCATACAAACGATTCCATTGATGAATGCGGGGCCGAAGTACAGAAGGGTAATGCGCCTACGGAGAGAAAAATCCAGAGATTGTTCAGAAGACCGGAAGTAACGAAGCTTATAAGAAAATGTAACGACTTCGGTGCAGGCGGAGTATCTGTTGCCGTAGGAGAACTTGCGGACGGTCTCCTGATAGATCTCGATAAGGTAACAAAGAAGTATGAAGGTCTTGACGGAACGGAACTTGCCATATCTGAATCACAGGAGAGAATGGCGGTGGTTCTTGACAAGAACGATGTTGACGCATTCCTGGCATATGCAGCCGAGGAAAACCTTGAGGCAACTCCTATTGCCGAAGTGACAAAGGAGAAGCGACTTGTTATGAAGTGGAGAGACAAGGTTATCGTTGATATTTCACGAGAATTTCTTGATACAAACGGCGCTCACCAGAAGACGACTGCCGCAATCAATTCTCCGAGCGAACCTGTTACATACGGCGAAGGTTTTGTTGCTCCTGAAGTTACATCATTTAAAGAACAGTGGATTAAAACTGTATCGGATCTTAACAACTGCTCTCAGAGAGGTCTTGTTGAGATGTTCGATTCTTCAATCGGAGCGGGTACCGTTACAATGCCTTACGGCGGAAAATATATGTCTACGGAAATGCAGACAATGATAAGCAAAGTACCCGTATTGGAAGGATCAACCGATGCGATAACATATATGAGTTACGGTTATGACCCATATCTTTCAAGCTGGAGTCCGCTTCACGGTTCAATATATGCGATACTTGAATCTCTTTCAAAGATTGTTGCAAACGGAGCAGACTACAGAAAAGCTCATTTATCGTTACAGGAATATTTCGGTAAAATGACGGATGATCCAGAACGTTGGGGACTTCCTACGGCTGCTCTTCTCGGAGCGTACAGTGTGCAGAACGGACTTAAGGTAGCGGCTATCGGAGGAAAAGACAGTATGTCCGGAACATTTGAAGATATAGATGTTCCTCCTACTCTTTGTTCGTTTGCTGTTGCGGTAGGAAAAGAAGACGAAGTTGTTACTCCTGAATTAAAACAGGCCGGCAACCTTCTTGTTAAGCTGTACATTAAGAAGGATGACTATGATTTACCTGTATATGAGAGAGTAGCTCTGCTGTACAATGACATTTACAGAATGATGCGAAACGGTACGATAGTTTCTGCATATGTTGCTGACAGACAGGGTATTTCGGCAGCAATTTCCAAGATGGCATTCGGCAGCGGATTGGGTGTTGAATTAAATGACGACGTTTCATATGCCAATATATTTGCTCCGTCATATGCAGACTTTGTGGTTGAAATTCCCGCAGACAGAGAAAAGGAATTTTACAGAATCGGTAACAATGACAGAGTAATCCTCGGAAAGGTAATCGACGAACCGGTAATTAAATATAAAGAAGAAATTCTTAAGTTAGATGAAGTAAAGGCAGCGTGGGAAGGTACGCTTGAGGACGTTTATCCTACGAAGTCCGGAATTGAGATTTCCGAGAATATCGATGCCGATGATTATTCTGAAAAAGAAATATATATATGTAAAAATAAAGTGGCTAAACCAAGAGTATTTATTCCTGTATTCCCGGGCACGAATTGCGAATATGATACTGCGAGAGCATTTGAACTTGCCGGTGCGGAAACAGATGTAAAGGTATTTAAGAATCTTACGGCTGACGATATCAGGGAGTCTGTGGATACATTTACAAATGCCATTAACAATGCCCAAATCATTATGTTCCCGGGAGGATTCTCGGCAGGCGACGAGCCGGAAGGTTCAGCAAAATTCTTTGCTACGGCATTCAGAAACGAGAAAATGTCAGAAGCGGTAAATAAGCTTCTCAACGAAAGAGACGGACTTGCTCTCGGCATCTGTAACGGTTTTCAGGCTCTTATTAAGCTTGGACTTGTTCCGAACGGAAAGATTACGGGACAGGATGTCAATGCTCCTACTCTTACATTTAATACAATAGACAGGCATATAGCAAAACATGTATATACAAGAGTAGTTTCCGATAAGAGCCCATGGCTTGCGGGAGCCGAACTCGGAGGAGTTTACGCTCAGCCGGTTTCACACGGTGAAGGTCGTTTTTATGCAAGTATTGAAGTTGCAAAAGAATTATTTGCAAACGGACAGGTAGCCACAAGATATTGTGATGCCGACGGAAACATCTCAATGGATGAATCAATCAATATTAACGGTTCTGTTGCCGCCATAGAGGGTATTACAAGCAGAGACGGAAGAGTATTCGGTAAGATGGCTCATCCTGAGAGAATCGGAAAGTCCGTTGCCGTTAATATTTTCGGCGAACAGGATATGAAGATATTCGAATCAGGCGTTAAGTACTTTAAATAATCGAAAAACTGATAATTTTTGAGAAAAGAGATATATATGGAAAAGATTAAAATGACAACTCCTCTTGTCGAAATGGACGGAGATGAAATGACAAGAGTATTATGGCAAATGATTAAAGATGAACTTTTATTGCCTTTTGTTGAATTAAAGACCGAATATTATGATCTCGGACTTGTACACAGAGATGAAACCAATGATGAAGTTACAAGAGAGTCGGCTCTTGCAACAAAGAAATACGGCGTTGCGGTTAAATGTGCAACCATTACACCAAATGCAGCCAGACAGGAAGAGTATAATTTAAAGGCTCTTTATAAAAGCCCGAACGGTACAATAAGGGCTATTCTTGACGGTACGGTGTTCAGAGCGCCTATCATCGTAAAAGGCATTGAACCGTATGTGAGAACGTGGAAAAAGCCTATCACCATTGCAAGACATGCATACGGCGACGTATATAAGGCGTCTGAAATGGTTATTGACGGACCGGGTAAAGCAGAAATCGTGTTTACGGGAAATGACGGCTCCGAAAAGAGAGAATTGATTCACGAATTTGACGGCGCAGGTATCGTTCAGGGAATGCACAACCTTGATAAATCCATCGAAAGTTTTGCAAGAAGCTGTTTTAACTTTGCTTTAGAGACAAAACAGGATTTATGGTTTGCAACGAAGGATACAATTTCAAAAAAATATGACCATACATTTAAGGATATATTCGGTGAAATTTTTGAGGCGGAATACAAAGAAAAGTTTGCGGAAGCAGGAATTGAATATTTCTATACACTTATTGACGATGCGGTTGCAAGAGTTATGAGATCGGAAGGCGGATATATCTGGGCATGTAAGAATTACGACGGTGATGTAATGAGTGACATGGTTGCTTCCGCATTCGGTTCTCTTTCGATGATGACATCCGTTCTTGTATCGCCGGACGGAAATTTTGAATATGAAGCCGCTCACGGAACGGTGCAAAGGCATTATTATAAATATAAGAAGGGCGAGAAAACATCAACCAATCCGATTGCAACCATATTTGCGTGGAGCGGAGCCCTAAGAAAAAGAGGTCAGCTTGATAACAACGAAGAACTTGTCGTGTTTGCCGATAAACTTGAAAAGGCTTGCATCGACACCATTGAATCAGGCAAGATGACGGGAGATTTATCAAGAATTTCGACATTGGAAAATAAAGAAACTCTTGAATCAGAGGAATTTATTAAAGCAATAAGAACAACTCTCGAAACATTATTATAATTATTAACAAAGAATAAAAAACACAGGTGAGATGTAAAACATTTCTTAAGCCTGTGTTTTTTTATATTTTCCTGTTGACATCAAATATTGATAGTGCTAATATTTCACATAAAGATATTAGCACTCCAATAATATGAGTGCTAACAAAGAAATCAGGAAAGGAGTGATTCATAAGTGGAGCTGGATGAGCGCAAGAAAAAGATATTGAATGCCCTTATTGAGAATTATCTTGAAACGGGAGAGCCGGTCGGTTCGAGAACGATTTCCAAATCTTCTGACTTGTCGCTTAGCTCGGCAACAATTAGAAATGAGATGGCCGATCTTGAGGAAATGGGATTAATAGTTCAGCCTCATACATCAGCAGGCAGGATCCCGACGGATGAAGGTTATCGATTTTATGTGGAGTCACTGCTTAACAGTCATAAGATTGAGGTTAATAAGAAAGAACGGCAGATTAAGGCTAAACAGGATGAGATAGACGATCTGAGAAAGATGCTTAACAGCAACGGACAGGTTGATGATGTTATGCAGAATTTGGCAGGCATGCTTGCTGAAAACACTAATTACGCAACAGTGGTTATGTCGTCTTACGGAGACGGAAACAGGATTAAATTTATTCAGCTTTCAAAATTAGAAGAGAACAAAATTCTTGTTGTGGTTGTTTTGGAAGGTAATTATATAAGGAATAAAGTTTTTCTGCTTGATAACGACATAACAAACGAAGCAATAAGCAATTTGAACATTATGATCAATACATCAATTGCCGGGCTTACAACCAAAGAACTTGAAAAACAGATTCAATTACTTGGAGAAAGCGATAATTCACGGGATAAGATTCTTTGCGACATGTATTCCATTATAGTTGATACTATACATAATACGGACGATGTTCATATGTATACTTCAGGTACGACAAATATATTCCGTTATCCGGAATTGTCGGTATCCGATACGGCGAGAGAGCTTATAACAACATTTGAAAAGAAACATGCACTTTCGGATTTTATGAATAACAACAGCGACGGTACGGGAATAAAGGTATACATAGGCAAGGAAACATCTATCGAAGCCATGAAAGATTGCAGTATTATTACAGCGACCTATGATTTGAGCAACGGAGTTAAGGGAACGATAGGTATAATAGGACCGAAAAGAATGGACTATGAAATGGTTCTTGAAACATTGAACAATATAAGACTCAGGCTTGACGATTTATTTGATAAATAGATTGAATAAGAATTAATATTTCGGAGGATTTGATTGTGGGTAAGAAAGAAGATAAGAAGTCAGAAGATATTCTCGGCGAAGACGTAGAAGCAGGAGCCAAAGCAGCAGCAGCTGCCGCGGAAGAAGCCGATAAAGAAGACGTTATACCTGAAGAGGGAGTAGGTATTGAGCAGGCTGCCGAAGACATAATTACAAAAATGCAGCAGCAGGAAGCTACAATAGTTTCTCTCGAAGATCAGGTAAAACGTCAGATGGCGGAATTTGACAACTTCAGAAAGCGAACCGAAAGAGAGAAAGCAGATATGTTTGATTTCGGAGCGATAGATGTTGTCAAAAAACTTTTGCCGATTGTAGACAACTTTGAAAGAGGGTTTAAAACATTGCCTGAAGGCGAGGAGAAGACGGGATTTGCAACCGGAATGGAGATGGTTTACAAGCAGATGATGAAAATGTTTGATGAATTAAAAGTCACTCCTATCGAAGCCATCGGCAAGGAGTTTGATCCAGAACTTCATAACGCCGTACAGCATGTTGAAAAAGATGATGTGGGCGAAAATATCGTAGTTGAAGAATTTGAAAAGGGATACAAATATAAAGATACGGTTATAAGACACAGTATGGTTATAGTTGCAAACTGATAAAACATCTTTAACGAAAAGGTTTGTTTTCGACGGATGGAAACGTCTGAAGGCAACCATTTGTGATAAACATTTAAAAATAAGAACTTAGTTTAAGGAGATATATATTATGGGTAAGATTATTGGTATTGACTTAGGAACAACAAACTCTTGTGTAGCAGTTATGGAAGGCGGTAAGCCTGTTGTTATCGCAAACTCGGAAGGACAGAGAACAACTCCTTCAGTGGTTGCATTTACAAAGAGCGGTGAAAGACTTGTTGGTGAGCCTGCAAAGCGTCAGGCTGTTACAAACGCAGAAAGAACAATTTCTTCAATTAAGCGTCACATGGGAACAGATTACAAAGTATCGATTGACGGCAAGGAATACACACCTCAGGAAATTTCAGCCATGATTCTTCAGAAGCTTAAGGCCGATGCCGAAAGTTATTTAGGCGAACCTGTAACAGAAGCCGTTATTACGGTTCCTGCTTACTTTAACGATGCTCAGCGTCAGGCAACAAAGGATGCGGGAAGAATCGCAGGTCTTGATGTTAAGCGTATCATCAACGAGCCTACTGCGGCAGCTCTTGCATACGGACTTGACAACGAAGGTGAGCAGAAGATTATGGTTTACGACCTCGGCGGCGGTACATTCGACGTTTCTCTTATCGAAATCGGCGACGGCGTAATCGAAGTTCTTGCAACATCCGGTAACAATCACTTAGGCGGAGATGACTTTGACAAGAAGCTTATGGATTATATGATCGAAGACTTCAAGAATAAGGAAGGCATTGACTTAAGCAAGGATACAATGGCTCTTCAGAGAATCAATGTTGCTGCAGAGCAGGCTAAGAAGGAGCTTTCAAGTGCCGGCAAGACAACAATCAACCTTCCTTACATTACAGCAACAGCAGAAGGTCCTAAGCATTTTGAAATGGAGCTTACAAGAGCTAAGTTTGATGAGATTACGGCTGACCTTGTTGAAAAAACCGCAGAGCCTGTTAAGAATGCCCTCAGCGATGCAGGCGTATCGGCAAGTGAATTAGGTAAGGTTCTTCTCGTCGGAGGATCTACAAGAATTCCTGCGGTACAGGAAAAGGTAAAACAGCTTACAGGCAAAGAGCCTAACAAGAGCCTTAACCCTGATGAGTGTGTTGCACTCGGTGCTTCGGTTCAGGCAGGTAAACTTGCCGGTGATGCAGGTGCCGGTGACGTACTTCTTCTTGACGTAACTCCTCTTACACTTTCCATTGAAACAATGGGCGGTATCGCAACTCACATGATTGAGAGAAATACAACAATTCCTACAAAGAAGAGCCAGATATTCTCAACTGCGGCAGATAACCAGTCTGCGGTAGATATCAATGTAGTACAGGGCGAAAGAGAATTCGCAAAGGACAACAAGTCTCTCGGACAGTTCAGACTTGACGGTATTCCTGCCGCAAAGCGTGGTGTTCCACAGATTGAGGTTACATTTGATATCGATGCAAACGGTATTGTAAACGTATCAGCCAAAGACTTGGGAACAGGCAAGGAACAGCATATTACAATCACAGGCGGATCAAATATGTCTGATGAAGAAATTGATAAGGCTGTTAAGGAAGCTGCACAGTTTGAAGCAGCGGACAAGAAGAAAAAAGAAGGCGTTGAACTCAGAAATGATGCCGACTCCATGATTTTCCAGACAGAAAAGGCTTTATCAGAAGTTGGTGATAAGCTTGATGCTGCCGATAAGGAAGCCGTAGAAGCCGATATTAAGGCACTCAAGGATTTAGTTGAGAAGGTAAAGGACAACGACGAGCTTACAAGCGAGCAGATGGATGAAATGAAGGCTGCCAAGGATAAGCTTGTGGAAAGTTCTCAGAAGGTTTTCGAGAAACTTTATGCAGATGCACAGGCACAGGCTAATCAGGCTGACGGTGCTGCGGCAGATAACGGAAACAAAGACGGTAAGAACCCATACGGTGACGATGTGGTTGACGGAGACTATAAGGAAGTTTAATCAATACCGTTTTACACAGATAATATATAAATATAGCATATAAGGGTCAGGTAAGGGTTAGTCTCATTACATTGACCCTTGTGTGGAGTAAACATAAATGAGGATTAGCGATGGCTGAAAAGAGAGATTATTATGAAGTGCTTGGCGTTAGCAGGAATGCCACAGAGAGTGAGATAAAAAGTGCCTACAGAAAGTTAGCCAAGAAATATCACCCTGATACTAATCCTGATAATGCTGAAGCCGAAAGTAAGTTTAAAGAAGCATCTGAAGCGTATTCGGTTCTTTCCGATGCCGAAAAGAGAAAGCAATATGATCAGTTCGGTCATGCGGCATTTGACGGAAACGGCGGTGCAGGCGCCGGCGGATTTGATTTCAGTAATATGGGAGACATATTCTCCGAATTTTTCGGCGGAGGAGGAAGCTTTTTCGACGGAATGTTCGGAGGCGGCAGAAGACGATCCGAGCGTGGAAATGCACCTCGAAAGGGCAGAGATCTTGAAGCCAATGTACGGATAGATTTAACAGAGGCGTATAAAGGCATAAAGAAGGAAATTGAATATAACTATAAAGAGGAATGTGATTCCTGTCACGGTTCCGGCGCAAAGGCCGGAACAAGTCCGGAAACATGTAACAACTGCGGCGGCACGGGTCAGGTGGTTTATACACAGCAGTCGGTTCTCGGAATGCTTAGAAATGTAGGCGTATGTCCGGAATGTAACGGTAAAGGTAAAATCATCAAAGAAAAATGTGATAAATGCAGAGGCAACGGATATATTTCCAGAAAGAGAAAAATTCAGGTTGACATTCCTGCGGGAATAGATGACGGACAGTACATAAGACTGGCCGGAGAAGGTGATCCGGGAGAAAACGGCGGACCTAGAGGAGATCTTATCGTAGGTGTAAGAGTTGTCAATAAAACACGATTCGGAAGAAACGGAGAGGATCTGTTCACTGAAGTAACAATTTCATACCCTACGGCAGTACTCGGCGGCGAAGTTGAGGTGGAAACCATTGACGGCAAAATATTATATGACGTTAAGCCGGGAAGCGTATCCGGACAGAGAGTCCGCTTAAAAGGAAAGGGTATGCCTAATGTAAGAAATAACAGGTCATACGGAGATTTGTATATTACGCTTATTATTGATGTACCTACAAAACTTACAAATGAACAGAAAGAAGCACTTATCGCATACGACGAAGCACTTACGGGCAAAGAAAGAGACGATAAAGGCAGAAAGAAGAAAAAGTTTTTCGGTAAATAAAATATTTGCCGAAAAAAGCAAATATAATATTGCATAAATAAAATGCTCACAGCGTCAAAAGCATCTTTTGCCGTTGCAAGCATATAAAATTAATATTACGAACGGGTGTATGATTAATGAATTTTATTCGGAGACATATACCCGTTTTATTATGTCGAAAAAATACCCAAAAAGATTTTAACATTTTAAGAAAAATACGACAAAAACTAAATAAAGTAAGAAAATTTATAAATTACTGGTAAAATTAAGATGTATTTTTTATACTAATCACGGGGGATTGTATGAAAAATATATTTGCAAACATAGAAAAGTTAAATAAAATCATTAGACAGACAGACAGACAGACAGACAGACAGACAGACAGCTAAAGTTGATTTAAATGTTTTTGTTACGCCTTTTTCGCTTTTAAAGTGGAAAAAGACGTTTTTTTCATATGAGAGGGGGTGGAGCGCCAATCCCCTCTAATGTAGTTTTGGATTTATACAGTGGTAATTGTATATTTATCATTAATTAAAATGATTAACTAAATTCAAGAAAGGAATGAAAAATTGAAAAACAGTTTAAACAGTAAGCTGAAAAATATCGGAAAAACCAGAAAAAAATTATTGACAGGTATGGCCTCTGTGACAATGATTTTTTCATCATTATTAGTTCCAACGACATCAGTTGTTCATGCTGAAGAAAATAATAAATGGGAAGAAATTGAAAAAGTACTAAATAAAGATGAGGCAACAAAAAGTGCCAGCATAACCAAGGCAAAACAAGAAATACCGGATGGATTTGTTGTTGATAATTCGGGAAAATATACATTTTTTATTTTAGAACTAAATGGTGATAATTTTTCTTTCAACAAGCAAGCAGGTACAAATTGGTATATTAGGTTATCAAGAGATTTTTCAACTTATGATGGAATCGTATACGCTGACTTGGTTAATAAAGATGATAGTTCTGTTGTGGAAAGTTTAGTTATCAGACCCGGAGAGAATAAAGAATTTCAACAAATAAAAAGCAAAAATATTGCAGCTTTTAATTTCACTGTCAAAGTTGATGAAGCAACAATGGATGTTGAAGGAAAAAATGTAACATCATATTTTATAGGTATCGACTCAGGCATGGGTGGAGGGACCAAGAGTACAATTAGGTATTCGTCATTAGGAACTGAAAACGGATTACGATTAAACAATTGGTCAGGAGTAGTCCCGAGATCTCCAATTGAGCAAAGAACCATGTACTTGAAAAAAGAAGATGACAGCTTGCTTGCTCAATATACTCAAAGCGGCGGAATATATGGATTTAACTTTACATCCGCCGGTCCGGCAAAATTTGAAAACTACGAATTAGTAGAGGAACCTGAGAAAAAGGATGGAGTATTAGATGCTGTCACTCCCGGAACTTATGTAATTGACGACAGATTCAGTAATAAAAGAGCCAGAATTAAAATTAATACAAAGGAAGATGGCACCCAAAAGATTGCCATGCTTATTATAAATCCGGATCATCCAAATTTTGAAGAAAATTATAACAACAGTAATATGAATGCAGAGTTTCTGGATATAGTAAGATTACGAGATATTGTTATGAACTCTAATCTGCAAGGTGAGCAAATGCTTGATGAGTTCAATAAAACAAATCCTAACTATCTTCTTATGTATGTTTCTCAAGATATAGCCCCGGGAGCGTATAATGAATCACAAGACGGTGTTACCGGTACAGGAAGATGGGAATATACATTAAAAGAAGGCGATTTGACTGATGGTACAAAAACAATAATCGGTGAAGTACAGACACTTAGCGGACTAACAAATGCATTCTTTACAGTTGGAAATTATACAATAAGAAAAAATAATAAAGAATATAAAATAGCCGGTTTAGAATCAGGGATGAAAAACAGTAATAATAAGGCTGATACAGATATTGTTTACCGTTATGCACCTAAGGGTGGATTAAAAGTGTTTTTTGTTAATACCAAAGGTGAGCAGATAAAAGATCCTGCCATTGTATATCAAAAAGCAGATAAGGGAACCAGATATAACACTGCTGATGTAAAAGAAAACATAATTCCTTTCGGCGGTAAAAAATATAGGTTTAAGGCAATTGATCCGGAAGGAGGAGTTAAAGAAGTTTCTGCTCCGGCAGCTGATGATTCAAGACAAATTGTAGAGATTACAGAGGAAGAGGGATCTGTAGAAACAAATACCATAAAAGAATTGACATATGTTTATGAAGAATTAAATCAATCATTAACAGTAGAAAAAAGTGTTGCAGAAAGTAAATATTCAAAAGTCGGAGATGTTCTTCATTATACAGTAGTCATAACAAATACAGGTGACGAAGTTTATGATGCTCTTGACATTAGAGACAGCCTTGTAGATTTTGCCAAGATGGATATCACGGAATCAAAAACAAAGGATAACAAACTGGAAGTCGGTGAAAATTGGATATTAAATTATGAATATACAATAACAGAGGATGATATTACAGCCGGTAAAGTTATCAACAAAGTTACGGTAAAAGATCCGCAAAACCCTGATGATCCCGGAGAAGAAGGTCAAACTGAAACACCTAAAGAAAAATTCTACAAAGTAACTCATGAATACAAATCGGGAACGCCTAATAAAGAGTTGCCGCAAGAAGTAAAAGACTTAACACCTAAAAATCAAGAGAATAAAAAGAACGGCGAAGATGTAACTCCTACTCCTCCGGAAAAAACTACGGTAGCGGTGAAAGACGGAGAGTGGGTGTTTGAAGATTACGACAGAGAAACAGGAAGAATCGAAAATAAAGATGAACACTTTGTCGGAACTTGGGTATTTAAGGAAACACCAAAGCAGAAGATCGGAAATGTATATGTAAAATATATTACGGAAGACGGACAAGAACTTGAGGCGGAAAAGCCTGTAAAAGTAAATGCTCCGATAGGAGAAGGATATACGACAGACAAAAAGAACTTTAACGGTTATGAATTTGTTAAAATGGAATCCGGATCCGCTCCCGGTAACGGAGAAGTGACAGAAACAGATCAGTATGTAGTTTATGTGTACAGAAAAGTTAACACAACTAATGAAAAACCGATTGTTTTAAATAATAACAATAATAATAGTAATAACGGAGGAACAATTTCGGTAAGTTCACCGAAAACAGGAGATTCAAGCAATATTTTATTATACAGCGGAATTTCAGTTGTTTCTTTAGCTTCTGTTGCAGTTATCCTTTACAATAAGAGAACTGCAAATAAAAAATATCTATATACACAATTAGATAAAAAGAAATAAAGAAAGTTATAAATACTTTTCTTTCTTATTGATATATGAATAATTATATTTTTGACATATGAAATATGCAGAATATAATATATGCAATTCTCGAAATTAATCGGGATTTTAATATATAATTAATTTGCAAGGCAGATATTTTTTTATATATAATCAAATAAATGCAACAAAAATATTTTAAAAATACTCAATATTATATGAATATATACTACTGTTGTGGTAGTGATATATCCCGATTAATATGTTATTTTATGTAATATAATAGCTATATTCAAATATACGATACGGCTATTGTTTAGGAGGTATAATCATGGGACTAATTAAGGCGGCTCTTGGATCATTTAACGGCACTATGGCGGACATGTGGAAAGAATTTTTCTACTGTGACGCCTTAGACAACAATGTATTGGCAGTGAGAGGAAAGCACAGCGGAAGTAAGCGTTCGTCAAACAAAAGAGGTCACGACAATGTGATTTCCAACGGAAGCGGAATTGTTGTCGCCGACGGTCAGTGTATGATGATTGTTGAGCAGGGTAAGGTTGTGGAAGTTGCAGCCGAACCGGGAGAATATACATATGATAATACTAAAGCTCCTACAATCTTTTCCGGCGGACTCGGAAAGGGAATTCTTGAAACTTTCAAAACGATAGGGAAGAGATTTACATACGGAGGAGACACGGGCGTAGATCAGAGAGTGTACTACTTTAACATAAAAGAGCTTGTTGATAATAAGTTCGGAACTCCTAATCCAATACCGTTCAGAGTTGTGGATAAAAACATTAATCTTGACATAGATGTGTCTCTTAGATGTTCAGGTGTATATTCATACAAGATAGAAGATCCTATTCTCTTCTATACAAATGTATGCGGAAATGTTGAAGAAGATTTTACGAGAGATAAGTTGGAAAGTCAGCTTAAGACGGAATTCGTGAGCGCTTTACAGCCGGCTTTCGCAAAGCTTTCAGCCATGGGTATAAGACCGAGTGAAATAATTGCCCATAACACTGAACTTGAAGAAAGCATGGATCAAATATTGTCCGATAAGTGGTCTAAGTTAAGAGGTCTTGACATTGTAAGTGTTGCCATAGGTTCCGTAACTCTTCCCGACGACGATGCCGAGCGTATTAAGAGAGCTCAAAATGATGCCATATACAGAGATCCTCTTATGGCTGCCGCAACACTGTCCGGTGCTCAGGCGGATGCCATGAGATCCGCCGCCGCAAACGAAGGCGGAGCCATGAACGGATTTATGGGTATGGGTATGGCGATGGGAGCCGGCGGCGCCAATACTGCCGCACTCTTTGAAGCAGGAGCAAAACAGAGGGAACAGCAGGCACAAAATAACTCAACCCAATCAAATGCAGGTGTATGGAAATGTACAACATGCGGAACAGATAATACCGGCAATTTCTGCACTAATTGCGGAACTAAAAAACCGGTTGCGGTTAATAAGTTTTGTCCGAATTGCGGATTTGATCTTTCGGGGGCAAATGCAAAGTTTTGTCCGAACTGCGGCAATAAATTAGACTGAATTAAATAAGGGGAACTTAATGGCAGAATTACAGGATTTTAAATGCCCTTCCTGTGGGGGTGCAATACATTTCGACAGCGGCGTTCAAAAAATGAAATGCCCTTATTGTGACGCTCAATTTGATATCGACTCTTTAAAATCACTGGAAGAAGAGCCCGATATACTTGAAGAAGATAAGTTTGCATGGGAAACGACGCCGGAACGGGAATGGACAGATGAGGAACAGGATCAGCTTAATTCATACATTTGTAATTCATGCGGCGGCGAAATAATAGGAGATAAGACTCTGGGGGCAACCAGCTGTCCGTATTGCGGTAATCCGGTGGTAATGACAAAGATGTTTGCCGGCATTTTAAAACCGGATTATGTAATTCCGTTTAAATACGACAAGAGTCAGGCTGAAGAAAGCCTCAGAAAATATGTAAAAAGCAAGAGATTTGTACCGAAATATTTTAAAACCGAAAACAGAATAAAAGAAATAAGAGGTATATATGTGCCGTTTTGGCTGTTTGATTCCAAAGTTGATGCGGATATTCAATACAATGCCACGGAAGTAACAACCTGGTCCGATTCGGAATATATCTATACAAAGACAGATCACTACAAACTGCACAGATCGGGAGACATAGCTTTTCAACATATTCCCGTTGACGGTTCAAGCAAAATGCCTGACGATTTGATGGAATCCATAGAACCGTTTGATTTTAGTGAAGCCGTGGATTTCCGAACGGCTTATTTATCGGGATTTTTTGCCGACAGATATGATGTAACGGCCGACGACAGCATAGACAGAGCCAACACAAGAATAAAGAGAAGCACGGAATCCGAATTTATGAAGACCACGAGAGGATATGACACGGTTACGGTAGCCGGGTCAAGTATTGCTCTATCCGAATCAACGGAACATTATGCGTTATATCCTGTGTGGATTCTTAATACAAAGTGGAACGGTAATGACTATATGTTTGCCATGAACGGACAGACCGGAAAGTTCACGGGTAATCTTCCGGCAAGTGTAGGAGGACTGTGGGCGTGGTTCTTTATTATTACGGGCATTATCGGAATATTAATTTTCCTGCTGTTTTATTTTGTATTTTAAAAGGAGCTGCACATGAAAAAAATAAAATTAACGGTTGTATCGTTATGTATAAGTGCATTAATGGGGGCAATACCTCTTTTATCGGCTCCTGTTCATGCAGATGATTTAAATGCAAAGGGTCTGAATGGCTCATATATCGGCGAATATGAACAAATGCATGATGTATCGTCAGGATATTATTTGGCGGAAAACGGAACAGCCACGGAAACGACTTCTGTTACTCCTGCCGTAACCGCAAAGAAATATGTGGCGGATGATGCGGATTTATTGGATAAATCAGAAGAGGAAGCATTAAATTCCAAGTTGGAAAAAATAAGTGATGAATTAAACTTTGACGTTGCGGTTGTAACCGTGAATTCCACAGGATCTAAAACTGCCACGGAGTATGCGGATGATTATTTCGATTATAACGGATACGGAAGAGGATCAAACGGCGACGGAGCGCTGTTTCTTGTAAGTATAAGCGACAGAAAGTGGGCTATATCAACTAAAGGATACGGCATTAGCGCCATTAACAAAGATGCTTTAAACTACATGGAAGATGAAATTATTCCGATTTTAAAAGACGGTGATTACAGTGATGCCTTTAATAAATTTGCCGATCTTACATATGATATTGTAAAGGATGCAAAAAAAGGTAATTCATTTACGGAGCCAAAAAAATCAAAGGATGTGCTTATGAATTTAATTATTGCATTCTCCATAGGTGCGTTTATTTCAATGATAATTATTTTATCGTATAAAAAGAAATTAAAGCCGGTAAAATTTGAAACTGAGGCAAAAGCGTATATTGTTCCCGGAAGCTTTAACATAAGAAGGAGTGATGATTACTTTTTGTACTTTAACATTACAAAAATTCCGATTCCTAAAAATGATTCCGATTCGGATTCTCACACTTCGTCGTCCGGAAGTTCCCACGGAGGATTAAGCGGAAGCTTTTAATTATTTTAATATTATTCAGTTATAATAAAGACAGTTAAGAAATACATTTTTTAACTAATAAACAAAAGACAAGGAGGTTAAAATATGGAGGAAGAAATTATATTACAAAATGAACTGTTAGAAAAATACATTATTAATTATACGTTGATGGAAGTGTTAATGGTAATTGAAGAGTTAGAAAAGAAAGAAAATGATTGCAAAAAATATGAAACTTTAAAAGAAAAAATTAAAGCCCTGGCTAAAAAATAACCAAGGCTCGCAAAGAAAATAATGAGGCAGTTCTTCTTGTCTCTGCCCTTTATATGTGAACTATAACACATAAAGACAAGAAATTACAATGATATTAGTTCACTTCTAATGTTATAGTTAACGTTCAATATTGTGATTCAAGCTCAAATGTATTAGCAAGAAAACATATAGATATATAGCGTAAGATTTATAATTAGCGCAAATAGAAAAACAAATACACTTGTTTCATCTGTTTGTGCTGAAAAACTAAATATGGGTTACACATTTTCTTTGAAAATGTATAACATAAAGCAAAAACACAAGGTCACAAGGGTATTTTCAGCACGTATCCTTGTGATTTTTGCGTTTGAGGTTTGAGAGGTTTGTAATTTTCCTGCTAAGGTAAAAATTAATCTAACTAAAAATAATTAAATATTTTTCAAAAAATTCTCTGCAAGAGAAGCAGACATCTTTTAAAACAACTTAGATATATTCTATTTCTTGACTTTTACAGTCTCATTTTATACCATAAAAATAATTATGCTATTTTAGGGATTTTATGCCCTGTTATATAGTAAATATCGCACCTCAGAGTGAAAGGAAGTATTGTTATGACATATGAAAAAGTCTCTTCCGATATGAATTTTCTGGAGAGAGAAAACGTTATAGAACAATTTTGGAAAGACAACAATATTGTTGAGAAATCCTTAAAGCAGAGAGAAGGATGTCCCGTATATACATTTTATGACGGTCCTCCGACTGCTAACGGAAAGCCGCACGTAGGGCATGTTTTGACACGTGTTATCAAGGATATGATTCCGAGATACAGAACCATGAAGGGGTATTATGTTCCGAGAAAGGCCGGATGGGATACACACGGTCTTCCGGTAGAACTTGAAATAGAGAAGAAGATAGGAATAAACGGTAAGGAGCAGATTGAGAATTACGGAATCGAACCGTTCGTTAAGCAGTGTAAGGAAAGTGTATGGCAGTATAAGTCCATGTGGGAAGAATTCTCATCTAAAGTAGGATTCTGGGTAGACATGAAACATCCGTACATTACTTATGAAAATAATTTTATCGAATCCGAGTGGTGGGCTTTAAAAGAGATTTTCAACAGAGGTCTTTTGTACAAGGGATTTAAGATTGTACCGTATTGCCCTCGTTGCGGAACACCTCTTTCATCACATGAGGTCGCTCAGGGATATAAGACGGTAAAAGAAAAATCCGCAATAGTTAAGTTTAAGAAAAAAGATGAAGATGTTTTCTTCCTTGTATGGACAACAACGCCTTGGACATTACCTTCCAATACGGCTCTCTGTGTTAATCCGGACGAAACATACGTAAAGGTAAAGGCTGCGGACGGATATACATATATTTTAGCCGAAGCTTTGGCTCCTAAGGTGCTTTCCGGATTATTTAAAAAAGCCAATCCGGATTCGGAAGAAAACGGAGCGGATTACGAAGTTCTTGAAAAATATAAGGGTTCCGACCTTGAAAATCAGGAATATGACGCTTTATACGCCTGCTCCAAAAAAGAAGCGGAAAATCAGAAGAAAAAGAGCCATTTTGTTGTATCTGACAACTATGTAACGATGTCTGACGGTACCGGTATCGTTCATATTGCTCCCGCATTCGGTGAGGATGATTCAAGACTCGGAAGAAAGTATGATCTTCCTTATCTTCAGTTTGTTGACGGTGCAGGTAACATGACAGAGGAAACGGATTTTGCCGGAATATTTATTAAGAAGGCAGATCCGCTTATATTGGATGAACTGAAATCAAGAAATCAACTTTTTTCGGCGCCTAAGTTGGAGCATGAATATCCTTTCTGCTGGAGGTGTGATACTCCTCTTATTTATTATGCAAGAGAATCATGGTTTATTAAGATGTCCGAGGTAAAGGATAATCTTATTAAGAATAATGAGACCATTAACTGGATTCCGGAAACAATAGGAAAGGGAAGATTCGGCGCATGGCTTGAAAATGTTCAGGATTGGGCAATATCAAGAGACAGATATTGGGGTACTCCGCTTAATGTATGGAAATGTGATGATTGCGGCGAATTGGAGGCAATCGGAAGCATAGAAGAACTCAAAGAAAAGGGCGATAATGTACCTGATGACATAGAGCTTCACAAACCTTACATAGATAAGATAACGGTTAAATGTCCTCACTGCGGAAAGACAATGCACAGGACTCCGGAGGTTATTGACTGTTGGTTTGACTCAGGTTCAATGCCTTTTGCACAGCATCATTATCCATTTGAAAACAAAGAGGTATTTAACGAGCAGTTCCCGGCACAGTTTATCTCTGAAGCCGTTGACCAGACAAGAGGATGGTTCTATTCTCTTCTTGCGATTTCAACTTTACTGTTTGACAAAGCGCCTTATGAAAATGTTATTGTTCTCGGACATGTTCTCGATAAAGACGGCAATAAGATGAGTAAGTCAAAGGGAAATGCGGTTGATCCTATGGAAGCTCTTAATAAGCACGGAGCTGACGCTATCAGATGGTATTTCTATGAAAATTCACAGCCATGGCTTCCTAACAGATTCTATGATGATGCGGTTACGGAAGGTCAGCGTAAGTTCATAGGAACTCTTTGGAATACATATGCGTTCTTCGTTTTATATGCAAATATCGACGAATTTGACGCTTCAAAATATTCTCTTGATAAAGACTCTCTGACTATTATGGATAAGTGGATTCTGTCCAGACTTGAAACTCTTATAAAAGAAGTCGACGATCATTTGGAAAATTACAGAATTACGGAAGCCGCAAGAGCCATGGAAGACTTTACGGATGAACTTTCCAATTGGTATGTAAGACGATGCAGAGAGAGATTCTGGGCGAAAGGTATGGAGCAGGATAAGATTAATGCATATATGACTCTTTATACCGTACTTACAAGATTTATCAAATTAGCGGCTCCTATGGTTCCGTTTGTAACTGAGACAATTTATCAGAATCTTGTAAGAAGCATTGACAAAGATGCTCCCGAAAGTATTCATTTTTGCGATTATCCCGTATCAAGAGAAGAATTTATCGATAAGGATATTGAGGAAAATATGAATATTGTACTCAATACCGTTGTCATCGGAAGAGCCTGCAGAAATGCATCGGGAATTAAGACGAGACAGCCTCTCGGAAAGATGTACGTTTCAAGTGATAAGAAGCTTGATGAATTCTATGCCGAAATCATAAAAGATGAATTAAACGTTAAAGAAGTTGTATGGCAGACGGACGTATCTGAATATACAATGTACAGCTTTAAGCCTCAGCTTAAAACTCTCGGACCTAAGTTCGGAAAATTAATAGGCGGAATTAAGAAAGCTCTTGAAACGGTTGACAGTGCAAAGGCAACCGAAGAGCTTAAAACACATAATTCCGTTACGGTAAATGTAAACGGCGAAGACATTACCATTGATGCCGAAGATTTGCTTATAACCATGATACATAAAGAAGGTTTTGCTGCTGAATCCGGAAACGGTATAACCGTCGTATTCGATACGCAATTAACAGAAGATCTTCTTGAAGAGGGATATATAAGAGAAATCGTAAGCAAGATTCAAACCATGAGAAAGGATGCCGGCTTTGAAGTAATGGACAGAATCAACGTTTATGCATACGGAGATTCTGATTTTGAAGTCATTGCAAAATATGCGAAAAAAGTTGCCGACACCGTTCTCGCTGATGAAATAATTATTAATGACGGCGGAACAAGAGAAGATATCTTTACAAAGGATTGGAAGATTGACGATGAAGATATAACTCTCGGAGTAAAAAAGGTATGAATGACGACTATAGATATCTTATGCAATTAGGGCAGAGTTTCCCTGATATTTTAAGTGCAGCGGAAGAGGTTATTAACCTTGAAGCGATACTTAACCTTCCAAAGGGTACGGAACACTATTTATCGGATATACACGGTGAACATGAAGCGTTTTTTCATGTTGTAAAAAATGCTTCCGGTACCATACGCAGAAAGATAGACGACGCTTTGTCGGATACGGTATCGATTAAAGATAAGCGCGAATTGGCTACAATTATTTATTATCCAAAGGAAAAGCTCGCAAGATTAAAGTCTGCGGGCTTACTGGATGAAGATATGTTGAGAGTCACGCTTAACAGACTGATAAAAGTATGTAAGCTTATTTGCTCAAAATATACAAGATCCAAGGTGAGAAAGTCTTTGCCGAAATCATATGCTTATATTATAGAAGAGCTTATGACGGAAGGGCCGGAAATGAAGAATAAGAGCGAATACTTTGATGCGATTATAACTTCCATCATAGAGCTTGGAAGCGCTGAAGATTTTATTATACAGATATCCGATCTTATCCGCAGAATGGCCATAGACAGACTGCACATTATAGGTGATATATTTGACAGAGGTCCCGGACCGCATTTTATTATGGATTTCCTTTGTGACTATCATTCATTTGATGTTCAGTGGGGGAATCATGATGTTGTTTGGATGGGTGCGGCATTGGGGCATATTCAGTGTATTACCAATATAATCCGTAATTCATTGAGATATGACGGGTTGGATATATTGGAAGACGGTTACGGAATTAACATGGAGCCTCTCGAAAAATTTGCGGAGAATGTATATGCCGACGATCCGTGTATATGTTATAAGGTGAAGGATAAGGACATTACACAGGACAGACATATGCAGCTTACTCTTAAGATGCATAAAGCAATCAGCATTATACAATGGAAAACGGAAGGCGAATTAATAAGCAGAAGACCTGAATACAATATGGACGACAGACGTCTACTGCATTTAATCGATTACGAAAAAGGCACCATAAAATTAGACGGGAAAGAATATGAATTAAAGGATAAACTGTATCCGACAATAAATCCCAATGATCCGTACAAGCTGACAGCCGAAGAAGAGGAGCTTGTAAAATATCTGTCTTTATCATTTTCACAGTGCGAAAAGTTAAATAAACACGCCGAACTTCTTGTTCAAAAGGGAAGTTTATATCTTATATATAACAATATGATCATGTTTCACGGATGCATTCCGATGACTGAAGACGGAAAATTCAGAGATGTAAATGTCTACGGCAGGAAATGCAGCGGCAGGGAACTTATGGATGAATTGGATTCATATGTAAGGAAGGCATTTTTATCCGACAATGAGGAAGAAAGAGAAAAGGGAGCAGACATTTTATGGTATTTATGGAACGCTCCGGATTCTCCGATATTCGGTAAAAGCCGAATGGCGACATTGGAGAGATATCTTATCGCCGAAAAGGAGACATGGACTGAAGTTAAGGACCCTTATTATTCGCTGATAAAGAATGACAGTGTTTTGGACGGTGAGAATATATCCGTTTCGGAAAAGGCCGTTAATGCTGTTTTTGAGGAGTTCGGGCTTGACGGAGAGACTGCCAAAATAATAAACGGACATGTTCCCGTAAAGCATAAAAACGGTGAAAGTCCGATTAAAGCAAAGGGAAAAGTGGTTGTAATAGACGGAGGCTTTGCACAAACATATCATAAAGATACCGGTATTGCGGGTTATACATATATTTATAATTCACACGGCATGATATTGGTTGCTCATAAACCGTTTACAACCACGGAAGAAGCCATTGAAAACTGCTATGACATAGCATCGGAACTCGTCGCGGATGAAAATGCAAAAAGAAGGATATATATTGCCGACACGGATACCGGAGCAAAATTAAAAAGCAGAATCGAAGATTTAAAGAAACTTATTGAGTGTTATAAAAACGGTACTATTAAAGAAACTCGAAAGGATTAATTATGAAAACCGAAGAAATAAAGAGTTTAATAAGAGATATTTATGATTTTCCAAAAAAAGGAATTATTTTCAGGGATATAACAACACTGTTGAAAGACGCAGACGGACTTAAAATGGCTGTGGATGCAATTACGGATGCGGTTAAGGATCTTGATTTTGATTATGTTGTTGCTCCGGAGGCGAGAGGTTTTATATTCGGCGTACCTGTCAGCTATAATCTCGGCAAGGGATTCATTCCTATAAGAAAAAAAGGCAAGCTTCCATGTGAAACCATCGCTAAGGAATACGGACTGGAATACGGCAATTCAATAATTGAAATCCACAAAGATGCCGTTAAGCCGGGTGATAAAGTAATTATTGTCGATGATCTTATGGCAACGGGAGGAACAACCAAAGCCATGGCCGATTTATTGGAAGAAATCGGAGCGGATGTCGTAAAGATAGTATGTTTACTTGAACTTGAAGACTTAAACGGCAAAGAGGCAGTAAAAGATTATAACTACGAAGGAATCGTTAAGTATTAATTAACCTGTATAATTCTATAAGCAAAGACAAGGTGAGAAATTGACTATATGGATAATTTTAGCGGCTCTTGCGGTACTTATTATATTTGCAGCCGTTAATTCCGGAAAAAACAGACATACGGATGAATTAGACAATTTAAAAAATAATTGGGGTAAACTCGGAGATAAACAATATCCGTCGGATGATTTTGAAAATATATCTCATTATTATAAATTGTGTGAGAATGACGGTTACAGCGTGGATGACATAACCTGGAACGATTTGGAAATGGATGAAATTTTCCGGGCGCTGGACAACTGCTCATCTTCAATAGGAAGGGAATATCTGTATAAGTCTTTAAGAAAACCTAATTTGGACATAAATAAAATAAAGGACATCGATGCGGCTGCTGCATATATGTCATCACACGGTGATGAGCGTGTAAGCCTGCAGATGTCTCTTTCAAAGTTGGGCTTTGTGCATAAGGTTTCATTTTCGGATTATGTAAATGTAATAAATGAATTAAATCCGCTCAAAAACAGCATTTCGTATTTGTTTAATGCTCTCAATGCCGCATCCGTTCTTATTATGATATTTATAAACGCTCAGTTCGGAGTGTTGGCATTAATAGCATCTCTGCTTGCGAGTACGGCTTATTATTTTAAAAAGAAGCCGGAAGCGGGAAGTTATTTTACGGCTTTGAGCCAGATATCGAGAATGGTAAGAACCGGAAAAGATATTGATAAGAAAAAGAAATCCTATTCGAATATGCCTAAAGTACTGACCGACGTTTTAAATAATATAAAGAAAGATACGGACATTATTTATCCTTCAATAAGAAACGACTGGCTTTTACCGGACACGGGTGCTAATTCATCAATCGTCGAAGTTATAATGAATTATATCAGAATGTTTACACATGTTGATTTAATACATTACAACAGAGCGATAAGACAGATAAAAGGTAAGAGTAAAAACGTAATTTCTCTTATGGATAATCTGGGATATATTGAACTTGCCATATGTACCGCATCATTCAGAGAAGCAATTAAAAAGTACTCATATCCGGACTTACATGAAGATGAGAAACTCGGCATAAATGTTGAAGGAATATACCATCCTCTCATTAAGGATGCGGTTCCTAACGATATAAAAAATGCCAAAAATGTACTTATAACAGGTTCGAATGCATCCGGAAAATCAACATTTCTTAAATCGATAGCATTGAATATGATACTCAGCCAATCCATTGCAACCTCTGTTTCGGATAAGTATTCCGCACCCGTATATAAACTTTATTCATCCATGTCTTTAAGAGATGACTATAAGACAAAGGGAAGTTACTACATGGTAGAAATAAGGGCTTTAAAGAGGATTATTGATGCGGCTGAAAACAGTGATGTTCCGGTGCTTGTAATTGTAGATGAGGTTTTAAGAGGTACAAATACAATCGAAAGAATAGCGGCCGGATCTTCGATTTTACAATATCTTCAAAGCGAAAACACAAATACATTTGCCGCTACTCATGATATTGAGATAACGGAGATTTTAAATGATTCATATTCTGATTATCATTTCAGAGAATCTTTTAATGAAGAAGGCGACATTGTATTTACGTATAAATTGCAGGAGGGAGCGGCTACCACAAGAAATGCCATTGCGCTCCTTGAGACTCTCGGATTTGATGATAAGATTACGGATAAAGCCAATAAAAGAGCAAAAGAATTTATGGATACAGGAATATGGAGATAAAGGAGGATATAATGGGGAAAGAATTAAAGTGGCAAAGTGTTAACGAACTCAGAGAGAAATTTTTGTCTTTTTTTGAATCGAAAGGTCATTTAAGACTAAAGAGTTTTTCTCTTGTACCGCACAATGACAACAGTTTATTGCTGATAAATTCAGGTATGGCGCCGCTTAAACCGTATTTTACGGGGCAGGAGGTTCCGCCGAGAAAAAGAGTAACAACATGTCAGAAGTGCATCAGAACAGGCGACATTGAAAATGTGGGTAAAACCGCAAGACACGGTACTTTCTTTGAGATGCTCGGTAACTTCTCGTTCGGAGATTACTTCAAAACGGAAGCAATTCACTGGTCATGGGAGTTCCTTACGGAGGTTGTCGGTCTTGATCCGGAGAGACTGTATCCGTCTGTATATTTGGAAGACGATGAGGCATTTGATATATGGAATAAAGAAATCGGTATTCCCGCAGACAGAATATACAGGTTCGGCAAAGAAGATAATTTCTGGGAGCACGGAAAAGGACCTTGCGGTCCGTGTTCGGAAATATATTACGACAGAGGAGAAAAGTACGGTACCGGCCCGGAAGATGTAATGGGCGGAGAAGGAGACCGTTACATGGAAATCTGGAACAACGTATTTACTCAGTTTGAAAGTGACGGTGCGGGAAATTATACTGAACTTTCACAGAAAAACATTGATACCGGTATGGGTCTTGAAAGACTTGCGGTAGTTGTTCAGGATGTGGATTCCATATTTGATGTCGATACATTGGAACATCTCAGAAACGAAATATGTAAACTTGCAGGTATTGCGTACAAGGAAAATGCCGTTTCTGACATATCCATCAGAGTTATAACAGACCATATACGTTCTGTTACAATGATGGTCAGCGACGGAATTCTTCCTTCAAATGAAGGAAGAGGATATGTATTAAGAAGATTACTCAGAAGAGCGGCGCGTCACGGAAGACTCCTTAAAATAGACGGTCTGTTCCTTTCGGATTTGGCTCAGGTTGTAATTGACGATTCTCATGATGCATATCCGCAGCTGGAGGAAAAGAAGGACTTCATACTTTCCGTAATTGAGAGAGAGGAAGTAAACTTCAATGATACGATTGACAGAGGTCTGGCAATCTTAGATGAAATGATTGAAGATATCAAATCAGAAGGCGGAAAAGAGCTTTCAGGCGAAAATGCATTTAAGCTGTACGATACATACGGATTCCCTATTGATCTTACATTTGAAATTCTTGAAGAAAACGGAATAACCGTAGATATGGACGGCTTCAAAGCGGAAATGGAGAACCAGAGACAGACGGCCAGAAATGCAAGAAGCGAAAGCAACTACATGGGATCGGAAGAAACCATATTCGACAACATGGATCCTGCCATTTGTTCTGAATTTGACGGATACGGCACTTTGGAAGAAAAAGGCAAGGTGCTCTGTATAACGAAAAGAGAGTTAACCGATAAAGACAATTATAAAGACACCGAAGTGGTTCAGGCTCTTACCGAAGGAGAACACGGCACTGTCATAGTAGACAAGACTCCTTTTTACGGAACCATGGGCGGACAGGAAGGCGATATCGGTATCATAAGTACTCCTGAAGGCGAATTCAAAGTTACGTCAACAATTCACATTAAGGGCGGACGAATAGGACATATAGGTTTTATTACATCCGGAATGATTAAAGAAGGCGATACCGTAGACCTTAAGGTTGACGCCGATAACAGAGCGAACACATGCAAGAATCACTCCGCCACACATCTCCTTCAGGCAGCGCTTAAAAAAGTTCTCGGAAGTCATGTTGAACAGAAGGGCTCCTTTGTCGACGGAGACAGACTCAGGTTTGACTTCTCACACTTCAAGGCTCTTACAGAGGATGAAATAAAGGAAACGGAGCGTATTGTAAACAAAGCCATTTCAGACAATATTCCTGTAGAAACAAAGATAATGTCTCTTGAAGATGCCAAGAAAACGGGAGCCATGGCGCTTTTCGGTGAGAAATACGGCGACGAAGTAAGAGTTGTGGCAATGGGAGACGCTTCCATTGAACTTTGCGGCGGTACTCACGTTAAGAATACCGGCAATATCTCTAATTTTAAAATTATTTCGGAGACCGGTATTGCGGCAGGCGTAAGAAGAATAGAGGCAATTACGGGAGAAGCGTTAAAGAATTATTATGATGCATTGGAAGCGGAAATAAAGGCTGCCGCTGCAATTGTCAAATCAGAACCTTCACTGCTTGTCAATAAGTTGAATACTCTTATGGAAGATATGAAGAAGCTTCGCTCGGAAAATGAAAGTATTAAGGCAAAACTTGCGGCCAATGCCGTTAATTCAGCCGAAAGAGAAGAAGAAGTTATAGGTGATTTCAAATTTGTAATTCAAAAACTTGACGGAATCGCACCGGGAGAACTAAGAGACTTAGGCGATAAACTTAAGAATGAAACGGGTTCCGGCGTGGTGCTTCTTATCAGTACCGTTGACGGAAACGTAAATCTTCTTGTAATGGCAAGCGATGACGCCGTAAAAGCAGGAGCTCATGCCGGCAACATTGTAAAATCAATTGCGGGAGCTGTCGGCGGAAAGGGCGGCGGTCGCCCTAACATGGCTCAGGCAGGCGGTAAAGATCCTAGCGGGACAGATTCCTGTATTGAACTTGCAAAGACAATTGTCAGAGAACAGTTAGGTTAAATATTTATATATTCGGTTTTATTTACTTATAATTTTATGCAATGTTCCATGGATATTTGCGGTAAATAATTCTTGACTAAACATATGAATATGCTATAATGGACAAATGCATATTGCTAGTACACTAAGATTTTCTTAGAAAGAAGGGTGGGTTGAGAATGTCAAACGTAATCGTTAAGGAAGGCGAGTCTCTTGATAGCGCTCTTCGTAGATTCAAGAGAAATTGCGCTAAGGCAGGTATCCAGCAGGAGATCCGTAAGCGTGAGCATTATGAAAAGCCTAGCGTTCGTCGTAAAATGAAATCTGAAGCGGCTAGAAAACGTAAGTACAACTAATACCTATAAACTGTCATCTGCTGTGCAGATGGCAGTTTTTTATATTTTTATGTATAATACTCACAATGTGTATGTTTGATTTACATATCTGACATTTAAAATAAAGAAGAAATTAGAACATTAAATAATAATTTAAAATTAAACAAAATAAGGAGAGCAAAAATTTAATTTATGGGAATGATAGAAGCAAGCCTGGATATTCCCGTCGAAACGGCGGAAATCGTATTCGGACCACTTGACAGATATATCAAAAAAATAGAAAAGACACTTCAGGTTACCGTATTGCAAAGGGACTCATCGGTTAAGATAATGGGTAATAACGATACCGTATCAAGAGCGGTACATGTAATAAAAGCTTTGAGCTCTCTTGCTTCCAATAAAGGCGAACTTACGGAGCAGGACGTTGATTACTGCTTAAGCCTGTCGGAAGACAACAATGAAGAGCAGATAGTTGAAATCGATAAGGACACGGTAGCGAGAACTTTCTTGGGAAAGCCTATAAAACCAAAAACACTCGGTCAAAAACAGTACATAGACATGATTCGTGAGAAGATGATTGTGTTTGGAATCGGTCCCGCGGGAACGGGAAAAACATACCTTGCAATGGCCATGGCAGTCAATGCGTTTAAAAAGAACGAGGTTGAAAGAATAATTCTTACGCGACCTGCAATTGAAGCGGGAGAAAAGCTCGGCTTTCTGCCGGGAGATTTACAATCAAAGGTAGATCCTTATTTAAGACCGCTTTATGATGCCCTGTTTGAAATCATGGGAGCCGAAAGCTTCAACATAAACCTTGAAAGGGGGCTTATCGAGGTAGCTCCTTTGGCATACATGAGAGGAAGGACTCTTGACAATGCGTTTATAATTTTGGATGAAGCACAGAACACAACTCCGTCACAGATGAAAATGTTTTTAACAAGAATAGGCTTCGGCTCCAAAGTTATTGTTACGGGAGACGGATCTCAAAAGGATTTGCCTCCGAACATAAAATCCGGTCTCGATGAGGCGGTTAAAATTCTTAAGGACATTCCTGAAATAGGTTTTAACAGATTTTCCACAAGAGATGTTGTAAGGCATCCTCTTGTACAGAGAATCGTAAAAGCATATGAAGAGCATGAAAGAAGGGAAGCAAGAAAAGAGGAGAAAAAATGAGCGTTATAATATCATATGAAACCGACGAAAAACTTGACATTGATTATGAAGAGATAATCACAAATGTTGTAAACGGTGCCATAGAGTTTATTAATCTTCCATATAAAGCGGAAGTAAGCGTTGAGCTGTCCGACAATGAAGCTGTAAGAGGCGTAAACAACGAATTCAGAGGGATAGACAGCGAAACAGATGTTTTGTCATTTCCCGCTCTGGAGTACCATAAACCGGGAGATTTTGAGAGCTTAAAAGACGAACTGGAAAAAGGATATGCATTATATTTCAATCAGGACACGGATGAGCTCGTTCTCGGAGATATGATGATTTCGGTTGAAAAGGTCAAAGAGCAGGCGAAAGAATACGGCCATTCTGAAACAAGGGAATTGGCGTTTTTGGTTGCACACAGTATGTTCCATTTGTTCGGATATGACCACATGTCACTGCCGGAAGCCGAAGAGATGGAAGAATTACAAAAGAATTTACTTGAGAAACTTGGATATACGCGGGACAAATGATGACGGTTGATGTTGCAATAATAGGTGGCGGCGCGGCAGGCCTTGCGGCGAGCATAGAGTCCGGGAAAAGAGGCCTTAACACATTGGTTATTGAGCGCAACAATGAACCGGGCAAAAAAATATTGCAGACGGGTAACGGAAGATGCAATATTTCACATGTCGATATAAAAAGCAGTGATTACAGCAGGTATAATAACGCACGCCACAGAGAAAAATTTGTTGAAAAATTATTTAAAAATGTAAATCAGAAGGAAATTGTCGATTTTTTTGAAAATATCGGCATATATATGATTCCCGAAACAGGTAAAACGGGACAGGATGTATACCTGTATCCGGAATCGTTTACGGCGCTTTCCGTTCGCAACGCTTTGGTAAATGCAAGCTCGGAAGCCGGCTGCATACATGCAACGGGCACATTTGTGAAGAATCTGTATAAAAAAAACGGATTGTTTTATATAGAGTGTGAACATAATAATGAAAAACAGGTTTACAAATCAAGAAACGTTATATTGTCTCCCGGCGGGAAAGCCGCTCCCAAGAGCGGAACAGACGGAAACTTTTATGATATTTGCAAAAAGTTTAATCACGGTATAAGTAAGTTATATCCGTCTCTTGTCGGATTGAATACCGATGATGAACATATGGAACTTCTTGGCGGATGCAGAAATTATTCGGAGATTTCCCTTTTGTGTAAAGGTAAAAAAGTTGCCGAAGAAATCGGGGAAGTTCAATTTACAAAAAACGGATTATCCGGAATACCGGTATTCCAGTTAAGTGCGTACGGAGCAGAGCTTCTAAACAACAACAGACCGGGAGACGTCAAAATAATCACCGACTTTTTACCGCATCATACAAAGGATGAATTATATTCAATAGTCGAAAAATGGTATAAAATATTCGGAAGCAGGAAATTGAAAGATTTTTTCGGCGGTATATTACATTCCAAAATTGTATTATTTACGGCCAGAAAGTTATCAATGGCTGCGGATAAGTCGGTTTCCAAAGTTGACAAAAACAGACTGTTTAACTTTATCGATTGTGTGAAATCATATGAATTTAATATAACAGGAAGTGCCGGATTTGAAATTGCTCAGGTTACTTCCGGAGGAGTGGAACTGTCCGAAATTAATCCTGAAACATGTGAATCGAAAATTGTTGAAAATTTGTACTTTGCAGGTGAAATCATGGACGTTGACGGTCCGTGCGGAGGGTACAATCTGCACTTTGCATGGAGCAGCGGCATTGCCGCCGGAAGAAGCGTGCATTAAAACAGAAACGGCAAGAGGAAGTTATGATAGTTATAAATCAAATAAAGGCAGAAGTTGACAGAGAAAATTTTAATGATGCACGCAGAACGGATGCGATAATTAAAAAGGACATAGCAAAAAAACTGAAACTTAAATCCGTTTCCGATGTTCCCGGGTATAAAATAATAAAAAAATCTCTCGACGCAAGAAAAAAACCGAAACTTTTCTATATATACAGTGTACTGGTCGACATTAAAATGCCTTCAAAGGCTGACAGAAAATTCGTTTCCGAATATAACGAAGAAAAGTATGCATTTCCGTATTCCGCCGGAAACGGCAGCGCTTCGTATCGCCCCGTTATTGTAGGATTCGGACCCGGCGGAATGTTTTCAGCATTATTGCTTGCAAGAGCCGGATTTAAACCTATCGTATTGGAGAGAGGAAGAGATGCGGATTCAAGAAGCAGAGATGTGGAATGTTATTGGAACGGCGGTGAATTGAAATATAATTCCAATGTCCAGTTCGGAGAAGGAGGCGCAGGCACATTTTCCGACGGTAAACTTTATACCGGAATAGGAAAGGCCGGCGGGAGAGTTGACTTTGTATTGGAATCATTTGTGAAAGCAGGTGCCTGTGAAGATATTTTATATGAGTCAAAACCTCATATAGGCACGGATATATTGTGTGATGTGGTTAAGAATATAAGAAAAGAAATCATAAGCCTAGGAGGAGAGGTGAGATTTAATTCTTTATTTGATTCCGTAAAAACGGAAAACGGAGAAATTACAGGATGCTCATATACCGATACGACGAACGGTGAGAAAGTATATATCGAAACAGGGGCAATTATACTTGCCATAGGTCATTCCGCAAGAGATACATTCAGGTTTCTCAGAGAAAGCAATGTCAAAATGGAGGCAAAGGGATTTGCCGTAGGTATGCGCGTGATTCACAGGCAGAGTATTATTGACAGATTTACATACGGTGAAAGTAACATTGACGGACTTTTTCCGGCGTCGGATTATAAGCTGACCGCCCATACGGGAAACGGAAGAGGGGTGTATTCGTTTTGTATGTGCCCGGGAGGATATGTTGTTGATTCCTCATCCGAAAAGGGCAGAATATGCGTAAACGGAATGAGCTATTCCGACAGAAACTCCGGATATGCCAATTCCGCAATAATAGTTAATTGCAATCCGGACGATTTCGGAGATGATTTATTTTCGGGAATGTACTTTCAGGAAGAACTGGAACATAAAGCATTTGCAGCAGGGCACGGAAAAATTCCCGTTCAGAGTTACGGAGATTACAAAGCCGGAAAGATAGGCTGCGAAACAGATCTCCGGGCGGCAATAAAGGGACAATATGTAAGCGCGGATTTAAGAAGTGTGTTTCCGGAATTTGTAAATGAATCAATAACGGAAGCATTCGATATCTTTAATAACAGGATAGAAGGTTTTAACAGTGAAGATACTGTATGCGCCGGAGTTGAGAGCAGGACATCAAGTCCGGTAAGAATACTCAGGGATGAGCGAGGCCATTCCAGCATTAAAGGACTTTTTCCGTGCGGAGAGGGCGCCGGCTATGCCGGAGGAATAACGAGTGCAGCCGTTGACGGAATAAAGTGTGCGGAAAATGTTGCCGCTTTCTTATCCGAAAAGTGTTAATTATCAAAAATTCATTAATGGATGTGGGAGTACAAGTATGTCGTATACAGCATTATATAGAAAGTGGAGACCGGAGACATTTTCGGAAGTTAAAGGACAGGATCCGATCGTTAAAACGTTAAAAAACCAGGTAGCCTCATCTCATACGGCTCACGCATACCTTTTCAACGGCACCAGGGGAACCGGTAAAACCAGCGTGGCAAAGATCATGGCCATGGCCGTTAACTGTGAGAATCCGACGGACGGAGAACCGTGCCTTAAATGCAGTACATGTCTTTCAATCGCAAAAGGCTCAAATCTTAATATAAGGGAAATTGATGCCGCATCCAATAACGGCGTCGATAATATCAGGGAAATAAAAGAAGATGTTATTTACAAACCCACAAGCGGAAGATATAAGGTATACATTATTGATGAGGCGCATATGCTCTCTTCGGCAGCTTTTAACGCTCTTTTAAAGACACTGGAGGAGCCGCCTGAATATGTAATATTTATCCTTGCCACTACGGAGATAAGTTCAATTCCCATAACAATCAGTTCCAGATGTCAGAGATATGATTTTAAGAGAATAAGCGTTGAAACCATATCCGATCAGCTGACGGAACTGGCTGAAAAAGAGAATATTCTTATTGAAGAAAAAGCAGTAAGATATATTGCAAGAAGCGCCGACGGAGCAATGCGAGACGCCTTGTCGCTGCTTGACAGATGTGTTTCGTTTTCGGTGGGAGAAGAGATAACCTACGAAAACGTTCTTGATATACTCGGGGCGGTTGATACGGATACATTTTCCGAGATGTATAACTGTTTAAAAGACGGAAACGTTTTAGCGTCATTGGAAGTTTTAAAAAATGCTCTGGACGACGGAGTAGTAATTAACAGATTTATAAACGACCTGATAGATTATTTAAGAAATGTTCTTCTTATAAACTGTTCGATGGATGAAAACGGAGATGTTCCGGAAGAACTGATGCCTGACATTTCCGACGCCAATCTGGACAGGCTAAGAGAAGATGCTTCCGCTTCCGATGCGGATACGGTTATGTATTTCATAAAAGAACTGTCCGAATTATCCGAGAAAATAAAAAAATCAAATCACAAGAAAACATTGACGGAAGTTGCCGTAATTAAATTGTGTACAGATAAATATTTTCGGGGAGGAGATTCCGGAGGCAATAATGAGATTATAAAAATGCAGTCTGAGGCGATTATTACCCTTGAGCAGGAAATGCAACGATTGAAAACACAGATGGAAAATCTGTCCAAAGTCGGAGCAGCTGATTATATGAGTATACGGAGCAACAGCGCAGAACACGGAAATGAAACAAAACGCGAGGAAATAAGCCCGACTGTAAAGAGAGACTTGGACAGTCTTTCAAAAGGAGAAATTACCATGGCACAGGCATGGGACTCCATAATGACCGTATACTTCGAAACATATAAGCAAAGTATACCCGCACATTACAGAAAATCAGGAAAGTTCGTATCATACTCGGACGATAGACATGAAATTACATATGTGATAAAATCCAAAGTATATTTTGACAAACTTAAAAGTTTAGATGAAAATACGGGTAAAACCTATTTAGAGCTTTTAAGAGAGACAATAAGCGAACTTACGGGTATGGAAAATATTACAATTGAGTTATCCGAGGAACGAAATTCCAATAAGTTTAATAATTATACAGACATAAGCGAATTGGTCAAAGCTGATATAGAAATTGATGACAGAGAGGAAAACGTATAAATGGCTAAAAGAGGTTTTGGTGGAATGGGCGGCGGAATGCCAGGAAATATGAGTAATCTTATGAAGCAGGCTCAAAAAATGCAAAAGCAGATGGAAGAGCAGCAGGAGCAGCTTCAGTCAATGGAGTTTGAGGCAAGCGCAGGCGGCGGAGCCGTAACGGTTGCCGTAAGCGGAAAGAAACTTGTAACAAAGGTTATTATCGACCCGGACTGTGTTGATCCGGATGATGTTGAAATGCTCCAGGATTTGATTCTTGCCGCTACAAACGAGGCTCTCAATAAGGCTGAAACAGAGGCTCAGAATAAAATGGCGGGAATTACCGGCGGTTTGGGAGGCTTCATGTAATATGGAGATTTACAGTCGATACATAAAGAGACTGACAAGCGAGCTTATGAGCTTGCCAGGTGTTGGAGCAAAAAATGCCCAGCGCCTGGCTTTTTATATACTTAATCAGCCTAAGGAAAATGTTCAGTCTCTTGTAAATGCAATTACAGAAGCAAGGGATAATATTCACTATTGCAAGGAATGTATGTGTCTGACAGACGAGGAGGTATGTCCCGTATGTGCGGATACGACAAGAGATCATAATACAATTATGGTGGTTGAACAGACGAGAGATATGGCGGCTTATGAAAAAACGGGGAAGTACAACGGGGTATATCACGTTTTACACGGAGCCATTGCTCCGCTTCAGGGCATTACGGAAGAAGATATAAAACTGAAAGAATTAATTACAAGAATAACGGAAGAACCGGTTAAGGAAATAATTATTGCCACAAATTCAAGTCTTGAGGGTGAAACCACCGCTATGTATATAAGCAAAATATTAAAAAATACAGGTATTAAAGTAACAAGGATAGCCAGCGGAGTTCCGGTGGGCGGAGATTTGGAATATACCGATGAAGTAACTTTGCTTAGAGCTTTGGAAGGCAGAACAGAGCTGTAATTTGTTTTATAAACATTTAATTATATTTAAATATCATATATTTTACATAGCATTTTTACTATGTTAAACTAAAAAGCGTTTAATTAACAAGAGTAAAAAAAGTATTATAAATGCTTTTACATAGATTCATTTTAGAGGGGCAATTTCAGTGGATAAATACGAGATAGGGTTGAGAATCCAAGAAATAAGAAGTGCATACGAAAAAAAAGATTTTAAAAAGGCCGCTGAGCTGGCAAAGGATATTGATTGGAGCAAAATCAAAGAGTGGATTCCGCTTGCCATGATGGTTGACGTGCAGGAACAGGTCGGAGATCTGGAAGAAGCAAGAGATATGGCCATACTTGCATATAACCGCAATTTGGGCGGAAGAAAATTACTTTACAGATTGACTGAGATTTTCATCAAGCTCGGTGACTTTGATCATGCCGATGAGTTGTTTAAGGAATACTCAAAGGTGGCAAGACATAATTCAAGTAAATATATTTTAGAGTATCACTTACTTAGAGCCAAAAAAGCTCCGAATGAAGAACAGATTAAGGTACTTGAGAAGTTCAGAGAAAAGGAAATCGACGAACATTATATGTATAAGCTTGCCGGTCTTTACGCAAAAAACGGAGATGAAGACAAGGCGATTAAAATTTGCGACGAAATAAGCCTTTGGTTTGTAGGAGGAGATTATGTTGAGGGAGCCGTTAAATTAAAAAAGAGATTGGGCGGCAAACTCAATGACTCACAGCAGAAAGTATATGATGCGGCAAAAGTAAGAGAAGAAGATCTTGAAAGAACAAGAGAAATGACCTTTGCCGAGCAATTAAAGCTTGCAAGAAGCGAGGCCGACTCTGCAGCAAATAACGAAAAAGAAGAGCATAAACTGGGAGACGGACTTCTCGACAGTGCAAAACCTAACGCAGACAAAGATGATGCGGAAAGGTTTGCAGAGGCCCTCAAAGCACAGGCGGAGCAGGAAGAAAGCTTTGATGCGGAAAAGGAATACGGTTCGGAAGCGGTGTTTGACCTTACTCCGAAAAAGAAATCCGGAAATATTTTTTCGGCATTATTTAAGGGCATGCGTAATCGTAACGATGGTAAGGTTACGGAAGATGATTTAAAAGATAAGGATCTTGTAGACAGCTCTTACTTTAAGGACGATGACAAGAAGATAGAAAAAATCGTTGAAGAGAAGGTTACAAAAAGTAATATTGACAACGTGGAGGAAGAGTCATCTGATGTTACCGTTGACGAATATATTCCGGAATTTGAGGCAGAGCAGACAAAGAAATTAATAAACAATGATCTGGAAGAAAAAGAAGAGCCGGATGTATTCGGTGACGAAGAAGAATTGCCGGAAGCAGAAGAGTTTGTTTTCGAAGAAAACGACAATACGACGGATAAAGTATCCGACAAAGATGTTATTGTCGATGACATCCATTCAGATGACGTACATTCCGAATCTTTGATTTCGGGAACCGATGATTCAAAACAGATTTCAAAAGATGTTTCAGAAGAGGCTTCCGAAGAGATTATCAGCGAACCTGAAAGCGATAATACAGATACACGGGACAGCTCGGATGTTGAAGAAAATGATGATAATACTGAAGTGAATTCCGAAATAAATACGGATGATTCGGATAATGACGATAAAAATAATACGAAATTTTCCGAATCTCTCAAAAGCATTATTGACGGTGCAAAAGAACGTCTTCATAGGGGATATTCTGAGATATTAAATACCGAAAGTCTTGTTTCCGTACCGGAGATTCATGAAAAACTCGGAATACATGAGAGCATAAGCGCCGACGTCAATAAAATCATGTCGGAAGAAGAAAACAGGCAAAAACTTAAGGCGGAGAATAATGCCGTATCCGATGAAGATGAACAAATTGAAGGTCAGATGAATCTTTCGGATTGGATTGAGGCGGAAAGAGAGAGAAAATACGCAGATCGTCATACTAAAGAATTTTCGATTTCAGAACTTGAAAGAGCATTGGATGAGATTGAAGACAAGAGCAAAGCATATGATAAGTTAATGGAAGAACAGAAACGTTTGGCGAAAGAAGCCGGCGAACCGTTTAACGAGTCGGTTGCAAAGAGAAATGTTGAGTATACTTTGTCTGTCAAATCTTCAAGGACGGATTTGGATATAAGAACAGGCAAGGCTCAGGCAAGAAATGAAGATGAAATTAATGATATATATTTTGCCAAGCCGGAACCTGAAGCGGAAATCGACGATTCGCTTTCCGCAAATAATATCATTGCCGATATAGTTAAAATGGGAATAGACGCTCCTGAGGATAAGCTTAAAGTATTTGCCATAGCATTTGCGGACATCAATCCGGAGAGTATTAATATACAGATTGATAAAGCTCCTAAGAAAGTTATTAATTCGGCAAACATACTTTATGATTATTTCATGGGTAAAGAAATCACGGATGATCCTGCGGAAGTTTCCGCTGCAAGTATTGCACCTGCGGAAGAATCCGATATTAACCGTATTATTGCCGGCGCGGAGCAAAATGTTAATAACATCGGAACGGTTGCAGAACCTGATGTAAGCAATACCGGTGCCGTTGAAGAACCGGACGTAAATAATACAGAAGCTGTTGAAGAATCTGCCGTTAATAAGGTTGAGACAGTTTCGGAGCCTGACGTTAATATTGAGAACGGCATTGAATCGAATGATAATATTGAATCGGATGCTGAATTGAATGTTTCGGAAATCAACGAAGATAAATTGTCTGATAAAACTTCGGATTCGGAAACGCCTGCCGCGGATAATAATGAGGAAGCAAAGGACAATTACGAATATACAAGTATCCCTGCGGAATTACTCAACGGCAGCACATTTAAAGCATTAGATGTCGATAAAATAAGAAATTCCGTGTCGCCTAAATTAAAGGCGGAAGATACGACAGAGTTACCTGTTGAAGATACGGCCGCTGCTGTTTCTGATGCCGAGGCACCAAAAGAAAACGAGCAGATTGACATTGAATCGGAAGATCGCATGCCTGAAGTTCATAAACCGGATTTTATCAATGATAACGACAATGTTGTTGACACCGTTACCGAGGGAACAGACGGCACTGAAAATATTTCAGAAAATATTTCAGAAAATGTTTCGGAAAATGAGCCTGAGAGTACAGAAGCTTCTCAAACAGACAAGACCGTAGGCGAAACCGCACATGAACCTGTGACGGAAAATACTCCTCCAAACGGAAGAATAGGCGAGACGGTTGTTATTCCGAGAGAAGCCATCGCCGAGGCCATGAAAAACAATTCTTCAAAAGATGTTCCTTATCAAAATGTTGTTGTTACGGATGCCACAAGAAAGAAAATAATGAATCTCTTTGAGGCATATACGGAACTTCCGGGCGTTTCAGAGGAATTGCACGAATTTATAAAGGATCTTCCGAATGAACTTTCAAAAAAGGATTCTTCATCGGGAAATATAATAATAACGGGTAACAACATGTCGGATAAAACAGCATTTGCAAAGCTTATTGCAAGAGCTATTGACATGATTGATCCGAATGCAAGAAGAAAAGTCGTTAAAACTACCGGAGACACTCTTAATAAATACGGTTTCGCAAGCAGCGCCGAAAAGTTGAGGGGGAAAATTCTTATTATAGAAGATGCGGCAAGTATCCTTCCTGCGGTTGCCGACGAGTTACTCCAGAGTCTGAAACAGGATACGGACAGATTGTTTGTTATTCTTGAAGATTCGGATGCCGAAATGGAAGTTCTCCTTAAATTTAATCCGGAGATGGAAAATACGTTCAACCACAGAATTATCCTCAGACAATATTCCGTAAACGAGCTTGTTGACATATTCAGGGAAATAGCAAAGAGAGACGGATATACCGTAAATGACGACGGTCTGTTGGTATTATATTTGTTATTGGACAAGCTCCGTTCAAAGAATAATAATGTATCATTGGATGATATTAATGAGTTGGTAGAGCGCTCCATAACCCACGCCAAAAAGAGAAGTTCAAAGGGCGGAGGATTCTTCGGAAGAAGAAAGAAAAATGTGGTTTCAAACGAACTCACGGATGAAGATATAAAGATTTGACAGTATTCCGGGTTATTTCAAAGGAATATTAATTATCTATATTAACTTATTTAATACAGTTATGAGAAAGCCGTAAGCAACATGTTGCTTACGGCTTTCGGTTTACTCTAAATATACTTTTATACATAATTCAGAAGTAATTTATTTGCAATTTGATTATTTAGAATATATGATAAAGTGATGTGAATATATTACGAAAATCAGGGATATGTGAACTGAATACAACTTTAAGTTTCGGAGGGAAATATGAGTAACATAGATGAATTATCAATTAATGCAATTCGTTTTTTATCGGCAGATGCAATTCAGAAGGCTAATTCCGGTCATCCGGGACTTCCGCTGGGATGTGCTGCCATTGGATATGAACTGTTTGCAAATGATATGAAACATAATCCAAAAAATCCTGAGTGGGCGGGAAGAGACAGATTCGTTCTCTCAGGCGGACACGGATCCATGCTTTTGTATTCGCTTCTTCATTTAACGGGTTACGGTCTTACAATAGAAGATATTAAGAATTTCAGACAAATGGGTTCAAAGACTCCGGGACATCCCGAGTACGGTTATACGGTAGGCGTGGAAGCCACTACAGGCCCTCTCGGACAGGGTATGGGAATGGCAGTCGGAATGGCAATGGCGGAAAAGCATATGGCGTCCGTATTTAACAGACCGGGATATCCTGTTGTGGACAATTATACATATGTGCTCGGAGGAGACGGCTGTATGATGGAAGGAGTTTCATCGGAGGCATTTTCGCTTGCGGGTACACTTGGACTTGATAAGCTTATTGTTCTTTACGATTCCAATAACATATGTATTGAAGGAAGCACGGACAATGTATTCTCCGAGAATGTCAACAAGAGAATGGAAGCTTTCGGATTCCAGACAATTACCGTAACAGACGGCAACAATATAGAAATGATCGGAAAAGCCATCGAAATGGCAAAGGCTGATAAAAAGAGACCTTCGTTTATCAATATTACAACAACAATAGGATACGGATGTCCAAATGTGGCAGGTACGGCTGATTGCCACGGTTCTCCGCTTGGAGCCGATAACATAGCTCAGATGAGAAAGGACTTAAATTGGCCTCTTGAAGAAGCATTTGCGGTTCCGGATGAGGTTTACGCAAATTATGAAGAAAAAATGCTCAAGGGTGCGGAGAGCGAAGCGGAGTGGAATGCTTTATTTGAAAGATATGCCGAAGAATATCCGGAATTAAAGAAAAAATGGGACGAATATCATAACGGATATGATCTTAAAGACCTGTTTTCAGGCGAAGATTTTAATGCAAATGCAGAAAAATCAGAGGCAACGAGAAGTTCATCAGGCGTAATTCTCAATAAAATCAAAGAACACATGCCTAATCTTATCGGAGGATCCGCAGATCTCGCTCCTTCAAACAAAACATATATGAAGGGTGCAGGCGACTTCGGTCATGACAATTACGGCGGATGCAATCTTCACTTCGGTGTAAGAGAACAGGCTATGGGCGCCATCGTTAACGGTATTGCACTTTACGGAGGACTCAGAGTTTTTGCTTCTACATTTTTTGTGTTCAGCGACTACCTTAAGCCTATGGTAAGAGTTGCCGCTCTTATGAAGCTTCCGATCACATATATTTTTACACATGACAGCATTGGCGTTGGAGAGGACGGACCTACTCACGAGCCTATTGAACAGCTGGCCCAGTTCAGAGCAATGCCGGGCGTAAGTGTAATCAGACCTTGTGACAGAAGAGAAACCGCCGCTGCATGGAAGTATGCCGCAGAAAGCAGAAACGAGCCTGTTATACTCGTGCTTTCAAGACAGAATTTGACACAACAGGATAATTCATCTGCGGATATAAGTAAGGGTGCATACATTTTACAGGATTCAAAGAACGAAATTCCTGAGCTTATCCTTATGTCAAGCGGTTCGGAAGTTGAAATAACAGTTGACGCTGCCGAAAAATTAAGAGCCGAAGGTGTTGACGTAAGAGTTGTAAGTGTTCCTTCAATGGATTTGTTTGATCGTCAGAGTGATGAATATAAAGAAAGCATACTTCCGGACGCATGCAGAAAAAGAGTTTCGGTTGAAGCACTTTCAAGTTTCGGATGGGCAAAGTATACGGGGCTTGACGGTGCAAACGTGGCAATTGACACATTCGGAGAATCAGCTCCCGCAGGCCTGCTTTTTGAGCATTTCGGATTTACATCCGAAAATATCGTAAACACATGTAAGGGCATTTTATAATAAAAATGTTTGATATTAATGAAGAATTAAAAAAGCTTCCCGAGAAACCCGGAATATATATTATGCACGGCGAAAATGACGAGATAATATATGTGGGAAAGGCCAAGATACTTAAGAGAAGGGTAAAGCAATATTTTCAAAACAGTAAAAAGCATTCTCAAAAAATCGAGTATATGGTTACGCATATAACAAGATTTGAATATATAGTAACCGATACTGAGTTAGAAGCGCTTGTTTTGGAATCTAATCTTATCAAAGAGCACAGGCCTAAGTATAATACCATGCTTACGGATGATAAGACATATCCTTTTATAAAGGTAACGGTTAAAGAAAAGTATCCGAGAGTGTTGTTCTCAAGAGATTCAAAGCATGATTCCAACAAATACTTCGGGCCTTTCACTTCGGCATATGCCGTAAAGGAGACAATAGATTTACTTTGCAGGCTGTATAAGATAAGAACGTGCAACAGAAGACTTCCTCAGGATATCGATAAAGAAAGGCCGTGTTTGGACTATCACATAGGGAAGTGTTCCGCTCCGTGTGCAAGCGGTATGATAAGTGAAGAAGATTACAGAGCGCAAATAGACGAAGTAATAAAATTCCTTAAAGGTAATTATAAACCGGTGCTGGATTCCCTTACCGAAAAAATGAAATCGCAGGCCGATGCAATGGAGTATGAAGAAGCTGCAAAGACGAGAGATCTGTTGGATCTCGTCAAACAGATTACTCAAAAACAAAAGATAACCGGTGATAATAACGAAGACAGAGATGTAATTGCATATGCACTTAAAAACGGCGAGTGCGTCGTATCTGTATTTTTCATAAGGTCCGGAAAGCTCCTCGGAAGAGATCATTTCAGAATGGATGTGGCGGACGGAGATGAAGGAAATGTAATATTGTCGCAGTTTTTGAAGCAGTATTACGGAGGAACTCCTTATATTCCGGATATAATATCACTTGAGTCCGACATTGATGACAAAGCGGTAATTGAGGAATGGCTGTCCGAAATAAGAAAGAAGAAAGTCGTAATAATTACGCCTAAAAAGGGATTTCATGAAAAGCTTGTTACCATGGCTAAGGAAAACGCTTTTTTAATTCTTGAAAAAGATGCCGAAAGGATAAAGAAAGAAGAAGCCAAAACAACGGGAGCAATGAAGGAAATAGCCGATATTCTCGGACTGAATAAAATATCAAGAGCAGAGGCTTATGATATTTCCAACACCAACGGTATAGAATCTGTCGGATCCATGGTTGTGTTTGAAGACGGAAGACCAAAGAAAAATGATTATCGACGATTTAAAATCAAAACAGTAAAGGGACCGGATGATTATGCAAGTATGAGAGAAGTACTTACAAGAAGATTCGGCAGAGCCGTTACTGAACAAAAATCAGGGGATAATAAAACAAGTTTTTCAAAGCTTCCGGATATTATTTTAATGGACGGCGGAAGAGGGCAGGTAAATATTGCACTGAAAGTTCTTAAAGAATTAAATCTTAATATTCCCGTTGCGGGAATGGTAAAGGACGATACTCACAGCACGAGAGGTCTTTACTATAACAATGTTGAAATGCCCATAAGCACAAGGTCGGAAGGTTTCAAACTTATTACGAGAATACAGGATGAAGCACACAGATTTGCAATAGAATATCATAAGAAACTTCGCTCCAAAGCTCAGGTGAATTCCGTTTTGGATGAAATAAAGGGAGTAGGTCCCGCAAGGCGAAAGGCGCTTATGAAATATTTTATGGATATTGATAAGATAAGAAATGCAGATGAGGATGAACTTTTAAAAGTTGACGGAATTACCGTCGCGGTGGCAAAGGAAATATATAATTATTTTCATTAGGATATTGATTATGTGACATATATGTCAGTCCGGAAAGGGGAAATATGAGCGACCATAATAAAGATTCAATAACTCTCAATAAGAACAAAAGATGGTGGAGTAAATTCGGAAAATGGATAATCACCGCAATATGCGTGGGAGGCGGAGTCACGGCTATTGTTCTGGCTTCGGTTTTTGCGGGAGGCGGTTCCGGAAGTGCTTCCGATACCGCTGACGGAAACGTAAACGAAACAGAAGAAACAACAACCGCACCTGAAAAGAAAGAGGGGCAGATATATAAGCTGTCCGGAAATGTTACAAAAGAAGATTTCGTAACACAGGCATTTTACCATGATGCGGCATTTATCGGTGACGATTTGTTCGACTACTTATCCGGATACAGTTTCATCGACAAATCAAGAGTATTTGCGGCTGAAAACTCAAGAACAGAAAACGGAGCCGCAAGTATAGAAAAGGTAAAATCTTTAAATCCTAAAAAAGTATTTATAATGTACGGAAGAAACGATCTTAACTTCGGAAACGGCAGAAATGCAGAAAGCATATCGAATGCCGTAACAGAGCTGGTCGGAAAAGTAAAGGAAGCATTACCGGAATCCGAGATATATGTTGTTTCCGTCTTGCCTATTACATATGACCTTGAAAGATCAAACGGCACACATCATACACAGAAAAATGTTGATGAACTTAACGGTGCGCTTTCAACAAAGGTTACCGCGGCCGGTGCCAACTTTATAGATATTACTGCGCCGTTTAAAAACGACAAAGGTTATTTAAATGATGACTATACGGCTGACGGATATACAATCCGAAGAGCTTATTTTCCGTTTTTGTTAAACGGTATATCCAAAACCGTAACGGGACAGTAAAAATAAATATAAAAAGTAAACTCAAAACATACATTAAAACAAATATTAAACGTAAAAACGCTCAGACTTTTAAGTCTGAGCGTTTTTATACGGATATATTATTTAAGGCCGCAGGCAAAAATACATTATACCAAGTCGGCAATTGTATAGATAAGATTTTTTGTATCCTGCCATCCGAGGCACGGATCCGTAATGGACTGTCCGTAAACGCCGTTACCGATTTTCTGACATCCGCCTACGATATAGCTTTCTATCATAAGTCCCTTTACAATGGATCTGATGTCTTTTGAAATCTGTCTGTTATGCAGAATTTCTTTTGCGATTCTGACCTGTTCCATATACTGCTTGTTAGAATTACTGTGGTTTGTGTCAATAATAACGGCATGATTTGCAAGATTGCGTTCATTGTACATATTGAACAGATTCATAATATCTTCGTAGTGATAATTAGGAATGTTCTGACCGTGTTTATTGGTAGCGCCTCTTAAAATTGTATGGGAAAGAGGGTTACCGGTTGTTTTTATCTCACTGTTTCTGTATATAAATTCCTGTTCCGACTGAGATGCCGTAACGGAGTTGAGCATAACGCTTAAATCGCCGCTTGTCGGATTCTTCATGCCCACGGGGATGTCAAATGCGCTGGCAACAAGTCTGTGCTGCTGATTTTCAACGGATCTTGCTCCTACGGCTACATATGAGACGATATCGTCAAGGTATGCGGCGTTTTCAGGATAAAGCATTTCGTCTGCAGTCATGAATCCGGTCTGTTTTGCAACATTAAGATGAAGATTTCTTATTGAAATGAGACCTGCCAAAAGGTCTGATGTTTTTTCAGGATCCGGCTGATGCAGCATTCCTTTGTACCCGATACCCGTTGTACGCGGTTTATTGGTATATATTCTCGGAATAATAATAAGCTTATCGGCAACCTTCTCCTGAACCTTTTTTAATCTTTGAACATAGTCAAGGACAGCCTCTTCATTGTCTGCGGAACACGGACCGACTACTAATAAAAACTTATCCGAATCTCCGGTGAAAACTTTGGCAACTTCCTTGTCAAATGCAGCTTTTTCTTCGGAAAAACCGTCCGGAACGGGATACATAGATTTAATTTCCGTCGGATCGGGGATTCGTTTAACTAAGTTGAAGCTCATATTTTATCCTCCTTATTAATATATTAAACAAACATATAAATCTTTATTTAATACAAAGATTTATATGTTGTTGTGTATTTACCATCTATAAACCATTTTATCAAATATGCTGTATATTCAAATAAATGATGTTTCATATATTAACACACCGAAAATATAAAATAAACCGAATTAATAATCAAAATATATAAAATAAAGTTATTAAAACATATAGGACGCACATATAACCTTCTTATTGTAATATTCGGTATTTAATATTATTAAATTTTAAATCTTTGTGTTATACTCTTTGAATTACTGTTCCGAATGCTATATTATTAAAAAAATATTTATTATGATCTTTATCAGAACGGAGTAATAATAAAACCATGACCAATGTTGAATTTTTTATAGACAATGACAATAAGATATACAGTTTCAAAGTATCGGGTCATGTGGATTTTGCGTTAGACGGAGATGACGCACTTTGTGCGGCTGTTTCCACATTGGTTTCGCATACCATAGGACAGGTACATGAATTTACGGATGATCCGTGTGAAAATATAGTGGATGAAGAAAAGCCGATGGTCATTTTTAAACTTACGGGAGATGATATATCGGATTTGAGTTACATTTTTATGGAGAGCCTGGCATCATCTATTGATGATTTGGCCATGATGCATCCGGATTATATTAAAGTTAGTTATACAGAGAGTTGATTATGTTTGCAGACAGAACGAGAATTTATATTCAATCAGGAAAAGGCGGAGACGGTCATGTCTCATTCAGAAGAGAATTATATGTGCCAAACGGAGGACCGGACGGCGGAAACGGCGGAAACGGCGGAGATGTCATTTTTGAAGTAGACAAAGGCATTAATACGTTAGGTGATTTTAGATTTAACAGAAAATATAAAGCCGCTAACGGAGAAGAGGGCGGAAAAAGACGCTGCACGGGAAAAAACGGTGAAGATATTATTCTTAAAGTACCGGAGGGAACGGTTATTTATGATGACGAATCCGGAAAAGTAATTGCCGACATGTCAGGTGACAATAACAGGATAACTCTTCTTAAGGGCGGAAGAGGCGGAAAAGGAAACATGAATTATGCCACTTCAACAATGCAGGCGCCTCAATATGCTCAGCCGGGAGGAGAAGCTAAGGGACTGTGGATAAGAATGGAACTTAAGCTCATAGCCGATGTCGGACTGGTGGGATTCCCTAATGCAGGTAAATCCACATTTTTATCATCAGTTACAAGGGCAAAGCCTAAGATAGCAAACTATCCTTTTACAACTCTTGATCCGAATCTGGGAGTTGTTGATGTGGAAGGAGCAAAAGGTTTTGTAATTGCGGATATTCCGGGTCTTATAGAAGGCGCGGCGTCCGGAGCCGGGCTGGGTTTTGAATTCCTTCGCCACATAGAGAGGACAAGACTGCTTATTCACATTGTTGACATAGCGGGAATCGACGGAAGAGATCCTGTTGATGACATAGAGAAGATTAATAAAGAATTATATAACTATGACAGTTCAATATTGGACAAACCACAGGTTATAGCGGCCAATAAAATTGATTGCCTTACGGAAGACGAACTAAACGAAAGAATTTCCGATATTAAGAAGAAGTACGGTCAGGATATGAAGATTTATCCGATTTCCGCCGTTACCGGTCAGGGAGTTAAGGAATTATTATATGAAGTAAACGGCATACTTGAAAAAATGCCTAAGGAAGAATTTAAATTTACTCCCGAAATTGATCTGGATTCTAAATTCAGCGGCGGTGAAGATGAGCCGTTCTATGTTGAAAAAATTGATGAATCTACATATAGCGTATCCGGTCCGAGGGTAGACAGAATGTTAGGTTATACAAATTTGGATTCGACAAAGGGATTCCTGTTTTTCCAGAAGTTTATGGAACAAAACGGAATTATTAAGGAGCTTAAGAAACTCGGACTTTCCGAGGGAGATACAGTCAGAGTAAGCGACTATCTTGATTTTGAATACTTTGAAGGAGATGGAGAAGAGTTGTTATGACAAGTAAAGAGAGAGCATATTTAATTAAGTTATCAAGCAATTTAAGTCCCGTATTCCAACTTGGAAAAGAAGGATTTACACCGGAGATGACAAAAGCTTTATTGGAAGTGTTGGAAGCAAGAGAACTTATTAAGATTAATATACTTAAGAATTCACCGGAAGATCCGAAAGAAGTTGCGAGACTTATAGCCGAGAGAACGTCATCGGAACTTGTTCAGGTGATAGGAAGAAAGGCTGTACTTTATAAGCCTAATAAGGATCCTAAAAAGAGAAAGATAGAATTAAATGTCTGATGATACGATGATAACAAAGAGAAGAAGAGTAGGCTGGATGTAAGAGTATTATTCCTGATAATAAGTACAATATTTAAAAATGAGATCTACAGAGGCATTGCAGCGCTTTGTATATCCGTTATGGGATACGGAATAAGTTCCTCATCCGTATGGCTTCCGTGGTATGTTGACATAGCAATGTTTGCGACAGTATTTTACTATATAGGTTTTATATTCAAAAAATACAATATATTGAAATTACTTAATGAAAATAAAATATTTTACTTTCCGTTGGCTTTTGTATGGCTGTATATGATTTTCAAAGGAAGCTTCGAATTGGCAATAAGAAATTATAATATATACGGATTGGGTGTTGTCGGAGCGGTTTCAGGTATTGTTATTGTATATTATATTGCTTCTTATGTTGCGAATAATTACGGCATTGTTTCGGTAAATATATTAAAGACAATCGGGAAATATACATTGTATATTCTTATTTTCCATAATCTGTTTGCGTCTTATATGAGAGAATTCCTGTATCCTTCTCTTAATACGGATACATTTTATTTTCTGACTTTCCATACCGTTGTGCAGGTTGCCGTCGGAGTGGGAGTCGGAATAATCTTTGATAAATTTATACTCAAACCGTTCAGAAACAATAAGAAGAGATATGAAGCGGCATATTGATATCCGATAACGTTTTATTTAGTATACGGGAGATGAAATGTATAAGAAAATAGGTGTCTTGGGAGGAACATTTAATCCCATTCATTTAGGGCATATTGAACTGGCAAGGGCTGCATATGAAACATATAAACCGGATACGGTACTTCTTATGCCCACAGCACGTACATACTATAAAAAAGAAGATGATTTATTGGATGTATCGGTCAGAGCCGAGATGATTGACCTGTGTATAAAAGATTATAACAGGGATTTATGCGGCGGGATGTTTGATAAGAACAGCAGCAGAGATTTTATGCAGATATCAATGTTAGATGCCGAAAGAAAAGGAATAACGTATACCGCAGACACAATAAGAGAATTAAAATTATTGTATGCCGGAGCTGAAATATATTTTATTATAGGTTCGGATTCTCTGATGTATCTTGAAAAATGGAGAAACGCGGATTATATACTTTCAAATGCAATATTTCTTGTTGGGCAGCGGGAAAATGATGATATTAGAACGATAAGCGACCATATTCGTATGCTGAAAAAAGAATTCAATGCGGATATAAGGTTAATGCCCATAACGGGATTTCCCATAAGCTCAACAAAAATCAGAAATGATATATGTGATAAAAAAAGCATATCGCCGGGAATATTGTCAAAAAGCGTATATGAATTTATATTAGACAATAATCTGTATGTTTCTCAAGATCATCGTTAATAATTACATAAACAAAATGGATTTTTATGTAATTAAAGGGTGATTTTTGTATAAAATTAAAAACACTTAAAAAGTTTTAAAAAAGTTCTTGCATTTATATTGCTTGTGATATATAGTAAATAGGCAGTCGCGTAGAGCATACAGATGCAGGAACATAAGGCTTGTTGGTCAAGGGGTTAAGACGTCGCCCTCTCACGGCGAAAACAGGGGTTCGATTCCCCTACAAGCTACTTAAAGTAAATAATCATGAAAGGAGTAAACCAATAAGCCGGTTTACTCCTTTTGCGTTATACGGCAAAGGAGGTAATATGAGCAAAGTATCTTTATACGAAGAGAAAGCAGAAGAATATGCAGAGCCGCTTGCGGAAGAGATGGGGTTTGAACTCATCGATGTAGAATTTGTAAAAGAAGGAAGAGAAGACTATTTAAGAATATATATCGACAAACCGGAAGGAGTTACCATTACGGATTGCGAAACATTCAGCCGTGCAATGAATGAAATCCTGGACAGGGAAGAATTTATTGATATACCGTATATTTTTGAGGTGAGCTCACCGGGACTTACAAGACCTTTAAAAAAGGAGAAGGATTATGAGCGTTCAATAGGAAAGCTCGTAGATATAAGCCTTTACAAGGCAGTCGATAAAATGAAAAATCTTACCGGTATACTGAAATCATATACCGAAAAAGAACTTGTCATAGAAGATGAAATATCTTCTGAAGAATTAACACTTGAAAGAAACAATATCGCAGGAATAAGACTTGCATATGTTGAAAAGAAATAAACAATGCTTATTACATTTACATTAAGGAGATAATGATGGCAAAGGCACAGAGCGGCAAGGATAAAAAAAGCAAGGAGCAGGTATTACTTGAGGCGGTTGACGATCTCAATACATCAAGCGGAATCGACAAAGATGTGATGTTTGATACTATTGAAAAGGCTCTTCTTGAAGAATACAAGTCACAATACGGAACCGATACCGACTGTATTATTAAAGTTGACAGAATTACGGGCGAATTCCATATCTATGCTAAAAGAGTTGTTATACCTGATGATGAAATATACGAATATGCCGATGACGACAGATTGGAAACAATTTCCACAATGCTTTTGTCAGAAGCTCGTGAATACGTTCCGGAGGCTCAAGTAGGAGATGAAATTACAATAGAGCTTCCTACCGACAAATTTACAAGAACGGCATCTAAAAACGCAAAGAATGCAATAGTTCAAAAGATAAGAGAAGAACAAAAGAATGCATTATATAATGAATTCAAAAATCAGGAAGGAACTCTTATTACAGGAACCGTTCAGAGAATAGACGAGAGAGGAAACGTTCTTCTTGATATCGGCAAATCACAGACCAATTTAAGAAGAAGCGACCAGGTAAAGGGCGAAGAATATACCGTGGGAAGCAGAATCCGCGTTGTGGTTGTAAGTGTGGACAACAAGGGTAAAGGCGGAATATATATAAAGGTTTCAAGAAGTACTCCGGAATTTGTCAAAGCGCTTTTCAGAGAAGAAGTAACGGAAATACAGGACGGCACCGTTGTTATTAAAAACATAGCAAGAGAAGCCGGTTCAAGAACCAAAATGGCTGTTTGTTCAACAAATGAGGATGTTGACGCCGTAGGTTCATGTGTGGGAAAAAACGGTGAAAGAGTTAAGAGAATAGTTTCGGAATTATGCGATGAGCAGATTGACGTAATAGAATGGAGCGACAATTCCGTAAGGCTTATAAAGAATGCTTTAAGTCCGGCAAGAGTATTGGAAATCGAAGTCGATGAAGATGAAAGGAAAGCCAGAGTTATTGTTTCGGACGATCAGCTTTCACTTGCAATCGGTAAAGCGGGTCAGAATGTAAGACTTGCGGCTAAGCTTACAAATTACGGCATAGACATTAAGAGTGAATCACAGATTAATAACGAAGCTGAATTTGACACAGAGGAAGAGCCGGATAATACAGATTACGAATCTGATGCAAATGAAGAATAATTAATAAATATTGCGGAGTTTTCCATGACAGAGAAGAAAATAAAACAAAGAATATGCATAAGCTGTTCCGAAAAAAAGGATAAGGCTGATTTATTCAGAGTGGTGAAGACACCGGACGGAGAACTGGTTATAGACGATACGGGGAAAGTAAACGGTCATGGCGCCTACATTTGCAGGAACAGTCAGTGTATAAAAAATGCATTGGAAAAAAAGCGATTTGACAGAGCCTTTAAGATGCATGTTAATATCCCGGATGAAATTAAAGACAGACTTCTCAACATGGAGTAAAGAGCTGTTTATACGGAAGAGGTGATACGAATGAAGGCGGACGGTCTACCGAAAAAAGTAAAAACCGTCAAGTCAATACTTGGAATATGCGCAAAAGCCGGAAGGCTTTCAAGCGGTGAGGATACGTGTATAAGAGATATACAATCCGGTAAAGCATATGCAATATTGCTTGCAAATGATGTTTCGGAAAATACTGATAAATTATTTACCAACAAATGTGAATATTACGGCGTTCCGTTAATTAAAGTAAAAGAAAATAAAGAAGAACTCGGTGCAATAATAGGTAAATCATACAGATCGGCAGTGTCTGTGCTTGATTCGGGTTTTGCCAAAGCAATTATGGATATTCAAGGTGAACAGGGAGGGATTAGATGAGAGTACATGAAATCGCAAAGGAATTAAACATCCCGTCAAAGGAAATATGTGCATACTTAAGTACAGAGAGCAAGAATTTTACTAATTTCAGCGGTCTTACCGATGATGAAGTAAAAAGAGTGCGCAGTAAATTTGGATCAGCCTCCAAATCACAGACAAATGAAAACAATGAAAATGTAAAAAAGGATAATAAAAAAACTGATTCTAACAACAGTAAGCAGAGAAATAATAAGACAGAAATGAATATATCCGAAGACAGAGAAAAAAAATACAGAAATAACGCCGATAACAAACACAGAGAAAAGGTATCGGGCACAGATCGTTCAAATAACGCTGACGGTAAAAATGTATCGGGAGAAAAGAAGAACGGTTACAATCACAATAATAAAAAATTCGGAACAAGACCCGATAACAGAAACAAACCGGAAAACAGAAACGGCGAAGGCAGGGACAGAGACGGTCAGAGAGATAACAGAAATAACGGTGATTTCAGAAGAAACAGCGGAGATAAAAAATTCGGAGACAGAAATCAAAACGGTAAGTTTGACTCCAACAGAAACGGAATCGGAAAGAACAACGACAGAAAGCCGGCTCCTTCAGATGATTTAGTTTCAAAAAACGGAAAAAATGTTTCAAGAAAACATAACAACAATAATACAAAATTCTCCAAAGATAAGGAAAAAAACAAAGGAAAGAACAGAGAAAACGATATTGCCGCATTGGATATTAAACCTAAGAAGGAGAAAAAGGAAGAAGTTATTAAGACAATAGTGCTTCCTGACGTGGTTACGGTTAAAGAGCTTGCGGAAAAGTTGAAGCTTCAGCCGGCGGCACTCATTAAAAAATTATTCTTACAGGGCAAGGTCGTTACCATCAATGATGAACTTGATTATGATTCAGCGGAAGAAATAGCCGTTGAATATAACGTTTTATGTGAACATGAAGTTAAGGTGGACGTAATTGCCGAACTTTTAAAAGAAAATGATGAAGATGATGAAAGCAAGCTTACTCCACGTCCTCCTGTAGTAGCCGTAATGGGACATGTTGACCACGGTAAGACATCACTTCTTGATGCAATTAAGAATTCACACGTTACTGATAAGGAAGCCGGAGGTATCACTCAGAAAATCGGTGCATATCAGGTTAAAACTCAGGGCGGAGATCTTATTACATTCCTTGACACACCGGGACATGAAGCGTTTACGGCAATGAGAATGAGAGGCGCGGAAGCCACTGATATAGCAATTCTTGTTGTAGCGGCGGATGACGGCGTAATGCCTCAGACTGTTGAAGCCATAAACCACGCAAAAGCGGCAGGTGTTGAAATAATTGTTGCCGTTAATAAGATTGATAAGCCTACTGCAAATATTGAAAGAGTAAAGCAGGAACTTATGGAGTATGAACTTATTCCTGAGGAATGGGGCGGCACAACCATTTTCTGTCCTGTTTCGGCACGTACGGGAGAGGGCATTGACGACCTTCTTGAAATGATTATGCTTACGGCAGATGTTTTAGAGCTTAAAGCCAACAAAAAGAGAATGGCAAGAGGTATTGTTATTGAGGCTGAGCTTGACAAGGGCAGAGGAGTTGTTGCTTCAATTCTTGTACAAAAGGGTACTCTTCATGTGGGAGATTCCGTTGCAGCCGGATCAAGTCACGGCAAAATCAGAGCTATGATTAATGACAAGGATAAGAGCGTTAAGGAGGCGGGACCGTCTGTTCCTGTTGAGATTCTCGGTCTTAACGAAGTCCCTAACGCAGGTGAAATTATCATGGCGTTCGGAAATGAAAAAGAAGCAAGAAACTTTGCGGATACATTTATTTCCGAAGAGAAGAAGAAAATGGTTGATGAATCTAAGCACAGAGTAACTCTTGATGATTTATTCGATCAGATAAAGGCCGGAACGGTTAAAGAACTCAATCTTATTATCAAGGCTGATGTACAGGGCTCCGTAGAGGCCATTAAGACAAGTCTTGAAAAGCTGTCAAATGAAGAAGTTGCCGTTAAGATAATACACAGCGGTGTCGGAAACATAAGTGAATCGGATGTTATTCTTGCTTCCGCATCCAATGCAATCATTATCGGATTCGGTGTTAAGCTTGACAATCAGGCTAAGGCTACGGCAGATAACGAAGACGTGGATATCAGATTCTACAGCGTAATCTATCATGCCATTAACGACATTGAAGCGGCTCTTCACGGTATGCTTGAGCCTATTTTCGAAAAACAGGAAATAGGAAGAGCCGAAATCAGACAGATATTCAAAGCTTCGGGAGTCGGTAATATTGCAGGCTCAATCGTTACGGAAGGAAAGCTTAAGGCAAAGGCACTTTGCACAATCCTTCGTGACGGAAAGGTTATTTATGACGGAAAAATAGCTTCGCTTAAGAGATTTAAAGATGAAGTTAAAGAAGTTAAGGGCGGATATGAGTGCGGTCTTGTATTTGAGGAATTCGGAGATATACAAGAGGGCGACATTGTGGTAGCTTCTGAAATGGTTGAGATACCAAGATAATAAAATTTGTGATACAATAACATCAATTAAAAAGGCTTTATCTAAACAGATAAAGCCTTTTTTGAGTAATCAAACTAATATGAATATGCTATTCTGACAGGTGAATAAATGAGAAAAAACAGTATAAAGAATATAAGAATAAACAATGAAGTCCGTAAGGAACTCAGCAATATAATCAGCAATGAGGTAAAAGATCCGAGAATAAGCGGTCTTACAAGTGTTACGGACGTATATGTTGCGCCTGATTTAAAGACATGTAAAGCGTATATAAGCGTTTTGGGCGATAATAACGCTTTAAATGAAACAATTGACGGTTTAAACAGCGCGAAGGCATTTATCAGAACAAGAATTGCAAAAACGATTAACTTAAGAAATACGCCGGAGATTGAATTTATACCCGATGACTCAATTGAATACGGTGTAAGAATGTCTAAGCTTATTGACGATGTAAAAAAGGAATCTGAATCAGTAAATGATGAATCCGAAAAAGACGAATAATATATTTCGTTTCGGATTAGAAAGGTTACCATGATAAAAATCGATAATATTATTAATGAACATAACGTTAAAAGTGTCGGAATAACCGGTCATATTAATCCCGACGGTGATTGCATCGGATCGGTTTTGGCATTGTATAATTATATATCTTATAACTATCCTGATATAAGGGTTGTGCCGTATTTGACCGGGAAACCGGGAGAATTTTCATATTTAAACGGATTTGACAGTATAATAACCGAAGACGACGGAAGCAGTCCGGATATGTTTGTTGTGCTGGACTGTTCCGTAAAGGAGAGAATTAAGCCCTTTGTCAGACTGTTTGACGGCGCATCCGTGACGGTAAATATCGATCATCATATACCTACGGGAGAGCCGTTTGCGACTTACAGCCATATAGACGACACTGCACCGTCTGTATGTGAAGTTCTCTACGGAGCTTTGGATAACGCAAAGTTCAATAAAGAAACGGCTGAATGTCTGTATACCGGATTGGTCACGGATACCGGCGTTTTCAAGTATGCAGCAACAAGACAAAAAACGATGGAAATTGCCGGAGAGCTTATAAATTACGGATTTGATTTCAGTGAAATTATAGACGGTGTGTTCTATGAAAGAACATTTACTCAGACCAAAGCGCTTGCAAAGGCCATAGAGAATACGCAGCTGCTCTTTAACGGATCTGCGGCATATTCATATGTAAGCGTCGAAGACATGGAATCCGCAGGCGTAAAGGCATCGGATTTGGGAGGCATAGTAGAACAACTCAGATTAATAAAGGGAGTTGAAGTTGCCGTATTTATTTATCCCGTACAGGACGGAATGAATAAAGTAAGCATGAGGTCAAAAAAATATGCGGATGTAAGTAAATATGCCATAAGTAAGGGCGGCGGCGGACATATGCGTGCAGCCGGATTCTCAACATTTGACGGCATTAATAAGATTAAACAGGACATAGAGGCATATTTGGAAAAAGAGTTATCGTAAAGTAAAAGAGGTACAATGTGACGGACGGAATAATACCGATATATAAAGAAAAGGGATTTACTTCATTTGATGTATGTGCCAAAGTAAGAGGTATTATTCATCAGAAAAAAGTAGGACATACGGGGACTTTAGATCCGATGGCGGAAGGCGTACTTCCCATATGCGTAGGTTCATCTACGAAATTAAGCGATTATATTGCGGGAAGCAAAAAAGAATATATTGCAGAATTTATACTGGGATTCGCCACCGATACGCTTGATGTAACGGGAACGGTAACTGACAAAGATGTTAACCTGCTTTGCGGGGGATATAATAAATCCGATATGAAATCACCGGAATTGTCGGACGGCATCGTGTCGGAAAAAGTATTATCCGAATTCAGGGGTGACATAGAGCAGATTCCTCCCATGTATTCCGCAATAAGACATAACGGAAAGCATCTCTATGAACTTGCACGGGAGGGAAAGACGGTAGAAAGAAAGCCGAGAACCATAAAAATATATGATATCGAATTGTTGGGCAAAGAATTGATTTCAATGTATGATGCGGAAAATATATCGGAAAATGTTCGCGAGACAATCGGAAACGTAATCGTTGAAAAATATTGTATAAGAGTTGAATGCTCAAAAGGAACTTATATAAGAACACTTATTGACGATTTGGGACGGGCTTTAGGTTCATATGCCTGTATGAGCAAGCTGACAAGGACATTTACCGGCAATATCGATATATCCGAGACAATAAAGCTTTCGGAATTGGAAAAAATTTTTAAGGACGGAAACATTGATTCCGTATTAATAAAACCGGAAGTTCCGTTTTCGGATTTGGGAAAAGTAATTATAGAAGAAGAGTATTCAAAATTACTCTACAACGGCAACAAGATTGCCGAGTATATGATAAAAGAAAGTGATTTTGATTCTTTTGAGAATATAAGTACGGCAAGGGTGTATGATTCTTGCGGAAAATTCATGGGAATATACGAAAGAAAGGATGATGTTCTCAGAATAAAAGTATTTTTGTATGACGGCAGCAGGGTGTGATATGTTAGTAGTAGACAGTTTATCGGAATTTAAGAAAATTTGCGTTGAACCGACGGCTTTGACTCTCGGGAAGTTTGACGGTTTTCATATAGAGCATTGCAGACTTGTGGACAAAACGGTTGAGCTTGCAAAGCAAAACAATTTAAAAAGTGTTGTAATCACATTTATCGATATGCCGAGCTCTTTATCAAAAACAACAAAATACCTCATGACAAAAGAAGAAAAACGAATGTTTTTAAAGGACAGGGGAGTCGATATTCTTATAGAATGTCATTTTACGGACGAGCTCATGCATTTGTCGCCTGAAGATTTTGTAAAGGGTATTTTGACTGAGTCCCTTCATATGAAATATATTTGCATAGGAGAAAATTTTACTTTCGGATATAAGGGAATCGGCGATATTGGATTGCTTACGGAACTCTCAAAAAAATATAATTACGGCGTACATATAGAGCCGACATATATTTTAAAAGGCAACGTACTCAGTTCCACATCCATAAGAGAAAATTTGAAATCAGGGAATATGAAGACGGTAAGGGAAATGCTGGGGCATGACTATTCATTGTTCGGCAGGGTTGCAAAAGGCAACAGACTCGGACATAAAATCGGAATTCCCACACTCAATCTTTATCCTGCGGCTTATAAGGCGCTTCCTCCTTTCGGCGTTTATGCCACAAGAGTACACATAGGAAACAATATATACGATGCGGTAACCAATATCGGAATTCGACCGACGGTGGAGAATATGGGTGATGTTAACATCGGAGCCGTAAGCGTTGAGAGTAATATTTTGGATGAGTCATTTGACAGAGAACTTTACGGCACGGATATTAAAGTAGATGTAATCGAAATGATACGACCTGAAGAGAAGTTTGACTCTTTGGAAGAATTAAAGGACGCAATAGCGAATGACACAATAAGAGCAAAAGAAATATTGGACGAGTAATTTTCACTCGAAAACAGCATTACGAAATATTTTTGTCAAAATATATCAGAAAAAAACGGAGGTAATATTGAAAAAAGTGCGATGAATTATTTAAAGAAAATGTTGACGAAAGAAAGGTCTACATTAAAGGCGAGTTTACATGACAGTATATTTGGATTTATAGGAGGCTTTTCCGCTGTATTTATTCTGCTGATATTGTCGCATATAAGTTCCTCGCCGTGGATTGCCGCACCGTTCGGCGCAAGTTGTGTGCTTGCCTTTGCCGCGCCGGCGGCACCTCTGTCACAGCCGAGAAATATAATAGGAGGACATGTTCTTACAACTACGATAGGAATATTGTTTAGAACACTGTTCGGCAATTCAGTTATTGTAACGGCTTTGTGTGTGGGGACCGCCATAGGAATAATGGTTTTGACAAAAACAACGCATCCTCCGGCGGGAGCGGATCCGTTGGTTGTAATGTTAAATCCGACACCTTTGGGATGGTCATACATATTTATGCCCATACTTGTCGGCTCGGTTGTAATTGTAATTTTAGCTCTTATAATCAACAATTTATCGCACAGAAGGTCATATCCTAAATTTTGGTTCTGAAAATCAGATGATAAATCTTATTACTGTATAAACACAATATAAATAAAAAGACATAACGACTGTCACTGCATACTGATTTCAGATTTTATTATTAAATAATATTAATATACGCTATTGAAATATATATATTTATATGATAAACTCGTGAAGTTGTTTATAACCGATATTCAGCATTAGGATTTATCCACCTGTGCTTAATATCAGGTGTTACAAGAATAAATGGAGGATTATTATGATTTCAGCAGAAAAGAAACAGGCTATTATTAACGAATATGCAAGAAAACCGGGAGATACAGGTTCACCTGAAGTACAGGTTGCCATTCTTACGGCAAGAATTAAGGAGCTTACAGAGCATCTTAAGGTTAATAAGAAGGACTATCATTCAACAAGAGGTCTTTTAAAGATGGTTGGTAAGAGAAGAGGTCTTCTTGATTACCTTAAGAAGAAAGATCTTGAAGTATATCGTGAGCTTATTGCTAAGCTTGGTATTCGTAAGTAATTATAGATAGAGACTGAAGGTTAAGCTTATTATACCTTTTAACACATATCGTATATTATTAAGCTTCCATATTGTAAGATATGGAAGCTTTTTATTTATCGGGAGAGAATTATGTCAGGACATTCAAAGTTTTCCAATATTAAAGCCAAAAAAGAGAAGAACGATTCAGCAAAGGGAAAGATATTTACAAGAATAGGAAAAGAGATACTTATCGCGGTTAAAGAAGGCGGTCCGGATGTAAATAACAATTCCAAGCTTCGTCAGGTTGTTGCAAAGGCTAAGGCAAACAATATGCCAAACGATAACATAGAAAGAAGTATCAAAAAGGCTGCTTCATCATCTGAAGCGGATTTAGAGAGTATTGTATATGAAGGATACGGACCAAACGGTACTGCAATAATAGTTGAAGCTCTTACTGATAACAGAAACAGAGCTGCGTCAAACATCAGATTCGCATTTACCAAAGGCCACGGCAATATCGGTACTCCGGGATGCGTATCATTTATGTTCGATACAAAAGGTCAGCTTATAATAGATAAAGAAGAGTGTGATGTCGATACGGATACGCTTATGATGGCTGCTTTGGATGCGGGCGCCCTTGACTTTATCGAAGAAGAGGACTCATATGAAGTATTAACAGACCAAAATGATTTTGATACCGTAAGAGAAGCGCTTGAAGCAGAGGGAATTACATTTGCTTCCGCTGAGATAACAAGAATACCTCAAACCTACGTTACACTTACGGATGAAACGGATATTAAAAACATGAACAAGCTCCTCGAGATGCTTGATGAAGACGATGATGTTCAGAATGTATATCATAATTGGGAAGAATAATTTTTAAATATAATACATAAATTAAAAGCTCGAATCTGAGTGAGATATCAGACATTTACCGATTGTTCGGTAAATATGTTATATTTCACAGAGGTTTGAGCTTTTTATATTCTCTTTTATATTTCGGAAGAATGTTATACGTATAATTTAATTAAAAACCGTCAAAAATCACACTTTATATTCCTCCTTTTTAATACTCATAAATTATGTTAATATTAAATACATACAATTTCTTGAAAATGTGGATTAATTTATGAATAAAAATAAACTGATAATACAGACAAAGCTTGCAATGTATGAAAAAAAAACAGGAAAAGATGCGGAGCAGCTTTTAAAAATCAAGAAAAGCTCATATGTTTTTCAAGGCGTTTTGTGGACTGTTATTTCAACAACGATAGCTTATATTTTATGCAGAATTATATATACCATGTTATTCGGTGATATAGCAGACAGCCTTATTAATTTTATGAATAACCCGTTGTTATTATTCCGTAAATTTTATGACATTACGATATATACAATAATGGAAGGGGTTTTCATACTTATCGCATTTGCGATTTATTCCAAGAGATATTATCTGAAAGTTTCAGAGCTCAGGACATATCTGAACAGAAGAAATTACATAGAATCAATGAACAGCGAGGAGACGACCGGTCAATGAATTTTTTATTACAGATACGAGAGCAATTTCTAAAATATTATGAAAAGCATGATTCTATAATAAGATTCCTGTTCAGATTCACGGTTTTGCTGTTATCTCTGTCCGTTGTTACATATATGATAGGCTTTGTATCCGTATTATGTATGCCGATAGTGATAGTGGGCATCTCATTTGCAGGAGCATTCGGGAAAAATTATGTGCAGCTGCTGATAATCGGAGCCGTGGTTATCATTCATATGTTTGCGATATCCACCGAACTCGGTGTAGTAATTTTGTTCATATTTATAACAAGTTATCTTATATTGTTCCGGTTTGCCCCAAAAGCTTTAAATATCCTTCTTCTTACGGTTCTTTGCTTTGCATTAAAGGTACCGTATATACTGCCTATTGTTGTTGCTTTATATGCTCCGATTTCCTGCGTTTTTGCCGTTAACATAGGTATATTGATATATTACATAATGGAAAGCGTGAGCAAATTTGAGTTAAGTCTCACAAGAGATATTATGGGAAACGGTACCAATGCTCTGTTTGCCGTAAGAGATATTATTACCGATAAAGACATGCTTATTATTATGGCATCATTTACCGTAATAATAATAGTAGTCGGAATGCTTAGAAATTCAAGTGTAAATTATGCATGGAAAATAGCCACGGTTGTGGGTACGGTTATTCAATTATTCTTAATAGTAATATTGAATTTTATTTGGGAAGTGGAAACACCTATTGTTATGTTTATCATAGAAACGGGAATTGCGTTATTGATTGGCTTAATGAGCAGTGTCTTTGCATTTAATGCTTCCTATCTTAAGACCGAAAAAGTGGTATTTGAAGATGATGATTATTATTATTACGTAAAAGCAGTACCTAAGATTAAGGTATCCGTTGACAATATAAAAGTAACACATATTAATGCTAAAAAGACAAAAGACAAAGATAAGAAGAAGGAGCAATAATTGTGTTTTCCGTATTAACTACATTTTTTGATAATTACATATCAAGAATATACATACCGTCTGTTTCCGTTGTGGATATTATAGAAATAGGCATTATGTCGTTTTTGATATACAGAATTATAATATGGCTCAGAAGTACAAAAGCCTGGTCCATGCTTAAGGGTGTTGCCGTAATTATCATATTTATATTTATAGCTTACATATTAAATATGAGAACCATATGGTGGATTGTTAAGCGTTCCATAGATGTGGGTCTTATTGCATTTGTAATATTACTTCAGCCTGAAATAAGAAGAGCTCTTGAAAAGCTTGGACTCAGATTCTTTAAAACAGGCGGGTTGTTTAAAAACAGTGATTCATATGAACGATTCAGTCAACAGTCAATATTTGAAATTGTAAATGCCACATATGATATGGCCGCCGTAAAGACCGGGGCGTTAATGGTTATAAGTCAGGAAATATCGCTCGATGAGTATATTAAGACCGGAATACAGATTGACGGCAAGATATCGAGTGAACTGCTTATCAATACATTTGAAAAGGATACTCCTCTTCATGACGGCGCCGTAATAATTGAGGGAGACAGAATAGTATGCGCTACGGCATATTTGCCTTTGTCGCAAAATCAAAATGTCAGTAAAGAACTGGGAACGAGGCACAGGGCGGCTCTCGGAATGAGTGAAGAAACGGATGCTTTCGTAATAGTCGTATCCGAAGAAACGGGAAAGGTTGCAGTCTCCTGCGGCGGAATGATTAAGAGAAATGTGGAAAGAGAAAATCTCTATCATATGCTTGAATATTTAAGATGCAATTCAGGAAGTGTTAACCCGATAATCTACAACAATAAAATAGAAAGAGATATAAAAACCGAAGTGTGATAAATATGAAGAAAAATATATTTAATAATATGTGGCTTAAAATCATTTCTGTTGTAGTCGCAGTTATCGTATGGATAACACTTGCCAATACATATGACGGCGAAGTCAGCGTTACATTAAATAATGTATCGGTTCAATTAACCAATATAAACAGCGTCACGGATAAAGGATATTCATACGAGATACTCAACGGAGGAAAGATATCGGTAAACATAACCGGGCCAAAGAGTAAGGTATCCAACATTAAATCTAACGATATAGTTGCGACGGCAGACTTAAATAACCTGAATATGTTTACAAACAGCGTTGACATAGATGTAAGCATCGTAAAAGACGGTGAAAAAGTCAAAGATATCATAGTAACGCCAAACACCGCATCTGTAATAATGGGAATAGGCAATAAAGAAATAAAGACATTTCCTTTGGAATTTGATGCCGACAGTTTGAAGGCAACAGATCATGTTCTTACAGACTTTGATCTGCCATTTGACAACATTACCGTTTCCGGCAAAGCTGATGTAATAAGCAGGGTATCTGCAGTAAAAGCTGTTTTTCCTGAAGGATTTGACGTAAAAAACACTAAGAAAATATCCGAAAACGTGACAATATCGGCATATGATGCAGACGGTGATGTCATAAACGATCCGTCAATTATACTTTCAAGAAATACCGTTAAAATCGAAGGTAATATTCAAAAGGTAAAAACAGTACCGTTAACATACGGCACAACTGGAAGTGTACAAAGCGGATATGTTGTAAACAGTATTACGCCTTCACAGAAGGAAGTAACGATTCAGGGAAATGATGATGTGATAGACGGAATAACAAAAATTGAAATTCCGGAAAATGCAATTAATCTGACTGACGTTTCAAGTGATAAAACATTCAAAATCTGGCTCCCGGATTATGTACCGGAAGGCGTTTCAATAAAGAGTGATAATTTTGTCAATATAGATGTGGATGTTGCGAAACAGAATTAGAATAATAACAGATTATGGAAAGAGCGTTGTAACAGGTATCGGTTGCAACGCTTTTTATTTTGTGAGGGAAACACAAACACACCTAATCAAAAGGGGCGGAATATACGTTATATTGTGCCGCAACACGGTAATTTTAAAATTACAAAAACGGCGAAATACGGCATAACACTGCGTTTGTGCCATATTCCGCCGCAAGGCTGTATGTAATAAATGTGTATGATGGGAATCGAACCCACGCTATCCGCTCCGGAGGCGAACGCTCTATCCATTAAGCTACATACACATACAAAATATTCACCGATAAGTGACATTTCGTATTGTAACACATTTTTATAATAGAATTAAAGAACTTCATTTAAAATGTTATAATATTTAATACATATTTTAATACAGAGGTTTCATATGCGAATAAATAAATTACTTAGTTTCATGGGGTTTTGCTCAAGAAGAGCAGCGGATAAATTAATTGAAGAAGGGCGTGTAACCGTTGACGGAAGAGTGGCGGGAATGGGTGAACAGGTCGATGAAGGCGCAGATGTATGTGTTGACGGCAAACCTATTATAAAAGAAGAAGAGAAAATACTGATAGCATTTAACAAGCCTGTCGGAATCGTCTGCACGGCTACAGATAAGCAGGGCAAAGACAACATTGTCGACTACATTAATTACGGTAAGAGAATCTATCCGATAGGAAGGCTTGATAAGGCTTCAGAGGGTCTTATATTGCTCACCAATAACGGTGAAATCATGAACAGAATGCTTAAGGCTTCGTATTCCCATGAAAAGGAATATGTGGTGGATGTAAATAAAGATATTACGGCTGAGTTTCTGAAAGGTATGATGGACGGAGTATACATAAGAGAGTTGGATAAAACAACGGCTAAGTGTCAATGCGAGCCGATTTATGATAAGTCCGACAGAGATAAAAAACCGGATTGGGACGGTAAAATATTAAAAAGCACAAGAAGGTTCAGAATTGTACTCGTCCAGGGAATGAACAGACAGGTAAGAAGAATGTGCGAAGCGTTCGGATACAGTGTTAAGAGGTTAAAAAGAGTACGAATAATGAATATTAAACTCGGACATTTACATGTCGGTAAATACAGAAATCTTAGTGACAGAGAATATAAGACATTATTAAAAGAGCTTGGTATGAATTATTAAAATCAAAACAACATATTTTGGAAACCGCCGCAGAAAAATATACGAAATACGCGTAAATATGAATCTGTAACGCAAATTAAAATTAAGAGGAATATAAAGTGGAAACAAAGGAACAGGATAAAAAATCTTCAATGGAAAATATAAAACGAATGCAGGAACTTATTCCGATACTGGATGATGCCGCTAAAGCATATTATGTTGACGGAATAGAGAAAATATCTAACTTTGAATACGATTCACTGTATGATGAATTGGAAGAACTGGAGAAAAAGACGGGTATTGTTCTGTCAGGCTCTCCGACAAGAAAAGTCGGTTATGAAGTCATGAGCGAATTGCCTAAAGAGCGGCACGCATCTCCGATGCTAAGTCTCGGAAAAACAAAGAGTATAGATGAACTTGAGAGCTTTGTGGGAGATAAAAAAGCGCTCCTTTCATGGAAAATGGACGGACTGACCATTGTGCTTACATATAATAACGGAGAACTCATTAAGGCAGTTACAAGGGGAAACGGAGAAGTCGGAGAAATAATAACACAAAATGCAAGGGTATTTAAAAATATTCCTCTGTCCATTGAATATAAAGGTGAGCTTATCGTTCGTGGGGAAGCCGTTATAAAATATTCAGATTTCAATAAAATAAACGAATCAATACCTGATATGCAGGCAAGATATAAAAATCCGAGAAATCTGTGTTCGGGTTCCGTTCGTGCACTTAATTCTGAAGTAACGGCAGGCAGAAATGTATATTTTTATGCTTTTGCACTTGTAAGCGCAGATATAGATAATCACAATTCCAGGGATTATGAATTTACATGGCTTAAGCAACAGGGATTCACGGTGGTTGATTATCACCTTGTCGACAGGATGAACATAGACAGCTATGTAAAACAAATGGAATCGGAAGTTAAAACCAATGAATTTCCGTCAGACGGTCTGGTACTGCTGTTTGATGATATTGAATACGGCAATTCGCTGGGATCAACGGCCAAGTTTCCGAGAAATGCCATAGCCTTTAAGTGGAAAGATGAAATTGCAACCACACACTTAAGAGAAATAGAATGGTCGGCATCAAGAACAGGCCTGATAAATCCGATTGCCATTTTTGATGAGGTGGAATTGGAAGGAACAACCGTGGAGAGATCAAGTCTTCATAACGTAAGCTATATTAAATCACTTAAACTCGGTATAGGTGATGAAATAGAAGTATATAAGGCAAATATGATTATTCCGCAAATAGCAAAAAACATTACAAAGTCCGGAAAGTTCGAAATACCGTCAGAATGCCCGGTTTGCGGAGAGAGTACGCGAATAGATGATACTAACGGAGTGGAAGTTCTTATTTGTCCAAATATGAAATGTCCTGCCAAGCACATAAAGAGCTTTGTGCATTTTGCGGGAAGAGACGCCATGAATATAGACGGATTCTCCGAGGCGACCGCCGAAAAATTCATACAAGAAAGATTTATAAAACATTTTCACGACATTTATCATTTGGATAATCACAGAGAAAAAATAGTCTCAATGGCGGGCTTCGGAGAAAAATCATACAACAATTTAATTGAATCCGTCGAAAACAGCAGAACCACTGAGCTGTATCATCTTATATACGGACTGGGAATTGCCGGAATAGGTGTCTCTAACGCTAAGGCTTTGTGTAAAATTATTGACGATCCGACTGATGTGCTTAATCTTACGGAAGAAGAACTTTTAAACATTGACGGATTCGGCAAAGTCCTTGCGGATTCATTTACGGGATACTTTGCAGATGAAGATAATCGCAATGAATATATTAAGCTGGTGAATGAATTAAATATTGTTAAACCTGAAAAGAACGTATCCGACATACTTGCGGGAAAGACATTTGTCATAACAGGTTCTCTTAACACATATGAAAACAGAAATGCATTGAAGGAACATATAGAATCTCTCGGAGGAAAGGTAAGCGGAAGTGTATCCGGAAATACAAGTTATGTGATTAATAATGATATTAATTCTCTAACCGGAAAGAACAAAAAAGCAAAGGAATTGGGGATACCGATTATCAGCGAAGAAGATTTCAGGGAGATGGTACTATGAATCCCGACAGTCACAAGGTCATATATAAAAATGAATACGACAGAATGACGGAAGAATACAATGCGGAATACTTTGCATGGGCGGAGGATCTATACGACAGCAGAATAATAGTATACGGTGATAAGGGTAAAAATCTGAAAAAATCAGAGAGTATTTGCTCATGCGGAATTATTGCGGAGGATTTACACAGCAAAAGCTGCGTTAAATGCATAATGGCACTTGTGGATACGGAAACCGGAGACATATATATAAGCGACACTTCATTTAACATAAATTGGAAAATAATCAGACGCAGTATTGAATACGGAATGACGCTTTATACTGAAGAAGGAGGAGAACTTAACATAGAGAACGCCAAAGAGCTGGTTGACTTGTCAAGGCTTAATAAAAAGGGATATAAAGCGTCAATAGTTCACGGACGAATAAAGCTTTTAAGAAATGATTTGAGCGGGGAAGCGGAATATGAAGACAATCCGTGCAACAGACTTAAAAAAAATCTTCTGGAGGACAGTAACTTAAACTTTTTCTATTCAATATTGAGCATATATGTGCATGACAGACAGTGTGAAGAAATAAAAGATATCGATGCGGATGTTTTTTCAGCTTCTAAAGTCATTCCGGATGGGATGGTTATGTGTCCCAAGTGCAAAAGAAATATTCTTTTAAGGCAGGCGTGCAGCGGCGATGAAAAACAGATGTCAATGGTTTTAAGTATATGCAGAAGGCACAATATAAATATTGATTTACTGGAAAAATGTATATTGCATAAAGGCCTGAAAATCATTGCATATACACCGTTTGAGACGGCAATATTGTGCGGCGGTGACAAATGGCTGATAAAGGTGAACGGCAGAAAAACGGAAGTCTTATACGGTAAAGATGATGTGTCGGATGAAGGTCAAAAACATACGGTATTTGAAACAAATAATCAAACAGAAATGTCTTTAAACGAAATAATAGAAAACATTGCCGACAGATATGTAAATTAACGGATACGGCATAACGGAAATAACCGGATTGCCGCGGCGGATATCAATGACTGATATGCCGGAAAACAATGTATTGCATACAGAAAATAAAAAAGAGCCGTAATTTCTTACAGCTCTTAATCCGCACAATGCGGGCACCCGTAGGGCGCAATTACGGTTAAACCTTATTTGAACTCGACTTGTAATTTCACATATCATTATAAATTAAATAAATAATAAAAGTCAATAAAAATTGTTTTTAAGGGGATTATGATATGGAAAAGAAGGGATATTATTTGGGGCTGGACATGGGAACCAACTCCGTAGGTTGGGCGGTTACGGACAAATCATATAACATAATAAGAGCAAAGGGGAAGGATCTTTGGGGAATTCGCGAATTTGAAGAAGCGAAAACCGCAGAAAGCAGAAGAATAAAAAGAATTGCAAGACGCCGCCGCCAAAGAGAATTGGTAAGGAGAGGCCATTTAAAAGAATACTTTGCCGATGCGATAGAGGAAATCGATCCGAACTTTTACGCCCGTTTGGACAACAGTAAATATTGGGAAGAAGACAAAGAATACGGTCATAATGTATTGTTTAACGACGAAAATTATACCGATAAAGATTATTATAAAGAATATCCAACAATATTTCATCTGAGATCCGAATTAATACATAATCCGAAACCGCATGATGTCAGGCTTGTGTATCTTGCAATATTAAATATATTCAAACACAGAGGACACTTCTTAAGCAATGCGTCTTCGGCAGAAGGTGATTTAGAAATCAAAGAATTATATTTTGATTTTAAAAATAAAATCATGGCGGAAACCGGCATTGAATTCTCGAATTTCGATACGGACGAGTTTGAAAAAATCATTATAAGCACAGATTGTTCCCGTATGGAGAAACATAAAAAACTCTGTGAAATAATGTACATAAAAAAAGGAGATAAAGAATATAAAATAAAAAATGAGCTCGTTAAGCTTATTTGCGGATTAAAAACCGATGCGAAAAACATTTTCCCGGAAATTACGGAAGAACTCGAAGATGAAAAAGAGAAGATAGAGATAGATTTTCAGGATGCTGAGTTTGACGAACAGACAGATGCTTTAATTGAAAAAATCGGAGAGGAAAAATATGAAATAATCGCAGCGGGCAAGGCGATTTACGATGCTGCATTGTTGAAAAAGATTCTAAGAGATGAAGATTATTTGTCGGATGCCCGTGTAGCCGATTATGAAAAACACAAAGCCGATTTGACATTATTAAAATCCGTTATAAGGAATATGTGCGGTGAAGACGCATACAACAAAATGTTCAGAAGCTGTGATAAGGGTACATATTCCGCATATGTAAAGTCAGAGAACAGCGGAGAAAAGGTAAGGAGAAGAGGCGACGGTCGAAAGATTGCAGATTTATATAAAACCATAAGATCAATGATTAACTCTGCGGAAGAAACCGAAGAAATTAAAAAAATAAGATCAGAAATGGATAACGAAACATTTCTTCCGAAACAGCTTACGGCATCTAACGGAGTAATACCGAATCAAATTCACGAAAAGGAATTAAAAGCAATATTAAAAAATGCAGAGGGATATCTTCCGTTTTTGAAAGAAAAGGATGAAAGCGGGCTTACCGTAAGCGAGCGGATAATTAAGCTGTTTACATTTCATATTCCGTACTACATCGGACCGTTAAGCGAAAAAAGCGCAGAAAACAACGGTAACGGATGGGTTGTGAGAAAGGCTTCCGGGGAAGTTCTTCCGTGGAATTTAGAAGAAAAGGTAGACATTCATAAGACGGCGGAGATATTTATAGATCGCTTGATACGTAAATGTACGTACATAGGCGGTGAAAAGGTAGTTCCTAAGGAATCTCTGATATATGAGAAATTTACGTTATTAAATATACTTAACAACATAAAGATAAACGGAGTAAAGATTGACGTAGATCTGAAGCAGGACATATATAAAAACTTATATGAAAAAGGTAAAAAGGTAACTTACAATTCTATTGCAAATTATCTGGTATGTCTTGGGAAGATAAAAGATGAGAAGGAAATTGCGGGAATAGACGGCTATGAAGATACTAAATTTCCTTCTTTCGGTACATACGGTAAGTTCAGTGCTATATTCGGCGAGAAGTTTCGTGAAGAAAAATACCAAAAAATAACAGAGCAGATTGTTGAATTAATGACCATATACGGTGATTCCAAAAAACTTGTAAAAGAAAGATTAAAAAAGGATTACGGTGACATACTTACCGAACAGGAGATGAAAAGAATACTCGGACTTAAATTTAAAGATTGGGGAAGAGTGTCAAGAAGTTTTATCGAGCTGCCGGGATATGAAAAATATACAAATGAAAGCATAAGTCTGATAGGGGCATTGTGGACCACTCAGTACAACTTAATGGAACTTATAAACAGTGACAGGTTTACTTTCAGAGAAGAATTGGAAAAGAAGAAAAAAACATTGAACAAGACTCTTTCCGAATTCAAGCCTGAAGATTTGAGTGAATATTACTTCAGTGCCCCTGTCAAAAGAATGATTTGGCAAACAATACTTGTTATCGAAGAAATTATTCATGTTATGGGACATGCTCCTGACAGAATATTTGTCGAAGTTACAAGGTCCGGAGCTGAGAAATCAGCGGATAAAGACAAGAACAGAACAACTTCCAGAAAGAAAAAATTTCTTGATTTATACAAAAACATTAAAGATGAATCCAAAAACTGGAAAGATGTTATTGAAAAAGCGGACGAAAGCGGAATTATACGTTCAAAGAAAATGTATTTATACCTTACTCAAACGGGTAGATGTATGTATACGGGTGAAGAAATTCCTTTGAACGAACTATTTGACGACAATAAATATGATATTGATCATATTTATCCGCAGCACTTTGTAACGGACAACAACCTTGATAACAACATGGTTCTCGTAAAAAAAGAGGAAAATGCTCATAAAAGTGACGGTCTTATAAAGAAATCCGTTCAAAGCAATCCTAAAATAAAAGAATTATGGAAGAGGTTGTTAGACGCCAAGCTTATAAATAATATAAAGTATAATCGTTTAAAGAGAAGCGAGCCGCTTACTGACGAAGATAAAGCAGGATTTATTGACAGGCAGCTGGTAGAAACAAGTCAGGCGACTAAATCGGTTCTGGAATTATTAAAGCAGCTGCTCAGCGGTGAAAAAACAGAGTTTGTATATTCTAAGGCATGCAATGTAAGTGATTTCAGACAACAATTTGACATCCCGAAATCAAGACTTGTAAACGATTTTCATCATGCTCATGACGCATATTTGAATATAGTTGTGGGAAACACATACCACGTGAAGTTTACAAAGGATACTTTGAAATATGTTAAAAATGAAAAAAATCAATACCACATGGGAAAAGTATTCTATTGGGACGTAATCAGAGATAACGAGATTGCATGGAAAGCTCCTGAGATAACAAAAGACGATTCCGGTTTGAAAACGGTAAATT
>JALEKK010000002.1 GCA_022769005.1 Lachnospiraceae bacterium
ATTCATTGTGTTTGTAACCTTTTATTTATTTAATACTGATTACATTATAACATAAAGTTATATATGAATAAATGCCGTGTTTATTACAATTCATCCCACCACCTATAGAGGTGGGGGATTTCTTGCTCACGGCATGTTAAACGGCATATTATGTGCGGGCTGCATTTTGCTCAGCTCAAATAATTAAAAAGTGAAACATCTGATAACACGGATTCTTATTGCAAATGTTTATTAAGATCCGTTTTCAGATGTTTCACTTTTTTGAATATTAATCCGCGCTTTCACATAAAGCATATGCGCAACTGTATTCTCTCTCGTGGGATATGGAAATATGTATCTTGTATCCGTCTAATGTACAGTATGGTTTTCCGTTTTCATCATTTAAAATTTCAATGTTTTTTATAAGCATTGGCACGTCTAAAGCTTTAACAACAGCCTCTTTTGCCGAAAATCTCCCGGCAAGAAATTCGATTTTTCTTCTCTCGCTTTGAAAGCCTGAAAATATCTTATATTCATTGTCCGTAAGCAGCCTCTCTGCCGTCTTTTCGAAATTATGTTTTAATCTGCTTATTTGGCAAATATCGCATCCGACACCTATAATCATAATTGAATCCTTATCAAATAATATATCGTAATACATCGGCATATTAAGTTAAAATATATTCTATAACTTAACGGTTAAATTATAACCGAACTTTTTAAGTTTATAAACCCATCCTCGACATCATCCGCACAATCAGCCTATGGCACACATTATTTCACCGCTTGCGGCAATTTTGCCGTTTACGCTTGCTTCCGCATCCGCAAAATAAATACCCGCTCTCTGTTTTGTAAAAGTAACCTTAAGCGTCAGAATGTCTCCCGGAACTACCTGTGTCTTGAAACGCATTTTATTGATTCCCGCGAAATAACCTATTTTACCCTTATTTTCTTCCTGAGATAAAAGAAGAACGCATCCGGTCTGCGCAAGAGCTTCAACGATAAGAACTCCCGGCATAACATGTTTCTGAGGGAAATGTCCCATGAAGAACATCTCATTTGCGCTTACGCATTTAGTTCCCGTTATGCATGTTTTGTCTTCACTTATGCTTTCAATTGTGTCCACCAACAACATAGGATAACGGTGAGGGATTATTTCCTGAATTTGGTTTGAATTATATAACATTTAATCCTCTGCTTTCTTAAAAATCAACGATGCATTATGTCCTCCGAATCCCAATGAATTTTTCATTACATATCTGAGATCCTTTTTTATAGGAGTATTCGCGACAATATTAAGGTCGCATTCTTCATCCGGATTTATATAATTTATTGTAGGAGGAACGAAGCTGTTTTCTATTGCCTTTACACATATTACGGATTCTACGGCTCCGCTTGCACCGAGTAAATGTCCGGTGTTTCCCTTTGTGCTTGATATTAACAGATTTTTCGCATGTTCGCCGAATGCCGTCTTAACTGCCTTTGTTTCAGTCTTGTCGTTAAGAGGCGTGCTTGTTCCGTGGGCATTAATATAATCAATGTCAGATGGTTGTATTGACGCGTCCTCTAATGCTTTAATCATTGCTCTCGCACCTCCTGCCCCGTCTTCCATCGGAGCCGTAATGTGGAAAGCATCGCATGTTGCACCGTAACCTGCGATTTCGGCATAGATTTTTGCACCTCTCCTTTTGGCGTGTTCATATTCTTCAAGAACAAGAGCACCTGCTCCTTCCCCCATAACAAAGCCCGATCTGTCCTTGTCGAAAGGAATACTTGCACGATTAACATCATCTCCCACATGAAGAGCCTTCATGGCCTGGAATCCGGCAACTGACAACGGCGTAACGGCCGCTTCGCATCCGCCCGCCATCATTATATCTTCATATCCGTCGCTTATTTTACGGAAGGCCTCACCTATTGCGTTTGTGGCCGCCGCACATGCGGTAACTACGCTTGAACAGTGACCTTGCGCGTCTAAATCAATAGCTACGTTTCCCGCCGCCATATTTGCAATTGACATCGGAATGAAGAAAGGAGATACTCTTCCCGGTCCCTGAGATTGCAATTTATCCTCCGTTACTTCGATTGTTCTTATACCGCCTATTCCCGTTGCAAATATTACGCCGAATCTTGTCTTATCAATTGATTCCGTATCTATACCCGAATCTTCAAACGCCTGCTTTGCGGCTATTCTTGCATATACCGTAAATAAGTCGTTGAACTTTACGCTTCTTTTGTCAAAATACCGTTCAACATCCAAATCCTTAACCTCTCCTGCTAATTTAACTTTATATTCGGATGTATCAAATTTTGTTATTTTATCTATACCGCATTTGCAATTAACTATTGAATCCCAAAGAGTCGGAACATCGTTTCCGACAGGTGACAATGCTCCTAATCCCGTTATAACAACTCTTCTTTTCATTTGTGCTCCTTACATTACCATTCCGCCGTCCACGTTGATAACCTGTCCGGTAATATATCGGCTGTTATCACCTGATAAAAATAAAACAAGGTTTGCAATATCCTCCGGTTTACCGAGTTTCTTCATCGGAATATTTGCTAATACCGATTCTTTAACACTGTCCGAAAGAACATCCGTCATTTCCGTCTGTATAAATCCGGGTGCTATTGCATTGCATCTCACGTTTTTATGCGCGCCTTCCCTGGCGATTGTCTTTGTCAATGCAATAACTCCCGCCTTGCTTGCCGCATAATTTGCCTGACCGATATTGCCGATTTCTCCCACAACACTCGCCATATTTATTATGGATCCACTCTTTTGCTTAAGCATTTGTTTAAAAACGGCTTTGCTTACATTGAAGCATCCCTTTAAGTTTATATCCATTACCCTGTCAAAATCCTCTTCGCTCATTCTGAGGATAAGGTTATCCTTTGTAATCCCTGAATTATTAACCGCAACGTCAATACTGCCGTATTTTTCCAAAACTGATTCTGTCATACTTCTCACCGCGGATGAGTCGCTTACGTCCGCCTTAAAAATCATGCCGTCGCTTCCGTTTTTTTCACATTCGGCAAGTACTTCATTTGCCTTTTCTTCACTTCCGCAATAATTAATTACAACATTATATTCATGTGACAGTGCTGTTGCGATTGCGCGACCTATTCCTCTTGAACCGCCGGTTACAAGTGCCGTTTTTCTCATAAACCTAATCCTTTCATCATTTTTTCGTAATCTTCAACCGTATCAATGCCGTATACTTTTACGTCTTTATTAATTTTTTTAACGAATCCCGACAATACTTTACCGGGTCCGACTTCTATAAATGTATCAACTCCGTGTGAAATCATATATTCTATTGTTTGAGAAAAGCGTACGCTGCTTTTTATCTGCTTTGTAAGAATATTTACGATATCTTCATCCGATTCCGCACCCGTATAATTATAAACAACGGGAATCTCCGGTTTTCCGAATGTATATTTGCAAAGCTCTTTACTTAGACTGACCGACGCATCTTCCAAAAGCGATGTATGAAAAGCTCCGCTTACCTGAAGAGGGATAATTCTTCTTGCATTTCTCTCCGATAACTTTTCCGCAGCTTTTTCACAGGCGGCTTTTTCACCGCTTATTACTATTTGCCCCGGACAATTATAGTTTGCGATTTCCAAAACTCCCAACGTTCTGACCTCTTCGATCACCTCTTTAATTGTATTTTCATCGGATCCGAGAACCGCTGCCATCATGACATCTTTACCCGTGAACGCACTGTCCATAATCTTCCCGCGTTCCCTTACAATTTTTACGGCGTCGTTTAAGTCTAATACACCGGCATATGTAAGTGCGGAATACTCCCCGAGACTTAAGCCCGCAACATAATCTGCCTTTATACCGCCTTTTTTAAGTAATGCTGATATTGCCATGGACGTTGTTAAAATACAGCTTTGGGCGTATGCAGTATTATCAAGCATTTCCTTTGGTCCTTCGAAGCAAAGATTTTTTAAACTGAAATCGACCTCTACATTGTCATATACTTCCCTGCACTCATCATATTTATTATAAAAATCTTTGCCCATGCCCGCATATTGAGAGCCCTGCCCTGCAAACAGAATACCCGTCTTCATTATTACCTCCCTAATGATTCATTTGCTTCACGGATCAGTTCATCCGTTAATTCCTTTACGCTTACAGCCTTTTTTATTCTGTAAGCATTTTCTCCCGCAAATACGACTCCGTTTTCCGTATCGCCCTTTGCGGCATTTATCAGTGCGTCGCTTATACAATAAATCGTATTGCTCGGATTGCACGGTATCATGCAGTTATAACAGTGAGTTATCTCCGCTTTCAAATCAGGATTTATACTCTCCGTAAACCTGTTTTTTAATGCTCTTCCCGGAAATCCCGTCGGTGAATCTATAATCACAATATCGTCTTTTTTACAGTTAATAATCGCATTCTTAAATTCATCACTTGCGTCACATTCATGTGTGGCAATAAAACGGGTACCCATCTGTACTCCGTCGGCTCCGAGTTTTAAATATTTTGCAATATCTTTCCCGTCAAATATGCCTCCTGCAACGAATATCGGAATTTTAAAGCCGTATTTGTTTTCATACGGTATTTTTGCATCCCTTATTCCGTATAAAATGCTTTCTGCGCTTTCGCAATTCCCGTTTAATATCTGTTCTTTTTTAAATCCTAAATGGCCTCCCGCCATACTGCCTTCAATAACTATAAAATCCGGACATATTCCGTAATGTTTATCCCAATACTTTGCAATTACGTTAAAGGCTTTAACGCTTGATACTATCGGAGCAAGAAGCACATCTTTATTGTCCGCAACAGAAGGCAATTTAAGCGGAATACCTGCACCGGATATGATTGCATCCACATTTTCCCTGCATGCAACTTTGACATAATCGTCGTAGTCTTCGCTTGCACACATAATATTTACGCCAAGCAATCCTCTCCCCTCAGAAATATATCTTGCCTTATGTATTTCTTCCGCAAATGCATCCATGTTACATTGAAATGTATTTGTCTTGAAACCCTCTTTGTAACAGCCCGGATGAGCAGCGCTTATAACTCCCATTCCGCCCTCTTTCATTACACTCCCCGCAAGATTTGACAGAGAAATTCCGATTCCCATTCCTCCCTGTATAATGGGAACCGATAATTTTCTGTTTCTGAATTTTATTTCTTTTAACATTATATATCTCTGATTTTTCTTTCTAATTCGCTTAATACCGTTTTAGATCCGGTAACCATTTCATCAAATATTTGTGATAAAGGTTTTATTTCTTTGCACATTCCTGCGATTTGACCCATCATAACCGATCCGTCCCGAACGTCTCCGTCTTTTACCGCTCTACGCAATGCCCCTATGGTGAGCTTTTCGCGTTCTTCCTGACTTTCTTCCTGCTTTTCCAGTTTCATGTACTCTCTGCTTAATCTGTTTTTAAGCACCCTTACAGGTGAACCCGCCGTTCTGCCCGTAACTACCGTATCCGTATCTTTGGCTTTAAGAACTGCCTGTTTATAATTTTCATGAATCGGGCATTCTTTACTTGCAAGAAGACATGTCCCGAGCTGAACTCCTTCCGCACCAAGACAAATCGCCGCATCAAAGCCTCTTCCGTCTCCTATTCCTCCGGCTGCGATTACGGGAATACTTACGGCGTCGACAACCTGCGGAACAAGGGCCATCGTTGTCTGCTCACCCACATGTCCGCCCGCTTCGCCTCCTTCAACAATTACAGCATCCGCGCCCACACGTTCCATTCTTTTTGCAAGAGCAACACTTGCAACCACGGGAATTACCTTTGCACCGCTGTTCTTCAGCATTTCCATATAGACACCCGGGTTACCCGCACCTGTTGTTACAAGCGCCACATTTTCCTCTGCAATCACTTTCATGATTTCTTCCGTATGTGGGTTCATAAGCATAACGTTTACACCGAAAGGTTTATCCGTTAATTCTTTACATTTGTGTATTGCTTCTTTTGTTTCTTCGGCATTCATGGCTCCGGTTCCTATTATTCCCACTGCCCCCGCTTCAGATACATCTGCCGCAAATTCGGCTGTAGCTATATGTGCCATTGCCCCTTGAAAAATGGGATATTTAACACCAAATAATTTATTAATCATATATAAATGTGCCTTTCTCAACATTCTCTGATTGTTCTGAACCTCCGCAGTGCAAATGCGGTATTGTAATAATTATGTTAATTGTCTTTAAATTTATACTTGATATAGGTAGGAACTGTAAGTAAAACCTCCGCCGAATCCCACCAGTATGATTCTGTCATTTTCTTTTATTACGCCCTGCTCTTTGGCTTCGCTTAACGCAATTCCGATGCTTGCCGAAGATGTATTGCCGTACTTATCCAGATTTACAAATACCTTCTCCATCGGAAGGTTCATACTTTTTGCGACATGCTTTATTATTCTTATATTTGCCTGATGAGGAATTATACAATCAATGTCATCTATCGTAAGTTTTGCTTCCTTAAGTACTTCCGCAACGGCCTCTTCCATAACTCTTATTGCAAATCTGAATACCTCATTCCCCTGCATGGTCATGTAATTGTTCGTTGCTCGGTTTGATGTCATTAAAAGCGTTAAGCCGTTATTTTTACATGTTAATACGCCTCTGTTATCCCCCATGCTGTTGCTGTACATAAATGTTTCTTTTTCACATTCTTCGTATTTAAGTATTGCGGCTCCCGCTCCGTCACCGAACAAAATACATGTACTTCTGTCAGAATAATCAAGTATTTTACTGTTGGTTTCCGCTCCGATAATGAGAACCGTTTTAAATCTTCCAAGTAACGACGAACCCACCTGTAAAGCCGTAATAAAACCGTTACATGCGGCATTTACGTCAAACGCCATAATTTTTTGTTCATTCAGGCCCAACATATCCTGAATAAGACAGGCCGTGGACGGCATTGCATTGTCCGGAGTCATGGTTGCAACTATTATTGCTTCAATTTCTTTTTTATCAACTCCCGCATCCTTTATTGCATTACACGCAGCCTCATATCCCAGTTCGCTTGTATTTTTATTTTCACTGAAATATCTTGTTCTGATACCTGTTCTCGTGGTTATCCATTCATCATTTGTATCCACGATTTCGGACAACATATCGTTTGTAACGCAGGTTTCCGCTGCCTTATGACCTACGCCGATTATTCTTATGTTTTTCATACAAATTTACCTATTCTGCGATATTTGTTATATCTGTCTTCAAGCAACACCTCTGTTTTCATGGCTTTAAGCGTTTTAAGCTCCTTTATGAGGTACTCGTCCAGTTCTCTGACTGCATCCTCCATGCCTTTTTGTATTCCGCCCTCCGGCTCGGCAATGATTTTGTCCGTTATTTCCTTTTCGTATAAATCAAATGAAGTTAATTTCATGACTTCACTTGCCTCTTTTGCTCTCGTTGCGTCTTTCCAAAGTATGCTTGCAAATCCCTCCGGTGAAAGAATGGAATATATGGCATTCTCAAACATAACTATTCTGTCAGCCACGGAAAGCGCAAGGGCTCCTCCGCTTCCGCCTTCTGATATTACAACGGCAATTACGGGAACCTTAAGGTCGGAAAATGTATACAGACACTCGGCGATTGCGCTCGCCTGACCTCTTTCTTCTGCTCCTTTGCCCGGATATGCTCCCGCCGTATCCACAAATGTAATAATCGGTCTGTTGAATTTTTCGGCCTGTCTTGCAAGTCTTAGGGCCTTTCTGTAACCTTCGGGACTTACCATTCCGAAATTTTTCTTCAGATTTTCTTCCAACGATTTACCTTTTGATTCTGCTATTATCGTAACCGGAATACCGTGAAAAGAACCTATACCGCCTATTATTGCCTTGTCGTCGCCGAACAGCCTGTCTCCTGCAAATTCATGGAAATCATTGAATAATTCTTTAATAAAATCCTGTGATTTCGGGCGGTCTGTCTGCCTTGCAATCCCGACTCTCTCCCAAGCGGTAAGCTTTGACCTGTTAACGCTTATATCCATATCATTTAACTCCGTGTAATCTGATTAAATCACTAAGTGTCTTTTTCAATTTTTTCCTTTCGACAATCATGTCCACAAAGCCCTTTTCTTTAACAAATTCCGCTCTTTGGAATTCTTTAGGCAACTCTTCGTTTATTGTCTTTTCAATAACGCGTCTTCCGGCAAATCCGATGAGTGCCCTGGGCTCTGCAATAATAATATCTCCCAGCATTGCGAAACTTGCGCTTACGCCTCCCGTCGTCGGGTTAGTAAGGACACTTATGTAAAGATTTCCGTGATCGCCAAACCGCTTAAGCGCAGCGCTTGTTTTCGCCATTTGAATAAGTGACACTATACCTTCCTGCATTCTCGCTCCGCCGCTTGCACAAAATATAACCAACGGCAAGGCGTTTTCATCCGCCATTTCGATAAGCCTTGTTATTTTATCTCCGACCACACTTCCCATACTTCCCATCATGAAATATGAATCCATAACGGCTATGGCTGTTTCTTCGCCGTTTATTTTGCCGATACCGCATATTACGGCTTCATTTAAACCGGTGTCGTTTTTGTATTTATCCAGCTTTTCAGAATATCCTTCAAAGTCAACATCGGTTGTCGTAACATCCGCATCCGTTTCTTTAAACGTCCCTTCATCGACAATCTGCCTGATTCGTTCCCTTGAGCCTATCCTTACGTGAGAGCCGCACTCCGGACATACATATAAATTGCTTTTAAATACTTCCGTCTGTACAGTGCTTTTGCATCTTTTACATATCCTAAACAGGTCGTCCGGAATTTCCTTTGCGCTGTAATTATTCTCTCTTTTACTGCGGACGTTAAATAAAGTTATACGTTCTCTTCTTCTTTTAAATATATTCTTCATTTTCCTTTAACTCCTCGATAAAAGCAGCCGCAAAACCTGTTGTATATCTTCCGTCTATAAAATTCTTATGGTGAAGAAGCAGATAGTGAAATTCTATATTGGTATCTATACCTTCAATAATCAGTTCTTCCAAAGCAATACGCATTTTTTTAATGCACTCAAGTCTTGTGGGAGCAAATGTTATGACTTTAATAATCATCGCGTCATAAAACGGAGGTATGGTATATCCGTTATATACACCCGTTTCATTTCTTACTCCTCTTCCTCCCGGGAGATTTAAAAATGTTATCTTTCCCGGTGACGGCTTAAAATCTTCTTTTGTATTTTCCGCATTTATTCTGCATTCCATAGCATATCCGTTAATTTTTATATCTTCCTGCTTTATGGTCAGTCTGTTATTTTCGGCAATTTTTATCTGTTGTTTTACTATGTCTATGTTGCATATCATTTCCGTAATGGGATGCTCTACCTGAATTCTTGTATTCATTTCCATAAAATAGTAATTACCATGCTTATCCAGAAGAAATTCTATGGTGCCCACAGAGTCATATCCCACGGCTTTACATGCTTTAACAGCGTCATCAGTCATTCTTGTTCTTATTTCATCGCTTAACGTAAAGCAGGGAGCCTCCTCCACAAGCTTTTGATTTCTTCTTTGAAATGAACAGTCTCTTTCATAGAGATGAATTACATTGCCGAAACGATCTCCTATCAGCTGAACTTCAATATGTTTTGGATCTTCTATAAATTTTTCAAGATATACCTCATCATTGTTAAAGCACGCTAAGGCCTCGCTTTTTGCGCTGTTAAATGCATTTACGAATTCATCTTCACGGTGAACTATTCTCATTCCTCGTCCGCCGCCGCCCGCGCTCGCCTTTATCATGAGAGGATATGTGATTTCTTTTGCGCGTTCCAAACCTTCTTCAACTGTTTCAATAACGTCCCTGCTTCCGGGAACCACGGGGATTCCGGCTTCTTTCATAATTTTCTTTGCGGTTGACTTATTGCCCAACTTCTCAATAATGTCTGCGCTTGGTCCCACAAATATCAGACCGCATTTCTCTACCAATCTTGCAAATTCAGGATTTTCACTTAAAAAACCAAAACCGGGATGAATTGCGTCGCATCCGGTTGAACATGCCGCCTGTATAATGTTGTTCATATTCAAATAGCTGTCTACGGCTCTCGGTGCTCCAATGCATACGGCTTCGTCTGCCAACTGAACATGAAGCGATTCCGCATCCGCTTTGGAATATACGGCTACCGTCTTTATTCCCATTTCCTTACACGTTCTTATTATTCTTATGGCAATTTCGCCACGATTTGCTATAAGTAATTTCTTTATCATATCAATCTCCGATTACAAATAACGGTGCGTCATATTCCACCATGGAACCGTCTTTTACAAGTACCTCTTTTACAATCCCCGATTTATCCGACTTTATTTCATTCATTACCTTCATGGCTTCAACTATACAGACAACATCGCCTTCATTAATCATGTCGCCGACTTTTACAAAAGGCTCCGCTCCCACGGCTCCTGCCTGATAAAATGTACCTACAATAGGAGATTTAATGTAAGCTTTATGTGTTTCTTCACATGCGGCTGCATTTCCCGCCTGCGCCGGCTTCCGATCCGCAACCGTTGAATCGGATTGCTCTCCGACATATACGGCATTAGCAACAGGAGTCGTATCTTCCGAATGTGCAACAATGTTTTTTTCAAGCTTAATCTTTAAGTCGCCTGCCTCAAGCTCCATTTTGGCAACATTGCTCTTTTCAAATATATTTACAATCTCTTCTATATTCTTAGTTTCCATAATCTTCTCCATACACTTACTTACACATTCACGGATGTCAAAACATCCGATAAAATAGTTTGATAGTCAAAATTCTTTATCATTATACATACTTAGATAATCAAAGTAAATACTTTGATTATCAAAACTTTAAATTTATAATCGAAATAAAAAGCCCTTTTTGTATCGGATCCCGTCGTCAGATCTTAATCTGATTTTCGGACTTCCTTACAAAAAGGGCTTTAAAAATATAATTCAAAAATAATAACAAAATGTTAAATCACATATCACTGCTTTGAAGCGATAAGATCCATAATATCCTTAACAGTCTCAAGCTTAGCCAGTTCCTCGTCTTCAATGGTGATATTGAACTCTGTTTCAAGTTCCAGGGCAAGCTCCACGGCCGATAAAGAATCGATATCAAGATCGTCCTTTAAGTTTGCGTCTTCCGTAACCAATGCCTCATCAACATTGATTGCATCTGTCAATACCTTTTTAATCTGCTCTAACATACTTATCCTCCTAAAGCGTTCCATGTTATGTTCTATTTAGTTTGAAAATCAAATTAAATAGTTTGATATTCAAAATTTCTTGTTCATTATACATAGTTCGATAATCAAAGTAAATAGCAAATTACAATTTATTTTAAAATAAAAAACCGCTTCCGCTGCATGAAATATTATCATCAACGGAAACGGTACATAGATTTAAATATATTTTTGTAATTATGCGGCGGAAGTATTGAGAAATCTTAATCTTGCGCTTGCAAATGCCGCTACCGCAAGACTTATAATGTCACCCGGTATATATACCCAGAATAAGTTGTACAGAATATACGGAGCATCAAAAGTCTTTCCGTAATGAACATTCATAATAAATATAAAATATAATATTCCTATTGCATAAATAATTCCCAATTCAAGCAAACCGATTAAAAATCTTGTATAAATATTATTTTTTATTTTTAAAAGCGTGCTGCCTACAATAACCGCAACCAAAAAGCCTATAAGATAACCGAATGAAGGAACCAATACATACATGAAGCCGCCGCCGCTGGCGAATATCGGAACGCCCGCCAGTCCTATTGCAAGGTATACAATCATTGAGGAAACAGCTACTTTCCTCGAAGTTGTAAATGTAACCAAAAAAATGAATAAAGTCTGTAAAGTTACCGGCACTATGGATATAGGAAGCTTAATAAATGCTCCCACGGCAATCAGCGCCGCAAACAAAGCGGTCAGAGTCAGTTCTTTTGTCGTATATTTCATATCTTCTCTCCCTGTTTGAATTATTAATATTTTATGTTCTTTAGAATAACATACGATAAAATAATTGTAAACCTATTTTTATTTTTAGTTAACATTTTTATGATGTAAAATATTTACAAGATTATATTTATTATTTCATTTTTTATATTCTATTTAGTAATATTATTAAGCTGACCGACTTGCAGATTATTTCAGAAGTGAACTACTCCGGCTTCTATAAGTCGGAGCTTCTTGCTTCAACCACTACTGCTTGGCTAATACCAAAAAGTATTGCTAAGTCTTACACAGTGTCCACAAGCGTTAGGTTTGGCTAGTTCCTAGCCTACCATTTATGTTTTAGGCTATATTTTCACGAAGAATGCGTAAACCCTCGTTTTTGATATTGATTGCAGCATTATAATCTCTATCAATTACAAGACCACAGTTACATTTATATACTCGTTCTGAAAGTGCAAGCTTTTGTTGCTTACCACAACAAGAGCAGATTTGTGATGATGGATACCATTTACTTACTTTTACAAAATGTTTTCCTCTATCAGCTAGTTTATATTCTAGCATAGACAAAAACATACCATATCCATTATCAAGAGTAGCTTTACCGTTACCAAAGTTTTTATTTGCCAACGCTTTCATATTTAGATTTTCAACACAAACAACATCTACATGATTGGCTATCTCAGCAGATTTCTTATGTAAAAAATCATATCTTTGGTTCTTTATATGCTTATGAAGCTTTGCAAGCTTATGCTGATGTTTTATATAATTATGTGATTTATGTTCGTTCTTACGGAATCCTAGCTTTTTAGCTAACTTCTTTTGCTCCTTTGCAAGCTTAGAATGAGATTTCTTATAATACTTATCCATATCACAATTAGTTCCATTACTATCTACATATAAACCGTCAGACTTATAATCTAAACCTACTATTTTATTTGTATTACATATAGGCATCGGAGTAACGGTCGTATCATATTCAAATAAAACAGATGCATAAAAACAGCCTACTGCATCTTGAGATATAGTGACTGATTTTATCTTCCAAGTTTTTAAAGGCTTACGATGAATTACAGCTTTTACCTTTCCTGTTTTAGGTAGTTTAATTGCATTATCAATTACTGCAACAGTGCCGTTTTGATTGTTTGTTGTATAAGATTTTCTTGTCCTTTTTAATGATTTATACTTTGGAAACTTGCAATGCTTTGAAGAAAAACAATTTCTAAATGATTGTTCTAAGTTAAGCTGTACATTTGCAAGAGCAAGACTATCCACTTCTTTAAGAAAAGGAAACTCTGTCTTGTACATGGCAGGTGTTTGCTTACCAAAAGACTTTGTAGCTTTGTAATTATCAATCTTATCACTTAGCATAAGATTCCACACTTTTCTACAACAACCGAAGGTTTTAGCAAATA
>JALEKK010000037.1 GCA_022769005.1 Lachnospiraceae bacterium
AAACATAAATGGTAGGCTAGGAACTAGCCAAACCTAACGCTTGTGGACACTGTGTAAGACTTAGCAATACATTTTGGTATTAGCCAAGCAGTAGTGGTTGAAGCAAGAAGCTCCGACTTCTATAAGTCGGAGTAGTTCACAGTCTTATGCTTATTTCGTTGCCGGAAAGTGTTACAGAGGCTCCGTCTTCCTTTCTGATAATAAGATTTGCCAAATTATCAATGTCTTCAACATATGCGTTATATGTATTATTTTTTTCATATACGGTAATATTCTTATGAAGCACTATGGAATATTTTTTATATTTTTCAATCAGAGAATCATTATATATGTTCTTATAGTTGTAATGAAAGTGATTGAGTACAGAAACTATCAAATCATTTCGGTGTCTGAATGTATCGGTAAAATCCTCAATGCTTGATGCAATACCGTTTGTAAATTGAGAGTTATTGATATGATGTACGTTTATTCCGATTCCGACTACCATATATTCAAGACTCATGGATTGAAGCTCAATGCCGGCTTCGCATAAAATGCCGGCCAGCTTTTTATTTTTATAATATATGTCATTTACCCATTTAATCCCCGTTTCTATTCCGTATACATCCTTTATTGCTTCAACAATGCTTACTCCGGCGCATGCCGTAATAAGAAGAGAAAGATCAAGTGGTATATCGGGTTTTATCAGGACGGACATATAGATTCCTTTGTTTTTTTCGCAGTAAAACGGTCTGCCGTTTCTTCCCTTGCCTCCAAGCTGGTTATTGCTTATGAGTACAGAGCCTTCCGGAAGGGATGATGCACGTTCCTTTATGTCAGCATTTGTTGACGACGTGCTGTCAAGCACCGTTATATTTTTATAGAAAGAATCGGTATTATCTTTGATGTACTGGTCCGAAAGATAATCATTTTCATTTATGAGCATATATCCTTTGTTTTGCTTGGATAATATATCATATCCCTCATTTCTCAATGTTTTTATGTTTTTGGAGATGCTTACACGGCTGACATTTAATTCATTTGCGATACTTTCGCCGGATACATATTTATTTTCGTTGTTTATCAGTATATTCAAAATTTTGTTTTTCATGATTACAATTATATATTAACGGGAGTAAGTATCAAGTATATAGATGTATGTTTATTTATAATTGATTAAATAAATTCCCGATTAACAACGAAAAATAACATAACGGTATGTTATGATAGTAAATGCTTTAACAGTATATGTTTTATCTGATAATATACATACGGATAATTATTTAAAATAAACCGATAATCGGTTCTACAGGAGAACTTTTAATAAATGAAGATTAAAAAAGTAAATCTTGATACGGTAATAGGTATAACAAGCGATATTCCGGAAACGGAATATCCCGAGATTGCATTTGCCGGTAAATCAAATGTAGGCAAGAGCTCAATAATCAACGCCTTAATGAACAGAAAATCATACGCAAGAACATCCGAGAAGCCGGGTAAGACTCAAACCATTAATTACTATAACGTAAACGACGCCATATATCTTGTTGATCTTCCGGGATACGGATATGCGAATGTAAGCGTTAAAGTAAAGGAAAAGTGGGGGAAGATGATAGAGAAATATCTGTCAACCTCAGGGATGTTAAAAGCCGTGTATTTGTTAATAGACAGCAGACATGCCCCTTCGGCTAACGACAAATTGATGTACGACTGGGTTATATCCGTGGGATTCAGACCCGTAATAATTGCAACAAAGTCCGACAAACTCAAGAAAAACGAGCGAATAAAAAATGTTAACATGATAAGAAAAGAACTCGGTATGAGGCCGGAGGACAAACTTATTCTTACGTCAAGTCTGAAAAAGGAGGCCATAGATCAGGTGTGGGAATCACTTTGTGACGACGCCGGAATAGAAAATATGGAATAAAGGATTGCCATGAACTATTATGTACTCAGCCTGTTTCCGGAGATTATTGAGAATTCTCTGAACGCAAGCATAACCGGAAGGGCTATTGAAAAGGAAATAATTACTTTAACATCGGTTGACATAAGAGATTTTTCGGATAATAAGCATATGAAAGTAGACGATTATCCGTACGGAGGAGGCGCGGGACTTGTAATTAAGCCCACATGCGTATATGACGCATATTTACACACCATTTCTCTTATTAAGAATAAAAAAAAGCCAAGGGTAGTTTATATGACGCCTCAAGGGTCAGTGTTCAATCAAAAAAAAGCGGTGGATTTTGCAAAGGAAGAAGACCTTATTATTCTGTGCGGTCACTATGAGGGCATAGATGAACGTGTGCTTGAGACCATCGTTACGGATTATGTATCAATAGGGGATTATGTTCTTACCGGGGGAGAAATTGCCTCCGTAATTGTAATGGATGCGGTTTCAAGACTGGTTCCCGGAGTATTGGGAAACAGTGAGTCGGCATTTACGGATACATTTTCGGACGGACTGCTGGAATATCCTCAATATACGAGACCGGAGGAATTTCTGGGGATGAAGGTTCCGGAGGTTCTTCGCTCAGGGCATCACGGAAATGTTGAAAAATGGAGACATGAGCAGAAATTAATAAGAACGAGAAAAAACAGACCGGATTTGTATGAAAAATATATAATGCTGCATCCGGAAGAAGAACTTAAAGATTAAGGCGGATATGAACCGAAAGCGAGGTGATTAATGTGAGGGTATCGGAAAGAACAAAAGAAATTCTGCGAAGACTTGACGATAAATACGGATTGGAAATTAAATGTTCTCTTGACTATACTTCGGATTCTGAACTTCTTATTGCAACAATGCTTTCGGCGCAATGTACCGATGAACGTGTAAATATCGTTACGAAAGATTTGTTTGCCGTATATAAAAACATAAACGAATTTGCAAATGCCGATATTACGGAACTTGAACACATGGTTAAGCCCACGGGTTTTTTCAGGGCAAAGGCCGCGCATATTAAAGAAGCCGCAACTATGATTATGACGGAATTCGGGGGAAAGGTTCCGGATAATATCGATGATTTAACAAAACTTCCGGGAGTGGGGAGAAAAACCGCAAATGTTATATTGACTCATATTTACAATATACCGGGAATCGTGGTAGACACTCATGTTAAACGTATTACGGGAAGACTTGGGCTGACTAAGGAGACGGAACCCGTAAAAATCGAATTTGATTTATATAAAAAGCTTCCTAAGGAGCATTGGGGAAGACTTAACTACCAACTTATTACTTTCGGCAGGGAGATATGCTCCGCAAGGTCGCCTGCGTGCAGAGAGTGCTTTTTGTCGGATTTATGCAAATCAAAGGACAAGAAAATATAAACGGATTCCGTTGAATGAAAATATGGCGATTTTTACGAAAATCAAAGGAAAATGAGCATGGAAGAAGGTATTTTACGGGACAATATATACAGAAGAGCGGTTGAAAAGAACATTGTTAAAAAGAATAAATGCGATGAAGACAATGTGAGTATCAGCTTATCTTCATTTGCGTCATACAGAGATATAAAGATTGACTCATATGACGATAAATTTCATTTTTGTGTATTGGCTCTTATTGAAGCGGCAAATAATCTGCGTATAAGATCCTCGGATGGACGTATATATGCAAAAATTAATATTTTAATACCGGAACATTATACTGAAAATGAATTAAAATCGATTATAATATTACTGAATGAGTATCTTACGCTTTCAAATATAAAAATTGCCGAATGCAGCGTAAATGTATGGAATTGCATAACATATCCGATAATGAATGCAGAAGTTTTTTTATCGAATGCGGAGAATGTAAAGAGGTTTTCATTTAAAGAAAAAGATATTCCGGCAGTTGCATTCGGGGAAATCGGTATTTCTTACGTTAAAGCGGCTTTGAAGGATATATCCGTTTTTGAAAAATGTAAAAAACGATTCAGTGACGAATACATTTCAGAAATGGATTACGACTTAAGTGATATGCTGACAGATGTAGGTGAAGATGTGATTCAAAAAAGCAAATTAATAATTAATTCATCGGAATGCGGCATTAACGGCACGCTTTGGAAGCTGGCGGAACTATCGGACTGCGGATTTGAAGTTGATTATAAAAGAATTCCCGTTAAACAGTCTGTAATTGAATTATGCGAATTGCTTAAGTGTGATCCCTACAATATGCATTCTCTGGGATCGGGAATAATACTTACGGAATATCCGGATGAAGTTGTTAAGAACCTTGCCGATAAGGGAATAATTTCCGCACAAATAGGTACGTTAACAAAAGAGAAAAGTAAGATTATATTGGGAGTTGAGACAAGAAGCAACATGAACCGTCCGAAAAAGGACGAAATATATGGAATATAACGGAGTTGGTATTATGGAATTAAGAAAAGAAATATTGGACACTTTGGAGCAGGATGCAAGAATTTCACCGCAGGAACTGGCAGTAAGACTTGGTGCCGATGAAGTTGATGTTGTAAATGAAGTGGCGGCTCTTGAAAAAGAGGGAGTTATATGCGGCTATCTTACTCTTATTGACTGGGATAAGACGTCTCATGACAAAGTCACGGCTCTTATAGAAGTTAAGGTTACGCCGACCAAGGGACTCGGTTTTGACAGCATTGCAAAAAGAATAGAACAATATCCTCAGGTAAGCGCAGTCTATCTCATGTCGGGAGGATTTGACTTCACTGTTATCATAGAAGGGCGAAGCATGAGACTTGTTGCGGAATTTGTACGAAATAATCTTTCGACACTTGAGGGAGTACTCAGTACGGCAACACATTTCGTACTTCGTAAATACAAAGATCACGGCGTGATTTTTGATGAGAAAAAATCAGATGAAAGGATTAACATTTTGCCATGAGAGAATATGTATCACAACAAATTAAAAATCTCGAGCCTTCAGGTATCAGAAAATTCTTTGATGTTGTAAATGACATGCCTGACGCAATTTCTCTCGGCGTAGGTGAACCGGACTTTGAAACTCCCATGAACATAAGGACTCAGGCAATATATTCATTAGAGCAGGGGAAAACATTCTATACGTCAAATGCCGGTCTTCCGCTTCTGAGAGAAGAGATATGTAACTATGTAAAACGTAAATATAATGTGTCATATAATCCTAAAAATGAAATATTGATTACGGTGGGTGGAAGTGAAGCCATCGATATGGGACTTCGAAGCGTTCTTGACCCGGGAGATGAAGTTATTATCCCGCAGCCGGCATATGTGTCATATGAACCGTGTACAATTATGGCGGGCGGAAAGCCGGTAATAATAGATTTGAAAGCGGAAAATGAATTCCGCCTCACACCGGAAGAACTGGAAGCTGCCATTACGCCTAAGACAAAGGTGCTTATATTGCCTTTCCCTAACAACCCAACCGGCGCAATTATGGAAGCAAAAGACCTTGAGGCAATTATACCTATCATTATTAAACATGACCTCATAGTAATGTCTGACGAAATATATGCGGAACTCACTTATACAGGTAGACACGTAAGTATAGCATCTTATCCGGGCATGAAGGAAAGAACCATTTTAATAAACGGATTTTCCAAAGCGTTTGCCATGACGGGATGGCGCCTGGGATATGCTTGCGGTCCGGCTGACATTATTGAACAAATGACAAAGCTGCATCAATATGCAATTATGTGTGCGCCTACTTTAAGTCAGTACGGAGCCATAGAAGCCGTAAAAAATTCGGATGAAGAAGTAGAAAACATGATTAAACAATATGACCAGAGAAGACGTTTTTTGCTTAATGAATTTAAACGACTTAACCTTGACTGTTTTGAGCCGGGAGGAGCATTTTACGTGTTCCCGTCAATTAAGAAAACAGGGATGACAAGTGAAAAATTTGCTACAAAGCTGCTTGAGTCGCAGAAATTGGCGGTAGTTCCGGGCAATGCATTCGGAAAGAGCGGTGAGGGCTTCATCAGAATATCATATGCTTATTCAATTGATAATTTAAAAGAAGGAATAAGAAGAATAGAGGAGTTTTTAAAGAATGTTTAACATTGTACTTCTTGAGCCGGAAATCCCCGCCAATACCGGGAACATCGGTCGAACGTGCGTGGCATGCGGACTGAGACTCCATTTAATAGAACCCTTGGGATTTATCATTAATGATAAAAATCTGAAGCGTGCGGGCATGGATTATTGGAAGGATCTTGACTGGCATTTATATAACGACTATGAGGATTTTCTTGCAAAAAACCCGGATTCAATAGGCCGCACATATTATGCAACGACTAAAGCTCATAAAACATATGCCGATGCAGATTATAAACCCGGAGATTATATAATGTTCGGGAAGGAGAGTGCGGGAATACCTGAAGAGATTCTGGTTAGGAATGAGGAAGCCTGTATCAGAATACCGATGAAAGAAGAATACAGATCCCTCAATCTCAGCAATTCGGTGGCTGTTATTGCATATGAGGCCATGAGACAAAATGATTTTAAGTCCCTTGAAGAATACGGCAAGCTGCATCGCTTAAAATGGCAATAATATAATTATGTGATTATTCATGCCCGTCTCTATATTTATAATTAAATATGTTCTGCATACGGAAAGCGATAATATGAAAGGCGGGTGACTGTTTGCCTTTTAAACTCATAACAGGCAACAATCCGGACGAAAAACATAAGGAATTCACGGCTTTATGTTCGTGTAAAATATAATTTTACACGGATTTCTCTCAAAGCAGATAGAATCGCGGCATAATATCCTGTAGTATTCCATATGTCAACAGGAAATGTTGACATACATCCGATATCCGTATTACTTTTGGGTAAACAACCAAATGTTTCTGAATTTTGCCGATATATAAATATTAAATATTTAATATTTAATATATAACGGCAAAAATGTTTGTTAACTTGGTATGATTTTCATTTTAACAATATGACCTGACTAAAAAGCTTTTGTTAAGAACAACATAAGACAAAATTAAAACAAACAAAACAACACAACAAATTAAATACTTACCAAAACAAACTTAAACAGATCTGCATGCCATACCGACATACAGATCTGTTTTTGTATTTCAACTAAATGAATTTTAATATTATGTATCATAACCTTGAACCGCATTACCGTGTTTGAGAGTTATGAAACTGCACAATCACCGTGCATGAGAGTTTTGAATGGCATTATCATTGTGTATCGGCGTCCTGAATCTTATCATCACTTAAGGCTGCGGTGAATATAAATGTCGTTCCCTCACCGTATACACTTTTAATGTCGATGGTTTCATTGTGAGCCTGAATAATGCCTTTGACAATAGACAGTCCGAGTCCGGAGCTTTTCTTGTTCCGCCCTCTGCTCTCGTCCGATTTATAAAAACGATTCCATATTTTGTCAATGTCGGTTTCTTTAATACCTGAGCCGTGGTCTCTGATTGAGATTACGGCTTTTTTTGATTTTTCATCCGGTACTTCCACGTTGATATCTATGGATGAATTGTCTTTGCTGAACTTAATGGCATTATCCACAATGTTATAAATAATCTGCTGATATTTTGTTTCGTCCGCATAAATATATGTGGAAACAGAATCAAAACTTAGCTCAAAGTGAATATTTCTGCTTGAACATACACCCTCAAATGTCTCAATAACATGCTTGATAACATTGTTAATATCAAAAGTGCTTTTTTCCAACCTCATGGTATTGGCGTCCAGCTCCCCGAGTATAAGTATATCCTGTGTCAAATCCTTTAATCTGTTGGCTTCAAACAAAACTATATTTATATATCGGTCAATATTTTCTTTAGGTATCGTTCCGTCTGATATTGCTTCAAGATAACCTATAATTGATGTAAGCGGAGAGCGGAAGTCGTGTGAGATATTGGATAAAAAGTCCTTTTGATATTCCTCGGCATCATTTATTTTCTTTGCCATATCGGAAAGAGCAAGTTCCAGTTCACCGATACTTCCGCCGTTATTACGGTCAAATTGCACGTCGAATCGCCCTTTGTTGTATGTTTCAACAGCTCTTGCAATATACATAATGGGGCGATTGATATAAATAATATAATACATAAAGAAAAGCAAAGATATTCCGATACCTATTAATATGAGCGTAAGATCGACAATAAGGTAGCTTTTTGTGGAATCGGATATATAGTGATCGGGGATATTTAACACAATATATCCGTTCGTATCAAAATCATTTGCAACAGGTGCAAACACACTCATGTACTTTTCATTGAAAATACCGTAAAAATCGCCTGTCCAAACATGTTCCTTACCCATAAGAACAGCGTCAAAGTTATTGATTTTATAATTAATTTCGTTGTCGCTGTATTTATCGCTGTCAAATACGACAGTTCCGTCTGTCTTAATAAGAAATATACGAATATCTTCCGAACCCGCAATACTGCTTAACACTTCATTTGTTTTATTTTTTGCGTTTTCATCTTCGGAAAAAAAATCCGCCCGGTGTATATTTGATAAATTTACGGCCTGCTTATAAAGAATATTCGACGTATTTTTGTATGCAGCCCGATAATTTAATGAGTTGGCAACGAACAGCAGCAGTATGGTGGAAGCTGCAACGAAAAAAATATATAAAAAAATAATTTTTGGGAGAGAATCGCGTTTCATATGATTACCTTACTTCAAATTTGTAGCCTATACCCCAAACAGTCTGTATAGACCAATGCTCAGTGTCTTTTATTTTTTCTCTTATTCTTTTAATATGAACATCCACGGTTCTTGTTTCTCCCACATATTCATAACCCCAAATATTATCCAGGAGCTGTTCTCTTGTGAATACCTGATTTGGAGATGATGCAAGAAAATACAGCAGCTCTATCTCTTTTGGAGGCATATCGATAAACTGACCGTTGTATTGTACCGAATAATTATCTAAATTGACGGTCAGAGATGGATATGACACTGTTTTTCCCTTCTTTTTTTCCTCGGAATTAAAACTTGTACTTCTTCGTAAAAGAGCTTTAACTCTTGCTATAAATTCTTTTGTTTCAAGAGGCTTTACCATGTAATCGTCAGCCCCAAGCTCCAATGCAAGAACCTTATCAAATGTTTCGCCTTTTGCGGACAGCATGATGATCGGGGTGGTGAGAGTCTTTCTGACTTCACGGCACACTTCATAGCCGTCTATTCCCGGAAGCATAATGTCAAGCACAATTAAATTGGGATTATATTCGGCAACGGCTCTGAGTGCGGATTCGCCGTCATATGCAATTTTTGTGTCAAAAAGTTCCTTTTTTAAATAAAGAGAAACAAGCTCGGCAATATTTTCATCATCGTCTACAATCAGGATTTTTTGTGTCTGTGGCATATATTATCCTTTCATAAGGGTTATTTAAAATGTTACTATGGTAACTCCGTCATCTCCTTCACCGTTTATACCGAGTCTGAAGTTACTGATATAGGGAAGTCCGGATAAATAATCGGAAACCCCCTTTTTCAATGCTCCTGTTCCCTTACCGTGTACTATGCGTACCTGTCCGACGCCGGCAAGATAAGCATCATCCAAATATTTATCCAATACGCCTATGGCCTCATCAACAGTCATGCCGAGAAGATTAATCTCGGGAGAAATTGAACGCGATTTGTTGGAACGTATTTTGGAAGCATATGATGAAGATGTATCGGTTTTCTTTTCCTTGGGTTTCGGAGTTCTGTCTATTTGAAGATTTTTTATATTCTGCTTTAATTTAAAGTTACCGATAAGAACGGTACATTCATTTTTCTTATCCGGAGGTGTAAGTATTTCTCCGACAGTATCCATATCGTGCACAAGTACCATAACGCCGGGTTTGAAATCTTCCGGTTTGTCAGAGGATTTTTTCTTTGCGGGAGTTTTGGATAAAGATTTTTCATGTCGCATTTTTGTCTGCTCACGAAGTCTGGTTCTTTCCTCCTCCAGTTCTTTAACCGTAACACCAGACGTATTCATGACTTTTATTGCTTTATCCGCATATGCCTTCGCTTCCGCAAGAATATTTGCGGCCTGCTCATTTGCGTTTTTCAGAATTTTGTTCTTGGAATCATTGGTCTTTTGGCGTTCGTTTTTAATTTCTTCTCTCAGGCGCTCAATCTCCTGTTTGTACTTTTTGATTTCGGCCTCTTCCGATTGAGCTTTTCGTTTTGCCGCATCAAGATCCGTAATGATATCCTCAAATGCAACATCATTGTCTGTAAGTCTTTTTTGAGCATTTTCAATAATATAGTCGCTGATACCGAGCTTTTTGGAAATGGCAAATGCATTAGATTTACCGGGTACGCCGATAAGAAGCTTATATGTAGGCCGGAGAGTATCGATGTTAAATTCGCATCCCGCATTTACAACACCCGGAGTCGTAAGAGCATACATTTTAAGTTCGCTGTAGTGAGTGGTGGCAATGGTTGTTATATGCTTTTTTAAAAGATCGTCAAGTATTGATGTTGCGAGAGCGGCTCCCTCGGTAGGATCGGTTCCCGCTCCGAGTTCGTCGAATAAAACAAGACTTTTTTCATTTGAGTGCTTTAAAATACCGGAAATGTTGGTCATATGAGCCGAAAATGTGGATAAGCTCTGTTCAATTGATTGTTCATCTCCTATGTCGGCAAATATTTCCTTAAATACGGCGACCTTTGAACCCGTGTCGGCGGGTATAAGCAGTCCGGAATATGTCAGGAGACAAAGAAGTCCCACGGTTTTAAGAGTTACGGTCTTTCCTCCCGTATTTGGACCTGTAATAACAAGTGTTGAAAATTCCTTTCCTATGTGAATATCAATAGGTACCACCTTTTCCGCAGGAATCAGAGGATGTCTTGCACTTCTTAATTCAACATAATTGTCCGTATTGATTTCAGGCATTGAACATTTATTGGATTTGCACCATGCCGCTTTTGCGTATATAAAATCAAGGATAGACAGAGTTTTAGAGTCTGCGGCTATTGCATCCGTATACTCTGCGGCTTCCTCGCTTAATTTTTTCAATATTTTTTCTATTTCTTTCTTTTCGTCAATTTCCAGCTGTTTTAACTCGTTATTGAGATTGACCACAACCGAAGGCTCGATAAATAATGTGGAACCGGTTGCAGAGCGGTCGTGTATCATGCCGGTAATTCTTCTCTTATATTCTGCTTTGACCGGGAGACAGTACCTTCCCTGCCTGCTCGTAATAATAACGTCCTGTAAACATTCTCTTACCGACGGAGAAGATAACATACGGTTTAATTCCGAGGTTATCCTGTCTTTTGTCGATTCCTGTGCTTTTCGTATTTCGGAAAGAGCGGGACTGGCGTTACTTGCTATGTAATCTTCCGAAATAATACATTTTTTTATGGATTTGGAAAGATTACTTACGGGATCAAGTGAACCGTACATTTCCGTTAATGAATCCTCAAACAAGTCTTCATAATATTTTACTGCATCTTCGGCACAGATAAGCAGTTCGGCTATGGCGAGTAATTCAGATGCGTTCAGGCTGCTTTCGGCGCTGAGTCTCTTTAACATATCGGTTACGTCCACAACATGCGTAAAATCCGGTTTTCCTTTTCTGAATAATCTGTTAACGGCGTCATCTGTTTGCTTAAGCAGTTGCTTTATTTTTTCTTTTGAAGAAAGGGGATGAAGATTTAAAACACGTTCCTTTCCGGGCTCACTGTCGGCGAGAGAAGCTATCATATTTAAAATCTTGTCGTACTCAAGAGTTCTTAATACCTTTTTGTTCATGTTATACATCCTTGACTGTATTAATATTTTACAGACAGATTGTCACAGTCCTGTCTGATAACTTTTAGTATTATATTTTACTACTTGTTATTGTTTTAATAAAGTTGTAATTATACATCTTCATATTACGGCAGGAATTTTATCGCATGAATATTTACATATAAATTACAATGAAATGTATCTATTGAAAGACGCTTTATATGCGGAAAAGGGTGTTTGATATATATGGTTTAATATGTTAAATTTTGTTTTTCATTCTGATAAAATTTTATGATTTATATTCACTTTGAAAATTAATGATATACATTATGTTAATATATTTGGTAGTATAGAAATAACTGTATCTGAAAATGCCATAATCGAAAAGCTGTTAAAAGAGGCTGATATGAGTAATGATAATACTAAGAACAATAAGTTTAGTTTATATACGGAAAAAATAATACCGAAGAAGCTGAAAAAGAAAAGCAAGAAATTTATCATAGTGTTGATAATAATAGCTGCAGGCATTACGGCATTGTTTATTGTACCTTTCATAATCAATAAAGTTAATCATTTGGTAGAAGTAAGCAATTCGGAACTGTCATTGGACAGGGATGATATTCAGGCCATTAATCTTAAGGAAATCAGCGAATCGGGAAATGTTGACAACAAAGAAGCGTTTTCTAAAATGCCTCAGACCATTGAAAATATAAACAAGTCTGTCGTATATATTACACCGAAAGACACAGATCTTATCGGCTATATTTTACCTGACGGAAACAAAGCGGAAAATGAAACGATTAGTCCGGGATCAGGTTTGATAATAGGAGAAACGGCTACAAGATATGTGATAATGTCAGGAAATTTATCTATAGATAAGGGACAGCATGTTGACGTAACCGTTGGAGGAGATGTTATTTCAGGTACATTTCTTGCCAAAAGTCCAAACCTTAACATTGCGCTTGTTTCAATAAAAAAGAAAGATCTTTCGGATAACGCAAAAAGGAATATAGTACCGATTAAGCTCGGTAATTCGAACAGGGCACCTCTGGGATCGTTTGTAATATCATACGGCGAAAGCGGTGATGAATCAGGGACATATAATTACGGAATTATTTCAAAGAAGTATAATTTGTCCATCATAGATGCAAACCTTACGATGATTAACACAAATATAGTTTCTTCCGTAAGCAAGGGAGGATTCCTGTTCGATTCAAACGGAAATCTTCTCGGAATAGGAACCGATAAGGGTTCCGGAAGCAATACTTTTAACGTTGTGGGAATTTCGGACATTAAAAGACTTATTGAAAAATTATCGGCTGATATTGATATAGTACTTTTCGGAATATACGGTGAAGACATTACCGAAAGCATTGCCGACAAATACGGTGTGCCTAACGGCGTATATATAACAGATGTTGAATTTGATTCTCCGGCATATAAGGCAGGATTACAGTCGGGAGATATTATAACGGCAATAGACGGCAACGAAATAAAAAATATGGATGATATAGAAAATATACTATCATCCTATAAGGCAGGAAAAACTATGTCGGTTGACATAAAGAGAAAAAACAAAGACGGATATTTTGACATGTCATTCGACGTTAATACAGTGAGATATAAGTTATAAAATAATTGTATATAGCAAATCAACGGAATTGAGGAATTGAAATGTATTTTATTGAGAATTTTAAAGACGGAGACAAGGTTTCCGGAATATATTACTGCAAATCCAGACAGTCGGCGGTTTCAAGAGCCGGCAAAGAATATGAAAATGTAATTTTAAGCGATAAGACGGGAAGTATTGACACAAAAATATGGGATCCTAATTCATTTGCAATAAAAGAATTCGGCGCTTCCGATTTCGTTGCCGTAAGCGGAACGGTTTCTCTTTATAACGGAAAGCTTCAGTTTAAATTGGACAGTGCAAGAATTGCGGAGGAAGGAGAATATAATACATCTGATTACATGGCTTCTTCGAGGTTTGACATTGATGAAATGACAAATGAATTTCTTGCGATGATAGGCTCAATTAAGAATAAATATTTAAAGGAACTTCTTGAAAATATATTTATAAATGATGAAGCTTTCTTCAACATTTTTAAAAAGGCATCTGCGGCAAAGAGTGTTCACCACGGATATGTGGGAGGACTTCTTGAACATTCGCTGAGCGTTGCAAGGCTCACATCACTTATATGTAGTAATTACGACTATGCCAACAGAGATTTGGCGGTTACGGCGGCAATGCTTCATGATGTGGGAAAGACAAGAGAATTATCGCCGTTTCCGGAAAATGATTATACCGATGAGGGAAATCTCATAGGTCATATTGTTATAGGATACGGTATGTTGGTTGAAAAAATAGCGGAGATAGACGGATTCCCTGCAATTTTGGCGCAGGAACTGGAGCATTGCATACTTTCTCATCACGGCGAGCTTGAATACGGTTCACCTAAGCGTCCTTCTCTTGTTGAAAGCTGGATTCTTGCAGCGGCGGATAAATTGGATGCAAATCTTGAAGTGATAAGAGAAGAGCTTAACGGCAAAAACAGCAACGCATGGCTTGATTACAATAAATTACTTGATTGTAAAATCAGAAGGACAGAAATATAATGCTGACTAAGGGAGATTTATTTGCGGAGACCATTGTTGATTTAACAAGCGAAGGACTCGGAGTTGCGAAAACGAATACGGAAGACGGCAGGCTGTATCCGGTGTTTGTGAAGGACACCGCAATAGGTGACAGGATCGAGGGAATAATAACCAAGACATCAAAAACATTTGCATACGGCAAAATGTTGAAGTTATTGAAAGAATCCAAAGACAGGACCGTTCCGAAATGTGAAAATGCGAAAAGATGTGGAGGATGCTCAATCCAACATATTTCATACAAAGCACAGCTTGAATGGAAAGAAAAATTCGTTGAGGAAACGCTCTGCAGAATAGGCGGAATTTCAAAGGATAAATATATCTTCAATAACATAATTCCTTCAGAATATAAC
>JALEKK010000038.1 GCA_022769005.1 Lachnospiraceae bacterium
AAACATAAATGGTAGGCTAGGAACTAGCCAAACCTAACGCTTGTGGACACTGTGTAAGACTTAGCAATACATTTTGGTATTAGCCAAGCAGTAGTGGTTGAAGCAAGAAGCTCCGACTTCTATAAGTCGGAGTAGTTCACAATAAATGTGTTAGAATACACAAATATTTTATTAGGGAGAATATTATGGAAAATAGCAGAGGTTTTCAGTCACGTCTCGGATTTATTCTTGTAAGTGCGGGATGTGCCATAGGGATAGGAAACGTTTGGAAGTTTCCGTATATGGCAGGCTCAAACGGAGGAGCCGTATTTGTAATTTTATATTTGGTATTTCTGGCAATTTTGGGAATACCGGTTATGACCATGGAACTGGCTATAGGAAGAGCTACAAAGAAGAGTACTACGTCAGCCTACAGGCAGCTTGAGAGAAAAGGAAGTTTTTGGCATGTTCACGGCTGGTTTGCTCTGGTGGGAAATTATATCCTTATGATGTATTACACCACGGTTGCCGGATGGATGCTTAATTATACATGGAAGTTTGCTACGGGAGAATTTGATTCGCCGGTAAATGTTGACGGAAAATCTTTTTCTTCATATATGTATGAGAGCATGATATCGGATCCGTTCCAGCAAATCCTTTTTATGTCGATTATAGTAATTCTCGGGTTTGCTGTAATCAGTTTGGGCGTTAAAAACGGTCTGGAAAATATCAATAAGATAATCATGATTGCATTGCTCGGTCTTATAATCATACTTGCAATTAACAGTTTAACCATCCCGGGTTCGGGAGAAGGCGTTAAGTTCTATCTTATGCCGGATATAAACCATGTCAATCAGGTAGGATTGGGGAATGTAATTGTCGGGGCAATGAACCAGGCGTTTTTTACCCTCAGTGTCGGAATAGGTTCCTTGGAGATATTCGGAAGTTACATGGACAGGTCGCACACTCTGGGAAACGAAGCCGTTACCATTGCGGCATTGGATACATTTGTGGCGATAGTTGCGGGACTTATTATTTTTCCTGCATGCTTTAGCTACGGTGTTGCGCCGGATGCGGGACCTTCATTAATATTTGTTACTCTTCCCGAGATATTTATACATATGGGAGGAGGAAGAATATGGGGAACGCTGTTTTTCCTTTTTATGACATTTGCCAGCTTTTCCACGGTAACAGCCGTATTTGAAAATATTACGGTAAATTTAGTGGACAGTAAGGGGATATCAAGAGGAAAGTCCGTAATTATTAACTTAATAATAATTCTTATCGGATCTGTTCCTTGTGCTCTCGGTTCCAACCTGCTTTCCGGAGTACATTTAATAGGCGGAAGAGGAATTCTCGACAGTGAAGACTTTATCTTAAGCAGCATTTTGTTGCCTGTCGGTGCTCTGTGGTTTACCGCATTCTGTACAACAAAATGGGGATGGGGATATGACTGTTACATCGGAGAAGTCAATGAAGGAAAGGGACTTAAGATTCCTGCATGGAGCAGATATTATCTTATGATAGGTCTTCCGATACTTATAGTTGCCGTATTTATTACAGGACTTATTAATGGGTGACATTAAGGTATGGACGGTCTTTTTTACAGTTTAAATGCAACAATGCCGATATTTTTTGTTATGATGCTCGGAGTCGTATTCAGAAAGATCGGCCTGTTAAGTGAAAACCTTGCCTCCGGTATTAATAAATTCGTTTTTAAGGTTGCTCTTCCGGCCAATCTGTTTATCCAGCTGCATAATGTGGATATATTTGCCATATGGGATACCGGTTATGTTATTTTTTGTTTTGCCGTTACTCTTATAAGCGTATTAATTTCATGGGGTGTATCACATTTCCTTAAAGACGGCAGTGTAAGAGGAGAGGTGGTTCAGGCTTCATACAGAAGCAGCGCTTCCCTTTTGGGTATGGCATATATTGAAAATATTTACGGTTCGGCAACCGTAGGTTCGCTTATGATGATTGGGTGCGTGCCGCTGTATAATATTTCGGCTGTCATTGTTCTGTCGTTAATGAACCCGACCAATACCGGTGTTGACGGCGGGAAAATAAAATCCTCGGTCACGGGTATAGTAAAGAATCCGATTATCTGGGGAATTATTTTCGGCTTTGCATGGTCTTTGACGGGCATTCGCCTTCCTGTAATGGCCGAAACAACGATATCGTACATAGGCCGTACCGCAAGTCCTCTCGGACTGCTTGCCATGGGAGCAATGGTGGATTTCGGAAGTATAATTAAACAAAAGGGTCCCGTTATTCTTTCGGTATTTATGAAGCTTATTTTATTTGTTGTATTATTTGCGCCTTTTGCCGTATGGTTTGGATTTGACGGTGAAAAGCTTATTGCGATTATTGTTATGCTCGGTTCGGCGTCCACGGTGGGCGGATTTATTATGGCTAAAAACATGGGACATGAAGGAAGTGTTTCGGCCGGGTCGGCGGCACTCAGTACACTTCTCAGTTCATTTACAATGACGTTATGGATCTGGCTGCTCAGAAACCGCGGTTATTTATAACATAAAATTTATAAAAGCAACGGAATAGTGATATGTTTGTTTATGAAAATGAATACATATCATTATTTCGTTGCTTTTTGTCTAATTGCGTTTATTTTATAAAAATGATAAAATTTGTATTAACTGTCTGTTAACTCAGATGTGAGATGCGACAATTTTGAATGTACTTATAAACTGTTTTATGTTTGTAAAATTTAACTGTTAGGAGAAATTTATGAGTTCAGCGCAAATATTAATGTTACTGGCCATGATTGCATATCTTGCGGCAATGGTCGGTATCGGATTTAAGTTCTCCAATAAGAACAAAACAATGGGGGACTTTTATCTCGGAGGAAGAAAGCTGGGGCCGTTAGTTACCGCAATGAGTGCGGAAGCCAGTGATATGAGCAGTTATTTGCTTATGGGATTACCGGGACTTGCTTATTTGACAGGTTTGGCTGATGTGGGATGGACAATTATAGGTCTTGCCGCAGGTACATATTTAAACTGGCTGATTGTTTCGAGAAGACTTAGAATTTATACGGAAAAGACAAAATCAATAACCATACCGGAATTCTTTTCCAACAGATACGGCGATAAAAGGAAATATTTAACGCTTCTTGCCGCTGTTTGGATAATAGTATTCTTTATTCCGTATACCGCATCGGGATTTGCGGCATGCGGAAAGCTTTTTAACAGTCTGTTTGGAATTGATTACCATTTGGCCATGATTATCAGCGCAATTGTTATAATACTTTACACCATGCTCGGAGGTTTCCTTGCCGCATCCACAACCGACTTTATACAAAGTATTATAATGACCATAGCTCTGTTTATCGTCCTCGGATTCGGCGTTTATGCCGCCGGAGGCATGGAAAAGGTAATAGAGAATGCGTCAGGTCTTGCCGGATATCTGTCATTTACCGAAACTCACGATCCCGTTACGGGAGCGGCGAAGTCTTATTCGTTTATAAATATTATTTCCACATTGGCATGGGGATTGGGATATTTCGGAATGCCTCATATTCTTTTAAGATTTATGGCCATTGAAGATGTAAGCAAGCTTAAGACTTCAAGAAGAGTTGCATCAATTTGGGCTTTGGTAGCAATGGCAATATCCGTGTTAATAGGAGTTATCGGATTAACTCTTTCAAAGAACGGTTCCATTAACACTCTTGAAGGATCTGCATCGGAGACCGTTATTGTTGAGATTGCGTCGCTGCTGTCACAAAACGGATGGATACTTGCCATAGTTGCGGGTATCATCTTAAGCGGTATTCTTGCTTCGACCATGTCTACGGCCGACTCACAGCTTCTTGCGGCATCATCAAGTGTAACTAACGATATTTTGGTGGGCTTTTTCAAAAAGAAAATTTCGGAAAAGAAGTTATTGCTTATTTCACGTTTAAGCCTGCTGGCCATTGCCGTTATCGGAGTTTTCCTTGCATGGAATCCAAACAGTTCCGTGTTCCAGATAGTTTCATTTGCCTGGGCGGGATTCGGAGCTACATTCGGACCTGTGGTTTTACTTGCTCTTTTCTGGAGAAGATCCAATTTCTTCGGTGCAATATCAGGTATGATTGCAGGCGGAGCCGCAATATTTATTTGGAAGTTCGTAATAAGACCGTTGGGCGGAGCTTTGGATATTTATGAATTATTGCCTGCATTTATCATCGCAATCGGTGTAAACGTAATTGTAAGTTTATGTACAAAGGCACCTGATACTGAAGTTACGGCTGTATTTGACGAAGTCGGAAAATGTAAAGAGTAATTGCAGGTTTAAAATATAAAGATAATATTTCGTCACGTTTTATTAAACGGATTTTAAATCAGGAGATTATTATAAGAAGTTTATAAGGGGAAGTAAGATGAAGATTACATATTGGTTGGATTTTGTATGTCCGCACTCATATATCGGAAAAGCCAGACTGGAAGACGCAATTAGGAGAGCGGGTATTGACAGAAACGATGTTGAATTTGAATACAAAAGTCTCGAATACGATAAAAATGCTCCTAAGGAATGTGTTGATTCTTCCGTTCAGATTGTATGTAAGAGATATTACTACGGCCCTACCGGAGCTAAGATGGCAATGAAAAGAATATCCGATTGGGGTAGGTTTGAAGGCTTGGAATTGAATTATTTAACCGCAAGATATACTAATACTCTTGACGCCAACAGACTTCTTAAGTTTTCTCAGTCAAAGGGAGATTTAAATGTAACGGAGAATCTTGTTGACGGATTATTCAAAGCCTTCTTTACCGACAACTCGGAACTCAGTGATAAGAAAGTACTCATTGATGTTGCGGTAAAAGCAGGACTTAACAGAGATGAAGTTGAGAAGGTTTTGGACGGAAATGAATTCGAAGCCGAAGTTCGCGCAGATGAAGCAGAAGCAGAGAGTATTGGAATCGGAACGCCTTATACAATTATAGACGGCGTAAAGGGTGAATTTACCGTCAACGGTGCTCAGGACGGCGTTATGTTCGTTAAGGCACTTAAAGATGCTGCCGGAATAAACTGATATATTTTCATGATAAAAGACGCTTTTCTTTCTTAAAAGAAAGGCGTCTTTTACTTATATTATCAAAAATGTTACAAAAATGGACTAAAATTATATTTTGTAAAATATTTTTTAAAAATATAATTTGTTTTATAATTCACATGGATATATTATGTAGTCAGTTAATATATACGCAAATGAACCTGACATAATAGTCAGACAATTGCCGGGCGTATTATTTAACTGATAATTTTATGAATACGTTTTTATGACAAATCGATATAATTCGGTAATATATTTAAAGAGGGGAGTGGTACAAATGAAGATTACTTATTGGGCTGATTTCGCATGTCCGTATTGTTATATAGGAGAAACAAGACTGTTAAAAGCGGTTAAAAAGCTTGGAATGGAAGACAGCATTGAGCTTCAAATGAAAAGCTATGAGTTAAATCCGGATGCGCCTAAAGAATGCACGGGAACAACGGCGGAAAGATACGCAAAGAGAATGAAATTAGGTCCTAAGGGCGCTGAATACCACGTTGACAGAGTTTCAAGGCTCGGCCGTATGGAAGGTCTGGAAATGGATTACGCAAAGTCGAGATATACCAATACTCTTGATGCACACCGACTCCTTAAGGCAGCTCAGTTAAACGGAGATAAGGAAACGACAGAAAAACTGATAAATAATTTATTTGATGCATATTTTGCAAAGGGACTTGAATTAAGCGACAGAGATACCCTTATAAAAATCGGAGTTGAATCCGGACTTGCAAAGAATGATATTATTAATATATTGGAAAGCGATAAATTTACCGATGAGGTAAGAGCTGACGAGAAAGAAGCAGACGAAGCGGAAGTTTACGGAGTGCCGTTTTTCATTATAGGAAATAAAAGATTGGAGGGGGCGGTTGAAGAAAATGCATTTATCACCGCCGTTAATGAAGCTATGAAAAAAGAACATAATGAAGATGAAATTATTTTTGATGAAATGGACTTAGATAATGTATCACATGATGAAACGGAAAGTGTTGCGGATGATGCACATAAAAATATTGCGGATGATAATCATGAACACGGATGCAGTGACGGTGTATGCAGATTGTAATACACCGGAATGATATCCTTAAAGATACAATCAAAGTTAAAAATACGGTAAATAATAAAATATAATCATAGAATTTAGATTAAAAAGCCTGATTACGTAAATACGGGAACGTATATTATATAATCAGGCTTTTAATTTAAGATATTATTTTATAACCCTTTCATCAGGTTCAAAACAGGCGTAATTATTGTCCTTATTACACATACTCTCGTCTATTTCCTTAACATAAGGATCTGCTTCTATGGCACAGCATCGTCCTGCACGGGTCCATTTACATTTTGGAAAGTTAGGACATATAAATTGAAAACATTGATTTTCCTCCGTTATATTTGCCATATGCTAAACCTCCTTTAATCTTATAATAACCGTAAACAAAGTTTTGGGTAGATTATAGCATATTAATCACGGTAATAGTATTTTAAAACACGGAAGTCCGGATTTTTTATTAAAGCTTATTTATATAATAATTTGCATCACATAGCCCAATGATGTACATTTAGATTCGTAATTAGATGTGATTTTTGCTTCACGGATATGATTGCCACGGTAAGCAGCCTGTTGTATGTTTAAATTTTACGATAATATTTTCGTGATGATTATTTTTAGGAGTACCGAATGTTAAAAGAACCGTCAAAAACAAAAGAAAAAATAGTAGAGTGGATAAAAGAATATTTTGAATCAAGTATACCTGATGCATATGCGGTCATAGGTATTTCGGGAGGAAAGGATTCAAGCATAGCCGCTGCTCTGTGCGCAGAGGCGCTTGGATCCGACCGTGTTGTCGGCGTTATTATGCCTGACGGTGAACAAAATGATATAGACGACAGTTACAGGCTTACGGAATATTTGAGAATTAAACATGTTGAAATTAATATTAAAAAAATCACTGCAGCATACTTGGATTTATTTGAAAGTAACGATGACTTTAAGAAATTGTCAAATAACAGAGAGGGTATAAGCCGGGATGCCAAAATAAATATGCCGCCGAGGATAAGAATGAGCGTACTGTACGGGGTGGCCCAATCCCTGGACAAGGGCGGACTGGTTGTTAATACATGTAATTATTCCGAAGATTTTGTCGGATATTCCACAAAATACGGAGATTCCGCAGGTGATTTCAGCCCGCTGTCATCACTTACGGTTTCGGAAGTCTTACAGATAGGGAAGGAGTTGAATCTTCCGGACGATTTAATATATAAAACGCCGTCCGACGGTCTCAGCGGTTCAAGTGACGAGGAAAAACTCGGTTTTACATATGAAGAACTGGAGAAATATATTTATTCCGGAGATTGTGACAATGCCGTTTCAAAAGAGCGTATTGAAAGACTGCATATAAGAAACCTGCACAAAATACTTCCGATGCCTGCATATAATAAATCGGAAGATGAAATACTTTAAGAAAAATAATTTTGCATGAAAAAAGACTTGTGCTCTGTTAAGAAGATTACCGAATAATCAAAATCGGATTCAACTTCTTAATATGATGTACAAGTCTTTTTTATCGGATAAAAATATATACAAAAAGTTTAATAATTAACGGAATATTTTATCAGAATCGGAAATCTCTTCTGTTGGAATGTTCTATATCATAGAGATGTTCTTCCGTAATCTTCTTTACCTTTTCTTTCGGAATTTTATTCAGTTCCTGTTCGATAACTTCAAAGCCCTGATTTTTTGTTCCGTCCGATGCATAATCAACAAGGTATTCGGCAAGAGTCATGAGTGCGTTAGGGTGGCAGCAGTTAAGAATCTGACCGCTCTTGCAAAGTTCCATGAATCTGTCGCCGGTTCTTCCCTCTCTGTAACATGCCGTACAGAAAGAAGGAATGTGTCCGTTATCCATAAGCCATTGAACAACCTCATCAAGTGTCCTCTGATCGGATACGTCAAACTGTTCCGTATCGTGAGGACGTTCATTTTCCGTATATCCGCCTACGCTGGTTCTGGAACCGCCGCTTAACTGTGAAATACCCGCGTGGAGCATTTTTGCGCGGACTTCCTCGTTTTCTCTGGTTGAAATAATCATACCCGTATACGGTACGGCGAGTCTTATACATGCCGCAATCTTTACGAACATATCATCGGAAAGAGAATTGTCAAATTCGTCGGGATCAATATCATCGGCGGGTTTAACTCTCGGAACACTTATTGTATGAGGGCCTACGCCGAAGACTGCCTCAAGGTGTTCTGCATGCATAAGTAATGCTGCGAATTCATATTGATAATTGTCAAGGCCGAATAATACACCGAGACCTACATCATCAATTCCCGCCTCCATGGCTCTGTCCATACTCTCCGTATGGTATGCATAATCATGTTTAGGTCCCGTCGGATGAAGTTCTTCATATGCTTTTTTATTATATGTCTCTTGGAAAAGGATATATGTTCCGATTCCGGCATCTCTGAGTTTTCTGTAATTCTCAACCGTTGTGGCGGCGATATTGACATTTACGCGGCGGATCTCACCGTTTTTATGCTTAATACTGTAGATTGTTTTAATTGATTCAAGAACATAATCAATGGGATTATTAACGGGATCTTCGCCGCATTCGAGCGCAAGTCGTTTATGTCCCATGTCCTGAAGTGCAATAACTTCATTTCGTATTTCTTCCTGAGTAAGCTTCTTTCTCGGAATAGTTGTGTTTTTTGCGTGATACGGACAATAGAGACAACCGTTTATACAATAATTGGAAAGGTATAAAGGAGCAAACATAACAATTCTGTTGCCGTAGAATTTTAATTTGATGTCTTCTGCGATTTTGTATATTTCACTGTTAATTTCTTCGTCTTCACAGGCAAGGAGTACACTTGCTTCCCTGTGTGTAAGACCTTTGCAGACATATCCCGTAGAAGTTTTTATCGGCTTTGCTTTCTCGATGATGGAACGGATGAGTTCTAAATTATTTTTGTTTTCCTGAGCATACTTTATTGTATCAAGAATTTCCCGTTCATTGATAAATTCTTCGGCTTTAGAAGAAGCCGGATTGTAATTAGCCATAGTTCCCCCTTAATTGATTTCTCTGATTTTATAATAAAAAGCCATAATGTATAAAATATTATAACAGATTGAAGCAAAGAAATTGTTACACAAATCCGGTAATTTAATACATAAATTAAAGAATAATATACATAAATATGGTAAAATATAAAAAAAGTCAGGGGGTGCGAAAAATGGACGGCAAGGATAAAATCAGGGAATATTATCACTCTTTCAGAGAGTTTGCTGGTGAACAAAAACGAAAGATAGAAAATGTTATACAAAAAGAAAAAGATTTGAGGAAGCTTGACGACGTTGTAAAGACAAACAATGAAAAATCCGAAAGCGAAATCAGCAGATTATGGGATGTTATTGAGAAAATGGACATCCAAATTAATGTTCTTGAAAATAAAGTTATGAAGTTGGAACAGAGATTAGAGGAAGCAGAAAAGAATGAAAAATAAAAAGGTTTGCTTTGTTATTCAAAGATACGGTGAAGAAGTTAACGGCGGAGCGGAGCAGCATTGCCGTTTTCTGGCGGAACGCATGGCTGAGTTTTGTAATATTGATGTTCTTACAACTAAGGCAAAGGATTACATAACCTGGAAAAACGAATATAAAGAGGATATAGAGTGGCTTAATAATGTCAAAATAAGAAGATTCGGAGTGACTGCCGAAAGAAATACGGATACATTTTCAAATGTATCCATGTCTTTGAGAAATAATTATTCGGGAGATGAAGAACTTCAGGAAGAAGTTGAGAATTTGTGGATAGACGAGCAGGGACCTCTCGTTCCGGATTTGGTTAAATATATAAAAGAACACAAAGACGATTATGATGTATTCGTGTTTTTTACATATTTATATTATCCTACAGTGAAAGGTCTTCCGGAGGTAGCCGATAAGTCAATTCTTTTACCTCTTGCCCATGATGAATATGAACTCTATATAGGTATATTTAAAAAGCTGTTCAGTCTTCCGAGAGCGTTCTTTTTTAATACCGAAGAAGAAAGGAATCTTGTTCGTCATGTATTCAAAAATTACGGTATACCTTATCTGATAGGTGGTGTCGGCGTCGATCTTCCCGAACACATTGATGTGGAAGGATTCAAGAAAAAATACAATCTGGACAGGTATATTACTTATGTGGGAAGAGTAAGCGAATCCAAAAATGTGGGTCAGCTTCTTGATTATTTTGAAAAATATAAAGAAGAACAGTGCAATGATTGCACCGACAATCTTAAACTGGTGCTTGTGGGCAAAACGGAAATTGATATTGAAGGACGGAATGATGTTATTTCTCTCGGTTTTATCGATGAAGATGAAAAGTATGCGGCTATTGCCGGCTCCGTTGCCCTTGTTCAGCCATCGAAATATGAAAGCCTTTCGATGGTGGTTCTTGAAAGCTTTAAACTTTCACGCCCGGTTATCGTAAACGGAGAGTGTAAGGTTTTGAAAGGACATATTGACAGATCCGACGGCGGATATTGTTATTACAATTACGATGAATTTAAAGATGCTCTTTATAATTTGGAAAATGACGCCTCAAAGAACAGAAGTCTCGGTAAAAACGGCCTTAAATATGTAAATGCAAATTATGACTGGAATGATATTTGTCACAAATTAATGTATTTAATAAATGAGATTGCAAATTAAGCAGGAATACGGGGTGATGTCGTGCTTGAATTAAAGGATGTTGTAAGAGAGTATAATACCGGAGGTTTTGTTAATCACGCTTTAGATCATGTAAGCATTAAGTTTCGTGACAGTGAATTTGTAGCTGTTCTCGGACCGTCAGGTTCGGGTAAAACGACAATGTTGAACATAATAGGCGGATTGGATCATTTTACATCCGGAGATCTGCTTATTAACGGAGTTTCAACCAAGGATTATAAGGATAAGGATTGGGACGCATACAGAAATCATTCTGTCGGATTTGTTTTTCAATCTTACAATCTTATAGGTCACCAAACCGTTTTATCCAATGTTGAGCTTGCGCTTACAATAGCCGGAGTGTCTCCGGCCGAAAGAAAAAGGCGGGCTGCAGAGGCTTTGGAGAAGGTCGGGCTTAAAGAACATATAAACAAGAAGCCTAATCAGCTTTCCGGAGGACAGATGCAGAGAGTTGCCATTGCAAGAGCGCTTGTCAACGATCCGGAGATTGTACTTGCCGATGAGCCTACCGGGGCTCTTGATACGGAAACGGGCATTCAGATAATGGAACTGCTTAAAGAAGTATCAAAGGACAGACTTGTGGTTATGGTAACTCATAACCCTGAACTGGCACAGGATTATGCCACAAGAATAATTTCCATAACCGACGGAAAAATTAAGTCTGATTCAAATCCCGTGGAATTAAGTGAAATAACTGAAAATAAGAGCGTGCGTAGGAATAAAGTCGGAATGAGCCTTGGAACGGCATTTAAGCTCAGCCTAAATAACCTGAAAACAAAAAAGGGAAGGACAATTCTTACGTCTGTTGCGGGATCTATAGGTATTGTGGGTATCGCGCTTATTTTATCGCTTTCTTCCGGCGTAAATGATTATATGGATACACTTCAAAAGGATACCCTTAGTTCATATCCTTTACTTATACAGTCCCAAACGGTTGATTTATCATCAATAACATCATCGGGATTTACAAGTAATCCTAACGCCGGTAAGACGGAGAGAGAGGGAGTATACGGATCTGTCAGCGGGTTAAGGGGCTTTAACATCATCAGGAATAATTTGTCGGCATTTAAAAAGTATATTGACAACCCTGATTCCGATATTCATAAGTACATAGGAGAAAACGGTGTATCATATGAATATGACATGACATTTACTGTTCTTTCAAAAGATTCAAAGGGTGAATATATTGACTCCTCAAGTTCTCCCAGTGACGGAAGTACTACCGGCGGGACATTAAGCATGATGTCGTCTCTGATAGGAAGAAGTAATACTGAGAAGTCAACGATTTTTTCCGAAATACCTTCAAACAGAGATAAAACGGGCGTTAATGCGACCATGACTGAAGGTTACAGTGTGGTGAGCGGAAGATGGCCTACAGAATACAACGAAGCCGTACTGTTTTTGGATGAAGCCAATTCCATAACACTTTCGCAGGCATACAGCATGGGGCTGATTACGCAGGATGAATATGATGACTATGCGGATAAAGCTGATGTAAATACCAGCGATTTTGAAATTATATCGGATTATTCAAAGGTTATCGGTAAAGAATATTACATGATTCCTACATGTGAATTTTATAAGAGCAGTGGTAACGGAACATTTTATAAAGAAGAATTGTCATCTCTCAATCAAAAAGATTACCTTGACAAATCAATTCCGTTTAAGATAGTGGGAATTGTAAAATCAAAGGGAAGAAACGGCGGTTCCACATTTGATACACCTATAGGCTTTACATCTAAAATGACTGATCGCATTTATGATATTGAATCGCAATCCGATGTCGTAAAGGCACAATTGGAAAGCAAAGATAAGAGTGTAATAACCGGAACCAAATTCAATGTATCTACCGATGAAGAGAAGGTGGAGGCGGCGAAAAGTTATTTAAAGGAGCTTCCGGACAGTAAAAAAGTTCAGACTTATACATTGATTGCGGCGAATTCCAAACAGCCTGTTCAGCCGAATGCGGGAATGGTTCCGCAGACATTGACAAACGGAGCGACATATGAATCAATGATGGCTGCGGCCTTGGATAATTGGGTTGATACCACATCGGATGAAGAAGCGTTATTGAGTATTTATAAAGATTACATAGGAAATATTACTTACGAAGATACTCTTAATAAATTGGGTATGATAGATAAGGACAATCCTTCATCCATTAATATTTATACGGATAGCTTTGAATCCAAAGACAAGCTGATTAATGCAATAAATGATTATAATAAAACCGTTCCCGAAAATGAAAAAATTACGTTTACGGATTATGTAGCCGTGATAGCTAATTCGGTAACAAGTATGGTTACCGTAATTTCTGCGGTACTTATAGCCTTTGTATCCATATCCCTGGTGGTTTCTTCCATAATGATCGGAATTATTACACATATTTCCGTATTGGAACGAACAAAAGAGATAGGTATTTTAAGGGCACTGGGAGCGTCCAGATCCAACATTGCTCAGGTATTTAACGCAGAGACAATCATTATCGGATTATTCTCCGGAGGAATAGGTATAGGAGTCGGATATTTGTTGGATATACCTGCCACGGCAATAATCAGAAGTGTTGTGGAAGAAGCAAATGTTACTGTGGTACTTAATCCGGTTCACGCAATTATTCTTGTAGGAATAAGCGTTTTGGTAACATTTATAGGCGGATTGCTTCCGGCGGGAAGGGCTGCCAAGAAAGACCCTGTGGAAGCTTTAAGAAGCGAATAAGTTTTTTCAAAACGATTAAATATTAATTATTAATTTTTTGCGGAAGCATTTGCCGAGTAAAACGGTTATATGCTTCCGTTTTTTTACATATGCCTATTTATGGCTTGAAATGTTTAAAACTTACGATAATTGTAGTAGAATACTTTTATAAATATTTACAATACGAAAGGAAAAGTATACATTTCTTTAATTGCATTAATACAGTATGCAATTTTGTTATTTATATGGATATCTGCGATGATAAAAGATGATTTAAAGAGAGATATTATTTATTACTTTAAAAAGCAATATGATTTGGGAATGCTCAATACGTTTGAAGGAAATATAACCGTAAGAATACCTGACAGCGAGAACTTTCTTGTAACTCCCACACAGCAGGATAAAGAGAAAATTACTCCAGACATGATATTGGAAGTTGATAAGAACGGCAATCTTGTGGAAGAATCGAAGTGGAAGCCTTCAAGTGAACTTGGTATGCATCTTAAGATTTATGAACTTCGTCCGGACATAAGTGCCGTAGTACACAATCACAGCACGTATGCAACGGCATTTGCACTGGTCGGAAGGCCGATATCAAACGAAATGGCTGAAGGGTATATGTATTACGGCGGAGACATTCCGGTTTGCCCGTACGGCAGACCGGGAACACCTGCGGTTTATGCTCATTTTGAAAAATATTTCCTGGATAAGGATAAAGATGTGGTACTGCTTGCCAACCACGGACTTGTTGCGGCCGGTAAAAGCGTAAGCCAGGCCTTCAGTAAGGCAGAAGCCGTTGAGAAGCTGGCTCAGATTGTTATTGCTTCTGAAGCTCTCGGACCGGATCTTCCTCTTTCCGCCATAGAAAAAGAAAAGTTGCTTGAGGTTTACAGAGCGAGAAAGGATTAATCTTATGTATGATAAGTATTTTTTGATGTCAGAATCGGATATTGAAGGATATATAAGAGAAAAGCTTCCGGAATATTTTGACAGTGAAGATAAACTTGTATGTAAGGAAATAGGCGACGGTAATCTTAATTATGTTTTCAGGCTCGTTAATGAGAATGGCAAGAGTATAATAATTAAACAGGCCGGGGAGGAACTTAGGATTTCAAAGGATCTTAAGCTGTCCACTGACAGAGGCAGAATAGAAGCCAACGTCCTTAGATTGCAGGCAGAATTTGCTCCGGGATATGTACCTAAAGTTTTTTTATATGATGAAGTAATGTGTGTTCAGGTCATGGAAGATATGATAGGACACGGCATGATGAGAACAGAATTGTTAAAGGGGAATGTGTTCCCTCTTTTTGCGGAACAGATTTCGGATTTCCTTGCAAAAACTCTGATTTTATCCGGCGACATTGTTATGAATCATATGGAAAAAAAGAAACTTGTCGGAAGATTTATCAATCCGGATTTATGTGATCTTACCGAACATCTTGTGTTTTCGGAACCTTATTCGGACTATAATAATAGAAACAATCCTTTCGAAAAAAACAGGGAATTTATTGCAAAGAATATTTATTCAGATGAAAGCTTAAAGGCAAGAGCGGCCGAACTTAAATATAAATTTATGAACAATGCGGATTCTCTTATCCACGGGGATTTGCACACAGGCTCAATATTCATTAATAAGGATCATTTATATGTATTCGATCCTGAATTCGCGTTTTACGGTCCTGCCGGTTATGACATCGGTAATATCCTAGCCAATCTGCTGTTTGCATATGAACATGCAGACAAAGTATTATCCGAAAAAAACGATATTGATGCGGAATTATTTAAAAAGTGGATTTTGGACACTGTCAGAGGCATCATAGATTTGTTTTTAGAAAAATCAAATGTATTATATGATGAAAAATGTTCTGACATTATGGCTGACAATATAATATTTAAGAATAAATATATGGAAAATATTCTTAAGGACACCGCAGGGTATGCAGGAACGGAGATAATAAGAAGAATAGTCGGAATGGCAAAGGTAAAGGATATCACATCCATTGAAGATGAGGAAAAACGAGCCGTTTCGGAGCGCAAATTATTGTTGTTTGCAAAAACACTTATGTCGGAAAGCGATATTTTTGCGAACGGCAAAAGTTATGTCGACAAATGGCTTGATTTGAACGTGATGTAAATCAACACATAAGGAGATTAATCATGAAAAAGAATATATTGGATTATGAAACCGTACGATTAAACGATGAACATGATTGTATAGAAATTATAGATCAGACAAGGCTTCCCGATGACATCAAAATATTAAAGCTAAGTACACAGGAAGATATTAGAGATGCCATAAGCAGACTTGCGGTAAGAGGAGCTCCCGCAATCGGCATTACGGGAGCATTTGCTCTTTATCTTGCTTCAAAGGAGATATCATACAGCCGTACTCATAACGAAGTTCCCGGTTCCATGGAAGTTGCAAATGATGAGGGATATTCCGATGAAGATATTATTAAAGAATTCTTCCTTCAGTTAAGCGACGCAAGGGAATATATTAATCTGTCAAGACCGACGGCGGTGGACTTGTCATGGGCATTAAACAGAACATACGAGGCTGCGGTTAAAGCAAACGATAATTTTACGGGAGATTATATAGGAGACCGTCTTGATTATATCGTTAACGGTATAAAGGAAGCTGCCTGCGCCATATATGACAACAACATTGAAATGTGCAGGAAGATAGGCGAACATGCACTTACGTTGGTCAAAGACGGAGACTCTCTTCTTACACACTGTAATGCCGGAAAGCTTGCGACAGTCAAATACGGAACGGCAACATCCGTAATGTATCTCGGAAAAGAAAAAGGTTATAATTTCAAAATATATTGCGACGAGACAAGACCTCTTCTTCAGGGATCAAGACTTACGGCATTTGAACTGTCAAGTGCAGGAATGGATGTTACTCTTGCATGTGACAACATGTCTGCGTCTCTTATGAAGGACGGAAAAATTGACGCAGTGTTCGTTGGATGCGACAGAGTGGCGGCCAACGGCGATACAGCCAATAAAATCGGAACACTTCTTCTTGCCATTGCAGCCAAACGTTACAACATTCCGTTTTATGTATGCGCTCCTTCATCAACAATTGATTTTGCTTCCGAAACGGGAAATGATATTGTAATTGAGCAAAGAGACATAGAAGAAGTTACGAGTATGTGGTTTAAAAAGCCAATGGCTCCGGAAGATATTAATGTTTATAATCCGGCATTTGACGTTACGGATGCCGATCTTATTACGGCAATAATTACGGAAAACGGAATTGCTTATGCACCGTTTGAAGAAAATTTAAAAAAACTTGCAGAAGGCTGAAGGTTGGCTGATTATTTAACATTTACAGATGCATTTTGTGTTTTCTGATTTTTAAGGCGGAGTGAATACACTTCGCCTTTTTGTTATTTATGAATATTTCACAGTGCAACTTATGTATAAATATACACACATTTACAAATACTGTGATATAATAACCCAATATAAAACAATGATTTGATTAATATCATTAATCATAGATGTATAAATATAGACAGATTTATAAAGGTAGGGTGATTAATATGACTGGTAATTCAAAAGGTAATATTAAATATTCCATAAAAGACCGTGTCGGTATAGCAGAAATCAGTATTTCTGATGAGGTGTTAATTGTTATTGCGGCACTTGCCACTACAGAGGTAGAGGGAGTTGCTTCATTGTCGGGAAATATCACAAATGCCGTAGCGTCAAGACTTGGAGCCGGAAAGCTGTCAAAGGGTGTGAAAATTCACATTAACAACAGAGTAATATCTGTGGATGTTTCCATAAACATAAAGGACGGCTATGCGATACCTGATGTATCTTCTCAGGTGCAAACTCGCGTTAAGCAGGCGATTGAAACAATGACGGGTTTGTCGGTGGATAAAGTTAATGTACGAATAACAGGTGTTTCCGTGGAGAATGAATAATGGCTAAGAATATGTCGAGAAGCGCTGTAAGAGAACACATATTTAAGATTGTTTTCGGGTATGATTTTCATAAAGCGCCGGAGGATTGTGATCTTATAGTTTGTAATTATTTAGATACAGCAAAAAATGTAAACGATGATCATATTGAATTCTCCGAAGATGATAAAAATTATATAGTGTTAAAAGTCAATAATATTGTTTCCGAAATAGACGAAATAGACAAGAAAATCGAAGCGTTGTCAAACAAGTGGAAAATAGACAGAATTGCCAAAGCGGAACTCGCCATTCTTCGTCTTGCGGTTTATGAAATATTATATGATGACGATATTCCTGACGGAGTTGCCATGAACGAAGCAATCGAATTGGCGCATAAGTACGGAGATGATTCCGCGGGATCATTTATTAACGGAATTCTTTCAAATATCGTTAAGGAAAAAACAACGGATAATTGAGGCCCGGGTAAATGGAAGAGAACAAAAAAATATATTCCGTGCTGGAACTTAATACATTTATTAAAAGACTTATAAACAGTGAATATTTATTAAGCAATATATATATTAATGGAGAAGCTTCTAACGTAAAGTATCATAATGCCACGGGACATATATATTTTACAATAAAGAGCAAGGGCGACAGCGGTGAAAACTATGCCGTTTCGGCCGTTATGTTCAGAAGCAATGCATCCAATCTGACATTTCGTCTTGAAGAAGGTATGGGAATCATAGTCAACGGCAGAGTGGATGTATATGAGAGAGACGGAAGATATCAAATATATGTTAACAGCATTACAAAAGAAGGAGTAGGCGACCTGTATCAAAAATTACAGGAGCTTATGGAGAGATACCGTAAATCCGGTGTATTCAATGATGAGCACAAGAAGCCGATACCTAAATTTGCAACAAGGATAGGAGTTTGTACCGCTCCGGACGGCGCGGCCTTCAGGGATATAGAAAAGATAATAAAACGAAGAAATCCGTATGCACAAATCGTCTTATATCCGGCACTTGTTCAAGGTGTTAATGCAAAATTAAGCATTGCGAGAGGAATAGAAACACTTGACAAACTGGGGTTGGATGTAATTATAGTCGGGCGCGGAGGCGGTTCGATAGAAGATTTGTGGGCTTTCAATGAGCCTGAGGTGGCTAAGGCGATATTTTATGCCGAAACGCCGATTATTTCGGCTGTAGGTCACCAGATTGATTATACAATTTCAGATTATATTGCCGACAAAAGAGCGGCAACGCCGTCAGAGGCGGCTGAAATTGCGGCGTTTGACATTAATGAAATAATCCTTTCGCTGGATACATATAAGGATACATTATTATCGGCCGCAAGGAGAATAATAAATGAGCACAAAAACAGATTAAAGTCTGCAAATGATATGCTTACGGCATTAAGTCCCGCAAAAAAACTTGTCCAAAATAAAGAAAAATTATCCTCTTTTAAGGAGCGTATAGGCTTGTTATTGTCTAATGTTTTGGAAGAGCGTAAAGGCGCAAACAACTTATTGGCCGATAAATTAAAATATACATTGTCCGGTATGACGGTTCAGTATAAAAGCAGATTACCGTTTATCAGGAATTCATTATTAACATCTATACACAAAAGTATAGATGTTAATAAAAATAAACTTAAACTTATTTATAATAATCTTGACGCTTTTTCGCCTGTAAAAAGGATTTCAAGCGGATACGGTTATCTGGAATCCGGGCAGAGAAGAATAGTATCCGTACGGGATATTAACGTGGGGGATAACGTCAGTATTTATCTTAAAGACGGTAAAATAAATACCACGGTCAACAATATTGATAACGTAAATATATTGGATACCTGATTAACGGAGGCTTATATGAGTGAAGAAAATAAAAACATATTAGATAAATCTAATTCCGATACAATCGAAAAAAATTTTGAAAGATTAGATGAGATTGTATCCAAAATGCAATCAGGAGAGATTTCTTTGGGAGAAGCCCTTGAAATGTACAAAGAAGGAACACTTCTCGTAGAAGATACTGCCAAAAGGCTTGATATGATAGAAAAACAGATTACTGTTATTAACGAATAATTAAAGCGGAGAAATAATATGCACTTAGATATAGAATTAAAAAAAAGGGTAGATTATATCAATAAAGTGCTTATTGATAATCTTCCGGAAGACGGCGGGTTTTATTCGCTTATTATCGAGCCTGTGAAATACAGTGTTTCGGCCGGCGGAAAAAGACTCAGACCGATGCTGGTGAGCGAGGCGTTTAAATTATTGAACGGAGATGAATCTCACAGAAAAGTGCTTGAGCAGTTCATGACAGCCATAGAATATATTCATACTTATTCTTTGGTTCATGATGACCTGCCTGCCATGGATAATGATGCATTGAGAAGAGGACTTCCGACCACACATGTCAAATATGGCGAGGATATAGGCATATTAACGGGAGATGCACTTCTTAATTATGCATATGAAATACTTTTTAATGTCTCATACAGCGTAAGCAAATTAAACAAAGAATACGCTTTAAATGTATTAAAAGCGGGAAAAGAGCTTTCGAGAGCCGCAGGATTGTACGGCATGATAAGCGGACAAACTCTTGATGTTGTAAAAACAGGTCAATCAATAACAAGCGATGAACTGGATTTTATATTTGACCTTAAAACGGGAGCATTAATAAGAGCCGCTTTAAAGATCGGAGCAATTCTTGCCGGATGTTCGGATGATGAATTGTTAAAGATAGAAAAAGCAGGAAAGCTTATAGGTCTTGCGTTTCAAATCAGAGATGATATGTTGGATGAAATAGGAAAAGAAGATGTAATCGGAAAGCCGGTACATTCGGATGCGGATAACATGAAGACGACATATGTATCTCTGTATGGACTTGAAAAGGCTCAGGAAGATGTTGAAAATTATTCTTCGGAAGCCATAGATATATTGAAAAGTTTGGGAAACAATGATTTCTTAACGGAACTTATTACTTATTTAACCGTAAGGAACAAATGATATATGTTTATCCGTATGGAAATTAGAAAGATGTGGATAAATGGTACTAGATAAAATAAATAAACCTAATGATATTAAAAATATCAGTCCAAGGGAATATAAACAGCTGGCTGCCGAAATCAGAAGATTTCTTATTGATAAAATAAGTAAAACCGGCGGACACCTTGCATCTAATCTCGGTGTTGTCGAACTGACCATGGCTCTTCAGATTGTATATGATCTTCCTAAGGATAAGATCATATGGGATGTAGGTCATCAGTCATATGCACATAAAATTCTTACAGGAAGAAAGACGGAATTTGATCACCTCAGGAAGTTCGGAGGAATCAGCGGGTTTCCGAAGAGAGAGGAAAGTGATTATGACGCCTTTGATACGGGGCACAGTACAACATCTCTTTCTGCGGGGCTTGGCATAGCAAAAGCCAGAGACATAATGAATCAGAAATACAAAGTTGTATCTGTAATAGGCGACGGCTCCTTTACTGGAGGTATGGCCTTTGAAGCTCTTAATAACATTTCAAGCGTTAAGGGCAACTACACAATTGTGTTAAATGACAACAATATGTCAATAGCAAACAATGTGGGCGGAGTATCGGAAATATTTAATAATATAAGAACATCCCACAGATATATTGAAATAAAGCACAATTTACAAAATATTCTTGAGAAACTACCGTACAGCGAAATGTTAATCAGGAATTTGAAGAAATCAAAGGACAGAATCAGACACAGACTTCTTCCGGGAGAACTGTTTGAATCCTTCGGACTTACATATTTCGGCCCGATTGATGGTCATAATATATTCCAGCTGATCAGAACATTTGAGGCGGCATCCGAAATAAAGGGACCTGTATTTGTGCATGTTAAAACCGTAAAAGGTAAAGGATATGCTCCTGCCGAGGATTATCCTCAGCAATTTCACGGCGTAAGTCCGTTTATTGTGGAAACGGGAGAACCTAAGAAAAAGAATACATCCAAATCATATGCGAAGGTTTTTTCAGAAAAGATATGCGAACTTGCAAGAGAAAATAACAGGATAGTAGGCATAACCGCGGCTATGCCTGACGGTGTAGGTCTTACTGCATTTTCGGAAGAATTTCCGACAAGGTATTTTGATGTGGGGATTGCGGAACAGCATGCCACAACATTTTCTGCGGGATTGGCGGCTGCGGGAATGATACCGGTATTTGCCGTTTATTCTTCTTTTTTGCAGCGTGCTTATGACCAGATGATACACGATGTATGCAATCAGAACCTTAAAGTCATATTTGCAATAGACCATGCGGGTCTGGTAGGAAGTGACGGTGAAACACATCAGGGGATTTTTGATATTTCATTTTTGTCATGTATTCCGAATATGACGGTACTTGCACCGATTAATGCGGAAGAATTGAGACAGTCGATCGATTATGCCGTTAATGTTCACAGAGGACCTATTGCTTTAAGGTATCCAAGCGGTACGGCAAGTAACATATTGGAAGATGATATTAAGCCGATAAGATACGGATGTTCAGAATATGTATACGAAGGAAATGAAATTGCCGTCATTGCGGTGGGCAGAATGATGGAAAATGCACTGAAGATACGGGAAAAGCTGAAAAATAAGGGTATAGACGCCACAGTGGTCAATGCACGATTTGTCAGCCCCATAGACAGACAGATTATTAAAGAGCTTTCAAAGAAGCATAAGCTTATTGTTACAATGGAAGAAAATGTTTTGTCGGGAGGATACGGCGAACATGTATGTGAGTATGTCTTAAGTAATGATATAGATGTAAAAGTGCTTCCGATAGCACTTCCCGATGCGTACGTCGAGCATGGAAACATTAACATACTGTTCCACGAATTAGGAATGGATACGGAGTCAATATATAAGAGGGTGGAATCCGCTTATAATAATTTGGTAGGTAATTATGGCAAAGAAAAGGCTTGATGTACTTCTTGTTGAAAGAAACTTAATCGGTTCAAGAGAAAAAGCAAAAGCATTAATAATGGCAGGGAGCGTATACGTAAACGGTCAAAAGGAAACAAAAGCCGGCGATACATTCTCTGATGATTGCGATATTGTCGTAAAAGATGAAAAGCCGCCTTTTGTAAGCAGAGGCGGTTTAAAGTTGGATAAAGCAGTTAAAGCTTTCAATATTGATTTACACGGTATGGTCTGTATGGACATTGGAGCAAGTACAGGCGGTTTTACGGATTGTATGCTTCAAAACGGAGCTTTAAAGGTTTATTCCATTGATGTCGGGCACGGCCAGTTGGCTTGGAGCCTTAGAAATGACAAACGGGTTGTTTGCATGGAAAAAACCAATTTCAGATATCTGACACCGGATGATATAGGTGAACCTATAGATTTTGCAGGTTGTGACGTGTCATTCATCTCCCTTGAAAAAATTCTTCCGGCCGCATATTCAATTATAAAGGACGGCGCAAGAATGGTTTGTCTTATTAAGCCGCAATTTGAAGCCGGAAGAGACAAAGTGGGAAAACACGGAGTTGTAAGAGATATTAACGTTCATAAAGAAGTAATAGAAAATGTTATTGAATTTGCAATAAATTCAAAATTCAATATTATTGGATTGGATTATTCGCCTATAAAGGGACCGGAAGGAAATATAGAATATTTATTGTATTTGGGAAAAGGAGGCAATGTCGGGATAACCGATATGCAAGTTCTCCATGAAAAAATTATTGCGGTAACGGATGCTGCAAATGCTTCGCTTACCTTAATATAATAATTATTCATATTTGTTGTGTTGATGGAGTTAAACGGAATGAGTAGTGATTCGAACAGTAAGAAAATAAAGTTTTTTCTTCTCGCTAATAAAAGGAAAGATGCCGACGGCGCAGCAATAGACAAACTGAGAAGAAAAATTGAATCAATGGGACATATTTGCGAGTGTAATGACAATAATTCAAACTTGGAAAATACGAAGTTTTTATATACAAACCCGGATGATGTTCCCGATGATGTTGACATAATAGTTGTTCTCGGAGGTGACGGAACAATACTTCAAACATCAAGGGATCTCCATGTGCTTCAAAAGCCTATTTTGGGAGTAAATATCGGAACTCTCGGATTCCTTACGGATTGTGAGATGGAAACGGTTGACGAAGCTCTTGAAAGAATAGTCAGCGGAGACTTTAAAATCGACCACCGTATGATGATTTCAGGTCAGGTAATAAGAGACGGAAAGGTGGTATATGAAGACTTTGCCTTAAACGATATAGTAATTAACAGAAGAGGTTCATTGAGAGTAATTGATTTTGATGTTGTGGTTAACAATCAATATTTAAATACATATGTTGCCGACGGTCTTATTATATCGACGGCTACCGGTTCGACCGCATATGCTCTTTCCGCCGGAGGTCCGATAATTGAGCCTACCGCAAAAGATATAATGATAACTCCGATTTGTCCTCATACTCTTAATTCAAGAAGTATTATACTGGATTGTAATGCAGAAGTTACTGTTGTTATGACAGACAGTAAGCAATTGGCTGACGAAAGAGTTGTTACATTTGACGGTGAAACCGGCTTTGCGCTTGTACCGGGAGATAAGGTTGTAATTACAAAACATCCTGAGTGCGCGATATTTGCAAAGACAAGTAAAATAAGTTTCTTGCAGAGAATCAGAGATAAGATGATGGATCATTAAAGTTTTGACTATTGAATTTAAGCAGGAGGATACATGAAGTCTGAACGCCAAAATAAAATAATCGAATTAATCAGAAAAAATAACATTGAGACTCAGGAGGAATTGGCTGACGCTTTGAATCTTGCGGGGTACAATGTTACGCAGGCAACGGTTTCAAGAGATATCAGAGAATTAAATCTTACTAAGACATCCATAGACGGCAAACATCAGAAATATGTAATATATCAGTCTGCGGATATTAACCTGGCTGATAAATATGTAAATGTAATGAGGGATGGATTTATATCCATGTCTGTTGCTCAAAATCTTCTTATTATTAAAACAGTTCCGGGTATGGCAGGTGCGGTTTGCGCGGCTCTTGATGCGATGGACTTGGAAGAGGTTGTCGGCTCCGTTGCAGGAGACGATACTATTATGGCTGCCACATCATCAAAGGAAGATGCCACAGCCCTTAAAGAAAGACTGCACATTGTACTCAAATCAAGAGAGGATATTAATGTTAACTAATATACATATTGAGAACTATGCACTTATTGACTGTCTGGATATAGATATTAACGAAGGTCTTAATATAATAACCGGCGAAACCGGTGCAGGTAAGTCTGTTATACTGGGAGCCGTTAATACCGCATTGGGTGCAAAGGTTAATTCGGATGTAATCAGAGCGGGAAAAGAGTATTCATTTATTTCGGTATCATTTCATATAGATGATATCGCTAAATTGCAAGCTGTTACCGAACCGGATTCAATAGATTTATCGGACGGAGACATAATTATTTGGAGAAAGATTCTGCCTAACAGGTCGGTATTTAAGATAAACGGCGTGACGGTGTCCGCATCACAGGTCAGATCGCTGTCTTCAATGATTATTGACATACACAGTCAGCGTGATAACCTTTTGCTTCTTAAAAGTGAAAATCAATTAAAACTGGTGGATTCATTCGGAGACGAAGAGCTGAATAATCTTCTTGAAAGACAAAAGAAATTATTTGAAGAATATACGGAATGCAATTCGAAAATTGAAAGTATAGGCGATGACGCAGGCTTGAGGGAAAGAGAAATCTCTTTGCTGGAATATGAAATAAAAGAAATAGACGAAGCATCTTTAAGTGCCGAAGAAGATACGGAGTTGGAGGAAAAATTCTCTAAACTTTCATATTTGGAAAAAATAAGAAGAGGAGTTGCGGAGTCATTGCAATTTCTTGAGTCGGGCGATTATAACAGTATTGATCTGCTCGGCAAAGCAATAAAATCTCTCGGCGATGCGGTTAACCACGACAGAGAATTGGTTCAAATATACGATTCTTTGAGAGATGCCGAAAATATTCTTTCGGATGTCGGAGGAGAACTGTATTCCTATATCGGGAATAATGAAATTGATGAAGAAGAATTTTCGCGTATATCAGACAGAATTGATTTATATAATTCTCTTAAGAGGAAGTACAACGGAAATGTAAAGGATATTCTTGCGGTACTTGAAGATAAAAAAGAACGACTTGATACCCTTTTAAATTCCGATGAATATATTACCAAATTAAAGAAGAGAATAGACGGTCTCATTAGTGAAATGAATCATGTGTGTCAACTTATACATGACAGAAGAATCGAGATCGCGGAAAATGTTCAAACATCTATTATGTCTGAAATGCGGGATTTGAATTTCAACAATGTTAAGTTCTTGATCGAAGTAAAAAAGAACAATTCATTTTCATATAACGGCTTTGACGATGTGGAATTTTTAATCAGTCTTAATTCCGGAGAAGATGTAAAACCTTTAAAAAATATTGCATCGGGGGGAGAAATCAGCCGTATTATGCTTGCAATAAAAAGTGTAATTGCCGAGAGAGATATTACCGAAACAATGGTATTTGACGAGATAGATACCGGAATAAGCAGCAGGACGGCTCAATGTGTTGCTGAAAAGATGCACAATATTTCAAAATCACATCAGATTATATGTATCACGCATCTTCCGCAAATAGCTGCAATGGCTGATACACATTTTTATGTATATAAGGAAGTAAGTGATAAAAAGACAATCACAGATATGAAAAAATTAGATGAAGAAGCACGGATAAACGAGTTGGCAAGATTTTTGGGCGGAAGTAAAATTACGGAAAATGTTAAAGAAAACGCAAAAGAGATGAAACAGCTTGCCGATGATTACAAGAACAGACAATAATATATTCATAACCGAAGTTTCAAAAAGTGTAAATCTTAAAAGTTTATAATGTAATTATAAATTAAGGATTCACACTTTTTTTATATTATAAAAAGCTATATTTGCTTGATAATTTGTAATACTGCATATATACTGTAGTAGTAGTTTGTAAAACAACAGTAATAATTGCGTAACAATTAACCGTCACGTATTTTTGTTACCGAAATTTTAAAATTATATACTTGATGGATTACATGAAGTATTTGGAAAAGGAATTATTCAGTTATGAAATTTTATAAATCTAAGAAACTCGCGAAACTTATTACAATATCGGTTGCAGGTGCCGCAGCTGTGTCAACGCCTATGATTTCAACGGTATTTGCCGATGAAGTTAACGATTTGCAGAATCAGAAGAATAACGCTGAATCGGAAATCAACTCTTTACAGGCAGAATTAACCGACGCTTTACAGCAGATTGACAATCTTGAAAGCAAAGCCGCCGATCTTAATAATCAGATGGATAAGGCAAAGGCTGATTTAAAGGTTGCCGAAGAGAAGCAAAAAAAGCAAGAGCAGGATATGAAACTTCGTATTCAGTACATGTACGAGAATAAGAATAAAACCGTTGAGGAAGCGCTTATTACTTCAAGCGATATGAGTGAAGCACTCAATAAGACAGAATATGCTCAGAAAATGTATGATTATGACAGAAAAGCTCTTAATGAACTTGATGCCACAACCAAGCAGATAAAGGCTCTTAACGAAAAACTTAAATCAGACATGGACGAGCTTGCGGCTTCACAGCAGGAATATCAGGAGAAGAAATCAAAGCTTGAATCGACAATAGCTGATAAGAGAGCTACCGTTCAGAACTTTGATTCACAGATTGCGGCAGCTATGGAAGCAGCTGCTGCAAGAGAAGCAGCCGCACAGGCTGAAGCAGCTGCAAAAGCACAGGCTGAAGCAGCCGCAACAAGAAGTAACGCTGTTTCGGTTGCCGATTCTTCGGATAATTCGGGATATTCCGGTGGTTCATCTTCCGTTACCGAAGGTGATTCATCTTCATCATATTCACCATCCTCAGCCGGAAGTGCTTCATACGGCGATGTGGTTTCAGCCGCAGCAAGCTATTTGGGAACACCGTATGTATGGGGAGGCAACAGCTACGACGGTATTGACTGTTCCGGTCTTGTGCATAACGCGTATGCGGCTGTCGGTATAAGCGTACCTCGTCAGTCTTCCGCGCTTGCAGCTACGGGAAGAGCTGTTTCATTATCTGAAGCTCAGCCGGGCGACATTGTTTGTTATCCGGGTCATGTAGGTATATATGTAGGGAACGGTCAGATGATTCATGCACCTCAGCCGGGTATGTCGGTACAGTATTCGTCAATAAATATTGTAGGCGGACCTACAACAATCAGAAGAATTTAATTGATTATATATTTAATCACAATAAAATATCATTAGGGCGTATGACAATAAATTATATATTGGATTTATTGTTATACGCCTTTTGATTTAATATAAAATATTTAATTATAAAATAATGTTAATTATATGTTATTATTTACATGACGGTTATTAATCAAATTACTTATACATTACTATTTTATAATTAATGTATACAGTTAATTGATTTGTTGTTAAAAAGTTAAATAATTAACATAATATTCAACAAAAACTGTCCGATACGCAGATAAAATACAGATTTATCATAAACGAGGGGGATTATGAAATCTTTTATTATAAAAGCAGGAGCAGTCGGAACTGCCGTTATTTCCGCCGGGACTGCGGTTGTCGGATTAACTGCCGACATTAATGCCGAGTCAAGCAAGGAAATAAACAATAAAATAAATCAATCAAATAATGAGCTCTCCGAATTGGAGAATACTCTTAAGAACATCAACAGCGAGATTAACAGCTTAGACAGCAAGGCGACAGATCTTATTTCAAAAATGTATGATGTTAACAGGGATTTAGAGAATACACAAAAGGAATTGGATAAACAGTATTCGGACATGAAATATCGAATACAATATAATTATGAAAACGGCAATAAAAGTCTTACCGAGAGCCTTATTTCATCTAAATCATTTGCGGAAGTGTTAAACACTGCGGAATATTATCAAAAGATTTACTCATATGACAGAGGAAAGCTTGACGAAATTAAGAAAACTGCAGATAAGATATCTTCCCTGAAAGAAGAGCTTAATTATCAGATTGCGGAGATGAACAGTGCAAAAGAGGAAATGAGCAACAAACAGAAAGAGCTCGATAATCTGATTACATCAAAGAAATCTGAAATTGAGAAACTGAATACGGAATTTTCAAAAGCTTTACTTGAAGAGGAACAGGCAAGAAAGAAAGCCGAAGAAGAAGCAAAGGCCGCGGAGGCAAAGAGAAAAGCCGAATTGGAAAGAATTGAGCGCGAACAACGGGAGCAGGCTGAAAAAGCGGCTTTGCAGGCTCAGGAAAACAACAAAGAATCATATGACGGGGATAAAGATTATTCAAATACAACAAATAACTCCTCAAAACCAAGCGGTAATGCTTCTCTCAGAGAACAGGTGGCAAGAAATGCGGCTGCCGGCAATTCAACATTTCCTGCATTACCGGGTTGGTGTGCAGCATGGGTATCAGGTGTATACAGCTATACGGGCATAACGCCTCCGAGAGGAAACGCCATAGATTATTGGCTTAAATGGAGCTCGTCGGGAAGTACAAGCATGAGCAACATACCTGTGGGAGCATGCGTAATCAGTTCGGGATGGGGTGCGGCAGGTGCCGAGTACGGTCATATCGGAATATATCTCGGTGACGGCATGGTTGCAAGTAATGTTGGTTATATAAAAATTCAGTCGATTCAGTCATTTGACTCTGATGCCACTGCTACATGCAGAGGATATCAGGGGTACATCGGTTGGGTATGGCCAAACGGAAATCCTATTTAAAATTTAATATATTGAACAATCTAATCATATATGTTATTATAATATGGTTAGTTGCGGATGTGGCGGAATGGCAGACGCAGCAGACTCAAAATCTGCCGGTGGTGACATCGTGTGGGTTCGACTCCCACCATCCGCATTAGGAATTACAATTTAAATATTTTTTTTAAGCACAGATATAGATATTTCTATATTTGCGTTTTTTTATTTTAACAAGAGGTATTCATATGAGTTCAGAACTTATGCTTATAGACGGTCATAGCATACTCAACAGAGCATTTTATGCCATTCCTCCGTTAAGTGCTCCGGACGGTACTCCAACGGGTGCCGTATATGGATTTCTCAATATACTGTTCAAGTTTATTGATGAAGAAAACCCTGACAAACTGGTAGTGGCATTTGACAGATCTGAACCCACATTCAGGCACGAGAAGTACAATGAATACAAAGGAACCAGAAAGCCGATGGATCCTGATTTAAGAGTTCAGGTTACTCTTATAAAAGAAGTGCTTAAGTCCATGAATATTACCGTTTCCGAAAAAAAAGGATATGAAGCGGATGATATTATCGGAACATTGTCAAAGAGAATGTCTGCAAAGGGCAAAAAGGTAGTTATAATATCCGGAGATAAAGATTTACTTCAATTACTGGATGACAATATCACCATGAAGAATCCTAAAACCAAAGGCGGCAGAACCACGGTTGAAACCTATACCGTTTCAGAACTTTTTGACGAATACGGCGTGACACCGGATGAATTTGTGGATTTGAAGGCTCTTATGGGAGATACGTCCGATAATATTCCCGGAGCAAAGGGAATAGGACCTAAAACGGCAATACCTCTTATTTCAGAATATCATACCGTAGAGAATCTGCTTAATCATATTGATGAAATAAAGTCTAAATCAACCGCTAAAAAAATCGCAGACAGCAGAGATAATATTATTCTAAGCAAATTCCTGGCAAAGATAGACGTCGACGCACCTATAGAAACAGATATTGAAAGCGCTTCGATAAAAGATATCTGCAACGACGATTCCATGGAATTACTTATGAAATTGAACCTGAAGTCATTTGTTGACAGGTTGAAAAAGAAAGGATATGCGGGCAAATCCGATGATGCGGTCGTTGAAACGGCTGACGAAAAAAAGGAAACAAAACATGTTTCAAATGATGATATTGAAGAACTGTTCGGTGAACTGATAAAGGAAAGCGCCGAGCCTGACCGTGAAGAAATCCGCATAGATGACAAAATATTTAATAATACGGGCGCAATGACTGAATTAAACCTTTCGGAGATTCAAAGCTTTGACGAATATTCAAAATTATTCGAAGATGTTTTTGAAAGTATTTCCGACGGCAGGAACGTGTCAATCAGTCTGATGAATGACGGAGATAAAGTATTTGTTTCCGTTGCTTTCGGAGAATGCGTATATACGGTCGGAGAGCCGTATCTTTCAAAAGAACAGATATTGAGTACGGTAAGAGAATTATTTAATAAAATATCTCAATCCGAAAACAGAGAATCATTTGCGAAGATATACGTCAATAACGTTAATTTTTTCATTAAAAATTTAGGCTTTGATACAAGTTACGAATTTCCGGTGGATAATATTTTTGATTTGGGACTGGCTGCATATATTATTGATCCCAATACCGGAAATTATTCATATGACATATTGTCTTTTACATACCTTAAGACAGTGCAGGAAACACCGAAGGACTTGAAAAAGGATGTTCAGAAGCAAACCGTATTGGAAGCTTACGTATTGTTTTACGGCGGAAGAGAGATATATTCCAAGCTTATTTCAGCGGGAGGAGAGAGCCTTTATAAAGATATCGAATTGCCTGCGAGTCTTGTTCTTGCGGACATGTCAATGAAGGGAATTCGTGTAAGAGAAGATGAGTTAAACAATTATACTCAAAGACTCACGGACAGAATAGACCTGATAAGAGATCATATAGTTGACGAGGCGGGTATTGACTTTAATATCAGTTCTCCGAAGCAGCTGGGAGAAGTTCTGTTTGACAGACTGCACCTGCCTCACGGAAAGAAAACCAAGACGGGATATTCAACTGCGGCGGATGTACTTGAAAAGCTGGCTTCCGAATATACCATAGTTGCAAACGTTTTGGAATACAGAACACTTACAAAACTGAAATCAACATACGGAGAAGGTTTGGTATCATTTATTGAACCCGACGGAAGGATACACGGTGAATTCAATCAAACGGTAACTGCGACGGGAAGAATAAGTTCATCTCAGCCTAACTTACAAAATATCCCCATAAGAATGGATATAGGCAGGCAGATAAGAAAGGTATTTGTACCTAAAGAAGGATGCGTATTTTTAGATGCGGATTATTCACAGATAGAATTAAGAGTACTTGCCCATATGTCCGGTGATGAAAAATTAATTGAGGCATATAAAAGTGCAAGAGATATTCATACAATGACTGCATCACAGGTTTTTCATGTTCCGGTTGATATGGTAACTCCTGAAATGCGAAGGAATGCAAAGGCCGTTAATTTCGGTATTATATACGGAATAAGTTCCTTCGGACTGAGTAATGATCTTTCCATATCTGTTTCGGATGCAAAAAAATATATTGACAGTTATTTTGAATCATATCCACAGATAAAAACATTTTTGGATAATCTCGTAAAAAGCGCCAAAGAAAAAGGCTATTCGGAGACGATTTTAGGAAGAAAAAGACCGATACCGGAGCTTTCTTCTAAGAATTTCAGGTTAAGATCCTTCGGCGAAAGGGTAGCCATGAACGCTCCGATACAGGGAACGGCAGCAGATATTATGAAGATTGCAATGGTAAGGGTATTTAATGAATTGTATTCCCGAAATCTTAAATCAAGACTTATATTACAGGTACATGATGAATTGCTTATTGAAACTTATCGTGATGAGGTTGATGAAGTAAGAAGTATCTTGGAAGAGTCAATGACGAAGGCCGTTGAACTGAAGGTTCCTCTTATAGTTGAAATAGGAGAGGGAGATAACTGGTTGGATGCTCATTGATAATTGATATTAATTATACAGATATAGGACAATATATGAAAGTTATTGGAATAACAGGCGGTATAGGTTCCGGTAAAAGTACATTCCTTAAAAGTCTGGAAGGAAGAAACGATACGAAGATTGTTTATACGGACGACATTGCCAAATATCTCATGAAAAAGGGAGAAACCGCATATAAAAAAATCGTTTTTTTCTTCGGCGACGACATTTTACTTGAAAACGGAGAGATAAACAGAAACCTTCTGGGAGATATTGTTTTTAACAATAAAAATAAGTTAGCTGTTCTTAACAGCATTGTTCACCCGATAGTTAAAAACGAGATTATTTCCGATATTACCAACCCGGAAACAATAGGAAGATACAGGTACTATTTTATCGAATCGGCATTGCTGCTTGAGTCACACTATGAAAAAATATGTGATGAAGTATGGTATATCTATTCTCCGGAGGATGTAAGGATAAAGAGGTTAGTTCTAAACAGAAACATGACCGCAGAACACATATTGGAGATAATGTCCACGCAGATGTCGGATGTGGAAATCAGGGAAAAATACCTGAGAGGAATTATTCCTCACACAATTGACAACGGAATAAAGGAATTTGATGTTCATCCAAAATTTATTGAAATATCAAATTGGGATGATGAATTAATATCCAAGGATAAATTACAGAGAATTCAGAAATTATTGCTTGATTAATAAGGTGTATGTAATGAATATGCGTTTAATGAGTATTGCCAGCGGGAGCGGAGGCAACTGTACATATATAGGTTCGGACAATACGCATATACTTATTGATGCGGGTGTAAGCAGAAAGCGTATATGTGAGGGATTACAAAAGGCAGATCTTTCAATCAAGGATATAGATGCCGTGTTCTTTACTCATGAGCATTCCGACCACATTGCCGCGGCAGGTGTTCTCGCAAGAAACGACGGGATTGCATATTATACAACGAAAAAAACGACTGAAGAGATATTGAAGAAAAAATCTCTCGGAAGCATTGATAAGGATTTATTTAACATAATCAATAAAAACAGTGATATTGTTATAGGAGATTTAATTATTAATCCGTTTGCCGTAAGTCACGATGCGGCGGATCCCGTAGCTTATACGGTAAGGCATACGGATGATGCGACTAAAAAGATAGGGGTGGTAACGGACCTCGGAGAATATAACGAATCACAGATTAATATGTTAAAGAATTGCAGAATTCTGCTTGCGGAATCCAATCATGATAAAAAGATGTTGGAAGTCGGTCCGTATCCGTATGAAACGAAGCAAAGAATAATGAGCAGGTACGGTCATCTGTCAAATGATGACTGTTCCGATTTGATTAATCATTTGCTCCATGACAATATAAAAACTCTGCTGCTTGGGCATTTGAGTAAAAATAATAATTATGAATTACTGGCATATGAAACGGTAAGACACGGCATAGACAGCGGCGAACATGAATACAGAGCCAATGATTTTGATATTCGGGTTGCAAGCAGTGATAAGCCGTCCGAAATTATAGAAATATAAACTAAGTAATTAATTATACATATAGACAATAAGGAGAATATTATGAAAAAGTGTGTTGTTACGGTTGTAGGTCATGATTCTGTAGGTATTATTGCCAAAGTATGTACATATTTTGCGGATAACGGAATTAATATTTTGGATATAAGCCAGACTATTGTTTCTGATTATCTTAACATGATGATGTTGGTTGATTTGAAGGAAAGCACAAAGACTCTTGAAGAAATCAGCGATGAATTAGAAGTATTAGGCAAAGAAATAGGTGTAAACGTAAAAATTCAAAGAGAAGAAATCTTTGATATGATGCATAGAATTTAATTCTCAGTTATATTTATATAACATAATGAAGCAGGAGTTTATAATATTATGATTAATTTATATGAAGTAACCGAAACCAACAAGATGATAGAGCAGGAGAATCTTGATGTTCGAACAATTACGATGGGAATAAATCTCCTTCCGTGTGTTGACGAGGATTTGGATAAAACATGTGAAAATGTCTATAACAGAATAGTTTCATATGCAAAGAATCTTGTGAAAACCGGAGATGATATCGGCAGGGATTTCGGTATTCCGGTAGTTAACAAGAGAGTTTCTGTTACACCTATTGCTCTTGTAGGATCAAGATGCTGTAATTCGGCTGATGATTTTGTGAAAATTGCCAAAGCTCTTGAGAAAGCGGCGGTTGAAACGGGAGTAAACTTTATCGGAGGATATTCGGCACTTGTATCTAAGTCAATGACGAAGGCTGACGAGCTTCTTATTCGTTCGATTCCAAAGGCAATGGCCGAAACGGAACATATTTGTTCCTCCGTTAATGTAGGCTCAACAAGAACGGGTATCAACATGGATGCGGTAAGATTATTGGGTGAAGTAATCAAGGAAGCGGCTGAGTTAACAAAAGACAGGGACTCCATAGGATGTGCCAAGATTGTTGTTTTATGTAATGCTCCGGATGATAATCCTTTTATGGCGGGAGCTTTTCACGGAGTTACTGAAACAGATGCCGTTATCAATGTCGGTGTAAGCGGTCCGGGTGTTGTTAATCATGCTCTTAAGGCTACAAAGGGCGAGGACTTTAAGGTTCTTTGTGAAACCATTAAAAAGACGGCATTTAAGATTACAAGAGTAGGACAGTTGGTAGCTGAGGAAGCGGCGGCAAGGCTCGGCGTTCCGTTCGGTATCGTAGACCTTTCGCTTGCTCCTACCCCTGCAATAGGAGACAGTGTTGCCGAAGTACTTGAAAAGATAGGTCTTGAATGTGTAGGCGCACCCGGAACAACTGCGGCGCTTGCATTACTTAACGATCAGGTGAAAAAGGGCGGAGTTATGGCTTCTTCATATGTCGGCGGATTAAGCGGAGCATTTATTCCGGTTTCCGAGGACCAGGGAATGATAAATGCCGTAGAAAAGGGTTGCTTAACAATCGAAAAGCTTGAAGCCATGACATGTGTTTGCTCGGTCGGACTTGATATGATAGCGATTCCGGGAGATACAAAGGCGACAACCATATCAGGTATGATTGCGGATGAGTCGGCAATCGGAATGATTAATCAAAAGACAACGGCTGTCAGAATTATTCCGGTAGCCGGTAAGGGTGTCGGAGACAATGTAGAATTCGGCGGTTTATTGGGTTATGCTCCTATAATGCCCGTTAATAATTTTGACTGCTCTGAATTTATTAACAGAAGAGGAAGAATTCCGGCTCCTATTCACAGTTTTAAAAACTGATTTAATAATTACGGAAAAATAAAAAAGGTGAATCGATTTTGATTACATAACAGTGTTATGAACATTATCGATTCACCTTTTTTTAAAATGACTCTCCGGTAAAGCCCGATTCGTAAATATATATTCCGCGTTTAAATTCATCCGGCACGTCAATTCCGAATTGTTCTGCAATAACAAGATTATATAAATTTGAAGCAAATATATCCTCGGCAAGTATTTCTTCGTTGCCGGCAACCTTAGTTATAATCGGAACGAGACAGTCCTTTTTAATGGAATTTAAATATTCCCTTCCCTTTTTATTCATTCCGAGAATTCTTATATACGGAACCGTATCGGGTTTACTGTCGAATACAAAAACCTCTCCGTTTGACGCATCATCAAGATTATCAATGGCCTCATTGTCACGCTTTTTCTTTATACCCAGTAAAATATGTATGAGAGCTCTGGAGACGGCGGTGTATGTAAGAGATTTATCCTTTATATTCATTATGGATTCTGTAATTGTTGCTTTGGGTAAATAATTATTGGCAATTCTTCCGGCAAGATTATCACCGATTCCCTCATATTCGCAAAGTCTCTCAATCAGCTCTTTCTTTTTAAAATTTGTTTCATACATCAGTCTGTTTATTTTATATGCAAGCATTTCTTTAAAATCGTCTATGCCAACAGGCATTGCCCGTCCAAAGCTTTCGGACATAATATCCTCTGTTTCGTCCGGTATACTTTCAAATACTTTTTTAAATAAATCATTTCGTATGATTTCATTTAATGAATCATCATCCAAATCCGCATTATTTTCTATTGTTGCCATAAGTGCGTCAAGCTGCTCGAATATTTCATTTCTTACGGCAAATGAAGAAGCAAAAGCGGCACCGTCGTTTGTTTCGTTAAAAGCTTCGTCGTATGCAAGTCCTGTTCTTTCATAAGTAAAACACTTGATATCATATGCATTTCTTATTACGGATTTAATATATTCTATACCGAGAATATTGTTGGGTGAGGAAAGTAAATTATGAACCTTTTTACCGTCGAAAATGCCCAGGGAAGTTATGGCTGCCTCTCTGGCCGCGGGATATGACATACCTGTCTTAAGATTTTCTCTTATTAAATCGCTGAATCCGTCCGGCTCACTGGCAAGAACAGATGCAATTTTTGTTAAAGCGTTGATATTGCCGGATTCGCTTCCGAAACATATACTGTCAACTCCGAGATAATGGAGTATATCAACAGCACCGGTTGCAAACCCTTCTGCGCTGGCCGTCGCATAGCGAACCGGAAGCTCAACAACCAGGTCAACTCCGGAGTTGACGGCGCTTGCCGCACGAAGATATTTGTCCATAACAGCCGGCTCGCCTCTCTGCACAAAGTCACCGCTCATAACGGAGACGGCAACATCCGCGCCCGAAAGTTCTTTTGACATTTCCAAATGCTTAACATGACCTTTGTGCATGGGATTATATTCTGTGATTAAACCTACAGCTTTCATATATAAACTCCTTAAAAAGATTAAATCAAAGTGATAATTTAATGGTATAACAATGTGAATTCCGTTGTCAAACCATAGGATTATACTATCACATTATAAGAATAAACATTAACAAATAAATACATATATTTAAAAACCTTAACTACAAACTCATAATGTATAAATACTTGTACAATTTGACTTTTCATTATATAATTTACGAATATATTTTAAATTTTGCGGCGTGAATTATATTTCGTTTGCGTTGTTTTCTAAATAAAAAGGAGTATGTGTTATATATGGGTTTTATTGATCATATTAAGGAACTTGCAAGAAAAGATAAAAAGACAATAATTTTACCGGAATCAATGGATGAAAGAATATATGCGGCAACGGAAACCATATTGAAGGAAGATATTGCGGACATTATCATCATAGGTACGGAAGAGCAGATTGCCGAACATGGAAAAGGGTATGATATTACGGGTGCAACAATTATTAATCCGTTTACATATCCTAACAGACAAATGCTTATCGACAAATTTGTGGAGCTCAGATCATCTAAAGGCGTTGATGCGGAAAAAGCAGCTCAGATGATGGATGAAGATTATATGTATTATGCATGTTTAATGTGCAAATGCGGATTGGCTGACGGTGTTGTATCCGGGGCATGTCACTCAACTGCCAATACAATAAGACCTTCTCTTCAGATTATTAAGACAAAGCCGGGAACCGAACTTGTTTCAACTCTTTTCTTCATGGAAACGGTTGTGCCTGAATATGGTCATAACGGAATTTTCTTATTTGCGGACTGTGCGCTTAATCAGAATCCTACTGCTGAAGAGTTGGCGGTTATTGCTGGAACAAGCGCGGCATCATTTGAAGAATTCATTGACGCAGAGGCAAAGGTTGCCTTACTTTCATATTCCACATTCGGATCGGCAAAGCATGAAGATGTGGAGAAGGTACAGAATGCGACGGCTATTGCGAAAGAAAAATACCCTGAATACGCAATAGACGGAGAATTGCAGTTAGATGCGGCCATTGACGCGGAGGTTGCAAAGATAAAATGCGGCGACAGCAATGTGGCAGGTAAGGCAAATGTTCTTGTATTCCCAAATCTTGATGCAGGCAATATCGGATATAAATTGGTTCAGAGACTTGGTAAAGCCAATGCGTACGGTCCTTTGCTTCAGGGAACGGCAATGCCGGTTAACGACCTGTCAAGAGGTTGCAGCGCATCCGATATCGTAGGCGTGGTTGCACTTACGGTAGTGCAGGCTCAGCATAGTTAAGTTTTAAGAGGAGATTAAGTTATATATGAATATCTTAGTAATAAATTGCGGAAGTTCTTCCCTTAAATACCAGGTTTTCAGAATGGAGGACGAGTTTGTTCTTGCAAAAGGATTGGCTGAGCGTATCGGCATCAACGGCTCAAGATTTAAATACAAGCCGCATAACGGTGAGGAAATAGTAATTGAACAGCCTATCAAAAACCATGGTATCGCCATGGAGCTTATTATTAAGGCTCTTGTAGATAAAGACACGGGTGTATTGGAGAGCTTAAGCGATATCACTGCGGTAGGTCACAGAGTTCTCCACGGAGGAACTAAGTACAGAGACTGTGCAATCATCACTGAAGATGTTAAAGACGTAATCAGACATCACATTGAACTCGGACCTCTTCATAATCCTGCCAACCTCATAGGAATAACAAGTGCTGAGGAAAATCTTCCGGGAGTTGTTAATGTAGGTGTATTTGATACGGCATACGGCAACACACTTCCTCCGAAAGCATATTTATATGCCATTCCGAGAGAATATTATGATAAATATCATGTAAGAAGATACGGATTCCACGGTACTTCGCACAGATTTGTTGCAAAAGAAACAATGGATTTCTTAGGATTAGACAGGGATAACTCTAAGATTATCGTATGTCATCTCGGCGGCGGATCCTCTGTTTCAGCCACTCTTAACGGAGAATGTGTTGATACGTCCATGGGACGTCCTCCGCTTGAAGGTCTACCGAGGGGTACAAGATCTGGCGATCTCGATCCTGCCATTCTTGAATACATATGCAGAAAAGAGAAGAAGTCAATTCAGGATGTTTTGTATGTATTAAATCATAAATCAGGTGTATTCGGCGTTTCAGGCGGACTTTCCAGTGACTTCAGAGACTTAAGAGCCGCTATGGAAAGAGGAGATAAGCTTGCTACAGAGACATTGGAGATGTTTACATACAGATTGGCTAAATATATAGGTGCATATACAGCCGCAATGAACGGTGTAGACGCGATTACGTTTACTGCAGGCATAGGTGAGAACGCCGAATGGATACGAAGCATGACATGCGAGTACCTGGGATATTTGGGTATCACCATAGATGAAGAAATTAATGCGGATACTCACGGAACACCGGCAGTCATATCCACACCGGATTCTAAGGTTAAGGTATGTGTAATCCCTACTAACGAAGAACTTGCCATTGCAAGAGAAATAAAAGCACTCCTTGGCAATGAAATATAATATATTGACATTATATATGTTTAATTATATAATATGCGATATGTGTTGTCAGAAGGAGGTGTGAAGAATGTCAATTTGTCCTAAGAATAAGTCATCTAGAGCACGTAGAGACAAGAGAAGAGCTAACTGGAAGATGACTGCTCCGACACTCGTAAGATGTAGTAGATGCGGCGCATTAATGACACCTCATAGAGTTTGTTTAACATGCGGAAGCTACAACAAGAAGCAGATCATTGAAGTTGCTGAATAATTTTTATTATGGGTTATAATCCATTAATAAAAATGGATATAGATATATCCTTGAAACGGCTCAGACCAAGCGGTCTGAGCTTTTTTATTTTTTAGGACGACTGATTTAAAAGTGTTGTTAAGCAGTAAAAATGAGAATAATATAACCATATGCATTAAACATAAAACATGCTTCAAAATATGAGAAAGGAGACAGATCAATCTTTTCAAGGTTGAACAATAATATGATAAGTACATTACTTCAGAATGTGAGAGATAATAAACCTTTGGTTCACAATATTACAAATTATGTAACGGTAAATGACTGCGCAAATATTATTCTTGCATCGGGTGCATCTCCGATAATGGCGGATGATATAGATGAGGTTGAAGAAATTGTAAGTATATGCGACGGACTTAACATTAACATAGGAACATTAAACAAAAGAACAATAGAATCAATGATTGCGGCAGGGAAAAAAGCAAATGAACTGAACAAACCCATTGTTTTGGATCCCGTGGGAGCCGGAGCCTCAAAGCTAAGAACAGAAACAGCAAAAAAACTATTAAATGAGATACATTTTTCTGTTATAAGAGGAAACATTTCGGAAATAAAAACCATCGCCGGTTTAAGTGCCGATACAAAGGGCGTGGATGCCGGTATTTCCGATATTGTTACTGCTGACGATATTATTCAGTTATCGGATTTTTGCAAATCATTTGCGAAAAAGACAGGCTCCGTTATTGTCGTTACGGGTGCAATAGATATTATATGTGATGCCGAAAAGGCATACGAAGTAAGAAACGGAAGACCGGAAATGTCATCGGTAACAGGTACCGGATGCCAGTTATCGGCGCTGACGGCCGCTTTTATATCCGCAAATACGGACAAGGTGACGGAAGCCTCGCTGGCTGCCGTTTGTATGATGGGATTGGCGGGAGAAATTGCATACGAGAGAATGACTGATTTAGACGGTAATTCGTCATACAGAAATTATATTATAGATGCAATTTACAATATGAATTCCGAAAAACTTGATACAGGCTCTAAATATAAGGAAATTAAAAAATAATAATAAACATAAATCATACAAATTTATTTTTTTGTTATAAAAATTGTTAATTGTAACAATGACTTTATAAGTTAAATACTATATGATTCTAAAATGTCGGCATTTATTCGAAATAATGGATAACTGTCAAATATACAGAATATAGGAGTATTATAATTTGAGAAAACATATAAAGAATAATGTAAGCTGGGTAGGTTTTATCGACTGGGAACTCGAAAAATTTCACGGTGACGATTATTCAACGATGAACGGAAGCAGTCAGAATGCATATCTTATTGAAGAAGAAAAGACGGTCCTGATAGATACCGTATGGACTCCGCACAGATCCGACTTTGTGGAGAATCTTGAATCGGAAATCGATCTTAACAGGATTGATTATATTATTGTAAATCACGGTGAATGCGATCATTCCGGTTCATTGGCATCATTAATGAAAAGAATACCGCATACGCCTATATATTGTACGGCTGCCGCGGTAAAAAGCTTAGAGGGACAATACGGTAAATCAGGTTGGAATTTTAATATTGTAAAGACGGGTGATGAGCTGGATATAGGTAACGGAAAGAAACTTCGATTTATAGAGATGAAAATGCTTCATTGGCCGGATTCCATGGCTGTTTATATGACGGGAGATAATATATTATTTTCAAATGATGCGTTTGGACAGCACTATGCAGTGGAAGAACTATTCGACGATCTTGCGGACAGTGCCGTCCTTGACGGAGAGGCTCTTAAGTATTATGCCAATATTATTGCCCCATATGCCAATGTGTTGAGAAAAAAATTGGACGAGCTTAAAAAAATGCAATTGGATATAGATATTATCGCTCCGTCTCACGGGGCCGTATGGAGACAAAATCCAATGCGTATTATTGAGAAATATGAGCAATGGGCAAATGATTATAAAGAGAATCAAATTGTTGTTGCATATGATACAATGTATGAAGGTACCGCAAAAATTGCAAGAAAAATAGTTGAAGAAATAAATGAACAGTCACCGGAAACGGTTGTTAAACTTTATAATATATCTAAGTCGGATAAAAATGATGTAATGACGGAGGTCTTTAAATCAAAATCATTGATTGTGGGATCGCCGACCATATCTAACAGTATAATATCAGGAGTTGCGGGATGGTTGGAATATTTAAAGCAGCTAAAGCTTAAGAATAAAAGAGGAGCAGCCTTCGGAAGTTACGGATGGAGCGGAGAATCGGTAAATATTATACAGGATAAATTAAGAGAAGCCGGATTTGATGTTATAGATGAAAATGTAAAATCATTATGGAATCCTACCGATGAAGACTTCAATCAGGCAAAAGTCCTTGTTTCATCCATTCTTGCTTAAAGATTGGTTCAAAACGGAGTAAATAATGGAAGAAAACAATCATGTTCACAAGCGCAGAGTACGTTATTCGGGAAGATATCCAAAGAAGTTTGAAGAAAAATATAAGGAACATAATCCCGAAAAATATGCGGATACGGTAGCGAGAGTAATTGAAAAAGGCGGAACTCCGGCAGGCATGCATATTTCAATCATGGTGGATGAAATAATTGAGTTTCTTAATATAAAACCCGGGCAGACGGGCTTGGATGCTACTCTCGGATACGGAGGCCATACCTCCGAGATGTTAAAACAGTTAAACGGCATCGGGCATATTTACGCTCTTGATATAGATCCGATAGAATCAGAAAAAACAGAGAGAAGGCTTAGAGAAAAGGGCTTCGGAGAAGATGTACTTACGGTTAAGCTTACTAATTTTGCAAACATAGATACAGTTTCGGAGGAAGCAGGTAAATTTGACTTTATTTTGGCTGATTTGGGAGTTTCTTCAATGCAAATAGACGACCCGGAAAGAGGGTTTTCTTATAAAATCGATGCGCCTCTCGATTTAAGAATGAATCCGAATAAAGGCGAAAGTGCCGCAGACAGACTTCTCAATATAACAAAAGATGAATTAATCGGAATGCTTTTGGAAAATGCGGATGAGCCGTATGCGGAAGAAATTGCCGAAGAAGTATTCAGGAGAAAAAGAAACGGAACTCCCGTAAGGACAACTGCTGATTTACGGCATTCAATTGAAGATGCTTTATCTCTTTTACCTAAAGATGAACGAACGGAAAACATAAAAAAATCCTGTCAGAGAACATTTCAGGCATTGAGGATAGATGTTAACAGTGAATTTGAAGTGTTATATGATTTTCTTGAAAAACTTCCTTTTGTTCTTAAACCAAACGGAAGAGTTGCCGTTTTAACATTTCATTCAGGAGAAGACAGACTTGTAAAAAAGGCTTTCAGGGACGGTAAAAGAAACGGCCTTTACAGTGATATTTCGGAAAATATCATAAGACCGTCCGCCGATGAATGCAGAAGAAACGTAAGAGCTAAGTCTACTAAAATGCGTTGGGCAATAAGAAGTGATTATTAATATTTAAAAAGTATCCCGCAGTCATATTTTTAAATGACAAAGGGGTGCTTTTTTATTATTCTTTTTTTGATAAATAAGTTTTACTTACTGTATTAAATACATTGTCTAATGTATAATTTAAAAATAATGTTTAATACGGAGAATTATTATGAAGATAATATCGTGGAATGTAGCAGGATTCAGAGCCTGCTATAAAAAGGGACTTGAAGAATTTTTCGACAGGGAGAATGCGGATATATATTGTTTTCAGGAAACAAAAATGACTGATGAGCAGAATCCAATGCACAAAGACGGATATAAGGAATACCTGTATCCTGCCGAAAAAAAGGGATACTCGGGAGTAATGGTATATACAAAAACAGATCCCATGAATGTAACGTTTGGAATCGGCGATGAGGAATATGACAGTGAGGGAAGGGTCATTACCCTTGAATTTGAGAATTTTTATCTTGTAAACTGTTATGTTCCGAATTCAAAACGGGGACTGGAAAGACTTGATTCAAGAATGAGATTTGAGGATCTTATGAGAAACTATCTTTTAAAACTCTCAAAAAAGAAAAATATTATTTATTGCGGAGACCTTAACGTTGCCCATGAGGAAATAGATATAAAGAATGCATCTTCCAACAGAAGGTCCGCTGGATTTACCGATGAAGAGCGAAATAAGATGACGGTTTTACTTGAATCGGGATTTATTGATACCTTCAGGTATCTTTATCCTGAAGAGGTGAAATACAGCTGGTGGAGTTATTTCGGAAAAGCAAGGGAGAATAACGTAGGGTGGAGAATAGACTACTTTATTGTTAATAAAAGCTTTGCGGATTCCGTGAAGGATTCAATAATCTATACAGATGTATTGGGATCTGATCACTGTCCGATAGGAATTGAATTAAAGTAATTTTTTATTATATTATTATCTATTATTAGCCGACGGTTTTTGTTGTTATATTTTTAGGAGCGTCTATGAGGAAAATAATTTACGCCGTATCAGACTCAGTGGGCGATACGGCATGGCAGGTTGCCAAAGCGGGAGCAAATCAGTTTGACCAGACAACAATAAAAGTTATTAGAAAGCCTTATGTGCTGTCAAGAGAACAGGTCGATGAAATATTTGAAAAAGCCTCCGATAACAGAGGAATGATAGTGCATACACTTATTAACCCTGAATTAAGACAATATGTACTGGAAAAGAAGGCAGAGTATGATATAGATGTAATAGACGTATTGGGACCGGTAATATGGGGGGCGGAGAAGCTTACTCACGAAGATGCGGATATGAATGTCGGTCAGGCAAGAAGACTTTCAACGGATTATTTTAAAAGAATCGATGCAATGGAATTCGCCGTTAAATATGATGACGGAAAGGATCCGTCGGGATTTCCAAAGGCGGATATTGTTATCGTAGGCGTTTCACGTACAAGCAAAACGCCTCTTTCACTGTTTCTTGCTTACAACTACGGGATCAAAACGGCCAATTTACCTCTTGTTCCGGAGGTTCCGCTTCCGAGAGAAATACTTACGGTGCCGCCGAGAAAGATTATCGGACTCATTATAGATACATATAAATTAAACGGAATAAGAAAGACCAGAATGGAAAACATGGGAATAAAGGGCGAGTCCGATTATTTTGATTTGGCAAGAATAAACAGTGAAATGGAGTATGCAAGGGGCGTTATGAGGCATTTACACTGTAATATCATAGATGTATCAAATAAGTCGATTGAGGAAACCGCATCGTATATTGTACAAATTGCGGATAAAAATAAAGTAATAGACGAGAAAAGCGGTTTGTGCTAATATTTGATGTACATTTACACTTCAAGTATATTGAAAGGAATCAGATTATGGATCAGAAATTAAAAGTAGGAGTACTTGGAGCTACGGGAATGGTTGGACAGAGATTTATTACTCTTCTTGAAAATCATCCATGGTTCGAAGTTACGGTTGTTGCCGCAAGCAGCAGGTCAGCCGGAAAATTATATGAAGAAGTGGTTGGTAATCGTTGGAAGTTAGATGTTCCTACTCCTGAATACGTTAAGAAGATGACGATTATGGATATGGACGCCGACATGAACGAAATAGCTTCAAAGGTAGATTTTGTTCTTTGTGCCGTTGATATGCCAAAGGAAGAGATCAAAGCCCTTGAAGAAAGATATGCAAAAACAGAAACTCCCGTAGTTTCCAACAACTCTGCCAACAGATGGACACCTGATGTTCCTATGGTAGTGCCTGAAATCAATCCTGAACATCTTGAAGTAATAGAATCACAAAAAAAACGTCTGGGTACCAAGAGAGGTTTTATATGTGTAAAACCTAATTGCTCCATTCAGGCATATACACCTGCTCTTCATGCTCTTAAAGAGTTCGGTCCGAAACTTGTTGTTGTATCAACATATCAGGCAATTTCCGGAGCGGGCAAGACATTTGAAACATGGCCTGAAATGGTAGGAAATATTATTCCTTACATCGGCGGAGAAGAAGAAAAATCAGAGAAAGAGCCTCTTCGTCTTTGGGGTGAAGTAGTGGACGGAAAGGTTATCCCTGCCACAGAGCCCGTAATTACGGCGCAGTGTGTCAGAGTTCCGGTTCTCAACGGACATACCGCATCGGTATATGTCAATTTTGAGAAGAAACCTACAAAGGAACAGATTATCGAAAAGTGGGTTAATTTCAAGGGCATTGCCCAGGAATTAGAGCTTCCAAGCGCTCCTAAGAACTTTATACAGTACAGAGAGGAAGAAGACAGACCGCAGGTTCTTTTGGACGTAAATTATGAGCACGGTATGGGCGTTTCTCTCGGAAGATTAAGAGAAGATACGGTATTTGATTACAAATTTATAGGACTTGCTCATAATACATTAAGAGGTGCGGCAGGCGGCGCCGTTCTTATTGCGGAGTTATTGGCTGCCAAAGGATATATTACGCCTAAAAACTGATATATCGTGACATTTTACAATACTAATTAATATAAGACCACAGATCCGACACGGGATGATATTGAAACCCATTTAAGGTTTAATACCATCCCGCTTGGTATTTGTGGTTTTTATCATATTATGCATAAGATGAAGTAAAGTTATGAATTATATGGTTTATGATATATAATAAAACATTGACAGTCATTTTTTGGGAATGAGTTACCTGTTAATAATTGTTTACAGTGAAGGAATGCGAAGTATGAGTAAATCAGTTTTTATAGCCGAAAAACCCAGTGTGGCCAGAGAATTTGCAAAGGCTTTACATTCCGATTTTAAAACGGGAGACGGGTATTTGGAATCGGATAAATATGTGGTTACATGGTGCGTCGGTCATCTGGTTACAATGAGCTATCCCGAGGAATACAATCCCGTATTAAAGAAGTGGTCTTTAAATACACTTCCGTTTATACCGAAAGAATTTAAATACGAACTTATACCGGCTACCAAAAAACAATTTTCCATAGTCTCAAATATTCTGAACAGAAAAGATGTAGATAAGATATATGTATGTACCGACTCCGGACGGGAGGGAGAGCTTATTTACAGGCTTGTAAAACAGGAAGCCAAAGTATCAGGAAAAGAAGAAAGACGGGTTTGGATAGATTCTCAAACCGAGGAAGAAATAAAAAGGGGAATAGATGAAGCAAAACCCTTAAGCGAGTATGATAATCTTTCGGCAGCCGCATATTTGAGGCAGATAGAAGATTATTTGATGGGAATTAATTTTTCAAGACTTTTGACTCTTACATACGGAAATGATGTTTCAAAAAAACTCTCTATGGACAGATGCGTAATTGCCATAGGAAGAGTTATGACATGTGTCTTGGGAATGATTGTAAACAGAGAACGTGAAATAAGAAATTTTATTACAACTCCGTATTATAAAGTAATAACAAAATCGGAAAGTTTTAGCGCGGAGTGGAAAGTATCAGATACAAGCAGATACATTGATTCAAGTCTGATATATAAAGATAACGGTTTTTATGATAAGGAAGAAGCGATTTCTTTTGCACAGGATTTATATAAAAAACAGAATATTGAAATCAAACGAGACAGCATTGTATTTATCCCAAAAAATAACAAAAATACATCAGAAGAAAACGACATACCTGAAAACGAACTTCCGGATTCAGACACCGACAATTTATCTGAAGCGGTGCCTTCGGATGATGATATTAAAGAGAATACCGAGCTTACCGAAAACAGACTTTCAGCATTAATATCCGATCTTTCAAGAAAAAAAGAAAAAGTTTCGGCTCCGCTTCTGTATAATTTGGCGGAATTGCAAAATGAATGTTCAAAATTGTTTAAGATATCTCCGGATGAAACACTTAAAACCGTACAGGAATTATATGAAAAAAAACTGACCACATACCCGAGAACGGATGCAAGAGTTTTGTCCACTGCCATCGCAAAAGAAATTCACAAAAACATTTCCGGATTGGGAAATATAACACCCTATAAACCATTTGTTGAAAATATATTAAATAACGGACTTTATTACGGTATTTCAAAAACAAAGTATGTGGATGATAAAAAGATTACCGACCATTATGCAATTATTCCGACAGGACAGGGGCTGTCGGGGATTAATACTCTTTCGACAACCGGTAAAAAAATTTACGAAATTATATGCAGAAGGTTTTTAAGTATATTTTATCCTCCGGCGGTATATGAAAAGATATCCGTAGAGTCGGAGATGTCCGTAAACGGGAAAATACAGGAATCAGGCGAAAACAAATCGGATGAAAAAGAATATAAGGAAAAGTTTACCGCGAATTTTAAAGCCTTAAAAGAAAAGGGATATTTAGAAGTTGCAAGACCATCATTTTCAAAAGATAAATCATCTGAGAGTGAAATCTCACCTGAAGTACTTAAATTAAAAAAGGGAGATACAATTTTTATTGATTGTATCGAAATAAAAGAGAGTGAAACGGTTCCGCCGAAAAGATACAATTCGGGGTCTATTATTTTGGCAATGGAAAACGCGGGCAAATTAATAGAAAACGAAGAATTGAGAGCACAGATAAAAAACAGCGGGATAGGTACAAGTTCCACGAGAGCGGAAATACTCAAGAAACTAAATACCAATAAATACATTTCCACAAACAAAAAGACTCAGGTTCTTACGCCTACATTAATGGGAGAAGTGATTTATGACGCAACAAGTATTTCAATTCCTCAGCTTCTCAATCCGGCGTTTACCGCAAGTTGGGAAAAGGGTTTAAATTATGTTTCCAACGGTGAGATTTCTTCAGAAGAATATATGCAAAAACTGTCCGGATTTATTGATATAAGAACCAAGGCTGTTATACAATGTAACAATAAATCCATACTGATGAATAAAATAAACGAATTAAAGAAGTATTATAAAAAAATAAAGTAGACGGGGGCAAATATGTTAAAAAATATTTCAGAAGAATTATTCTCTTTAGATCAAAGCCTTTTCGGACATTTCCTTAAGGAATGTAAGTATCCATGGGAAATATTGCCGAGAATAGGCGAATATATTATTGAGATCGGGGAAAAGCTTCCCGGTGATAAGTACGATCAGATAGGAGATTATATTTGGGCTGCCAAAAGCGCCAAAATATATGATTCGGCATTTATAACAGGTCCGTGTATAATCGGCGAAAATACGGAGGTACGCCACTGCGCATTTATAAGAGGTAAGGCGCTTATAGGAAATGACTGTGTGGTCGGCAATTCAACCGAGTTGAAAAATGTAATACTGTTTAATAAAGTTCAGGTTCCTCATTATAACTATGTGGGGGATTCGATTTTGGGGTACGGAGCTCACATGGGAGCGGGTTCAATTACGTCAAATGTCCGTTCCGACAAAAAGTTGATTACAATTAAGTATCCGGACGGAAAAATAGAAACAGGTATGAAAAAAATAGGAGCGATTATAGGCGACGGAGTTGAAATAGGATGCGGAAGCGTACTTAATCCCGGAACCATAATCGGTAAGGATACACAGGTGTACCCTCTGTCAAGTGTGAGAGGCTTTGTGAAAAGCAATCAAATATATAAAAATCAAAATGAAATTGTAGAGAAAGATTTAAGATGAGAGCAGCATTACATAACTTGGGATGTAAAACCAATTCATACGAAACCGAGAGTATGAAAGAGGCATTAAGAAGTGCAGGCTTTGAAATAGTGGATTTTTCGAAAGATTCCCCTGCGGATGTATATATAATTAATACATGTTCCGTAACAAATATTGCAGACAGAAAGTCCCGACAAATGATTCACAGGGCAAAATCATTTAACGAGGATGCAATTATTGTCGCCGCAGGATGTTTTGTACAGGCAAATGCCGAAAAAGTATTGGAAAATGAACCTGTTGACATAGTTATAGGTTCATCGGATAAGAAAAATCTCGTGACAAGTATCCATGAACTTATTGAAATGAGAAATACGGGTATAATAGACGGTGAAAAATCATTTGTTACGGATTTAAAAAGGAAGGTTGAGTTTGAAGAACTGACAATAGCGGACAATACCTCTCATACAAGAGCATTTATAAAAATTCAGGACGGCTGCGATAAGTACTGTACATTTTGCATTATACCTTTTCTTCGCGGTCATGTCAGAAGCAGAAAATTAGAAGATATTGTTACCGAGATTGACAATTTGTCTCAAAAAGGCATAAAAGAATTTGTTTTTACGGGAATAAATATGTCGGCATACGGTGCGGATATAAATTATGAACACGATTTGGCGGATGTAATTAACAGTGTAAATGAATTGCCTTTAGTTGAAAGAATAAGAATAAGTTCTCTTGATCCGGATATTGTTACCGTGGATTTTCTTGAAAAAATCAGGAACAGTAAGAAAGTCTGTCCGCATTTTCATCTTTCGCTTCAAAGCGGTTCAAACCCTGTTTTGAAAAATATGAAACGCGGATATACGGCGGAAGAATATTTTGAAAAATGTAATCTTCTTAGAGAGTATTATGATAATCCAGCCATAACTACGGACATAATAATGGGATTTCCGGGAGAGACGGAAGAGATGGCGCAGGAGACATATGATTATGTCAGAAAAATAGGATTTTCGGCAGTTCATGTATTTCCGTATTCAAAGAGAGACGGAACCGTTGCTGCCGATATGCCGTCACAGATACCGTCAGATATAAAATCTAAGAGAACGGGTAAATTGACAGATATTACTAATAAATTAAAAGAAAAATATAATGACGGCTGTATCGGAAAAGCAGACAGCATTCTTATAGAAGAAATTATTGAAGCGGACGGTTTGTCATATTACACGGGATATACCACAAGGTATGTAAAATGTTTAATTCGTCGTGATGACGGCATTAATATAGGCGATACCGTAAAAGCAGTTGTAAGCGGCAGATTTAACAAAGAGTATATGCTTGCCGATGTAGTAAATGACATATAAAGCCCTGAAAATATTATATAAGGAGAATACCGTGGTTGTAATAATTGACTATGATGCCGGCAACATTAAAAGTGTTGAAAAGGCAGTTGAATATCTCGGAAGTGATGTTGTACTTTCAAATGACAAAAAAATAATAAAGTCTGCGGACAGGGTTATATTACCCGGCGTAGGTGCGTTCGGCGACGCCATGGACAACCTTAAAAAGTATGATCTTGTAGAGACAATAAGGGATTATGCAAAAAGCGGTAATCCGTTTCTGGGCATATGTCTCGGAATGCAGATACTTTTTGAGAACAGTGATGAAGATAAGGAAGCGGAGGGACTCTCCGTTATAAAGGGAAGCATAAAGAAGATTCCGGCAAAGGATTCTTTTAAAATACCGCACATGGGTTGGAATAACCTGAATATTACTAAAAACAACAGTCGTATTTTAAAAGGAATTGATTCTGAATCGTATGTATACTTCGTTCATTCTTATTATGCCGATGCATGTGATAAAAACGATATATCCGCCACATGCGATTATACTACGACAATGGACGTTGTGGTTGAAAGGGATAATGTGTTTGGATGTCAATTTCATCCTGAAAAAAGCAGTAATACGGGGCTTCATATTTTAAAGAATTTTTTAGAGATAAAGTGAGAAAAGTATGTTTACAAAAAGGATAATACCTTGCCTGGACTGCAAGGACGGAAGAGTTGTAAAAGGGACGTCATTTGTTAATCTTAGAGATGCGGGAGACCCTATAGAAGTCGCAAAAAAATACGATGCGGACGGGGCGGACGAGCTTGTGTTTTTAGATATAACGGCAACATCCGACGACAGAAACACAACGGTGGATCTTGTCAGAAAAGTTGCAAAGGAAGTATTTATACCGTTTACGGTCGGAGGCGGTATCAGAACAACAGATGACTTTAAGGTACTTTTAAGAGAAGGTGCCGATAAAATATCGATTAATTCCGCTGCCATACTCAATCCATCACTCATAAGCGAAGCTGCAAAAAAATTCGGCTCACAGTGTGTGGTTGTGGCAATTGATGCAAAGAAAAGAGAAGACGGAGGCTGGAATATTTATCGTTCCGGAGGAAGAATTGATACGGGTATTGACGCCGTACAATGGGCGAAAGATGCGGAACGTCTTGGTGCCGGGGAGATTCTTCTCACAAGCATGGATGAAGACGGACAAAAAAAAGGTTACGATATTGCGCTTACAAAGGCGATATCAGACAGTGTTTCCGTTCCGGTTATTGCATCAGGCGGAGCGGGATGCATGGAAGACTTTCTTAATGCATTTACGAAAGCCGGAGCGGATGCGGCCCTTGCAGCGTCCTTATTTCATTATAATGAAATAAGTATCAAAGAGTTAAAAGAATATTTAAGAGATAACGGAATATCGGTGAGATTATAAGTTAGAGAAGGCTAAATATGTCAGATGAATTAAAAACATGGGGAGCGGCGCTGAAAGAAGAGTTTGAAAAACCTTATTTCAGGGAACTTTATAATTTTGTTATATCGGAATATGAAAAAGACATACCGATATATCCGCCTAAAAAAGATATTTTAAACGCTTTAAGGACAACCCCGCTTGATAAAGTAAAGGTTGTTATTCTGGGACAGGATCCTTATCACAATGAGGGACAGGCTCACGGGCTGTCTTTTTCAGTCAATAAAGGAGTTGCCGTTCCGCCGTCTCTTGTAAATATTTATCATGAATTACAGGAAGATGTAGGTTGTTACATACCAAATAACGGTGATTTGACTAAATGGGCAAAACAAGGTGTTCTGCTGCTCAATACGGTTCTAACGGTCAGAGCGCACGAGCCGTTCTCCCATAAAGGAATAGGGTGGGAGAGATTTACCGATTCGATTATTAAAATATTGGATGAATCGGACAGACCTATATGCTTTATGCTTTGGGGCTCGCCTGCAAAAAAGAAAATGTCGATGCTTACAAATAAGAATCATTTGGTACTGACGGCTTCTCATCCGAGTCCCATGTCTTCATACAGGGGATTTTTTGGATGCAGGCATTTTTCAAAGGCAAATGAATATCTTATCAGTCACGGAGAGGAACCCATTGATTGGCAGATTGAAAATATATAACGGTTACAATTTCACACATGGATTTCCCGGAAGGGAATATGAAGGGGGGAATAATGAATATTACGGTTTATTGCGGATCTAATTTCGGACACAATCCAATATATCGTGAAACGGCGGAAAAGTTCGGTGAATGGATAGGTGAAAATGGACACTCATTGGTATACGGTGCATCCGGTAACGGCCTTATGGGAGCCATATCCGACAATGTATTAAAACATAACGGTAAAGTATACGGAGTTTTTGCCGAAGTTTTATATAAAAGAGAGGGATGCAGAGAAGATTTAACGGAAACTTTTATTGTTCCCTCCATAAGAGAGAGAAAGAAAAAGATGATAGAGCTCGGTGAAGTATTTATCGCATTTCCGGGAGGTCCGGGGACTATCGAAGAAATTTCGGAGGTCATTTCTCTTGCAAGGATTAATGTCGTAAAAGAAAAGTGTATCATTTTTAACCTTAACGGATTCTATGATCCTTTAAAGATTCTTGCACAAAAGATGTTTGAAGAGGGATTTGTAAAAAGAGAAGAGGTTTTAAACGTTAAATTCATCGATACTTTTGAAGAATTAACATCATATATTGAAGCTATTGAATGACGATAATGCTGAATATGTATCATGTAAATGCATGTGATGTCAGCTGAGTGCAAAAAAGACTGTATCTGTATTTTGATATACAAAGTTTTAGGGAATCCTTTCGTATATCACTTAATTACAGATACAGTCTTTTTAAATATATTTACTATTCAATTCATAAATTAATTTTAAATCACTTTTTTTGATTCGTTGGAATTAGTACATACATCTTGATTATTTTTCAATGCTCTTTTTGCGGATGTGAGCATAAGTTTTATTCTGTTAATCTGATTTACACGGGATGCACCCGGATCAAAATCGATGGCGGTAATGTTGGCATTCGGATAAGCCTCCTTTAAGCCCTTTATTACGCCTTTTCCGACTATATGATTAGGGAGGCAGCCGAAAGGCTGACAGCATACAATATTAGGAACGCCGCTTTTTATCAGTTCAACCATTTCACCTGTAAGCAGCCAGCCTTCACCTGTCTGATTGCCGAGAGAAACAAAAGGTGTGGCAAGGGCGGCAACTTCATCTATAGGCATCGGCGGTTCAAAGTGTTTGCTTTCTGCCAGTGCTTTAACTGCGGTTTTATTAAAGAAATCAATAAACTTTTTGGCGAGAGTATTAAAGAATGCAAACAACTTGGATGCTCCGAGGTTATCCTTTTTAAATATTGCGTTTTTGCAAATATAGTACAGGAATCCGATAAGTCCGGGAACTACGGCCTCCGCACCTTCCGATTCGAGCAAATCCACCATTTCCATATTGGCCGAAGGCAGGTATTTAACGAGAATTTCTCCCACAACGCCTACTCTCGGTTTTACTTCATCGGTAATTGGGATATTATCGAAGTCATTAACCATTTCTTTTATGGTTTTCTTAAGGTCTTTGAGTTTAAGCTTCTTTTGACTTAACTGTTCGCTGCATATTTTAACCCATTTTTCATGCATGGCGTTAACGCTTCCGGGCACCTGTTCATAGGGCCTCATACGATAGACCATGTTCATAAAGAGATCGCCGTAAATAATTGCCGCAAAAACTTTTATTCCCATGTTAATGTCATAAATCATTCCGCTGTTATGTTCAAAAACCTGGGCACTCACGGAAATCAAAGGTATATGTTCAAAACCGGCCTCGGCAATGGCTCTTCTGATAAAGCCCACATAGTTGGAAGCTCTGCATCCGCCTCCGGTTTGAGTAATAAGAAGAGCGGTACGGTTTAAGTCATATTTTCCGGATTCCAAAGCGTTCATAATTTGTCCGACAACCATCATTGAAGGATAACAGGCGTCATTGTTTACGTATTTTACTCCGGTATCCACGGCGGATTTGCCGTCGTTGTCCAAAACAACAAAATTGTATCCGGATGACCGCATGGCAGGTTCAACCAGATCGAAGTGTATCGGAGACATGGACGGACAGAGAATGGTATATTTTTCTCTCATTTCATCGGTGAATTCAACTCTTCTCATATGTGAAGGCCTGTGTTTTCTTTTTTCGTTTTTCTCTTTTCGACTTCTGATTGCCGCAAGGAGAGAGCGTATACGTATTCTGGCTGCTCCGAGGTTATTAATTTCATCAATCTTGATGAGTGTATAGAGTTTATCGGAATTTTTAAGAATGTCATTGACTCCGTCGCTTGTTACGGCATCAAGGCCGCATCCGAATGATGTAAGCTGTATTAAATCAAGATCGTCTCTTTCCTTTACAACGCTTGCCGCCGCATACAGTCTCGAATGATACATCCATTGATCAAGCACTATAAGCGGTCTTTCGACTTTTCCGAGATGAGCTATCGAATCTTCTGTAAGTACGGCAACTCCCAGAGAATTAATAAGTTCGGGAATGCCGTGATTAATCTCGGGATCCGTATGGTACGGCCTGCCGGAAACAACGATTCCGTGTTCGCCGGTCTTTTCAAGAAGATCCAGAACTTCCTCTCCCTTTTTTTCGATATCTTCTCTTGATTTCATTTGCTCATTCCATGCTTTATCAATGGCATTGTTTACAAGAGATTTAGGAATGTCCGGGAATATTTCATTTAATCTCTTCTTTAATATGGATGTATTCTCAAATGAAAGATACGGAGACATAAAGTTAACATTTTCGGTTTTAATACTTTCCATATTGTTCATTATATTTTCCGCATATGAAGTGACAATAGGGCAGTTGAAATGATTGTTTGAATCTTTTTGTTCCTTGTGTTCATACGGAATACATGGATAAAAAATATTTTTTACTCCGTTTTTAATAAGCCACTCAATATGACCGTGAACCAGTTTTGCAGGGTAACATACGGATTCTGACGGAATTGATTCCATGCCGGAAAGATATATACTTTTTGATGACGGAGGTGAAAGCACTACTTTGTATCCCAGTTCCGTAAAGAAAGTGAACCAGAACGGATAATTTTCATACATGTTGAGAGCTCTCGGAAGTCCGATTGTGCCTTTCGGTGCTTCATTTTCATTTAAAGGAGTATAGTAATCAAAAAGTCTTTTTAATTTATATTCGAACAGATTAGGCAAATCTTTTTTTCTGTCTTTATTAATGTTTTTAACGGGTCTTTCGCATCTGTTTCCCGTAATAAACTTATGTCCGTCTGAAAATTTATTAACGGTAAGATGGCAATTGTTTTCACATAATCCGCATCGTGCCGAAGAAGCGGTATAAGTAAGGTTTTTTAATTCATCGGCGGTTAGTATTTCGGCATTCTTACCCTTATATCTCTCTTTGGCGATAAGAGCGGCTCCGAAAGCTCCCATAATTCCGGCAATATCAGGTCTTATAACATCTTTTTCAACTATTTTTTCAAAGCTTCTGAGTACGGCGTTATTATAAAAAGTTCCGCCCTGGACGACTATATTATTGCCGAGTTTTGAAGGATCAGACAATTTAATAACTTTATATATGGCATTTTTAATTACGGAGTATGCAAGTCCGGCTGATATGTCACCTACGCTTGCTCCTTCCTTTTGTGCCTGTTTAACATTGGAATTCATAAATACGGTACATCTTGATCCGAGATCTACCGGATTATCGGCAAGCAACGCCTCTTTTGCAAAATCCGATACGGAATACTCCAATGAATTGGCAAATGTCTCAATAAATGAACCGCATCCGGATGAGCAAGCTTCATTAAGCATAACCGAATCTACGGTATTGTCTTTAATTTTTATACATTTCATATCCTGACCGCCGATATCGATTATGCAGTCAACTTTCGGGTCAAAAAAAGCTGCGGCAGTATAATGTGCGATTGTTTCAACTTCACCGTCCGGCAGGTTTAATGCTGATTTAATAAGCTCTTCTCCGTATCCTGTTGAACAGCCGTAAGCAATCTCAACGCCTTCCGGGAGCTTTTCATATAATTCCGTAAGTCCTTTAATTACCGTATCAATTAAAGCGCCGTTATTACTGCCGTAGAAAGAATATAACAGAGAACCGTCGTCGGCAATAAGAGCGATTTTGGTGGTGGTAGAGCCGGCGTCGATTCCAAGGAAGGCTTTTCCGGAGTATGTTTCAAGCTCCATTTTACGAACAGAATCTTTAGAGTGCCTGTCAAGGAATTCATTGTATTCATTTTCATTATTAAATAAGGGTTCGAGTCGTTGAACTTCTACAGACAGGTTAACGCCTTTTCTGAGCATATTGATAAGTTTATCGACTTCGTACATATTGTCTGCTTCATTCATGGCATGTACGGCAGAACCGAGAGCTGCAAAAAGATGAGAATTGTCAGGAATAATCACTTCTTCATCCGTAAGTTTTAATGTTCTGATAAAAGTGTTTCGTAACTCGGACAGAAAATGAAGGGGACCGCCTAAAAATGCAACATGACCGCGTATTGGTTTGCCGCAGGCAAGTCCGGAAATGGTTTGATTTACAACAGCTTGAAAAATAGAAGCGGACAGATCTTCTTTCGTTGCACCTTCATTAATAAGAGGCTGAATATCAGTCTTGGCAAATACGCCGCATCTGGCCGCAATAGGATAAATTGATTTATAGTTTTTTGCATATTCATTAAGACCTTGCGCATCGGTTTTAAGCAGAGAGGCCATTTGATCGATAAATGAACCGGTACCTCCTGCGCATATACCGTTCATTCTCTGATCCAATCCGCCCTTAAAATATATAATTTTTGCATCTTCTCCGCCGAGTTCAATTGCCACATCCGTCTGCGGAGCTTTAAGAGAAACGGCGTCCGCAACAACGGCAACCTCCTGAGCAAAATCAACGCCTAATTTATCCGCCAATGCAAGACCGCCTGAGCCTGTAATACATGTTTTTACATTATAATTACCCAACTTCTTCTTAGAATCTTCAAGCAAATCCGCAACGGTTTCTTGAATGTTTGCAAAATGTCGTCTGTATTCACAAAATATCTCTTCATTTTTGTCATTTAAAATGACAACTTTTACGGTTGTGGAACCGATATCGACTCCTAAAAAATATGTATTCATATATTGTAGAGGATATAATTCTGACTATATATCCCGTACCCCCTGCATAAATAGTTAACACTGTTAAGTATTATGCATAATATATATTCAAAATTTCCTAAATTCAATAATCAAAGGATTTTATATGTGTATAAAAATAACAATATGAACTTTCCCGGGAAAAGGCTGAGAGTGCTTTGCTTGCAATTAAGGTATTAAATTGATATTATACAGAAAATTTAATGATTAACTATAAGGAAAGGAATCGTGATAATTTTTTATGAGTTTTCTTGATAAATTAGAGAAGAAAATCGGGAAATATGCAATAAAGAATCTGATGTTATATGTAATTATCGCATATGCAATAGGTTATTTATTGTATATTTCAGGCAACATATCCGCGGTAACGGCGCTGAATTTGAATCCAGCCGAAATCTTACGAGGACAGATATGGAGAATATTTACGTTTCTAATTGAACCTCCGTCCCTTTCATCTCCTATATTTTTTATTTTTGTATTATATATTTATTATTTTATAGGAAGAAATCTGGAACGGACATGGGGTGCATTTAAGTTTAATGTTTTCTTTTTTATGGGAATGGCAATGACGGTAGTCTCATCCATATTGATATATGTAATATTCAATCAGGTATTTATACTGTCAATGTATTATATTAATTTTTCAATGTTTATTGCATTTGCCATGGAAGTGCCGAACATGATGTTCTTATTTATGTTTTTTATACCGGTAAAGGCAAAATGGCTTGCGATAATTGATGCAGTATATATATCTGCTACCGTAGTTTGCGGATTTTTGTCATATGTTGTAGACATACCTTATTTTGTCGGATATTTCGGTATAGGACGCAATCCGGCAGATGCAACCGCCGCTGCGGTCGCATTGATAAATCTCTTAATATTCAGTCTGATGAATAACAGCAGAGCAAAAGCAAAGAAGAGACAGAAAGAATTCTACCAAAGAATGAACAGCGGAGCGTATTCAAGCGGAGGAGGGTATTGGAGCAGTCAAACTTCAGGCTCTTCCGCAGAAAGAAATAATCATAACAGAGCGACAAATGCCACAAGAGGATTCGGAAACAACAAACCTATACATGTATGTGCAGTTTGCGGAAAAACGGATATTGACGATGAAAATGAAACATTCCGATATTGTTCGATATGTAAAGGCAATTATGAATATTGCAGTGAACATATAAAGAATCATACTCATATGACAGAATAATAAGTAATAGAAAAAAACAGTAATTTATAGTATATTTGAAAACAAAATAAATCGCAGATAGGGGAAAGACATGACATTATATGAGGAATTAAAAGAGAGAGGTCTTATTGCTCAAACAACAGATGAAGAATTGATAAGCGAGCTTATTAATTCCGGTAAAGCTTGTTTTTATATAGGATTCGATCCTACTGCCGACAGTTTGCACGCAGGACACTTTATGACACTCTCGCTTATGAAGAGGCTTCAGGCAGGGGGTAATAAGCCTGTAGCATTAATCGGCGGAGCTACGGCTTTAATCGGTGATCCGAGCGGTAAAACGGACATGAGAAAGATGCTTACAAAAGAGCAGGTAGATATACATGTTGCCGGAATAAAGAAACAATTGGAGAGATTCATCGACTTTAGTGATGATAAAGCCATTCTTGTTAATAATGCAGACTGGCTCGGTAATGTTAACTATATAGATATGCTCAGAGAAGTGGGTCCTTATTTTAATGTAAATATCATGCTCAGAGCGGAATGCTATAAGCAAAGACTTGTGAACGGTTTAAGCTTTTTGGAATTCAACTACATGGTTATGCAGGCCTTTGACTTCTATACCTTATATACAAAGTACGGATGTAATCTTGAATTCGGAGGTGACGACCAGTGGAGCAACATGCTTGCCGGTACGGAACTTATAAGAAAGAAACTGGGTAAAGACGCAAGTGCCATGACAATTCCGCTTCTTACAAATTCACAGGGAATTAAGATGGGTAAAACCGTGTCAGGTGCTTTATGGCTTGATGAGAATAAGACTACTCCGTTTGAATTTTTCCAATATTGGAGAAACGTTGACGACGCTGATGTTATTAAATGTTTGAAAATGCTCACATTTGTTCCGCTTGATGAAATAAAGAAAATGGAATCATGGGAAGGCGCAGAACTTAATAAGGCAAAGGAAATTTTGGCATATGAAGTAACGGCTCTCGTTCACGGTGAAGAGAAAGCAAAGAAAGCTTTGGAAGACGCAAAGTCCGTATTTGCGGGCGGAAATGACAATATTCCGGAAGTTATACTCAGTGAAGAGGATTTGGAAGACGGACGAATAGATATACTTACATTGGGGGTTAAGCTGGGACTCGGTAAATCCAAGTCTGAAATCAGAAGAACCATAACTCAGGGAGGTTTGTACGAAAACAGAGAAAAACTTAACACTATAGAGAGAATATATACGAAAGATGAGCTGAAAGACGGTGTTGTTATTCAAAAAGGAAAAAAGACGTTTGTCAAAGCAGTAATAAAGTAATATTAACGAAAAAGAGGGGGGGATATCCCCTCTTTTTTTTTACTTTATTTTATTTTTGTAATATAAGATAATAATTTAAATACATTTTAATATAATATAAATTTTAATCAGCAGGTGGATTATGAGTAAAATAATGATAGTTGAAGACGATAAAGTCGTAAGCAAAGAACTTGCAACTTTATTGGAATTAAGCGGATATACGGTAGAAATATTATGTGATTTTGAAAACTCATTGGATAAAATATCGGAGTACAATCCGGATCTTATACTTCTGGATATTAATATTCCGTGTTTAAACGGAGATCAGTTATTGCAAAACTTAAGAAAGGTATCGGATATACCGGTTATTATAGTTACCAGCAACAGTGATGAAATAAATGAAGTTTTATGTATGAGTTACGGGGCCGATGATTATGTTACCAAACCTTATAATCCCACAATATTAAAGCTCAGGATATCGGCTGTATTAAAGAGAGTAAACAAAAATTCCGACATATTGACATACGGTAATTTGTCATTGGATATATGCAAGGGAACAATAAAAACGGAAAAATCAGAAATAAGTCTGACAAAAAACGAAATGCTGATTTTGCAGCATTTATTTAACAACCGGGGACATATAGTTTCGAGAGACAGCTTAATGACAATATTGTGGAACAATGCGGAATATATCAATGAAAATGCACTTACGGTAAATGTTTCAAGAATAAGAAGCAAATTGTCGGAACTTGGATATGAAGACGTAATAGAAACAAGAAAAGGACAGGGATATATTTTGGTATGAAATTCGGTAAATATTTGTGGGATAAAATAATACATATTATCGTATACGTTACATTATCGGTGCTTATTGTAATGTTACTCAACGCTTTCAGGGTGAATAATGAATTAATAACCGCAGTAATTGTTTTGTTATCTGCTGCGGGAACAGTATTGCTTTTTATTGATTTTGTAAGGAAAAGAAGATTCTACAATAATATAATTCATAAATTGGAAGAATTAGATAAAAAATACCTTATAACTGAAGTTGTTACTCCCGAGTCGTTCTATGAGAGCGAACTCTTTACCGACATTTTATACATCACGGATAAGTCAATGGCGGAGAATATACGGAAATACAAAGAGAGTATTGATAACTTTAAAGAGTACGTTGAAATGTGGATACATGAAGTAAAAATCCCGTTGGCCTCGCTTATGCTTATTAACCATAATTCAAATAATGAAAATAAAAAATATACGGTGCAGTTAAACAGAATAGACAATTTTTTAGAACAGATATTATATTATGTGCGTTCGGAATATGCGGAAAAGGATTTTATAATTAAGTATACGGATTTGAATAAGGTTATCGGAAATGTGGCTTTAAAGAATAAAGATTTGATTCTTGAGAATAATATTGAACTTAAAGCAGACATAAAGGAGAATATGGTGCTTACTGACGGTAAATGGCTTGAGTTTATTATTAATCAGGTATTAAACAACAGTATAAAATATAAAAGAGAAAACGGTGCGTCAATAAAAATTTATTCGGAAAAAAGCGGAAATATAACACGCTTAAATATAGAAGATAACGGAATCGGCATAGATAACTGTGATTTAAGCCGGGTCTTCGAAAAATCATTTACGGGAAAAAACGGCAGACATATAGGCAAGTCAACCGGTATGGGGCTGTATATAGTAAAAAAACTTTGCGACAGACTGGGACATACCGTGGACATACAATCAAAGAAGGGAGAATATACCTGCCTGACGATTACATTTGCAGATAATGAATATTATAACATTACAAAAATGTAATGTTTATTAATGTTAGAAAAACGACATGAAATATTATTGTATATATAATGCTGAGTAAGAAAGGTACACGGAGGGATGAATATGAATAATATTTTAAGGATAAGAAATATAGAAAAATATTATGGAAACAGAACCAATCTTACTAAAGCGATAGACAATATATCATTCGATGTAAATGAGGGGGAATTTGTTGCAATAATGGGAGCGAGCGGTTCAGGGAAAACAACTCTTCTCAACTGTATTGCAACTATCGACAGGGTTTCCGCCGGTCATATCTATGTTGAAGGCAATGATATTACGGAGTTAAACGATAAACAGCTGGCTGCATTCAGAAGGGATAAACTGGGATTTATTTTTCAGGACTTTAACCTTTTGGATACACTTACGGCATATGAAAATATCGCACTTGCTCTTTCAATACAAAAGGTAAATTACAAAGAGATTGACAGAAGAATACGTGAAATGTCGGTTAAACTCGGGATAGAAGAAATTCTTAACAAATATCCGTATCAAATGAGCGGAGGACAGAGGCAAAGGGTTTCTGCCACAAGGGCGATTATAACAAATCCTAAACTCATACTTGCGGATGAGCCGACAGGAGCGCTTGATTCAAAATCAAGTAAAATGCTTCTTGAAAGACTGCAATATTTAAACAATGATATTTCGGCGACTATACTAATGGTAACTCACGATACATTCAGCGCCAGTTATGCGTCAAGAGTAATATTTATCAAGGACGGAAAAATATTCAATGAAATAATAAGAGGAAATAAAAGCAGAAAAGAATTTTTTGATGAGATTATCGATGTGATTTCATTACTTGGAGGTGATTTAAGTGATGCTCTTTAAAATCGCATTTAAAAACATCAGAAGAAGCATTAAAGATTATCCAATCTATTTCTTTACTCTTGTTATTGGAATCGCCTGTTTTTATGTATTTAATGCCATGGATTCTCAGGCAGCCATTCTTGAAATGAACGACAGCTCGAAAGAGGCTGTCAAATTAATGGTTACCGTAATGGGGAACCTGAGCATATTCATTTCAATAGTGCTGGGATTCTTAATAATATATGCAAGCCGTTACTTAATGAAGAGAAGAAACAGGGAATTCGGTACGTATTTAATTCTCGGAATGAGTAAACGAAGTGTTTCAGCCATATTATCAATCGAAACTCTTTTTATAGGCGTCATATCATTAGGAGTGGGACTCGGAGTGGGAATAGCCGCAAGTCAGGGCATCAGCCTTATAATAGCCAATATGTTTGAGGCGGATATGACTAAATTTGCATTTGTTTTTTCTGAGAGCTCATTTATAAAAACAATAATATATTTTGTAATAATATATGCCATAGTTATATTATTTAACGTTATAAGCGTTAATGTGAAAAAGATAATTGATCTGATTAATTCAAATAAGAAATCGGAGAAAGTTAAACTGAAAAATCCCATACTTTGTATTATAGTATTCGGAATATCCGTTGCAGCTTTGATTTATGCTTATATGATGGTTACGGTCAATTTTCAATCATTAGTATTTACGGAAATTTGGATACCGTTAACAATTCTTTGCATTTCGACATTTTTTATATTCTGGTCTGCTTCCGGATTACTACTCAGATTATGCCAATCTTTTAAAGGTTTTTATTATAGGGGGATTAATTCGTTTGTAGTCAGACAGGTCAGCAGCAAAATAAATACAAATATATTTGTAATGACCATTATATGTATAATGTTATTCTTGACAATGACAATACTTACATCCGGACTTACGGTTATTAATTCAATTAATAAAGACATGAATAAACTTACTCCCGTAGATGTGCAGATTATGAAGGGATCATTTACGGATGACGGCAATTACATATTCGATTCCACAGAAAATAATAATGTAACTGAGTCGGACAATGCAAAGGAAAACACATCAATAGAAGATACTCTTAAATCTTATGGATTTGATACGGATAAATATTTAAAAGATGTGGTTGAATATAATATATACAAATTCAATGATGTCACATTTAATACAACAAACAGTGATCCGAATCACAGGGATTATTATTCACAGGAAGAGGTAATGTCAATAAGCGATTATAATAAGGTTGCCGAAGCGTTCGGAAACGAGACATATACATTAGGTGACAATGAATATATTATTGCAGCCAATCATGATATGGCAACCAAGATAAGGAATAAGTCTCTGGAATCCGGGAAGACAATTATATTAGGTAATAATGTATTAAAACCTAAATATGCAAATTGTGTCGACGGATTTGTTCAAATGTCAGCGTCAAAGGATAACTTCGGAATTATAATAGTTCCCGACAATGTTGTTAAATATGCAGACAGCTCAAGAGAATATTTAACGGCAAATTATAATGCAAATGATAAAGCAGGGAAAGATGCCGTTGAAAAAATGATATATGATTTGTATGAATCCAATATGGGTAAATTAATCAACGGTAACTCTGTTTTTGGTATAAGCAGCAAAATCAGGATACGTTCATCGGCTGTCGGCCTTAATGCCATAGTATTATTTGTCGGTGTATATATCGGAATCATTTTCTTAATAACCGGAAGTGCAATACTTTCCATTAAGGAGTTATCGGAGACGAGTGATAACAGGGAAAGATATGCAATCTTAAGAAAACTCGGAGTAAGCAAAAGAGAATTAAATAAAGGTCTGTTTTCGCAAATGATTTCATTTTTCATACTGCCTCTGATACTGGGAGTCATTCATGCGATTGTGGGACTTATGTTCGTAGATAATATTTTGCAAATGGCAACGCTGAATTCTGTTTTGAATTTTGCATCACTATTCGGAGCGATAGCATTTATTCTGGCAATTTACGGCGGTTATTTCATAATAACATACTTCAGTTGCAGGAATATGATAAAAGAAAAATAAAAATAAAAATAAAAATGACATGTAAAAATAACTGTTTTACATGTCATTTTTACATATATGGCAATTGCGCGGTTTGCTCCGTTATGTTAGATTGTAGTCATTATATTCAGGAATATTGAACATACGGAGGTTATCATGATTAAGATTATTGCGGATTTTAAAGTTAAAGAAGATGCGGCAGAAAAGTTTATGGAGCTTGCAAAGGAAATAGTTGAGTGTACAAGAAAGGAAGAGGGCAATATCTCATATCATCTTCATGAGAATATAAAGGATAATAATCAGTTCACATTTGTAGAGGAGTGGAAGGATAAGGACGCCATTGAATCTCATAATAATTCGGAACATTTCACAAGAATAATTCCCGAAATCGGAGCTCTTCTTGCAGAGGAACCTGTAATAAAGCTTTACAAAGAAGTATTGTAATTTTTACATTTACTTTAAATTAACAGGTAAACGGTGACGGAGAAACCGGTATGTGACAGTCAGCATCCTATATATTGCTTTTCGGATTATCATGTAAAAGCAATATATTATTGTCTGCCTGCTGCGTACCGGTTTTATTTAATTATTCATCTGCTTTTTTAAGAGCTGAAATATCGGTATTGGCGATGAGAGAGTAATTCGTGTGGTAAATGACCAATCCGGGATTGGCTTTCGGAGGCTTCTTTAATTCTTTGCGCCTTACATAATCAACTTCTATTTTTGTCTGTTCATTTGTTTTGGCATTTCCCGCAGCAGAGTAATATGCCGCAAGAGCAGCTGCTTCTTCAAATGTCTTATCAGTAAGTTCTCTGTCGTTTGCTTTGACGATTACATGTGAGCCGGGCATATCTTTTGCGTGAAACCACCAGTCATTCGGATCGGCAAGCTTAAATGTGACATATTCGTTTTGGTAATTATTTTTCCCCACATAAATGTCAAACCCGTCGGATGATATGTAGTGCATAGGTTTCGGCGTTTTATTAAGCTTGTCCTTTCCCTGCTTTTTTATGTATCCCAAAGAGTGGAGTTCTTCCCTTATTTCAATTAAATCGTCTTCGTTTTCGGATATTTCAAGGGCGTTGAAAACAGATCTTAAAGCATTTATTTCACGTTCCGTTTCTTCTATAAGTAAAGAAACGGACTCATATGTTCTTTTTAGCTTGTTGTACTTTTTAAAATAATAATTGGCGTTTTCCAGAGGCGTAAGTTCCTTTTTTAAGGGTATTGTTATATTGTTGTTATTGTCATAAAAGTTAGGAACCGTAATTGATTCAGCGTCGCTGTCAACATTGTAGCCGTATGCCTGCAACAGTTCGCCGTATATTCTGTATTTGTCTCTGTCTAATGTGTTTTCAAGCTGTTTTTCCTGAAGAGCAAGTTTTTTTGTTTCTCTCTCAAGAAGATTGGAAGTCAGCTTTCTGTATTCAATTGACTTTTGAGCAATTCTGTTTCTCAGAGCTTTACTGTTATAAAAATCCGCAAGGAGTTTACTCGGGCTGTCATATTCGACGGAATCATAATATCCGTTTGTGAGCGGAACGGCACTGAATTCCGGTTTATTTGAATGAGAATCCCTGTATATGGCAAAAGTAAAATCATTATTAATACATCGGTCTCTCAATTTGATGAGAGAATTATATAACTTTTCAATTTCCGATAAAGATACGGATGTTGCGGGCAGGTCCGCAGGAAGCCCGGAATCAATACATATTTCGTTTGCGATAACGGGGGAAAGCCCGGTTATTGACATATAAATCGCCTTTTGTAAGATACATTTCTTCTCTCGTATGCTTTCAAATAGTTGTTCTTTATTTAAAGTGTTGAGGGACAATTTGTTTCCGTCCGGGATAAAATATTTTTTCCCCGGAAGAACTTCTCTTACGGAACTTACGGTAGACGGTATACGTTTTATGCTGTCAATAATGTTATAATCATTATCGCACAGTATTATATTAGAATATTTACCCATAAATTCAGAACACAGATGTAATTTTACCATGTCACCCAATTCATTCATGTGCTCAATTTCCATATCAATTACTCTGTCAACATTCGGTTGTGTAATTGAGAGTATTTTTCCGTTTTGGATATGCTTCCTTAAGAGCATGACGAATGTGGGAGCGTTTATGGGACTTTGTTTGTTAATATCGGTGAGCATGCAAACGCTTAAAGACGGGTTAACGGAAACGGACAATTTATATGCGGAGCCGTTATTTTTAACCGTCAATATTATTTCATCCCGTTCCGGTTCGGTTACTTTAAAAATTCTTCCTCCCAAAAGATATTTCTCAAGTTCATTTTTTATACCGGATAAAAATATTCCATCAAATGCCATAATAACCTCATTTTTATACTTTTGACTATATAATACAGTAATGATATAATAAAAAAATATGTAATTGCAACAACTAATATATCTTAAAGTTATATAGGGGTATTGGAATGATAAAAAAAGGCTTGCTTATCATAATTTCAGGTTTTTCCGGAACAGGAAAAGGGACCGTAATTAAGAGATTACTTGAACTTTATCCTAATGACTACTGTCTGTCCATATCTGCCACGACAAGAAATCCCAGAGAGGGAGAAGTTCACGGCAGAGAGTATTTTTTTAAGACAAAAGAAGATTTTGAAGAAATGCTTATAAAGCAGGAGTTGATAGAATATACACAATATGTGGATAATTATTACGGTACTCCCAAGGAATACGTTGAAGATCAAATGGAAGCCGGTCACAACATTATTCTCGAAATAGAAATTGACGGTGCGTTAAATGTAAAAAAATTATATCCTGATGCGTTGCTTATTTTTCTTCTGCCGCCGAGTATCAGAGAACTTGAAAAGCGACTTAAAGAACGCGGTACGGAAAAAGAAGATGTTATTGCAGACAGAATCAACAGAGCACGCGAAGAAGCAAAGGTCATACGAGAATATGATTATGTGGTTGTAAATGATACAATTGACGACTGTGTTTCTACCATACATAATATAGTGGAAACAGAAGGACTTAAAGCATATAGACAAGAAGAAGTGATTCATAATATTGAAAAAGAGTTAGGTAATGTTTGTAGTGAATAATGAAAGGGGTATTCATATGTTACATCCATCATACAGTGAATTAATGGATAAAATAAACTCAGAAGCAGATAAGGATAATATGATTGAAAGCCGTTATTCAATAGTAATGGCAGCTGCGGACCGTGCAAGAGAGATTATAGAATCAAGATCTATTGAAGAGAAAATTGCAAAGCAATTAAAAAACGATCCTACCGCGACACCTGAACTTAAGCCTGAAGAAAGATTTAATCTTGAAAACGGAAGAGCAAAAATCCCGGGAAGCGATAACAGAAAGCCTTTAAGTGTTGCAATAGACGAATTATATAACGGTGAGGTTAAGATTGATCTCACGGATAAACATGAGGATTAATAATGGATAATATGGAAAACACAGAGACTAATGAAGTTCAGGAAGAGGCAAACATAAATTTATTTGAAAACCTCGATCTGTCCAAAGAATTAAAAAAGGCGCTTAACGATATGGAATTCGTTGAGATGACTGCAATTCAGAGCCAAAGTATTCCGGCAATGATAGCGGGTAATGATATTGTGGCTCAGGCTCCTACCGGAACAGGAAAAACATGTTCATTCGGTATACCGGTTGTTGAAAATACCGATACATCCGAGAGAAATGTTACTTCACTTATTCTTGCACCTACGAGAGAGTTGGCGCTTCAGATTGCAAATGAGCTTATAAGACTTACAAAATACAAGAAGTCAATAAGAATTGCGGTTGTATACGGAGGTCAGAATATTGACAGACAGATTCTCGCTCTTAAAAGAAAACCGCAGATAATCGTGGCCACTCCGGGTCGTCTTATGGATCATATGAGAAGAAAGACCATAAAATTGGATCATCTCAAAACTCTTGTTCTTGACGAAGCAGATGAAATGCTTGACATGGGATTCAGAGAGGATATTGACGAGATTTTACAGTCTGTTCCTGAAGAAAGACAGACGGTACTTTTTTCCGCAACCATGTCAAGGGAAATTCTCGATATCACAAAGAAATATCTTAAGGATCCGGTTAAGATTAAGACAACCAAGAGCGAAGTTACCGTATCTTCCGTAAAACAGTACTATCTTGAGGTTTCTCCCGATAATAAAACGGATGTACTGGCAAGACTTATTGATGTTAATGATTTTAAACTTTCAATGGTATTCTGTAATACAAAGAAAAAAGTAGACGAGCTTGCCCATGACCTTACGGTTCGCGGTTACAATGCAATGGGACTGCACGGAGACATGAAGCAGTCGCAGCGTGACAGAGTCATGAGAGAGTTTAAAAACGGCAACATAGAAACTCTGATTGCGACCGATGTAGCTGCAAGAGGCATCGACATCAAAGATATAGATGTTGTATTCAACTATGATCTTCCGGATGATATGGAATATTATGTTCACAGAATAGGAAGAACCGGAAGAGCCAACAGGGAAGGTGTATCATATTCGCTTGTAAGCCGAAGAGAAATGTACAGACTTCATGAAATCATGAGATATACAAAAGCAAAAATCAAGCTCATGACCGTACCGAATGTTGCAGAGATTACAAATGTCCGTATACAGCAGACTTTAAACGGTATTCTTGATATTTTAAGTCATCAGAAGCTGGACACATATGAACAGGCTATTCTCGATTTTATTGAGAATACAGAAGAGTCCTATACGATTCTCAATATTGCCGCAGCATTCCTTGCAAGAGATTCCGACACGGGAGATCTTAAAGAGATAGAAGAGAATTTCTCGGGAGACAGAAGACGCGGCAATTCAAAGTCAGGCAATCCGAATGCCACAAGAATGTTCATTAATGTCGGCCGTTTGGACAGAGTTAATGTTAATACGATGAGAAAGCTTTTAAACGATGCAAATATTTCCGATGATGAAATTTATGACATTGATATTATGGAGAAGTTCTCATTTATCGAGATAGATAACTCTAAGGTTGACGATGTGTTTGTTGCGCTTAACGGAATTATGATGAACGGAAGAAGAGTTAATACGGAAATTTCCAATACCAAAAAGAAGAATAATTTACGTTCAGGCAGTCGTGACAGCAGAAGATCTTCCGGAAATAATTCGGGAAGAGGCGGAAGAAGAAAGTATGAGGATTAATTCCTTATTTAAATATATTCGATATGATAAGACCGATAATAAAAGATATTAATTTTCTTAAATTAAAATCGATTCCGGCAAATGTTTCGGATAAATACATAGCAGATGATTTGATCGACACACTTTCGGTACACAGAGACGAGTGTGTGGGTATGGCCGCTAACATGATAGGTGAGAATAAAAACATAATTATTGTAAGTATGGGATTGATACCTATTGTAATGTTTAATCCGGTTATAGTTAAAAGAGAGGAGCCGTATGCGACAGAGGAAGGATGTCTTTCGTTGACGGGGATAAGACCATGTGTACGATACAAAAGAATTACGGTTGAATATCAGGACCGTGATTTTAAGAATCATTCCGGCACATATGAAGATTGGACGGCACAGATTATACAGCATGAAATAGATCATTTGCACGGTATAATAATTTAAACATTAACACCGGTTTACGAAATATAATATAAAAAGGACACAAACATTATTGCTTGTGTCCTTTTTATATTATATGAATTCTTATTAAAGAATTACTTTAAATAATTATTAAATAAGTATAAGTCCTATGGCTTTTAAGAAGAGAACAGCCAGGAGAGCAGGGGCAATAAACTTAATCATTACAACATAAAGTTTACTTCTTCCCATTTGTACTCCGCCTTTTTCAACTTCGCCGATAATGGTTTTCGGTCCGAGAACCCATCCTATAAGGATACAGGTTGCAATCGCAACAATAGGCATAAGAATATTGTTACTTACGTAGTCGAGAATGTCTAATATCTGACCTGTAGAACCGTTAGGAAGCGGAGCCTCAAAGTACATAACATTGTATCCGAGACAAACAATTGCACCGACAACGGCAGCAATAACTGTTTCAATAATAGTAGCCTTCTTTCTTGAAATATGGAATTCATCCATAAAGCTGGATACTACGGCTTCAAGAATGGATATGGCACTTGTGATTGCCGCAAAAAGAACCATTGCAAAGAAGATGGTTCCGATTATATTGCCCCAAACACCCATGGCAGCAAATATCTTAGGAAGATAAACAAACATAAGTCCCGGACCGGAAGCACTGAGACCTTCAGATCCCATGAAACTGTATACTGCAGGTATAATCATTACACCTGCAAGAATGGCAACGGCAGTATCAAAAATCTCTATACGATTAACCGCTTTTGAGATGTTTTCGTTATCCTTAACATATGATCCGTATGCAACCATGATACCCATGGCAATGGATAAGCTGTAGAATAACTGTCCCATGGCATCAACCAGAACAGAGAAGAATGAACCTACGGTAACACCTGTAAAGTCAGGTATAAACAATATTTTTAAACCTTCAAGACCTGTTCTTGTTGTTCCGTCAGCGTCGGTATGTGTAATAGTGAGAGAGAAGATTGCTATAACTACAACGAGTACAAGCAAAATAGGCATAAGGAATTTAGACAGATTTTCAATTCCCTTTACAACTCCACGTAAAATAACAATTGCACATATTCCCAGGAATATGAACATGAAGATAAGCGGCTCAGCCGTACTTGTAATAAATCCGGTAAAGTATCCGTCATCAGCCATGCTTACACCCTGACCGGTGAGGAAACCTATAAAGTATTTTATTACCCAACCGCCGATGGCGCAGTAGTAAGGCAAAATCATCATTGGAACGATGGTGGCAAAAAAGCCTATAAATCCGCTTTTCTTATTAAGAGCTTTATAAGCGGATAAAGGACCTTTTTTTGTTTTTCGTCCGATTGCAACTTCCGTTATTATGAGCGTAAAACCAAATGTAACAGAGAGTATCAGATAAATAATAATGAATAATCCGCCACCGTCTTTTGCTGCGAGATATGGGAATCTCCAGATATTACCAAGACCTACGGCACTACCTGCGGCTGCAAGTACAAATCCGATTGAGCCAGAAAATGAACTTCTTGATTTTTTTTCTGACATTTCAAATCACAGATATGTATCTGTTCTCCTTTCTTAATATTTTATATACTGTACATAAAAATATCATAAATAATTTACGATTACAATATATTGATTGATTTTATAAAAGTTAAAGGGATAATATATTATTTTCTTAAATAATATTACCTAAAATATTACATAAAGAATTCGTAAGTATCATCATCAACCTTATTAATCTTATCAATATAACTTTTGAAAGAGTCTTGATTTTTCTTGGCGAATTCAACGACATCTTTATCTTTAACCTGTTTGAGATAGAATAAGAAGTCATTGAAGCTTACGAACTTGTGTCTGTCAATCAGTACACATAACTTTTCGATATTGCAATCATGTTCACTCATAACATAAACTCCTTTTTCGATATAAATTTATAATATTTTTTTAATTATACCTTAATAAATGTAACTATGGTAGGTATCAGAAAATATATTATATATAGAACCAAAATCCACCGGTAAAAAGGGAGAAAGAGAGTTGCTTATGCGGTATATTTGACAATTACGATAATGTTAATAAATAAAAAACCATCCAAATTGCCATGGGCAGGCAGTTTAGACGGTTTTTATTATTCATCGGTTTTAAATCAAAACGGAAGCAGACCGAAATGATTTAACAGAACTTTAAGTCCCATAAGACATAGAACAATTCCTCCTGCCAGTTCAGCCCTTCTTTTGTATTTAACACCGAATATGTTTCCTATTTTTACGCCTATAACGGAAAGAACAAAGGCCGTTATTCCTATAATTGAAGAAGAATAGAATATATCGACATGTATGAATGCAAATGAAACTCCGACACCGAGAGCATCTATGCTGGAGGCAATCGCAAGCAGAATCATTGTTTTTGCATCAAGTTTATCGTTTATATCGTCATTGTTTTTATCAAGAGCTTCCCTGATCATGTTAATACCGATAAGCATTAATAATCCGAACACAATCCAATGATCGAAGGATTCAATGAAGGAAGAAAATCTTTCTCCGATAAAATATCCGGCGACTGTCATTCCGAACTGAAACGATCCGAAATAAGCACCTACAATAAGAAAATGCTTAGGTTTTAATTTACCGAATGACAAGCCCTTACAAACGGATATTGCAAAGGCATCCATTGCAAGACCGACGGCAATAATAATTAATTCAACAAAACTCATGTTAACCTACCTAATTAAAATGTAATAAATATTATATATCATAATTTAAGCGTCGGAATCGCAATTTTACTCTTCTTTTCTTAATCTTACAATATTTCGAGCTTTTCTTTTATTTTCCTCTGCCATATCTGCATAGTGTCGTCTCGTTGTATTAACGTCTTTATGTCCAAGCACATCGGCAACCAGATAAATATCACGGCTCTCCTGATACAGGTTTGTTCCGTAAGTACTTCTTAATTTATGGGGGGTTATTTTTTTTATGTTTGTAACGGTGGATGCATATTTTTTGACTAACAGTTCAATGGATCTTACTCCGAGCCTTTTGTTTTGCAATGACAGGAAAAACGCGTTTTCATGACCTTTTAAAGGAATTTTATCTTTTCTTTCATTGGCGTAATCGATAAGCGCTTCACGAACTTCATTACCGAAATATACAAAACTTTCGGCGCCGCCTTTTCTTATAATTCTTATTCTGTCATTATCAAAATCGACATCGGAGATGTCCAGTCCGACACATTCCGATACACGGATTCCGGTTCCGAGCAGAAGAGTGAGGAGTGCAAGATCTCTTACGGCAAGTTTTTTTTGGACTTTTGCCTGGTGCTTTGACAATTTTGCTCCGGATTCAACATTATCCAAAAGTTCGGCAACTTCATTCGCTTCTAATCGGATAATATTATGCTCATGAATAACGGGCATGTCAACCTGAGTTGAAGGATTGTTTTTTATCTTATCCATTCTATAGAAGTACTTATACATACCTCTGACGGAACACAGTTTTCTTTTTATCGCGCTGTCGGAATTAGTGACAATTTTTCCGTTATTATTGTATGCCTTGCAATATCTTAAAAAATCGGAAATATCTTCGCTGTTTACTTTATCAAGGTCGGAAAGTCTTAAAAATGCTTTATCCATACCTTTAAGAGGACTTCTGTTATTTTGAACCAAAAAGTCAAAGAAAGTATCTAAATCATATGCATATGCAATTTTAGTTCTCGGCTGTTTGGTAAATTCAAGACTGTTAAAATATTCAACAAGAAATCTGGGCATTGAATCAAGCATTTTATTGAGTTTAAGCGTATATTTTGCTTCTTCCTGTTTTGAATATGTGGAACCTGCCATAGCATTTACCTCCATAAGTTAAGTACATGTATATTTATCAGACTGTTTATGATAGATTATTTGTCGATGTTACCGTCCGTATGTTATATATAATGCAACAAAGAGTATATTCCAACATACGTACAATATCAATTATATAATATATAATAATATATTCGATAAATAATTGTTATACAAAAAGCAGATATTATCTGCGGCAGAATTTTAAAAAAGCAGCAGTATAATACGGAAATTAAAGATATATCGGGACGGTATATATCTATTCGCTAAATTACAGTTTAACGAATAAATAACAAAAAAACAATATAATTAATGCAAATATAATGCACTTACTTTTTATTACAGTATATAATTGTGATTAAACCCCGTATGGATGCATGTTTGATTAATTTATATGTTAAGTTTTTGTGATACATGCCGGGCTTAATAAACTTATATTAATAATATTAATACTTAATACTTATACAGTCTGCATAAGTGTTGTGAGTTATTATTTATAGAGTTATTATTTATATGTGTAAACAACAAATACATAAAAAAGACCTTCGAGTGTATTGCGAAAGTCTTTTTTATGTATTTGTTATATATTTTATTGCTTAATTCAATAATTCTTCACCTGTAGTAATAATATATTATTTTTGTTCCGGAATATATTGTATCATTTTTCATATTGTTTAATCGAATTATATTATTTATATATTCATTAACGGTTTCATGTGGAGCTTTATATTTTTTGGCAATACCTGTCAATGTATCTCCTTTATTAATAACTATACTTGAATAATATATATCGCCATAACCGGTCACAATACCTTTGATATTGTTATCGGCCAAGGTTCTGCCCGAATAATTATTATTTATCATATTTGATGTTTGTATATTATCTGTATTCATATAATCATGGTTTGATGTTTTTGACGTCATGTGCATATATGAATTCATAATAATTATGCAGGCTATAATAGAAGAAATTATAACGGATACACCGATCATTAAATATTTTCTGTTTAATGAAGATATACTTTTTTTCACATGTCTGTTGCAATCGGTACGGTCTGACGGTTCATATGCAAATTGAACAGCCGGACCGTTGTTGCCCGGCATATTATTGATATTACGATAATCCTGTGCATTAAACCTGTATCCGTCCGTATTATAATCAAATACAACTATTTTCCCCATAATATCACTCCTTTTTTAATTATGCAGCCAAAAAGAATATTTGTTCAGAACAACTGTTTTTAGAAATTATATTTCGCGAACAAATTTTTGTCAATATATTTGCGAACATTTTTTTGGAACATTTTTTCTTAAAACGGTTGTATTGCATATTAAATTCATGGTATCATTGTAAAAATATTGTTTATATGGTTGTTTAAATGCTGCGATTATTATAATCTTTGCATATTGTGATAAATTATTTATTGGGTCGAATCTACGGAGGATGTAGCTTATGTCGGGATATGAATACGGAGAAATTACCGAAAAACAGCAGGAAATTTTAGATTATATTAAAGAACAGATAGTTCAGAAGGGTTTTCCGCCGTCTGTAAGAGATATCTGTTCTGCGGTTAATCTTCGTTCAACTTCATCGGTGCACTCTCATCTTGAGAAATTGGAAAAAAACGGATATATCAAAAGAGATAAGGCTAAATCAAGAAGTATTGAGATTGTAGATGACGATTTTAACGAAGTAAGAAAAGAAATGTCATTTATACCTGAATTGGGTGAAGTGGCCGCAGGAATGCCAATGCTGGCGGTTGAGAATACAACGGGATATTTTCCGATACCGACGGAATATTTGTCTAATAAACAGACGTTTATTCTTAAAGTTAAGGGTGACAGCATGACAGACATCGGAATGCTTAACGGTGATAAAATTATTGTTGAACAGACAAATGTTGCAAATAACGGAGACATCGTTGTTGCATTGGTGGATGATTCGGCAACCGTTAAAAGATTTTTTAAAGAGAAGGATCACGTCAGACTTCAACCTGAGAATAAGGATATGGAACCTATCATTGTCGATAATTGCACCATACTCGGAAAAGTTGTCGGTTTGTTCAGATTTGATATACATTGATAAAATAATATTATAAAACGATGTCGTAATGATATATTATGATGATATATCATTATAATGAGTAACAATAAATATTATTGAATAAAAAGACTTGTTTTTACATTCCCCGTTATATTTTTAATTCGTTATTCGTTATCGCTATTATAATGAAGAAAAGCCGTATATATCATGCCCGGTTTATCTGACATGATATATACGGCTCTTTATTTATATACGGTTTTTACATCTCTTTAAGTTTATTAAGGTCAACTGTTTTTGCATCTGACCATATTTTATCTAAATTATAGTAATCCCGTTCATCTTCTGAAAAAATATGGACTACTATTCCGTTATAATCAAGAAGGATCCATTTTCCGGTATCATATCCTTCTTTTAACGGATTTCCGAACAGATCCGTATCGTCAATTTTAGTTGCATGTATATTATATTCGGACATTTTTTCATCAACTTCATCTGCAATGGTTTGTGTTTGTCTTATATTTGAACCGGAGCATATTACAAAATAATCTGCAATAGGACTTATATCTTTAATATCAAGAATTTGTATGTTATATGCCTTTTTATCCTCCATTGCTTTAACGATAATTTTAAGGTTTTCTGTTATTGTTTTGTCTCTGTCTGTCATTTCACGTTTCTCCCCGTATTAAATTCATGATTTTTATAATTAATTATTATAATCAATTATATTATTATCTGCTTTCTATGATTCTTTCGTAATAAGAAAATGTATCTTCCGTCATGGGATCAATAGGCAAATGCTTACTTTTTAAATGATTTAAAGATTCTCTTAATATTATATACATTGTCATTTCAATGTCTTTAAATGCTAAATACCTTAATTCATCAAGCAATTCCGAATGTTTTCTGTTCGGCTCAAGATAATCTGCTATAAATAATATTTCGGACAGTCTGCTCATTTGAACTTTACCGGTTGTATGGCATTCGATTGCTTCACAAATATCGTTATTATCTATATTATATTTTTCTTTTGCAAATAATGCTCCTACTTTTGCATGCAGAAGATACGGACTTTTGTATTCACTCTCCGTAATCGGTATATTGTTGGATTCGGAAATTGAAATTAATTCTTTCCATGAGTAATTTTTGGCACAGTCATGCAATAATCCGGCAATATATGCATCATCAAGGTTTACACCGTATCTTGCCGCAAGTGCGAATGAAAGGTCCGCCACCGCTATAACATGTGCCAGCCTTTTTTTATCGTTCCAAAATAAATCATTTATTTTGGCATATATCTCCTTATTAAAGTGATTATTCATATTCGATCTCCGTATTAAATTGTAATTTTATTATTAACATTATTATTAATCATATTATCAACATGTGAAAATAATTATACTATTTAACGGGTAATTTCTCTATATAAATAAATGCGCTAACAGACGGCTTACGGATTAATTTCTTTTAAGGCATGGATAAAAAGTAAATTACGGTAAAAAAACATATATTAAAAACCGATAATTAAAAATGTTAATTACGTAAATGTTCATCTGTTTTTATTTTCCCGTCTTTTTTATAAATATCTATCTGACCGCCCAACATTGTTAAACATATATCAGAGTTAATTGCTTTAAGTCTTTCTATTGTTTCGGGATTCGGGTGGTTATACCTGTTATCAGCCGAACATGAAATAACGGAATACATCGGATTAATTTTCTTTAAAAATTTTTCACCCGAAGAATATTTGGAACCGTGGTGCCCTACTTTCAGTATATCTGTTTTTTCTGAATGTTTTATTATTTTACTTTCCGTTTCAACCGTCGCATCTCCCGTCATCATAATTGATAACACGTCACTGCCGCTTTTTAATTTGACGCTGCATACGGAACTGAGATAATTGCTTTTATCCGTATTTCCTCCTTCCGAATATGCCTTGTTTCCGATATTATCCATAGGCCATAACATGTCTATTGAATAGTCCTCTCCGCTGAATTTTTCTCCTTTTGACACATATGAGATATTTATATTGTTTTTATATGCGGATTCAACTAATTTCTTATAATTTTCATCTTTATGCGCTTCCGTTATATCAGGCATAATAAGATTTTTCAACTTTATAAATGTTGTACGGTTATATATTCCGTCAAGCATTTCAATAATTCCGTTTACATGGTCTGAGTCGGAGTGACTTACAAATACAGCGTCAATTTTTTTTATATTGTTATATAACAGATATTTTTCTGTTATATTGTGATATACATTTTTGATATTCGAACTTCCGCAGTCAAACATGAAATGCAGCCCGGATTCCGTTGATATGACGGTATTGTCCCCTTGCCCTATATCCAGTACACTAATCTTTGTTTTTGTTGTTATTTGATTTATTATTCCTTGTTTGACAAAGACTAATAAAATAAGAGACAGCGTAGTGAATAAAAATACTTTGTTATTTATGACAAAGCTGTAATCGTTTAGAAATTCTTTGTACTCATCTGCATTAACGCATATTTTTGTTACATTACTCAACCTGTTTATGTAATTCTTCTTAAAACGAGACTGTATGTTTGCGTAAATATATAACGATAAACAAAAAATAATAACGTACATTAATATTACCGTTAAAATATCAATATGCCCTACAATTATTACAGAAAAAGGAATTGACAGGAAAAAATTGCATATTGTGTCATAAATATTTAATATCATATCCGATGTTCCGATAAAAAATATTCCGAGAGGTTCATATATACAACCGGTAATACCGGCGATTAGAGATATCGGTATAAGAATACCCGCAAGGGGGATTGCCGCTATATTTACAAGAATGGCGTATAGAGGTATCTGATAAAAAAAATATATTTGAAGAGGCAAAAGCCATATGGTTACAAATGAAGAAATGAATATGCCCTTCAGAAAGTTTTTTATGAAAAAGAAATCATTTGAAATATTATTAATTAAATGTTTTGTCAGTTTATTTCCGATAAATATTGCAATTACGGCGGTATAACTTAATAAAAAGCTCTGATTAAACAAAAGATAAGGCGATATCGCCAAAGAAATAATAATTTGAACGCTGAGAGCGGATATTATGCAATATCGCCTTCCAAGCAGAACGGAGACAAGAAATATACAGAACATAACAGCGGAACGCACGGATGAAATACTGCTTCCGCTTATAATTATATATATGAAAATAAAAATTGCCGAGATTATAGTATTTAAAAATATGTTTATATTCAGTTTTTTTAATACATTAAACATCAGCATACCTATAAGGGAAATATGAAGACCGCTTATTGAAAGCAAATGTGATATTCCGGCATTCCGGTATATTTGTTTTGTATGATTATTCAGTTCTGCCCTGTTTCCCAGAATAACTGTATTTAAAATGTCTGAATGGTCGGGAGAAATATTTGTATATGATTGTGATAACAGATTATAGATATAATCAGAGAAAATAAAGATTGGAATATTTGATTTACAGACATTATTTACAGATGTAATCTTAGATTTTAATTCAATACCGTTGGAGAATAAATACATATTTTCGTCAAACCCGCCGTCGTTTCTGCTTTTTTCGGGAATATTTACGACGGATTCACCTTCTATAACATCACCTGTTTGTAAATCCGATGCCGCTTCTTTTTTTATGGTGGCGGAAATATTGCCGGAAATATAATCATTATCATTATATTTTATTTTACAGTTTTTTAAATATAATGACGTAACAGATTCATAATCGGTTTTCTTATATATTTCTCCGCAGGTTATTGCTTTTAAATCTCTGTTTTGTTCCGTAAGTTTAAAAGCTGCCGAACCGTCCGTAAAATAAATACAGCGTACGGCAGCTATTATTACCGCTATAATTGCAACGAAAATAAGAGGTCGTTTCAATTATATTGCTCCTAAATAAATTATTTAACTATTGCGCTGTTATATGTAAAGTCAATGTAATTAATGTCATTAACAGGGTCATTTCCCAAAATAATAAAACGAACTTTATCGGTTCCCTTAAGTTCACAGAGGGAATTGACTATTGAATATATGGTTAAATCCTTAGAAGTTTCAAGTTCGTTACTAAACAGGTTTTCCATGGCTACAAAGCATGTATTTCCGTTTTTGGATATACCGAGAAGCTTTGCCCCTGCCGGAATGGTATTTCTTAATTCGCTGTTGTCAGTTCCTTTAATTAATCTGTTAACGACTAATTCCTCCAAGGATTTTTCCTGTGTATATGCTATATCGTCACTGTAACGCACCAATTTGTTGGAGTATTTGTCGGCAAAGTACAATGTTGCCGTTATATGACTGTATTCATATATTTTATCACTGTCTGTTGTTACATATTGAGAAGCGGTCATATTGTTTAAGACCGAGCCACCGGAAAGAACAATGGGATTGTCTCCGATGTAGAATGAAATATATGAGACATTTGGAATCTGAGAAAGAGTTTTAACCATTGCCGTTCTGTATAATGCTTCGGTAATATTATTCATTTTCAGATAACTGTCTGAGAATGTAATTTGTAATTCCTGATTGTCGTTGTTGTAATTTACCTGAAGAATGTCAACATATGCCGGTTTTATTGGTATGGCGTTATCCGAGGCCTTACTGTTATTCATTTCCGATATCAGCTCATTGGCAGAGTCTATAATATCTTTTTTCTGCATATGGTATTCTTTACTGGTCAGCTTGAATCCTTCCCCGTCCGTATAATATACATTATAATTTCCGGTATTATCATTGGATGTTGCCGGAGAACACGCACTCATGCCTACAGTAAGCAGCGCCGTTATTATACCGCATGACCTGACGGCATGTTTTTTTAAAAAATTCATGTTTAATATTTTTTTCATAATGCTTATTTCTTGTGTTTTAACGGGATTTTTATGGTAAATACCGTTTCTCCGAACTTTTCTCCGTCCGCTGCCGGTTTACTTACGACTTTAATTTGTCCTCCGTGACCGGATACTATGGAATCAACAATGGACAATCCCAATCCTGTACCGCCGGTTTCTCTCGATCTTGCTTTATCCACCCTGTAGAAACGCTGGAAAATATGCTTTTGATGTTCTTCAGGAATACCGATACCAGTATCCTGAATTCGCAGGAAAAAGGAATCGATATCGGCGTTTAACGTAACAATGACTTTTCCGCCTGGCACATTGTATTTTATAGCATTCTCAACAAGGTTTGTGACAACCTGAGTAAGCTTAATATCATCTACTTCCGCTTCAATGTTTCTCATACTCTCATAAACTATCTCAATGTTTTTTTCGTCAGCAATCGGAGTAAGCTTCTTTAACATTACTTCTACGAGAGTATTAATATTTACAAGCGAAATATTTAATGAGGAAACGGAATTATCCATTCTTGTGAGCATAAGAAGGTCATCTATTATTTCTTTTTCCCTGTCAATTTCGGAAGCAATATCTTTTAAGAAGTCTTTGTAGATATCTGCGGGAACATCTTCTTCCTGAAGAAGAGAGTCGGCAATAAGCTTCATGGATGTCATAGGTGTTTTTAATTCATGTGATGCATTAGAAACAAATGCATTCAGTGCCTTGTCAACCTCCGCGGAATTATCCATAATCCTGTTGAAAGATGCGGCTGTTGCCTTATATTCAAATGAACCGGAATTTTCCTGAAGTCTTATTTCAGTATTTCCGTCGGCTATTGAACTTATTGATTTATCAAGTTGTACATATTTTCTTCTTATTATATATACGTAGAGAATAATAATAAGAATCAATATAAATGAAATTGATACTGATATAATCTGGAACCGCTCTTTCTCATAGAGAAACATTTCGTCTATATCCGAAATATCTGAGCTTACAAGAGCAACGCCGATAATTTTATTATTGCTGTCAAAAATAGGAGAAGCACTTTCAACGCTTCGGGTATTTTTATTGTAAATGTTGGCGGCTTCTCCGGAGCCGTAAGCCTTATATATAATCGACTTGGAAATCGTTTTACCGTTATCGAGAGAATATGAATCCATTATTACGGAAAAATTATCATCGATAATACGGAGTCGGATATTGTTTAACCTTGCAAAATCAGACATTGAATTCACAATTCCGAGGGATTCCGCTTCACTGTAGGAACCGACCTTGCTTATCCTGTCGGCTGCAACATTACTTTTAAGCATGTTGTCGGTTAACTCCGAATTAATGATGACCGATTGATAATAATATCCGTTAAAATAATTAAAAATATTAATGGGTATTATACAAAAAGCAACAAACATGGCAGCCGTTTTAAAGAAAATACTGTTAAATACATTTTTTATTTTAACGGAAAAGCTTTTCTTATCGTTATTGGAATATGATTTATCAGGCATGGAAATAATAACCTACTCCCCATTTTGTATGAACATATTTAGGACTGCTTGGATTTTCTTCAATCTTCTCTCTTAATCTTCTTATATGTACATCAATGGATCTTGCGTCAGCTTTATCTACTTCCCCTCTTACGATTTTTAACAGATCCTGTCTTGAAAACACTTTATTGGGCTGTTTTGCCATAGCTTCAAGAAGGTTGAATTCGATAACCGTAAGATCCGCATCTCTGCCGTCTATATAAAGAGTTCTGCTGTCTAGATTAAGACGGAAAAGGCCGTAAACAATTTCGTTGGAAGAATTTTCCTTTTTATCGTTAGATCCCCTTCGTCTGAGAACGGCTTTTATACGTGCCTTTACCTCAAGTATATTATAAGGCTTTGTAATATAATCATCCGCACCGTATTCAAGCCCCATTATCTTATCCATATCTTCACCTTTGGCCGAAAGCATAATTATCGGTACGTCGGAATACTCTCTTATTCGTTCACAAACCTCATATCCGCTGAGTCCGGGGAGCATGACATCGAGTAATATAATGTCGGGCTTTTCACTTTCCGCAAGTGCGAGCGCCTCGTCGGCGTCGTATGCACATACAACATCAAAGCCGTCTCTTTCAAGACTAAACTTCAGTCCTTTGATAATAATTTTTTCATCATCAACAGCTAAAACCTTTGTAGCCATAAATCACCTCAATAACAACTTAAACTTTAATTAAATCCTTTATTTTGGAAAATGCCGATTCTTTTATTCCCGATACGTTCATAATATCTTCTATGGTTTTAAAACTGCCGTGCTCCCTGCGATATGCAATAATGGAACCTGCTCTTGCCTCTCCTATACCCGGAAGAGACATAAGAGATGTCAAATCAGCCTTGTTAATATTGATTTTACCGGAGTTGTCCGAAGATGAATCCGCCTTATCTGATCCCGTATTATTTTCCCCCGAATTATCATTTGCGGTATTTCCCATGGAATAGATCTCTATCTTAGATGAATCTTCAACAGGTTCCGCCATATTAATGCTTGTTAAATCGGCATCTTCGAGAGTTCCTCCTGCCATATTTACGGCATCTATTACTCTGTCCCCGTATTTCAACTCATATACTCCTGGAGTACGAACCCTTCCGCACACATATACGACTAATTTTTCGGCAGCGGATGTATCGGTATTAAATTCATTTTCCCTGTTATTGTCTTTATTTGCGGCGGAAGACTCCGAAACGGTGAAATCATCCGAAGAATTTTTATTACTTTGAAAAAATATTAAAGATACGATTCCGCAAATAAAAACAAATGAAAAAATAATTATGTTTTTTGTATATTTATATCTTTTAAAAACATTCTTTTTCAAGTTATGCTCCTTAATCAGATTAAGGATCTCCTATCGCATACTGTCTTAATAATATCCGAGATAAAAGGTATTTACAAGGTAAAACATTAAAAATACATATGTAAAATATCGTCTGCTTTATATTAAAAATATATGGGATTATATAATATTTTATCGTAATCAAATACAAACACCTTTTGGTTTAATTTTATTTAGTTTTATGAGTTGGTTATAATATGCTACACTTAACCGATACAGTATATATGGAGATGATTATGAATAATACAAATACATACATAAAGAAAAAAAGTAAATTCAGGCTTTTTTTTCGGAACATATTTATAAAAGATACAAATGAATTTATATTGACCGGTAATATCAGATATATATTGGCAGTCCTCATTCCAATTCTTATATTTGTGGTCTTATTTATTATCAGAGGCATTGCGCCTTTCGGAAACAGATTATATATGCCGTCCGACATGTATCATCAATATACTCCGTTTTATTCGGAACTATGGTACAAAATAAGAAACGGCGGAAGTATATTTTATACGTGGAACAACGGTCTGGGAAGCAATTTTTTGGCGGAATACGCCTATTATTTATCAAGTCCCGTTAACTGGATTGTTGCATTGTTTCCGCATAATATGATACCGGTTGTTTTGGATTGGATTATTGTTGCGAAGTGTTCAATGGCATCACTTACAATGACAGTATATTTGTCAAAACATTTTAATACGAAAAGTTCATTTACTGCCTTTTTTGCCGTGTTTTATGCTCTGTCCGGTTACATGGCGGCATATAAATGGAATGTTATGTGGCTTGACTGTATTGCCGTTGCTCCCCTTGTAATTCTCGGATTGGAAAGGCTGGTAAATAAGAATAAGCCTTTTATGTTCTGTATCACTTTATCGTTAAGTGTATTATTTAATTACTATATTGCCATAATACTTATCGTCACACTGGTTATATATTTTATTGTATTGCTCATATTGGCAGATCCAAAGGAGAATAAATTAAAGTTTTATTTATCAAGAACGGCAAAATTTATTATTTACGGAATGATTGCCGTGGGAATTGCATGCATATTGCTCATACCGGAATATTATGCTTTTAAGTTATCGACTTCGTCTGACAGTGATTTTCCTAATACATTAAGATTTTATTTTGATTTCGGCCTTATGTTTTCAAGACATATATCAAATCTCGATACATATATGTGGACAAAGCATTATCCGAATATATATTGCGGCGCATTTGTATTTGTTTTGATACCGTTGTTTGCCATGAATAAAGAAATAAAGTTAAAAACCAGAATTGTATACGGAGCTTTACTTGCCGTATTTCTGTTTAGTTTTATGACTAATATTCCGGATTATATATGGCATGGTATGCATTTTCCGAACTCTCTTCCGGCAAGACAGTCATTTATGTATATATTCTTTATGCTGACTGTAATGTATATGACAATAAAACACAGAAGAGGAATAAGTATTACACATATTATAATAAGCGCTTCGATATCCAACGCATTTCTTGCATATGTTTACTTTATGTATGCCGGAGATACAACCCTTGTTGACGATAACAACTATATATACGGCAGATGGAGCATAATAGGTACAATTATACTAATATGGATATACTATTGCTTATTGCTCTGGGATAAATATATTCTGTCCCAAGAATCCGATAAATCTTCTTTGGGAGTTAAAAGAAAACGAAGATTGTCAATGAAGGCATGGTTTACATTTGTAATTTCCGGGACAATGGTAACGGAATGTGCTTTAAATATGGGAATTACCGGACTTCCGACGCTATCATACGGCGGATATATAAAAAACGACGAAAAAATGGCTGAAACTGTTTCACGCATTTCTGCCGACAATAATAATGAATTTTTCAGGCTTGAACAACAGGAGCCGAGAACTAACAATGACGGAAACTGGTATTCCTACCACTCAATGAGTATATTTTCTTCTTCATCTCCAAAGGGCCTTTCGCTTTTATATAAAAATATGGGAATGAAATCGTCCGTTAATTCATATAACGGACTGGGAGCCACGTTATTTGCATATGCCTTTTTCGGGGTTCAATATGTTTCAAGCAGATATTCAGATTACAGCGATCCGTTCATGAGTAAATATGAAGAGAATGAAAATTATACAATATATAAGTTAAACAGTGTCTTACCTATAGGTTACTCAATTCCTGCTGCCCTTGCAAAAGAGAGTTTTGTGTCAAGAACAACAATCTCAGGTGCATTATTATATCAAAATGACATTTTTAAAAAGATGACCGGTATCGGGGATTTATTTACAAAAATAGATACAATAGATCATGAAAGATTAAAAACCATTACCGCAGAACGGTCCGGACACTATTATATGGAATTATCAGGAAATGCACCGGAAGATATTACTCTTACAAAGGAAAGTGATGTATATTCAAAAACATTTTATGATTTAAATAAGCATAATCACATCGTTGATATCGGATATCTTAAAAAAGGAGAATCCATAGATATTGACTCTGAAAAAGAAATGAATGCCGAAATATATGTAATGGATGAAAACAATCTCTCAGACGGAATAAAAAAATTGAACAACAACTCCGTTACACTTTCGCGATATACCGATACATCAATTGAAGGCGACATTAATTCTTCCGGTGGAAGCGTTTTATTTACATTTCCTTATGATCCGGGCTGGACGCTTTATGTGGACGGAGTAAAGACCGACACTTATGAGGTAATGGGTTCATTAACAGGCGCGGATATATCGGACGGAAAACATCATATATTTATGGAATATAAGCCGAAAGGTTTATATCTTGGTTTAATTGTTTCATTATCATGTGTATCATTGCTCGCAGCTATAATGATTATTAAATATAAAAATAAAAAGTGAATATATCGTTTTGATATGTTATTATAAGATGATTATATTATAAAGCCATAAGATAAGATTTTATTCTTATGGCTTTGTTATTTGTACGAACAGTATATTTAAAATTTGGAGGACATATATGAAACTCTGGGGTGGACGATTTACAAAAGAAACAGATAAACTTGTAAATGACTTTAATGCTTCTATCGGTTTTGATAAAAGACTTTATAAACAGGATATAGAGGGAAGTATTGCTCATGCTGCCATGCTTGGTGATTGCAATATTATTCCGAAAGAGGAATCCGAGCTTATTGTTTCTGAACTTAAGAATATTTTAAGAGATATTGAAGACGGAAATCTGGTTATAGACAATGAGTATGAAGATATACATACATTTGTGGAAGCTAATCTCATTACAAGAATCGGCGATGTCGGGAAAAAACTCCATACGGGTCGCTCCAGAAACGATCAGGTTGCTCTTGATATGAGATTATATATTCGCTCAATGATAGAACATACCAATCTTTTGCTTAAAGAGTTTTTGGAAGCACTTTTAAAAGTAATGAAGGAAAATATCAATACTTTTATGCCCGGATTTACACATTTGCAGAAAGCTCAGCCGATAACGCTTGCACATCACCTGGGAGCATATTTTGAAATGTTTGTAAGAGACAGAGGCAGGCTTGAGGACAATTATAAGAGAATGAACTATTGTCCTCTCGGCGCAGGCGCTCTTGCCGGAACAACATATCCTCTTGACAGAGATCAGACAGCTAAACTTTTAGGCTTTACGGCCCCTACAAGAAACAGCTTGGATTCGGTATCGGACAGAGATTATCTGATTGAATACTTATCAGATCTTTCAATTATAATGATGCACTTAAGCAGATTGTCCGAAGAAATATGTATTTGGAATTCAAACGAATACGGTTTTACGGAAATTGATGATGCATATTCTACGGGAAGCTCCATTATGCCTCAGAAGAAGAATCCCGATATTGCGGAACTTGTTCGCGGAAAGACCGGCAGAGTATACGGAGCTTTGGTTTCCCTGCTGACCGTTATGAAGGGACTGCCTCTTGCATACAATAAAGATATGCAGGAAGATAAAGAATTATCCTTTGATGCTATTGATACCGTTAATAATTCCATCATTTTATTTACGGGAATGATAGTAACCATGAAATTTAATGAAAACAGAATGAAGGACAGTGCCATGAAAGGATTTACAAATGCCACGGATGCAGCGGATTATCTTGTAAAACACGGCATGCCGTTCAGAGATGCTCATCGAGTTATCGGTGAGATGGTTTTGTATTGTCTTGATCGTAACATATCTCTTTCGGATCTTACTCTTGATGAATTTAAAGAGTTTTCCGAGATATTTGACGGGGATATTTATGACGCAATAAGCCTTGAGACATGCGTCGACGCAAGGCTTACAAAGGGTGCTCCGGGACCGGAAAGAATGCGTGAAGCCATCAATGAATACGAAAAGTATTTATCCGAATAATTTAAATACGGAATAATATTAAAATTATAAATATAAAAACAAAAAAGGAAGTACGGAATCGCCGTTATAAGTAGTTTTAATTACTTAATAATTCGGCATATCGCACTTCCTTTTTGTATATCTATATATTACATATTACGTCAGGCTGTTCGCCTGTTATATAATATTCGGAGTTTAAGTAACATTTGAAATTACAAAGTCAAAAAATATATGTTCTTAAATGTTTATTATGACATATATCCGCCTCTTTTTATGATTTTTAATCTGGCATCAGGCTCTTTTACTTCAGCTTCGGTAACTGAAACGCTGTCATTTAATTTTACGCATATTACGCCTGCCGCACCCTTTTTATTTACCGGAATGTCAGATAAATAAAAATTAATCCTCTTTTTATTGCTTCCCTTAAGGGTTACCGTTCTTGTATCTGTATCCGACATATTGTTTTTTCCGATATCAATAATACTTATAATACGATCACCCGGATTAAGTTTTGTGGATGCCGTCAATTTTTTTGTAACCGAGAATTCGGATTTTTCAACTTTTTTTCCTAAGCCGTTTGATGTAATAAACAATAAAAGACCGTTGCCGTCGTTTTCAAGTTCTCTGTCTGTTGTTATATAGACCACATTTTCTTCTGCAGTGACAAGTTTGGATATATTGTCAATCGGAACGCCTTTTTCCTTAAGCTTTGTAAAAGGAATATCACTTACCGATACTTTGTGTAAATTGCCTTTATCCGTAAATATCAATAATGTATCCGTATTAAGACAGCTGTATACGAATTTATTTTCCGAAATTACCGTATCGGCATTTTTATCATATACAGTTCCGTCTATCATTCTTACATATCCCAGTCTGTCCATTAAAAAGTTCATTCGGACCGTAGGAATTTCTCTTACAGGCACTATCGCTTCTTTTGCATCCGTTATTACGGTTTTTCTTTCATATCCGTATTCTTTCTTTATGTGCTCCAGATCTTTTTTTATAACTTTTATTATTTCCTTTGTACTTGAAAGAATTTTCTCATATGATGCTATATCCTTAAGACATTTATTATATTCTTTATGCAGCTGCTCAAGTTCCAATCCTATAAGTCTGTACAATCTCATTGAGAGGATCGCATCCGCCTGTTTCTCGGTAAATAAAAGCGTCTTGGCATTTTCCTTTGATTCTTCGGATTTAAAATTAATGTTATCGACTTTTCCGTATATTAAGCATTGTTTGGCATCATCAAGTTTTTTTGAACCTCGCAGAATTTCAATAATTAAATCTATACAGTCTACTGCTTTAATCAATCCTTCTTTTATTTCTTTATTGATGAGTTCTTTCTCGAGAAGAGTTGAATATTTTCTTTTATTAATATCAATCTGAAAATCAGTAAAATGTTTAAAAATATCTATCAATGAAAGGGTTTCCGGTCTTCCGTTTACCGTAGCGAGCATATTTACGCCGAATGTATCTTCAAGCTTTGTCTTTTTGTAAAGGAGGTTTGTAAGATAGTCTGTATCAGCATTTTTTTTGAGTTCCAAAACTATTCTTATACCGTCTTTTGAAGATTCGTTTGAAATATCCGTAATCTCATTTGCCTGCTTACTGTCAATAAGAAGTGCCACATCGGACATGAACTTGGTAATATTATTACCAATCATGGTATATGGAATCTCGGTAATGACAAGCCTGTCTTTTTCTCTTCCCTTTCCTTTTTCAAATTGTATTTTACCGCGCAGTCGTATTTTGCCGGTTCCGGAATTATAAATATCATATAAATCCGATTTGTTAATTACTATGCCTCCTGTGGGAAAATCAGGACCTTGCAGGATATTTAATATGTCCGAGAGAGATACGGTGCCGTTTTTAATGATTGTATTGTCAAAATAATAAATAATCGCATCAATTACTTCATTAAGATTATGAGTCGGAATGTTGGTAGCCATACCTACTGCTATTCCGTCGGCACCGTTTACAAGTATATTAGGTACTCTTACGGGGAGAACTTCCGGTTCGCTTTCGGTACCGTCAAAATTAGGGATAAAATCAATTACGTTTTTATCGAGATCTGTTAAAAAAACATCCTTTGTAAATTTTTTAAGCTTAGCTTCCGTATATCTCATTGCGGCAGCTCCGTCTCCCTCAATGGATCCGAAATTACCGTGACCGTCAACCAGCGCCATTCCCTTTTTAAAATCCTGACTGAGAACAACAAGGGTTTCATAAATTGAACTGTCGCCGTGAGGATGATACTTACCCATGGCATCGCCTACTATACGTGCGGATTTTCTGTGAGGTTTATCAAAGTTTAAACCCAGCTGATCCATGGCATAAAGAACTCTTCTTTGAACAGGTTTGAGCCCGTCTCTTATATCAGGCAATGCTCTGGCAGTAATAACACTCATGGAATAATCTATATATGATTTTTGCATAACATCAGAATATTCGGTTTTAATAATTTTTTCAGACATAGTTTTCTCCTATTATGTGTTTATGCATCGATTTCCGCTTCTGAGGCATGTTCTCTGATAAAGTTTCTTCTCGGAGGAACATCGCTGCCCATAAGCATTTCGGTAACTTCGTTTGCAAGGCGAATATCCTCTATTTCCACCTGTTTCAATATTCTTGTTTCGGGATTAAGGGTTGTTTCCCACAATTGTTCAGGATCCATTTCTCCGAGTCCCTTGTATCTTTGTAAAGTAAATGATTTTCCTCTGTGTTTCTTTCTGTAATCTTCAAGCGCCTTATCGTCATACAGATATTCACCTTTTCCGTTCTTTTGAATAACCTTGTACAGCGGAGGAGTTGCAATATAAATATGACCGTTTGTAATCAGTTCAGGCATGAATCTGTAGAAGAATGTTAAAAGTAAAGTATCTATATGAGCTCCGTCAACGTCTGCATCAGTCATGATAATGATTTTATTATATCTTAGTTTGGTTATGTCAAAGTCATTTCCGTAACCTTCGGAGAAACCGCATCCGAAGGTTAAAATCATGGATTGAATCTCCGTATTGGCCAGTACCTTATCCATGGATGCCTTTTCAACATTAAGGATTTTGCCGCGAATCGGCAGAATTGCCTGAGTAGCTCTGTTACGGGCGGTTTTGGCAGAACCTCCGGCAGAATCTCCCTCTACTATAAATACTTCACATTCTTCCGGATTTTTACTTTCGCAATTGGCAAGTTTACCGTTGCTGTCAAATGAATACTTTGTTTTCTTTAAGACATTATTTTTTGCCTTTTCTTCAGCCTTTCTGATTTTAGCCGATGCAACGGCACATTCTATGACAGCTTTCAGTTCTTCCTGATGCTTGTCAAAATAGAGGGTTATTTCATCTCCCGTAATATTTGATACGGCAACTCCCGCATCCGGGTTGTCCAGCTTCGTTTTTGTCTGACCTTCAAACCTGGGAGCAGGATGCTTAACGGCAACAACTGCGGTCATTCCGTTTCGTACATCAAGACCGGTAAAGTTTGCGTCCTTATCCTTTAATATTCCGAGTTCCCGTGCATATTGATTTATAATGGTTGTAAATTTCTGTTTAAAACCCGTAATATGCGTTCCGCCCTCTTGTGTATAAATATTGTTGCAAAATCCGAAAATGTTCTCCTCGAAAACATTTACATATTGAAATGCTACTTCAACTTCAATTCCTTCGTAAACGTCTTTAAAGTGAATTATTGATGAAACTGCTTCTTTATTCTTATTGATGTCAGCGACATAACTTTCTATGCCTTTAGGCTCATGAAATATGATTCTCTCATTTCTTCCGAATCTTTTATCTTCAAAAATTATGGTTAAATCGGGGTTTAGGTATGCGGTTTCATGCAGTCTTGACTTAACGGCATCTTCCTTAAAAACTGTTTTTTCAAATATTTCATCATCCGGTAAAAAAGAAACCTTTGTACCGGTATCTTTTTTTAAGCATTTACCTATTTGTTCAAGGGGGGACTTGGTTATACCCCTTTCAAATATCTGTCGGTAGATTATGCCGTCTCTCTTTACTGTAACAACAAGTTGTTTTGAGAGGGCATTTACAACGGCGGCGCCTACTCCGTGCAGACCTCCCGATATTTTATAACCGGAATTTTCAAACTTACCTCCGGCATGCAGCATGGTAAATACAACTTCAACTGCCGGTATCCCGGCGGTTGGATGCATTTCGACGGGCACTCCCCTGCCGTTATCCTCAACGGTTACCGAACCGTCAGATTCAAGAGTAACTGTTATTTCTGAACAAAAACCTTCTAAATGCTCGTCAACTGCATTATCCACTATTTCATATATTAAATGATTAAGCCCCCTTATCCCTGTACTTCCTATATACATTCCGGGTCTTTTTCGGACAGCTTCAAGGCCTTCCAATATGGAAATTTGTTCGGCGCTGTAATTATTATCTGACATATACTCTCCTCTGATCCCTGTTTGTATTAATTAAACTTTTAAATCTTTATAAAATAGTATTTTTACGGAAATGATGTTAAAACCGTGTTTTATATTTTATTTACAATAAAAAAGCAAAATAACAAATGTCTATTTGCTATTTCGCTTTTAAAATAAATTTATTTCAAATACTGTTCATAAAAGCTTTCAAATCTTACCGGAAGCGAAGTTGCTCCGTTTACTGATTTTTTATTCCAAATACCGTTATTTACTTCGACATAAATATTATTTTCAAACTTTAAAAACTGATTTTCAAAGAATTCATTTTTACGCTGTTCTCTGAGTAAAACTAAATTGGCGTCGGTTTTAGCCTGTTCGTTATCGGATGAACATTTAATGATATAATATCTTCCTTTAGATTCAACAATGCCGCTTGTCTGACCTGAAGATAAGGCATATGCGGCATCTTCAAAAGCTTTATCAAACTGACCTCTTTTCATCTCGACTGTATAATCGGAATTACCGTTATACTCTAAGGCAACGTCGGAGAAATTTTTACCGGATGACAGCTTATTGCTTGCTTCTTCAATTTTCTCTTTTGAATCCGCTGTGATGTATTGAACGGAAATAACTCTTGCTTCATCGGCGCTTACTTCATAATCGCTTTTTGAATATAATATATCCGCGGTTTCGTCAGCAATTGCATATTGTCTGAACAGTTCTTCAAGTTTCGTGACATCGGCTCCTATGGCCGTACGCTGTTCAGGAGTAAGAGCCTGATAATATGCATTGGCGGCTATGGCAATATCGTTATTTTTTAAATGTGAAAGGCTTATACCCTCTTTTTCGGCATAGACATTAAGAGTTGCAATTCTGGAGAGTCTGCTTTCAACATTTGATTTTAAATAATCGTCAATACTTGTATTACCGATATTCTTTGTAAAAAGATCGTCATTGGCTACCTGTTCATATAACGATTTTTCGTCTGACAGAAATATATTGGCGGCCATTTCAGAAATATTCTCATTATCGGCACGCATAACATTTCCGCTCGGAACTCCGAATGTAAAATATACGAAGTGACCGTTAAAAAATATTCCGTATACGGTAATTGCGGCAGCAACTATACCCAATATAATAAATGATTTGTTTTTTTTGCTTTTTATAATTCTTTTTTTCATATTATTACAGATTGTATATCTTTCTGATTGTTTCAGGAACATCAGAAACAACAAACTTAGCGTGCTGCTTAACTAAATCATCTGCACTTTCCATGACAAATGAATTATCAACACTCTCAAACATTGAAATGTCATTAAAATTATCGCCGAATGCAATCGCATCATAAGAACTGAGTCCGAAAAGTTTTAAAACAGATTTTAATGCAACGCCCTTACTGACTCCCGGATTCATAAAATCAAAAAAAATACTGCTCGACATGGTTGTATTAACATATTTTCTCCATGTCTCATCAATATTCATTTTATCTTCTTTTGTAAATCCGTCAAAGGAACATGCCGTAATCTTCAGGACGTCTTCCGTAATCCCAAAGAAATCATCCGTAATTGTGGACGTATACAGTATTTTTTCATTACCTTTTCTGAAATGATCATAAAAGTTCTTTGATAAATACACGGTATCCTTTGTAGAGATAATAGGTTCATACTTTTTATTTGATAAAATGTATTTGACAATGCCGTGAACCAATGATTTGTTCATGCAGCTTTCATGTATTATCTCATTTTTGTAGGAAACATATGCACCGTTTTCGGCAATAAATACAATATTGTCGGCTACCGGTTCAAACAGCATTTTCAAACTTGCAAGCTGTCTGCCGCTTGCTGCAACAAATAAGACACCCTGAGCGTGCAGGGTGTTTATTAAATCAAAAAAGTCGTTATCTAATGTCTGTTTTCCGTCTTTTAGCAGTGTGCCGTCAATATCACTGGCAATCAGACGTTTCAATTCTTGCCGTCTGTTATTGCTCTGTTAAATGCAGACTCTAATGCATCGATGGAAGCTCTCATAATATCGGGATCCACGCCGGCTCCGAAATATGACTTACCGTTATTATCCGTAATACCTACATATGCTATGGCTGTGGAATCGGACCCCACTGTCATGGCATGTTCCTCATATGTTGTTACATCATAATCTAATCCAAAGTGAGCTTTAATAACGTTGCATACGGCATTGAGTCGTCCGTTTCCTCTTTGGGATTCTATTGTTTTATTTCCGTTCTCAACAAATGTAACGCTTGCGGTAATCGTCTTATCGTCTTCCTGAATAAAATGTACTCCGTTAATTGAAAATGCATCATTATATTTAATATATCTTTTATCAAATATATCCTTAACTTCCTGATGAGAAAGTTCCTTATGTTCGATATCAGATACATTTTTAACGGCATATCCCAAGTCTTCACGCATTGTCTTAGGGATGTCAAGTCCGTAATTCTGTTCAAGAATATATGCAACACCGCCCTTTCCGGACTGGCTGTTTATTCTGATTACATCTGAATCGTATGTTCTTCCCACATCTTCCGGGTTGATAGGTAAATAAGGAACAGACCATTTTTCAGGTTCTTTTTCAGCTCTGTAGTGTAATCCCTTTGAAATGGCATCCTGATGCGAACCTGAGAATGCTGCAAAAACAAGCTGACCGCAATATGGCTGTCTCGGACTTACGGTCATTCTTGTAAGTCTCTCGTATTTCTCTGCAATGGATGTAATATCTGAGAAATCAAGTTCGGGATCAACACCGTGGGAATACATATTCATTGCAACCGTAATAATATCCGTATTACCGGTTCTTTCGCCGTTACCGAATAAAGTTCCCTCTATTCTGTCGGCTCCGGCAAGTAATCCGAGTTCCGCGCATGCAACGCCTGTTCCTCTGTCGTTATGAGGATGTAATGAAATAAGTACTCCGTCTCTGTTATGAATATATTTATGCATATATTCTACCTGCTGTGCGTATACATGAGGAAGAGACTCTTCAACCGTTGCAGGTAAGTTAAGAATACATTTCTTATCAGGCGTAGGCTGCCATATGTCGATTACGGCATTACTTACTTCAAGAGCGTATTCAGGCTCGGTACCCGTAAAACTCTCGGGACTGTATTCAAACACAATATTGCCTTTTTCGTTGGCTGCAAGTTCCTTGAGCATATGAGCGCCTTCCATGGCAATCTTTTTAATATCTTCCTTAGATTTCTTAAATACTTGTTCTCTTTGGTTTTTTGATACCGAATTATAAACATGAACAACGGCGTTCTTGGCACCTGAAATTGCCTCGAATGTCTTTTTGATAATATGTTCCCTTGCCTGTGTAAGAACCTGTACGGTTACATCGTCGGGAATCATGTTCTTTTCTATTAATGTGCGTAAGAATTCATATTCTGTCTCGGAGGCAGCCGGAAATCCTACTTCAATATGTTTGAAACCGATTTTGAGAAGCATATTGAAGTACTCCAACTTTTCTTCCAAACTCATAGGTTCGATAAGAGCCTGATTACCGTCTCTTAGGTCAACAGAACACCATATCGGAGCCTTTTCTATATACTCTTTTTTTACCCAGTCAATGCATTCGACCGGTGGCATAAAATAGCCTCTGCTATACTGCTTATGATCAAACATACCAATTACCTCCTGTTAAAATTTCGCTCATTTATTAAAAATATAAGTCCGGCGAACGACATATATTGGCAATAGTTTAACTAAATAAACATATATTTGTCAATATTTAATGCGGTCACCGGACTATATACGGTCTTGATTATTCTTCTTTTTTAGTACATTGATTAACTGTGTCGTTACTGTTGACATCAATTCCGCGAGGTTCCACCAGAGTGGAAAATACAATCTGTGTGGACGTTCTGCCGAATTGCTGGAGTTGTCCGATAAATATATCGAGATCCTCAGTACTCTTAAACACTACCTTCAGAAGCATGGAATACACACCTGTTACGCAGTTACATTCAATAACCGACGGACATTTATTAATAAATTCGTAGAAATCCTGCTTTCTTACGGGAGCAACTTCCACATTAATAAATGCCGTTATGTTGTATCCTAATTTTTTATAATCAACTTTTGCTTCATACTTGAGAATGATACCCTCTTCTTCAAGCCTTTCGATTCTTGCCGATACCGCCGGTGATGACAGAAAAACTTTTTCCGCCAGGTTCTTTAGGGGTAGTCGAGCATTGTCCTGCAAAAGTGTAACAAGTTTCTTATCTATACGATCCATACATAGCCTCCGTAATGTTCAATCAGCAGAGATTATAAGATTCCGCTTAAAAAGTCTGACTTATGGATTTATAATCTGAACACACTATTGATTAATAATATAATATCGTCTATATAATAATCTTTATTTAACAATGTTTCAAGTTGATTTTATATATGAATATTAATAATTTATGAATAATTTTATAAATGTATAAATCGCGTTTAAATATTGATGTCTTTTAAAAAGCGTGACGGTTTAGAGATTTTACCGCGTTCTCTGTTATGAAAACTTATATAAAGATTATTTTCGGCTCGTGTCATTGCTACATAGAACAGTCTCCGCTCCTCTTCTGTTGCGCCGGGCGTCAATGCTTTTCTTGAAGGAATGCTTCCCTCATTTGCTCCCATTATCCAAACAGAGTCATATTCCAGGCCTTTTGAAGAATGTATTGTGGATACGGTTATTCTCACACGGCTGTTTTCGGGGTTTGACGATTTCTCATAGGATGCTTTTATACGTTCATTATATCCGGATACGTATTTCAGAAAATCTTTGACGGTTGAAAAACCGGATGACAACCTGCATAAGAATAAAATATTTTCTTTTATTATTTCCGGTTTCACATTTTTATATTCATCTCTTTTGCTTAAAAAACCACTGATATTAAATTGATTTTCCAAAAAAATAATTGCCGCCGCAGGCGATAAGGTTGCCGTAAATTCCATTTGTTCTCTTAATTTATTTATTTTGTCAATCAGAAAATCGTCACCTGCTGCATATTTTATCATGTTGGAATATACATCCGAATTTCCGTTTACCGATGCGGACTTTATTCCGATATTTACGATATACAATATTATATAAAATGAATCAGTATTGTACATATCAGCTGCCCCCTTTAAAAAAATAATCAAAAGTTTAAAAATATCTTTTTCAAAAATATTGTCTATTTTGTCTTTTAAATAAAAATCAATATTTTCTGCCATAAGCAGGTTGGATATTCTCTTTAAACCCTGATTGGTCCTTGCAAGCACGCATACGGATTTATCGGTGCTTTTCTCCTCATCGATAATGTTTTTTATAAAATTAAGTACATGCACCGCTTCGCTGTTTTCGTCTTCCGCCTTAATTATTTTGAAATTACCGTTGTGTTTTCGAACCGCAATCGTCTCCTTATTAAATTTTTTAACATTGTTTTTTATGAGGGTGGAAGATAATTGAACTATCTTCCTGGCACATCTGTAATTATTTTTGAGATAATATTTACATGAATCAGGGAAAATATCTTTAAACATAAGCATAATATCCGGATTAGCGCCTCTGAATGAATAAATACTCTGATCTTCATCGCCTACGGCAAATAAATTCTTTTCATCTCCCAAAAGCAACATAATCATATAAAGCTGGCTTAAATCCGTATCCTGAAATTCGTCAACCAGTATGTAACGCGTCATATCTCTGAACTTTTTTAATACTTTATCATCGACTGACAATGTATTAATCGCATTTTTTATCATATCATCATATGTTATAAGTTTCCGCTGCTTTAATATTCGATCATACATGCTATATATAAATACAAATTGAGATGAATTCAATATTATCGGTTTATAGTCCGAAAGTATTTTTTTATTTAATTCTGCATTGAAAATATCTTTTATGAATGTATTATCCTGTATTTTTTTGCAATTATTAACATTGAACAACATATCATTAAAAGAATTGTTATAATTTGATATTTCATTCAAAATCATTTTGTTGAATTTATCGCCCGTAACGGTGACGAGTTCTCTCTTTGCCGCCTCATTTGAAACATAATTAAGCAGCTGCGCCTGTTCTGTTCCATTAATAATTTCGTATTTCTCTTCGGAATTACCTATTATTTTACATGCCAAAGCATGAATTGTGGAAAACGACGGAACACAGAATACGTCTCCGCATGCATCGTATTTATCAATAAACCTTTTTTCCATTTCATATGCGGAATTTTTCGTAAATGTCAAAACAAAAATCCCATTAGGGTCTGCTCCTTTATTTATCAGATTAACGGTTCTTTCGGTCAATACAGCGGTTTTTCCGCTGCCCGGTCCCGCAAGCACAAGAGCCGGTCCTTTCATATGGTGAATTGCCTTTAATTGTTCAACTGAAAACTGCATGATATCTCCTTTTTAAATATTTGAATTATACGGTTGTATGTAATAAGATTATGAACAGTTATTTTATTTGGAGGATTATTATGGATTACGCTAAGGAAGCATTACGATTACATAGAGAAAAACAGGGAAAAATAGAAATAAATTCAAGAGTTGAAGTTAAAAATGATACGGATCTTGCCCTTGCATATACCCCGGGCGTTGCCGCTCCGTGCCTTGCGATAAAAGATGATGTTAATGAATCATACAATCTTACAAGAAGAGGGAATCTTTGCGCCGTAATTACGGACGGAAGCGCCGTTCTGGGTCTCGGTGATATAGGTCCTGAGGCGGGAATGCCCGTAATGGAAGGCAAGTGTGTACTTTTTAAGGAATTCGGAGGAGTGGATGCATTTCCTATATGTATAAAGACAAAGGATGTTGATGAATTTGTGGAAACGGTTGTAAATATATCAGGTTCATTCGGCGGAATTAACCTTGAAGACATATCTGCTCCCCGTTGTTTTGAAATAGAAAAAAAATTAAAAGAAAGATGTGATATTCCCGTTTTTCATGACGATCAGCACGGCACGGCCATTATTACCTTGGCAGGTTTAACAAATGCCTTAAAAGTTGTGGGAAAAGATAAAAGCGTAAAAATAGTTACTTCGGGTTCCGGGGCCGCCGGTATAGCAATAGTAAAGTTACTCCTTTCGGCGGGATATAAAAATATAATTATGACGGACAGACACGGTGCCATAGCAGCCGGACGCGACGATCTTAATCCCGTAAAAAAAGAAATAGCAAAAATAACCAATCCGAACAATGAATCGGGAAGTCTGTCGGATGTTATAAAAGAAGCCGATGTCTTCATAGGAATATCCGCTCCCGGACTTCTTACCGCGGATATGGTAAAAACAATGAATAAAGACGCCGTAATATTTGCATGCGCCAATCCCGTTCCGGAGATTATGCCGGATGAGGCAAGGAAAGGCGGCGCTAAGGTAATCGCTACGGGAAGAAGCGATTATCCTAATCAGATAAACAATGTACTTGCTTTTCCGGGAATATTCAGGGGCGCTTTTGATGTTCGCGCAAGTGAGATAAATGAAGAGATGAAAATGGCGGCTGCCAAAGCAATAGCCGACCTTGTTTCGGAGGATGAATTAAGTCCGGATTATATTATACCGAAAGCTTTTGACGAAAGAGTCGGTAAAGCCGTATCAAAAGCCGTTGCCGATGCCGCAAAAAAAACAAATGTATCAAGAATATAATCAATTCATATAAGATATTTCAATAAAACTCCTGTCGGTTATTGAGCATTACTCAATTTAACGGGCAGGAGTTTTATTGTGTAAATCCGTTACGGACTGACCGGTTATACCGTATAATCCATACAGCTTCTTGAACATACAAAAGGTTTTACATACTTTTCGGCAACTTCGATATGCTTAGGATGATTTGCATAATTTTTAAGAGCTTCTTCATCTATAAGAAGTGAAGTTAACATAACGTCAACCGTAGAAGTGTCCAGCGGATATATATTTACACTGATTGATAACAATCCTTCAACATCATTTCTAAGGTCTTCCAAATGAGTCTTCATATTATCAAGTATGTGTTCTTTATCCATCGACTGAATATCATCATTTAATTTCCACATAACAATATGTTTAACCATGAGAGTCCTCCAAATATAAATAATAGAATCAGTATACTATATACATAACCTAATTTTATAACAAAATAGCCGTAATAATTTATAATTATATTCAATAAAAAGCACAATACTTAAATTATAATCATATTAAATATTTTTCGGAGTTTTCTTCATGACGGGTAAACATTTTTATAAATATTACTTATTTTCATATATATATTTATTAACTTCTATCATTCGGTCTCTTAATCTTGCGGCTTCTTCAAAATTAAGTTCGGCAGCGGCTTTATGCATGTTTTTCTCAATGCTGCTCTTAAGTTTTTTGAGTTCTCCGATATTCATGGATTCAATATCTTTTTCTATTGTTTTGGAAGGTGTATCCGCATCGGCGGCTTTTGTAATACTTATAAGGTCTCTTACGGCTTTTTTAATTGTTTTAGGAGTAATTCCGTGCTCCTTATTATACTTTTCCTGAATACTTCTTCTTCTGGCCGTTTCGTCAATGGCTTTTTGCATGGAATCCGTTATTTTATCGGCATACATGATAACATGTCCGTCTGCATTTCTTGCGGCTCTGCCTATTGTCTGAATAAGTGATGTTTCCGTACGAAGGAAGCCCTCCTTATCGGCGTCGATTATTGCAACAAGGCTTATTTCCGGAATATCAAGTCCCTCTCTCAGCAGGTTGATGCCTATAAGAACATCAAAAGCGTCAAGTCTCATATCTCTTATTATTTTTTGCCTTTCAAGAGTATCTATGTCGGCGTGAAGATAATTAACCCTTATACCGACTTCTTTCAGATAAAGTGTCAAATCTTCCGCCATTTTCTTTGTTAAGGTGGTTATCAGTATTTTGCCCTTCTTTGCGACTTCTTTATTAATCTCTGAAATAAGATCGTCAATCTGACCTTTAACAGGTCTTACGTCTATCTTAGGATCAAGAAGACCCGTAGGTCTGATAACCTGCTCTGCTCTGAGTATTTCATGTTCTTTTTCATACTTTGCAGGCGTTGCGGAAACAAACAGCATTTGCGAAATTTTGCTTTCAAATTCCTCAAAACTTAAAGGTCTGTTGTCAAGAGCACTCGGCAATCTGAATCCGTAATCCACGAGAGTATTTTTTCTTGAACGGTCTCCCGCATACATTCCGCCTATTTGAGGAATTGTAATATGTGATTCATCCACAATGATAAGAAAATCTTTAGGGAAATAGTCAATGAGAGTATACGGAGCTTCACCTGCCGTTCGTCCCGCCAAATGTCTTGAATAATTTTCTATGCCGGAACAGAATCCCGTTTCCTCAAGCATTTCTATGTCGAAGTTGGTTCTCTCCTCTATTCTTTGGGCTTCAAGCAGCTTATCTTCGGATTTAAAATATTGCACCCTTTCCTTTAATTCTTTCTTTATCGCCTCTATGGCTTTTTCCTGTTTATTGTTATCGACAACGAAATGAGAATTAGGGAAAATAACCGTATGAGTCAAAACACCTTTAACTTCTCCCGTAAGAGAATCAAAAACCGATATTCTGTCTATTTCATCACCGAAGAATTCTATTCTTACGGCGTCGTCGGATGATGATGCGGGAAATACTTCAAGGACATCTCCTCTTACACGAAATGTTCCACGGTGAAAATCCTGTTCGTTACGGTTATATTGGATATCTATAAGTTTTCTGATTATATCATCTCTGTCTCTTATATCGCCGGGTCTGAGTGAAACAGTCATGTTTTTGTAGTCAATAGGCGCTCCGAGACCGTAAATGCACGAAACGGATGCTACTATAATTACATCGGTTCGTTCCGAAAGGGATGCTGTCGCCGAGTGTCTTAACTTATCTATTTCATCATTTATTGCAGAATCCTTTGCAATATAAGTATCCGAAGACGGTACATATGCTTCCGGCTGATAATAATCATAATATGATACAAAATATTCAACTGCATTCTCGGGAAAAAACTGTTTAAGTTCCCCATACAGCTGAGCCGCTAAAGTCTTATTATGAGCTATTACCAATGTGGGTTTTCCCAGCTTCTCTATAACATTTGCCATTGTAAATGTTTTTCCGGAGCCGGTAACACCTAACAGCGTTTCGAATTGGTTTCCCTCTTTGAATCCTTCCACCAGCTCTGCAATTGCCTGTGGCTGATCGCCGGTGGGAGCAAAATCGGAATGAAGCTTGAACGGTTTATGTTCTCTGTCTCCGAACACGTCCGCATCAGACGATACAAATGCTTCTTCTTCGTTAAACATAACTTACTCCTTTTGTATTTCTAAATGATAAATTAAAGTAAAACATATGTTTTACTTTAATTTATCATTGTTTTATAGTATTGTATATAAAATCATAAGAATATTATACACAACGACTGTTCAATATGAATATTAAAGTATATTGGCGGTTGTTGTTTTTCTGTTGATAATTACGGCAAAGGAGAAATATAACAGTGAAACAAGGTTCAAATGCCCAAAAATTAAACAGTAAAACGAAAATAATCGCCGTTTATGCAATATTTATTGCGCTTACATATATTTCTACATGGCTTATAAATATCAGATTGCCGTTTGTCGGAAGCGGAGGACTTATTCATCTGGGAAATGTTCCGATGCTCATTGCCGCCTTAGTCTTCGGTTGGAAAGCCGGAGCTGTCGCGGGAGCCTTCGGAATGGCTTTATTCGATCTTACGAGCGGATGGGTTTTATGGTCGCCGTTCACATTTGTCATTGTAGGTCTTATGGGAATGGTCGTAGGATTATTTGCCGAGAAAAAACCTATAAAAAATTACGTGATAAACTCAATCATCTCCGTGATTATTGCCATTGTAATAAAAGTCGGCGGATATTATCTTGCAGAAGGAATTATTTACGGTAACTGGGTTGCTCCGATAGGATCAATACCGGGAAACATTATACAGGTTTCCGTTGCGGCAGCCATCGCAATACCTGTTGCGCCGCTGTTAAAAAAGATATTAAAATATTCCGAGTAATTTATTTTCACACTGTTTTCAGTTGTAATTTTTCATTTGAATATTTACGAATACATACTGAACCATAAAAACAACCGCTTCGGGGTATTGATATGTGTCCGGGATTCCGGTTACATATCAATCGATTATTCCGAGGCGGTTGTTTTTATATTCCCATATTCATGAGTTTTTTATAAATTTCATTTTTAATATTGATACGGAATACGCTGTCCTCTGTTCCGTATCATTTTCATAAAGCGATTCATTATGGTCCGGATCATAAAGGCCTTCCGCCGAGTCTTTCAAGCCCTACATCATACGGATTAAATGTAATTGTTCCGTCTTCAAGTAGAAATGCCGGAACACCCGCCTTCCCTCTTGCTTTATCATCGTCAAATTCCGGACGGTTATCTCTTAATGCCATAAATTCCTTAAAAGTCCTTATGTTTTCACCGACATTTATATATCTGTACTCATCTTCTCTGCCTTCTACCTGAGGCTTAATATATTCGCAAAAAGGACATCCGTCCACACCGTATATTTTCACCATTTTCCTTATCTCCTTTTAAATTTACTATTAAATAATATTATGTTAGAATTCATTTCATTGCAAATTATAAGTTTATAAATTAATTTATCTGTATGGGAAGGAAATTTTATGAATAGAAAGTCAAACACGGTTAAGACGGCACTTGCTGCGGCATTTCCTCACACCATACCCACTCTTGCAGGCTTTATATTTCTGGGAATATCTTACGGCATATATATGAGTGCGTCGGGTTTTTCATTTCTTTATCCCATGTTTATGAGTGCTTTTATTTATGCCGGTTCCATGGAATTTGTAACCGTTAATTTACTTCTTACGGCATTTAATCCCTTACAGGCGTTTACTACTTCTCTGATAATTAATGCAAGACATATATTTTACGGATTATCCATGCTCGATAAATACAGAGGCACAGGATGGAAAAAGGGATATTTAATATTCGGTATGTGTGATGAGAGTTTTTCCATTAATTATACTGCAGATATTCCGCATCATGTTGACAGAGGCTGGTTTATGTTCTTTGTAAACCTCCTTAATCAGATATATTGGATAGTCGGTTCCACACTCGGAGGAATACTCGGTTCTTTTATAACGTTTAATCTGGAGGGAATAGATTTTGTAATGACGGCAATGTTTGTTGTCATTTTCCTTGAACAGTGGTTAAGTGAGAAAAAACATATCAATGCTATTATAGGACTTGCGGCGTCTGTTATCTTTCTTATATTGCTGGGACCCGATAAATTTATAATTCCTTCCATGGCTGCCATAGTCATTCTTTTGACGTTTTTAAGAAAGAAATATTGTGCAGACAATGAATACGATATTAATAATGAAAAAGAAAATAAATCATATGAAATAATAAAGGAAAAACAGGATAATCATGGCACTTGAACAACAGATAATTACAATAGGGATAGTTGTTCTCGGAACTGTTATAACAAGGTTTTTGCCGTTTATAATATTTCCGTCGGGTAAGACAACCCCAAAATATATTCAGTATCTCGGGAAAGTAATTCCCGGTTCCATATTCGGTCTTCTTGTTGTATATGCTCTGAGAAATACAAATGTTTTGTCGGGCAGTCACGGCATACCGGAAGCCGTTGCAATCGGAATAATAATCGTTCTGCATTTGTGGAAAAGAAACATGCTTATATCCATTGCCGGAGGAACAATAAGCTATATGCTGTTAATACAGTT
>JALEKK010000028.1 GCA_022769005.1 Lachnospiraceae bacterium
GACTTAAGCATCATTTCGATGTTCCATGGACCAGGTGTACATGTTGTAGCATTTGTACCATCAACAGGACCTGTACCACCACCGATCATTGTTGTGATACCTGAGTAAAGAGCTGTTTCAACCTGCTGTGGGCAAATCCAGTGAATATGTGTATCAATACCACCAGCTGTTACGATGAGGCCTTCACCTGCAAGTGCTTCTGTACCAGGTCCAACGATCATGTTCTCATCAACACCATCCATTGTTCCAGGGTTACCTGACTTACCGATACCTGCAATCTTTCCGTCCTTGATACCGATATCTGCTTTGTAAATTCCTGTTACGTCAAGAATTAAGCAGTTTGTGATTACAAGATCAAGTGCAGCTTCAGATGTAGTGATAGGTGACTGTCCCATACCATCACGAAGTGTCTTACCGCCACCAAACTTTGCTTCATCACCATAAACTGTAAGGTCCTTTTCTACCTCGATAATAAGGCTTGTGTCACCAAGACGAACCTTATCTCCTGTTGTTGGACCAAACATAGATGCATAACTTTGTCCTGATATTTTTACGCTCATAACATCCTCCTATATTTTTAAGCTAAACATTTTATATTTTCGCTTATTTTATTTATGTTCTTTAAAACAATCGATCGTTTAAGGTATAATTATTTGATAAATCCCTTTACCTTAGCGTTCTCAATTGCCTGCTGCTTGTTCTCTTCTGAGATAACACCACATGTTAAATCGTTAAGACCGTAGATACGCTTTGTACCACCGAACTCGCAAAGCTGAACTTCCTTTGTTTCACCTGGCTCAAAACGAACTGATGTACCTGAAGGGATGTCAAGATGATATCCGTATGCAGCAGCTCTGTCAAAGTCAAGGAGCTTGTTTACCTCGAAGAAGTGGCAGTGTGAACCAACCTGAACAGGTCTGTCACCAGCATTTGTAACTTTGATGTTAACTGTCTTCTTGCCAGCGTTAATTTCAATTTCTCTATCTAAAATAATAGCTTCACCGAATTTCATTATGTTGCCTCCTTTTTTAATTACTGGATTGGATTATGAACTGATACAAGCTTTGTACCATCTGGGAATGTACACTCAACCTGAACTACAGCTACCATGTCAGCAACTCCGTCCATAACGTCAGCCTTTGTTAAAAGCTTTGTACCAAGCTGCATTAATTCTGCAACTGTCTTACCATCACGAGCATATTCAAGTATGTTCTTTGTAATTAAAGCAACTGACTCAGGGTAGTTAAGCTTAACCCCTCTGTCTTTTCTTTCCTGTGCTAAAATACCAGCTACGTAAACTATAAGTTTCTCTGTATCCTTATCATTTAAACGCATCTCTTTTCCTCCTTCTCTGGTTTTCAAACATATTCTCAAGCATTTTTTCCAACCCCTTAAGGGGGTTCTCAGCTCTGATTTGCATAATAGCATAAATTAGACATATCGTCAACAAATTAAATTGTATTTTTTTCAATTGTTTTTACGGCTGAAATGCTGATTCTATCTGTGTTTAAGCGGCTTTTTTACCTGTTTTTCCGACATATAATTTTTTTATGTAATAATTTTGTATTTATGGTCAATATTGAATTACATATTACCGGGGTCTTAACATATACAAATGTTGCAAAAAATGTATTGCAATACGGCACATTTACTGCTCTTGTTTATTTTATTAAGTGTGTTTTTTTGTACTTTTTTCGCTTTAATTCTTGAAATATTGCGTAATTGCAACAATTATTAAAAAGTCTATTTTTTACAATTATTTTACCGTTTATTTTTTCCTTCTATATAAGCATTAAAATACCGTTTTTGCCATATTAATTTTCATCGGATATTCTTGCATAGCATATTTCAAAACCAAACGGAGATATAGGCATCATTCCGTACATATATAATATAATTCCGTCATATTCCGCATAGGTTTCATCCAGAGTATTACAGAAGAAATCCCTTACCGTTCCCAACTTATCACCCTTTTTAAATTTTTCGTTCACTCTTACGGTAGGGTGCCAACAGGCATTCTTGTGACATTTTGAATTAACGTATCTCAAATCGCATACATCTGCGGGTTCTTTTTCCGGTTTTACCGGATCCCCTTCAAGAATCCCCAAATGCTTCAACACATTAATAACATCTTTCTTATATAGAATAACATCGTCATCGGAAAGAAGATTGCTATGACCTCTTTCCAGAAGTATTCCCGGAATTCCGTTTACTCCGGCGTGATTGTATGCACCTGTTGTGGCAACTGATTTAACCATATATTCGACATTTACGTATTTTGCGGCTTCTCTTGCCGTTTTTACGACTTCATCGCATGCCACCCCGGTATAATAAACATGAGGCGTAATCCATTCGGAATAACACCCGTGCAAATCCATATGAAAATCACAGTGGGATTGAAATTTATCCCACAGTGTCCACGCAATCTTATCTGTAAGCGTTCCGTTCGGATTCGGCGGGAATACTCTGTTTAGATTTTTCCCGTCTATGGGAGTTATGTTCTCCTGCTTTGCTTTAAAGGTCTGCACGCTCACCGGATGAATGATCGCAAGTCTCCCCGATATGTCTTCGGGTTTGAGATCTCTCGCTATCTCACACGCCGCATGAATGCCTTCATATTCTCCTCCGTGTATTCCTGCCGTAACAAGAACCGTCTTACCTTCTTTTACACCGTTAATAAATGTTACAGGCATGTATTCTTCACTGTCCGACACTTGAATATAAACCTGCTTCTTTTCTCCGGTCATTATTGTTTGATCCGCTATATTCCATATATTTTCCATATCCGTAATTACACCCTCCCGAATTACATTACGGCAATTCTGAGTAAACATACATAATTTACAGAATTGCGTCGATTATTTTAAAATCATATTTTCAAAAATTACAAATTAAAAATCATATTAATACTTATATAAAGAGATATGATTTTGCTTTGATTATACAACTTTGACCGTTCCGTGCTACCCCCTTACATATAAATATATTCTTTAGTTTACATGGACATACAATCTCCTGATCAAGTATTTCTTCATATTGATATCGTTTAACATATTCATGATATTCCTTCATATGCATAAGTTAGTTTTTGTTCTGATGAAAGTGAAAACATGCAAAATAAGACAATTCGGATAACTCATTCCTATTCATTATAAATAATAAAAACGGCCATAAGCATACATGATGCACAACATGCCTTATAATGCACACTTGCGTCACCTTTGCCTATGACCGTTATCCACGACCGGATTATTTATATAGTATATTTTATTTTATTCCTTCCACGCATATCCACGGTTTTCCGTTATCTGACGTGTGAATTATTACTTTATCGAAACCTGCCTTTAAGAACAGATCCTTAAATTCTTCCACGGTAGGAACAAACATATTGTACTTGCTTATATTTTCCCTGACTTTGTCGTCTAATTTACCGTTTTCGTAAATATCCGTACATATAAAAGCAGCTCCTCCCGGCTTGAGAACTCTTCTTATTTCTTTAAGCCCTCTTAAATGGTTTCCCCAAAAATAAAAACTTTCCACCGATACTATTTTATCGAAACTGTCGCTTTTAAGCGGCATATCGCATACCGTTGCCTCGACAAGCTTAAGCTTTCCGGTTGAGATATCCTCCTTGTTTAGTTTTGCCGTTTCTTCTATTGCAACCGGAGAATAATCCAACCCCACAAGGCTTCCGCTCATTACCTGGGAAGACAGCCTTCTGAGCGTCATTCCTCCGCCGCAGCCTACATCCAGAATTCTGTCGCCGTCGCTTGCTCCGACTATATCGAGCATCCAACCGGATACGGCAAAATGACTGTCATTCATGAGATTGAGCATTTTTACGCCGTACTCTCCGAACGGCTTGGCAGGATTCCCCTCTTCGGTTATACTTTCCGCCGCATTAGCGGTTTCACTTAATTTTGCATTTGCCTTTTTTTGGAACTTTTCATTATCTATAATGAATCTCTCATGAATACCTTTACCTATAAGTCCGTTTTCATCGTAGGCTTCAACTTCAAATACAAGTCTTCTCCTGTCTATCTCCGTAAGTTTTGAAACACCCGTAACCTTCATTCCTATCGGTGTCGGAGAAATGTGTTCTATATCAACTTTCGTTCCGACAGTACCCTGTCCTTCCTCCAGATAGTCCACAACACTGTCAAACGCAACCGCCTCCATAAGCGCTATCATCATAGGGGTCGCAAATATTTCAAGACCGCCGCTTTCCATAAATTTTGCAGACTTATCTCTTGTCACCACAATTTCTCTTCTGCCTTCTATACCGACTTTCAACATAACAGTCACTTCCCTTCCGATTATTCTATAAACAGTCCCAAAATATTTTCTTAATATAGTTCTCTGAGCACAAGAATTGTTACACCCTGATTATCTCCGGGGATAATCCTTTTGACCAGTTTATTATTTTTAAATTCTTTACTTATCATTTCCTTTATTTTTGTACCTCTGTTATAACCATGTATAAGTCTTATCTGATAAGTAAATTTAGAGACGGCTTTAAGGGCGCGATTAATTTCTATTCTCGCCTCATCCGTAGTCATATCGTGCAAATCAATGTCAACAAACGCGTCATTCACGGAATCACCCCCTTCATATATAATATTCCAAATAAAATAATGGTTTAAATATATTAATTCTATTCCTTTAGTCGGGGCAATACTATTAAAAATATATAAAATTGCCGTTTTTACATGGAAAAGGTTTATGTTTCTATATTATAATCTTTTTTATCGTTAACTTAAAAATGATTAAATAATACTTCAATGTTTATAAGTATAATAATCCGAGAGGTGTACAATGGACGAAAAGATTACCGGCAATGAAATTATTGATGCTGAATTGGCACAACTCAGCCGTCTTAACGAAGTCAATATAGAACCTTCCAAGCTTATTGAACGCCTGGGCAATGCCGTAAGTTCGACAAATATATCAAAAACCGCCTTCCTTGAATATATGCATGAATCCATAGCCCCTGTTTCTCTGTTCTTTACAAGATATAAATGCGCTCTTATGGAAGTAGAGACCAAGTTCAACGTTCTTAATTCACAGCTTTCATTAAAGTATGACACCAATCCCATAGAGTCAATCAAAACGAGAATTAAATCCTTTGAGAGTATAATCGGAAAGGTTGAACGCTACGGTCTTGATCCTTCTCTTAAATCAATAGAGGAACATATGAATGACATAGCCGGTGCAAGAGTTATATGTTCCTTTATAGATGATATATATACTATCGCAGACAGCTTTTTAAATCAGGATGACGTCACCCTTATAGAAAAAAAGGACTATATAAAAAATCCTAAACCAAGCGGATACAGAAGCCTTCACCTTATAGTTTCCGTTCCAATATTTCTGCTTGACGAGAAAAGAGAAGTAAAGGTAGAGGTTCAATTGAGAACCATCGCCATGGACTTTTGGGCGAGCCTTGAACATAAACTGAGATATAAAAAAGACATTCCGGATAACATTTTAAAATCATTGCACAGTGAACTTATCCAATGTGCGGAAGACAGCGCTGCTCTTGACAACAGAATGCTGAATATCCGCAAACAGATAAACAAATGTTAAAAATGCAGTAAGATTAGAATATATCAAATGTATGGTATATTTCTATTCTTACTGCATTTTTTACAATGTTATATTGTGAATTTCTACGGCAGCTTATTATAATGCGGCCTTTAAATTAACCATTTCGATTGCTCCCACGGCACAGTCGTATCCCTTATTGCCGACCTTGCTTCCCGCTCTTTCAACCGCCTGTTCAATATTCTCCGTTGTAAGTACGCCGAACATTACCGGAACTCCCGTTTCCAACGCCACATGAGCAATTCCCTTTGAAACTTCATTGCAAACATAGTCATAATGTGTTGTAGATCCTCTTATTACGGCACCGAGAGCGATAACGGCATCATATTTTCCTGACTCTGCCATACGCTTTGCCGCCAGAGGAAGTTCAAACGCACCCGGAACCCAAGCACCCGTTATGTTATTTTCATCCACCCCGTGTCTTGTAAGTCCGTCTATTGCGCCTCCGAGAAGCTTTGTAACTATCACTTCATTAAATCTTGACATTACAATGCCGACCTTCATGTCTTTTTTTGCAACTAAACTTCCTTCAATAATATTGATTTCTTTCATAATAATATCCTTTCTTTTATTACAGCTCTATTTTGTTGAAAATATGTCCCATTTTTGTTTTCTTTGTTTTAAGGTAATTTACATCATGTTTTTGAGGTTCAATTTCAATAGGCACTCTTTCGCTTATCTCCAGTCCGAATTCGGAAAGTCCGTAAATTTTATCCGGATTATTGGTAAGAAGTCTCATTGACTTTACCCCAAGATCTCTGAGAATCTGCGCACCTACCCAATATTCTCTCAGATCGGCCGCAAATCCGAGTTTAAGGTTAGCCTCTACCGTATCATACCCCTGATCCTGAAGTGAATAAGCCTTAATTTTATTGATTAAGCCGATTCCTCTTCCTTCCTGCCTCATGTACAAAAGAATTCCTCTTCCTTCTTTTTCTATTTGCTCAAGAGCTTTGTGAAGCTGAAGACCACAGTCACATTTTAACGAACCGAACACATCTCCCGTAAGACATTCTGAATGAACTCTTGTAAGAATATTTTCTCCGTCACCTATATCGCCTTTCACAAGCGCTACATGATGCTCTCCCGTTATGTCATTAACATAACCGTACATCTGAAATTCGCCGTACTCCGTAGGGAGGTTTGCAACCGCTGCCTTTTCAACATGTTTTTCATGAAGTTTTATATAATCCTGAAGCTGCTTAATCGTGATAAATGTGAGATTATATTCCTTTGCAAGTTCCCATAATTTAGGAGTTCTCATCATTGTTCCGTCATCATCCATTATCTCGCAGCACACACCGCACTCTCTCAAGCCGGCAAGCCTCATTAAATCAACCGTAGCTTCCGTGTGACCGTTTCTCGTGAGAACTCCTCCTCTTCTTGCAACAAGAGGAAATACGTGTCCCGGTCTTCTGAGGTCCGTAGGCTTAGTGTTCGGATCCGCACATTTAACCATTGTAAATGCTCTCTCTTCCGCGGAAATACCCGTGGTAGTGTCAATGTGATCCACAGATACCGTGAATGCCGTATTATGATTGTCAGTATTCTCGGATACCATCGGAGGAAGCCCCAGTCTGTCAGCCACTTCAATACTCATTGGTGTGCATATAAGGCCTTTTGCAACACTTGCCATAAAGTTGATATTCTCTCTTGTTGCAAACTCCGCCGCACATATCATATCCCCTTCATTTTCTCTGTCGGGATCATCCGTTACAAGTATAACCTTGCCGTTTTTCAAATCATCCAAAGCCTGTTCAATTGAAGAATATTCATAATCGCTCATAATTTCCCTTTCTTATAATATTAAATCATTAGTAAAATCTATGTTAAAAACCGTTTTCTATTAGTTTATCCAATGTTAAACCGCTTTTTACCGGTGAGGAAATTTCGGAAATCTCTTTCCCCGTATAGATTCCCATAAATCTTTCCACATACTTGCCTATTACGTCATTTTCCAGATTCACGGTACTTCCCTCTCCCTTTAATACAAGAGTCGTTTCTTCTCCGGTATGGGGAATTACCGCAACACTGAATGTTTTATCGGTAAGTTCCGCAACTGTAAGACTTATGCCGTCTATGGCCACGGACCCCTTTGGTACTATTCCGTTTATTATTTTTTTATCGGCTCCTATTGTTATGACGGTCGAATTTTCCACTTTCTTTTTTGAAACAACAGTGCCGGTTCCGTCAATGTGTCCGGAAACTATATGCCCTCCGAATCTTCCGCCCATTAACATGGCTCGTTCCAGATTGACGGCGTCTCCGACATTAAGTTCCGCAAGACCGCTTCTGTCAACGGTTTCCCTTGTAACATCGGCTTCGAAACTGCCGGGCTGCATTGTTACGACCGTAAGGCAAACACCGTTAACCGATATACTGTCACCTAACTCGGTTCCTTCAAGAACCTTTCTTGCCTTTATTTTAATTCTTCCCGAAGATCCGTTTATCGCAAAGCCTTTCACGGTTCCGACTTCTTCTATAATTCCCGTAAACATTTCGAAACATATCTCCTTTCATAAACTTCCCGTCAGATTATAAAGACTTGTCCTTCAGAACCTTATATCTTGCATATATGTCACCGTCTGATGATTCCATGCTTAAAAGCTTCAACATATATGCTTCTTCCAAATTATCGACACCTGTTCCGCCAACCGGGGTTTTTGCATTTCCGCCTACTATTTTAGGCGCGATAAATGCGGCTATTTCGTTAACTATTCCGGCCTGCAATGCCGAATAATTAAGAGTGCCTCCGCCTTCAAGCAATATGGAATTAATTTGCAGTTTACCAAGCAATTCCATAAGCCGGTTAAGGTCCACCTCAGGTTCATCCGATTTTGCCGGCACATTTATAAATTTAATTCCAAGCCTTGACAATTCACGCATTTTCGGTGTTTTAATGTCGGTCACTATTCCGGATGGCATATCTTTAAATGCGGTGACAACAAATGTTTTTATTTCCGACGCCGTCCTGCAGATATTGCTGTCGGCGGAAATACTTAATTTGCTGTCACAAATTATCCTTATCGGACTTCGACCTCCCTCAATTCGTGTATTAAGCAGCGGATCGTCTGCCTTCACGGTACCTATGCCCACCATTATACCGGTATACTTATTGCGCATCTCATGTACTTTCCGTCTTGACAGCTCATTATTTATCCACTTTGAGTTGCCTGACTTTGTCGCGATTTTTCCGTCAAGAGTCATGGCGTACTTCATTACAACATACGGAGTTTTATTGGTTATATAGTGGAAAAATACATCATTTAATGCATCGCACTCTTCGGCAAGAAAGCCTTCAACGACTTCGATTCCGGCATTCTTTAGAACAGCTGCTCCCTTCCCCGCCACAAGCGGATTAGGATCTCCGGAACCTATAACAACCTTTGCAATTTTATTTTCTATAATCGCATCGGTGCACGGGGGTGTTTTCCCGGTGTGACAACAGGGCTCTAAAGTGACATATAGCGTACCTCCTTCGGCACTTTCGGTAATGCTCTTAAACGCATTTCTTTCCGCATGGAGATCGCCGTACTTTTTATGATAACCCTCTCCTATTATTTTATCGTTTTTTACTATAACCGCTCCGACAAGCGGATTGGGATCAACCGCTCCCTCTCCTTTTTTTGCCAGTTCAATGGCGCGTCTCATATAATCGTAATCTGTCATATTTTCACCGTAAAAAGGTCCCCGAGTTATTAAACCCGGGGACCGCCTTTATAGAATGTTCTAGTATAGTTAGCTCTTTTCTCATCCGGACTTTACCGTCGGCTTTGGAATCTCACCAAATCAGCTTTCGCTCGTGGGCTTACAGTAATATGCTGCATACCACCGGTCAGGAATTACACCTGTCCCCAAAGATATATATTTATCGACTACGAACTTTGACATCCGCAATTGCATCCGCATCCGCAGTCGCATTTTTGTTTGTCATCCTGCCTTTTTACAACATTGTTGGCAATATCTCTTATTGTAATATCCGACAGATAATCATTACACAGCTTATTCATCTCTGAATATATGCCGTCCATGGTTTTGCCCATTCCCGAAGATATCAGGCAATCGCCGCTTTCATCGCCGGAACGCCACTTCATAAATACGGGCTCTTCTTCCAGCGCCGACATTACCTGTGCAAGGGTAATGTCTCCGTTCTCTCCGAATATGCTGTAACCGCTGTCCTTGCCCCTGCCGGAAGAAATAAGTCCGGAATTTTTCAGCAAAGTCATAACTTTTCTCACCCTTGCCGGGTTAGTGCATATATTCTCCGCTAATTCGTTACTCGTCGTAACCTTGCCTGACTTATACAAATAAACGAGTGCATGTACTGCTAAAGGAAATTCTGCTGTCATAATTACCTCCTCGCATAAAGTAAGTTATATGTAATTGTAGTAATTACATATATACATGTCAAGTGTGGTTTTCGCTTATCAGTCACGGCTGCTGCATTATTTTTGCTTAAGATTGTCTAACAACCTGTAAAGCGCTTTATATAAAATTTCAAATTCTTCTTTTGATAAATTCAGACATTGAACCATGTGACCCGGGATTGAAACAGCTTTCTCTTTCAAAGCCTCTCCCTCAGAAGTCAATTTTATTATGACACTTCTTTCGTCTTCCTTACTTCGTTCTCTTGTAATAAGCCCCTTTGTCTGCATTTTTTTCAACAACGGAGTCATCGTACCGGTATCAAGATAAAGCTTCTTCGTCAGTTCTCCGACTGTCGCCTCGCCTTCCTCCCAAAGAACCATAAGTGTAAGATACTGTGTGTAGGTTATTCCCAATTCATCTAAAAGAGGAGTATATTGCTGCACTATTTTTCTTGAACACGCATACAATGGAAAACATAGCTGATTATCCAATCTTATTTGTGCATATTTATCTTCCGCCATCTATATTACTCCTTATTTTTCAAGAAGGTGTCATGCCTCCCGATATTTTATATTGTATTAAAGTATATTGTATTAAATATATGTATTTTGTCAATATATGTGACACCGTTCTTAAATATACAAAGAAAACCGGTTGTATAATATTAAAAATTTTACTTGTATACAATCTTTCAAGGTGCTATAACATCCTGTATACAATCAGTTAAATCTTTACGAAAGGAACATATTATGACTTTTTTAAAACCACTTTCAATTATATTTGCATGTACGTTTGCAGGTGAATTGATGCGTTATACCATACCACTTCCGATACCCGCAAATATATACGGCCTGTTATTATTATTCTTTTTACTGGTTACAAAGATCGTTCCGCTTTCAAGTGTTGAATCGACCGGGAACTTCCTCATAGATATAATGCCCGTAATGTTTGTTCCCGCCGGAGTCGGGATAATATCGAGCTGGAAATCTCTCTCATCAATACTTCTTCCTTATATTGCAATACTTGTTATCTCTACAATTGTGGTACACAGTGTAACCGCAAAAATAGCAGATGTGATAATAAATAAAAAGAGGTGACCTTTATGAATGATTTTTTTACGCAGTCTTCATTTGTCGGAGCAGTAATGTGTCTTGCGGCGTTTTTATTCGGTAAATGGATTAACAAGAAGACAAAACTTCCTTTCCTTAACCCGTTGCTTATTGCCATAATAATTATAGTCGCGTTTATGTTGATATTTAATGTTGATTATGACGCATTTAATAACAGCGCCAAATACATAAGTTATCTTATAACGCCGGCTACCGTTGCTTTGGCAATTCCTCTTTATAAGCACATCGCTTTGCTTAAAAAACACTTTGCGGCAATTATTGCGGCGCTTGTTGTGGGAACATTCAGCGGACTTCTGTCCGTATATGTCTTATCACTGTTATTCGGATTAAATCACGAGATGTATGTAACTTTACTTCCTAAGTCAATTACAACAGCTGTAGGTATGTCCATTTCGGAAGAATTCGGTGGTATAGTAACAATTACCGTAATTACAATAATAATCACGGGTATACTCGGTGCAATAATTGATGAACCTATATACAGAATTCTTCACATCAAAAGTTCGATAGCAAAAGGCCTGGGACTCGGCGCGGCAAGCCACGTAATCGGAACAAGTAAGGCTATGGGCATTGACGAAGAATGCGGAGCAATGGGAAGTCTTTCAATTGTTGTATGCAGTATTATAACCGTTATTGCTTCAACCTTTATGTCGGGACTCATTTAACATATTTCTTAATATAAAGGACTGTCAGTTAATCAGCCATTCTGCATGACTTCCTTTTTCATCTTTATATACTTTTAATATGGTAGGTATTTCTTGCTTTAATTCCGTTACATGCGAGATAATACCTACCTGTTTTTTTCCGCCGGACATTTTCTGCAGCATTTTAACAGATTCTCTTCTTGCATTGTCGTCAAGCGAGCCGAAACCTTCATCTATAAACATAATATCCAAATTGACGGCGCTTGATCTTTCTTCTATTCTGTCCGTTATTCCGAGGGCAATAGCCAATGACGCCATAAAAGTTTCTCCTCCCGACAATGTTTCTATACTTCTTACATTGTCGTTTTCATATGAATACACATACAGATTGAGGCTGTTATCACTTCCGTTTCTCCCTCCTAAGCCGGCTTTTTGTTCGTCAATAACTCTTAATTCGTACTGCCCGTCGGTCATTTGGCGGAAGCGAATATTGGCGCTGACAAGAATCTGTTTCAGAAAATATCTCTGCACAAATGTTTCAAGTCTTATTCTGTTACCCGATTCTCCGCCTGTTATTTTATTATAAAGGCGTTCCGTCTTTTTAAATTCTTCTGCGGTCTTTTGTCTGTCCGATAATTGTTTGAAAATATTATCGTAAATACTTTTATTCCTGCTCTCTCTGTTAATAAGAGAAATATATTTTTCATTTATGTCATCCCGTTTTTTTTGAGTTTCTTCTTTTAATAATAACAGGCGTTCCATATCGGGTCTTGAATATGATTCCGTATTTTTACGGGCCATTTCCAGCTTTCCGTTTACGGCCGAAAGGTTCATCTCATAATCGTGCACCTGCTTTTTATACTTTTCAACGGTATCAAACGCATATTTTAACACTAATGCCTTCCGTTCTTCTTCAGACATACCGCTGCTCTCAAGTTCGGATTCGTAATTAATCCTAAACCGTTCCTCATCTTCCTTTAACTTAGGTAATTGATTCGTATAACTCATAAACAAAGCGTCATTCGCATCAAGTTCTTTTCTTAATTTTAGTTTAAGATCTTTCGCATTGCCGTAACGTAAAAAAGCTGTGTCTTTTGCTGATTTTGCTTCCTCTTTCGCGCTAATTGCCTCATCCTTTGATTTAAATGTCAGCATTTCCGCAATGCGCTCTGCCGCATCCCGGTTTTTCGCGATTTCAATTTCCAGTATATGTCTCTTTTTTTCACTTTCTTCAATTTGTACCACCGTATTGCTTAACGCTATGTCATCTTTTTCAATCCTTTCGGCCGTTTCCCGTGCCTCCCTTGCAAAGTTATCCAGTTCCTTAATTTTATTATCCGAAAAAGCTTTATTATTTTCTAAAAACTGTTTTAATCTGTTTAATAATTCTTCGATAACTTCAGAAAATTCATCATTTACATCTACATTTTCTTTATCTGCAAAGGCATGTATAAAAAGATCTGTTATTGCTTTCAATTCATCTGAATGACTGTTTATTTTGTCATATTCCGTTTCTCGGGAAATACTTTCAATAATTTTTGAAACGGATTTTTTTATATTTTCGTATCCGTTGACTATATCTCTTTGTAAAACCGCGCAGTCTGAAGAACACCGTGACATTTTATCAAATGATTCCTTTGCTTCCTTCTCCGATTTCACAAGCTCTTCTCTTGTGATTATTTTTTCTTCCGAAAGTACGCACGGCTCCGGATGTTCAACCGATCCGCATACGGGACACGGTTCCCCCTCCTTTAAACGGTCTCTTGCAATAATTCCGGATTGGGAATCTAAAAATAATATATTTGATTGTTCATAAATGTCGTTTTTGTTCTTATATTCCGATCTTGCAATATAATATTCCTTCTTTTTTTCCTCATATTTTTTACAAATATTCGATAACACGGTCAAATTGATTTCGGAATTCTTTAGGTCCTCAAGTAAATTTATTGTATTTTTTCTTAGATTATTAATATCTGATGCAGAAGCACAAATGTCATTTAATTCATTCAATCTCTTTTTATTGTTTTCCAATGACTTAATATATAATTCTTTTTTCAAATTCTTCTGTTTAATTTCATCATTAATTACGGCTGATTTTTGTTCATCATCCGCAAGAGAATCTTTTAATATTTTTAATTCACCGAATAAACCTACTTCTCTTTCCGTTTTGTTTTTTATATTCAAATATTTTTCATTTAATTCATTGTATTCCTTCTCCGACTCTCGTTCGTCTTTTTCCGCCGAATCCGTTTTTTCCTTCAATTTCGGAATAAGTTCTTCGCATTTACTTATACCGTTTAGCATTTCTGAATATCTTTTCTTAGATTCGCAAAAAGAATCATATGCGGTTTGTAGTTTATATGCATTTTCGATTTTGGAAATCAGCCTTTTCTTTTCATCTGTATCCGGCATTAATTTCATACAGCTGTCATATTCATCCTGCGCATAATCCAATTCACGAAATCTCTTTTGAATATCCTCTCCCAAGTCATAATTCTTTTTACATGTGTACAGTTCTGCCTGTGCATTATCTAAATATTCTTTTGTCTTATCTTTTTGGCTTGAAATATCCTCACAAACCTTTCCGAATACTTCCAACAGGTTTTCGATTGCCGTTACGGATATCTCTCCGTCGGAAGCTTTGTCTGTTATGTTATTTACCGACTCTTTCAGTTCAGAATATAGGTTATAAAGTTCACTTCCTTCACAATAATTGTTTGACACATCTATTCCGGAAATGTCATTTTTGCATATTTCCGTAAATTTCTTCAAATCCGCCTTTTTGGAGTTACATTTTTCTTTTAATGAACTTTCTATTTTTTCATAAATTTCCGTATTAAAGAGTTTTCTGAATACTTCCTTTTTCTGACCGGTAGTTGATCTCAGAAATTCCATAAACTCGCCTTGGGCAATCATGCCTACCTGCCTGAATTCATCCTTGTTCAGTCCGATAAGTTCCGTTATTTTTTTTCTTATTTCTTCCTTTTTAGTATATTGTTTTTCCGCCTTCGTAAGGGTTTCGTCAAGAAGTGTCAGAGTGCACTTGGATTCTTGCTCGGTCATTCCCTTTGATCTCAGTTTTTTTCTTGTAAACCTGGGACTTCTTCTTATAACATATGTATATTCCCTTTCGCCCTTTTTATCAGTAAATTCCAACTCCACATAAACGTCCCCTGTCATGTCCGTTCTGTATTGACTTACAAATTTGTCGTTTCCCTCTGCACCGGCTCCCTTGGAGCTTAATTCTTCATACAGCGCATAAAATATTGCATCAAATACGGTACTCTTACCGGATCCCGTATCTCCTGAAATGAGAAAAATTCCCCTGCCGCTTATTTTATCGAAATCAATTACTGTTTTTTCTTCATATGATCCAAAGGATTTCATGGTCAACTTCTTTATTTTCATTAATTACCTCCTTTCTCGTTTGCATTTAATTCGTTAATAACTTCCGTGAGCATTTTTTCCTCATCCTCATTTACTTCACCGAGGAACATTTTACACATGGTCAGCGGATCCGCCTCACTCCCTGAAATTACATTTTCCGTTTTGTTATAAGCAGCCGTTACTTCATTGTCCGGTTTGATCCATTTTATATTAAGAAGATAGGGAAAGGCGTCTCTAAGCATATTTTTTATTTCCTGCTTATCATAATTACTTTCACCGTCAATTACTTCCGCTTCCACATAATCATTACATGCCTGCACCGTAATGTCTTCCGGTTTCCCCTGTATCCTTCTTATATTTCTCAGAGGTATCAACGGTATAAGATTGATATTTTTTACTCCGTTCTCATTAATATCAACGCATACTATTGATTTTTTTTGTTCTCTTTCGCTCATGGAATAACCCAGAGGACTTCCGCAATATCTGTAATTGGGATTGCCGACCGCCCCCGGCGTATGAATGTGTCCGAGTGCCGCATAGTCGAACAACTCCAAAATATCTGACTTCACCTCATCTATATTACCCACGGTAATATATTCCGAGTCGGTTCTTTCAACGGTTTCGGCTTTTTCGCCCACCGTATTGTAAAATTGGTGACTTACCAGTATGTTGACCTCGGAATTATTTATATTTTCTCTTCTTATCAGAGCGTGTACGGCGTCGTTATATGATATCGTTTCATCTTTTCCGATTCCCAAGACATTTTTTACCATATGAGGCATAATATACGGCAAAAGGTAAAAATTATATGTTCCTTCTTCATCCCTTACTGTTACTTTTTCTATATGATGATCCGGATTCGCGGGAGGCATACCTATCATATATATATTGTCTTTTTGCAATATGTTTCTGAAAATATTTAACCTCTCCTGACTGTCATGATTACCGCTTATTACCATAATCAAAATATTTTCGACCTCGGACATTAAATCCGTAACAAAGCCGTCAAACAATTCAACGGCTTCCGCAGGCGGAACGGAACGGTCGTATACGTCTCCCGCAATTACAATCGCGTCCGCTTTTTCTTCTGCCGCTTTCTTTACGATTTGATCCAATATATACTTCTGGTCCTCCATAAGGCTGCGGCCTCTCAGTTTTATTCCCAAATGTAAGTCCGATATGTGGAAAAATTTCATAAAACTCCTTCCCGAATAAACCGTAAAATTAATTTCATTTTATCCATAAAATAAACATATTTTCTTTTATTAATATAATAGCATTTTATATAAAATATCTTATATAAAACACATAATTATGAACTGAGATCCATAAAATTTATTTTTAGTTTATATCTCTGAACACAACAAATGGATAAATGCCGTTAAACCTACTGTTTGTCTGCATTTACCGCAAAATCATCAAATGTATTTAATATGTTTTTTTTTGATTATTTCTTTATAAACTATTGACATTTCACTCTCTTTATTATAAATTTATAAAGAAATAATCATTATGAATTTATAAATACTTTATAAATTCATACGAACTTATAAATCTTTATAAATTTGTTATGATTATGCAGAAGAACGAAAAAAATTGTGGACTTGATTTGAAATTAAAGGGGGCCGGAATAAAGAATTTATTCACAAATCAATATTGACAACTAAATTAATTTAGATTTAATGAAAATAGGGGTAAAAAGATGAACGTTGATATTAAATCTATGCCAAAGCCTATGAAAGCCTTTTTCAATGGTATTGCACAGGTTGTTTTCATTGAAAACACTATCTCTGGCATTATATTCTTCATTTCTTTCTTTATCGCTGGTCTTGAAATGACACAGTGGAACTTTGGAAGCTGGGACAGCTGGAAGTTTGGTATTTTCACATTAATCGGTGTTAACCTTTCAAACTTAGTTGCATACCTTATGGGTGCTGACAGAGACGCTATTACATCAGGTCTCTTCGGATTCTGTCCTAACCTTGTAGCTATCGCTGCAGGCGTGTTTGCAGGCGATGCATTTACAGCTTGGTTCGTATTATTTGCTGGATGTATCTTAGTTGTACCTATCCAGATTGTAATCAATAGATTTACAGGTCACTTTGGCCTTCCGGGATTTACATTCCCATTCATTGTAACTACATGGTTCTTCATCTTAATCAGCTTCAGTACTGATTTACTTACATACAACAGAGCAGGTGTACTTCCTGACGGTACTCTTGCAGCAGGCGGTTGGATGACTGCATCAGATCCATTTACATTTACTGCCGGCGGCGTTGGTTCAGGAGCTGCTGAATTGTATCCTGGTGAAGGTTGGGGACTCTTCTTCACTAACGGTTTCGAAGAAATTTGGGTAATTGACGGATTTATCGGATCTCTTATCTGTATCTTCGGTTACTTCTGGTATGACTGGAAGTTCGCTATCAGAGCTTGTATCGCAATGGGATTCACTGTTGGATTCGGTATGATCTTCTCTGTAAACATGGTTCAGATGAACTATGCTCTCTACGGATACAGCGCAATCCTTACTGTAGGTGGTATTGATACATTTGCTACATCAAAACCTAATACAGGAAGATATTGGTTCCTGTTCTTCTTAGGTCTTGTATTAACATGTTTCATCAACTATGCTATCGGAAACGTACTTGGTGTGTTTGGTCTTCCAAACTGTACTCTCGCTTTCGTTGTTGCAGGATGGATGGTTCTCGTTGTAGAGCACTTCATGTTAGAGCAGGCTGAAAAAAGAGCTTTGAGCAAAAAATAATTAAAGTCTAAACACTTTAATCTAAATAAAAAGACAGTCGGTTGATACCGGCTGTCTTTTTTGATATTTAATTATATACCTGTTGTTACTAATAATTCATTGCTTATAATTTCTCATATAAGACTACATCTCACTGTTTTTATTATTTACAGGCAGCATATCTAATGCTATTATATCTTACGCAATATAAATTAAAATCTTATCAATATGAAATTCAACAATGTATAAACAGGTTTATACATGCAAAACCGGGAGGAAGTCATGGTTCAGGAAATATTAAATAAAAACGTCGACATTACCGTCCAACGTGATAAACAGATAATTAAAACCAGTGTTGTAGGAATATTAACCAACGTAATGTTGTCGGCATTCAAAGCCGTAATAGGAATAATCAGCGGATCCATAGCGATTACTCTTGATGCGGTAAATAATATATCCGACGCATCTTCCGGCGTAATCACAATCGTCGGCACTAAACTTGCATCCAGAAAACCGGATCGTAAACATCCTTTCGGATACGGACGAATAGAGTATTTAACCGCTATTATCATTTCAGTGATTGTCTTGTATGCCGGTATAACATCTCTGATAGAGTCCATCGACGGTATTATTCACCCGGAAACTCCTAATTACGGCGCCGTATCGCTTATTATCGTAGCAGCCGGCGTTGCAGTTAAAATTATTCTCGGACGATATGTTAAATCCGTAGGAAAGAAGGTGGATTCAGATTCACTTGTAAACTCAGGGCAGGACGCACTTCTTGACTCAATTATATCCGCCTCCACTCTCGCCGCCGCCGGTATTTATATCGGATTCGGACTTTCACTTGAGGCCTATCTCGGAGCCGTTATTTCGGCAGTCATAATAAAATCCGGAATAGATATGCTTCGCGAGGCGGTTTCAAGACTGCTCGGAGAAAGAATCAGTGCTGATACCGCCAAAGCCATTAAGGAAACCATAACCTCTTTTCCGGATGTCAGGGGAGCATACGATCTCGTATTAACCGACTACGGCCCTAATTACTACCAGGGTTCCGTTCACATCGAAGTCCCCGATACATACAATGCCGATAAAATTGATGAACTTATAAGAAATATTTCAACCACCGTATATCAAAAACATCATGTAATACTTACTGCCGTCGGTGTTTATTCATATAATACAAAAGATGAAAATGCCATGAAAGTCCGAGACGACATAACAAATATTGTATTTTTAAATAAGTATGTACAGCAAATGCACGGTTTTTACATTAACGAACAGAAAAAAGAAATACGATTTGATATCGTAATCAGCTTTGATGCAAAAGACAGAGACTCAGTATATAAAGATATAGTCAACTCCGTAAGCGAAAAATATCCGGATTATAAATTATCCGTTGCCGTTGATACCGATTTTACCGAATCATAAATTATGAATCCGTGATTTAAACTTACCGTTATTTCAAAATTAACGGAAATTAATATTATATTTTACTTAATACGCAAATTTATTACACATTTTGTTATTTGTATAGTATAATATTAGACAAATGTATTAATTATTATACATTCAGTACTAATTTATTAATAAAATGTTTTTGTGTGGAGTAAAAAATGAAAATTGCACTTATAGATGATGAACCGATATTTCTTAACGCACTGGAGTCTACTCTTAAAGCCGCCTTGGAAAAGAGTGGAATTTATTGCTTCACCATAGATAAATTTGATAATTCGGCGGACTTTTTAAAAGTATGGAAACCTTTTTCATACGATCTTATATTTCTGGATATTTTTATAGATGAGATAAACGGAATAGATATAGGAAGACACATAAGAGAGGCCGACGATAAAGTAAACATACTGTTTTGCAGCACAAGCAATGACTATGCCATGCAAAGTTATGAATTAAATGCCAGTTACTATATGACAAAGCCTCTTTCGGAAGATGCCGTAACGTCAATGCTTAAGAGAATCAATCTGAAAAGGATGAATAAAACTCAAAAAATAACTCTTCCCGACGGTTACTCATGTCTGCTGTACGACATAATCTATACCGAATACTCCAATCACTCGGTAACGTTATATATGGAATCCTGCAAACCGCATTCTCTATATATTTCGCAAAGCTCCATGGAAGAATTACTTTTGTCATATGATGACTTTGTCGTTGTCAATCGAGGCAATATTGTAAATCTCCAAAAAGTGGACAGACTTGAAAAGGACTGTCTGTATCTGTATTGCGGAACTTATATCCCCGTTTCCAGAAGCAAATATAAAGCTGTTTCAAAGAGATATGCAGATTACAAACTCAAAAAAATCAGCGAAGATCTAAATTCCGATTAAATATAAAAACATACATGGTTGTGAACGAAAATATTGTTCATCGCCATGTATGTTTTTATTACATAAAACAATATCGTTTAATTAACCGCCGTGTTTATGTTTAAATGTGCCTTATTGTTTTATCCGTTATACTATGAGATATACGTTAAATTCACCGCTGCCCTGTTCAATATTCAATATTCCTCCGTATTTTTCCACTATCGCTCTTACGGAATCAATTCCTACTCCCTCACCGGGATGTTTCGATGACATGAATTTATTGTTCTCGTTTACAACGGCTTTTCCGATCATATTATTCTTTATGTGTGTAATAATCTGTCCGTTATCATAAACTCCTTTAACCTGAATATACGGTTTAAAAGCTTTGTCGTGTTCAACACCGTATCTGCACGCATCGAATGCATTTTCAAGGAAATTTGCAAATATAACTGTAAGATCCGTCTGACTGATATGCATTTCTTCGGGATATGAAAGCTTTATGTCCGTCTTTATGCCGTATTCTTTTGCCCTTGCATCAAAGTATGTCATTACCGCATTTATTCCGAAGTGCTCACAATATGTTACCATACTGCTTTTTTCCACCGATTCCATCCTCTCTTCTATATACGCTTTCGCCCTGTCGCTCTTTCCGCCTTCAATGAGAGAATTTAAAACAAGAAGGTAATGGCGCATATCATGTCTTGCCCTTCTGGTCTCCTGTATTCTTCCTTCCAGTTCCTTATGTTGGTATTTATATACTTCTTCAATTCTTGACCTTTCCCTGTGCAACGCCTTAATGGTAATTTCCCGCATAAATTCGAAGAAAAACGTAAATATATAAAGGACTATGATTACCATGGGAAAAATAGTTTTAAATCCGGGATGATAATCATATTTTACCAATTCATTGCCAAACGGTGTCCAAAAGAAAAAAATAAGCTCCGCAATTATTGCAAATACGCTTACAGATCCGTATTTAAGACCTATCAGCAATACACAAACAGGAGGTGAAAGAACTATCCATACCACGCTTATACCGTCGGAGGCGCCTAATATAATAACATAAGTGGCTACTAAGAAAAAATGTACATTCATGATAACCGTTACAATCAAGGTACCTTTCCCTTTAAAGAAATATACTATCCAATAGCATATAAAATATAATATCGTCAGGGACAGTGCTATGTTACCCATTGTAATTTTATTGTTTGCATAATTTATGACAGATACTATTGATAAAAATAACACTAAAATCTTCAATACATATCTGAATCTTATTTCAGCTCTCGCCTTTTCGCTGTATATAGTGCGATAAGTATCATTTACCAGTCTCTTATATAGTTTTTTGAAATACATTTTTCACATTCCCTAATAAAGTTTTTGACATTATAACATATTTGTATATCCCCAAATATGTCTTTACTCAAATTGCATATATCGAAAATTTAAAGTGGAAAATGTATTATAGCGGATAATGAAATATGAAGTACCTATTTCACCATATTCCCATTATTTTCTGCATTAACAGAGAAACGGCCGTGATACCGGCCCAACACATTCCGCCTAAAACTATCGGTTTTCCGCCGCTTTTTATCAGCTTAATAACATTGCTGTTCAAACCGATGGCCGCCATGGACATTACTATACAAAACTTTGACAATTCCTTTAAAGGATTAAATGTCTCAGCCGGCACTCCCGCATTGACCGCAACGGTAGTTACAACCGCGGCCGCAACAAAAAAGATAATGAATACCGGAAAAGCTTTCCAAAAATTGAATTTCTTTGCGCTGCTTTCCTTTTTTGTCTCCTTTTTCGCCTGCATAAGGCTTAAAACAAGGGTTATCGGAATAATTGCCAATGTTCTTGTCAACTTTACGGTGACTGCCTTATCCAGCGTCTGAGTTCCGAGTCCCCACATACTGTCCCAAGATGCGGCCGCAGCCGTTACGGATGAAGTATCATTTACCGCAGTCCCGGCAAACACGCCAAAAGCTTCTCCGTCTGTTGTGCTGAATCCCACAAGACTTCCCAATATCGGAAAAAGTACGGCTGCAAGTATGTTAAAAAAGAATATAACCGATATTGCCTGAGCGACTTCATCGTCGTCCGCTCCTATTACAGGAGCGGTGGCCGCAATGGCAGAGCCTCCGCAAATTGACGAACCTACACCCACAAGAGTTGAAATATCGGACGGAATCCTCATGATTTTATGCATAATCCATGTAATTACCAACGACGTGGTTATGGTACAAATTATAATGGGCAATGACTGTATCCCCGTTTCGGCAACCACACTCAGGTTCATTCCGAACCCCAGCAGCACTACCGCCGCCTGAAGAATGTATTTTGACGTAAACGCAATTCCGAAAGACGCCTTCCCTTTATTCGTCCATATTAAAGTAACAGCCATTCCGATCAGAATTGCAATTACGGCTCCGCCCAACAAAGGAAGAGCTTTTCCCAAAAACCATGACGGTATGGCAATCATAAGACATACGATTATACCAGGTCCGTTTTTCTTTATAAAATTCATATTACCGCCCCTTCCTTTTTGTTATATTTATCTTCCGTAAACAAATTATATTCACTTCTGAATATTAAGTAAAATTATAGTATTTTATATATCAATAATAATTTGTTATAGTTATACTCGGATGTTTAAATAAATTCGATCAAAATTTACGACTTAAGAAAAGGAGGGCGTATGCTTGATTTTCGCGTAGCAACATTTCTGACAGTCTGTAAAACATTAAATTTTACACGCGCTGCAGATGAACTTAACCTCACACAGCCTGCCGTAACACAACATATACATTTTCTTGAGAAATATTACGGAGTAAAACTGTTCAGATATGACAAAAAAGTATTATATCTAACAGATGAGGGAAAAATTCTGTATGAAAGACTTAACTCAATAAGAAAGGATGAAGATGAGATACAAAATGAACTGATGTTTAAAAAAGATATTTTCCCGTTGATATCTTTCGGCGTCACAATGACCATAGGAGAATATGCGATTGTCGAACCCATTGCATCATTTATTTCATCTCATCCGGAAATAAATATACACATACATTACGGTAATACATATGAACTTTTAAAAATGTTGGATGACGGAATTATTTCATTTGCACTTATAGAAGGATACTATCCCGAAGAAAAATACGGCCATTGCAAATATATGACAGATGATTTTATCTGTATTTGCTCTTCAAACCACGTTTTTTCCCGTAAAAAACCGGATAATTTAAAAGATCTTATTAATGAAAAACTTATTCTCAGAGAAAAAGGAAGCGGAACAAGGAATATTTTAGAAAGATGTCTTGCATCAAGAGGTATGGGCATATCGCAATTTAAGTCTTTTATTCAGGCGGAAAATATGCATACAATTGTAAATCTTGTAGAAAATGACTGCGGAATAGCGTTTCTTTACAAAACCGCTGCCAATGAAAGTTTAAAAAAAGGTTATATACGGGAGTTAAAACTGTCGGACTTTTCCATGAAACACAATTTTGATTTTGTATGGGATAAAAACAGTATTTATGCCGACATTACATTGGAATTTGCAAAAAAGCTCATGTCATGACAGGTATCGACTTTAAAAACAAGATCGGCAATTCGACAAAAAGACACATGGCTCCGTCAACGCCGGGCTTCACAAACAATCCGTAAAGGCGTTACGGATTGTTATTACATACCGACGATTATTACCATGTGTCTTCTTAATTAAAATACCTGAATTCTACATTTATTAATTCAGGTATTATTGTGCTTTATCTTTCGTTTATAATTTTCTGAAATCCGAAGCCGGATGCTTGCATACCGGACAAATAAAATCTTCCGGCAATACTTCACCTTCATAGATATATCCGCATATTGTACATATCCAGCCTTTTTTCGTCTCTGTCTTTTCATTTGCCTTTGGCTTAATATCGGAAAAATAATATGCATATGTAGCCGAAGGATCATTACTTAATACTTCACCCTCTTCAACGCTTGCTATGAAAAGCGTATGGCTTCCCAGATCTACCGTCTCAATTACCTTTGCGCAAAAATAAGCATTTGTTTCTTCCGTGCGAATAACCGTTATGCCGTTGCCTGCCCTTGTAATCTCAATCTCTTCAAACTTGTCTACATCTTTTCCGCTTTGAAAACCAAAGTGTTTAAATGTCTCAAACTTAGCTTTTTCGCTTAAAATTGAAACATTGAATTCTCCCGTATGCACAATCATATCATGGGTATAGTCTTCTTTATTTACGGCTATTGAAATCGTATTAGGCTCGCTTGCAACCTGAATCGCCGTATTAATGATACATCCGTTGTCACGGTCGTTTTCGCGCGCGGTCAACACAAATAATCCGTATGTCAGCTTTCTCATTACCTTATTATCCATCATTATCCTCCTTACCTTTATACCGACATTTATTTACATATACCTATTAATATTATACGATAAAAAAGTACATTATTATATGATTGTGCGTAATAATGTCATTTCTTTTTATTTTTTGTCATTTCAAAACTCAAATCAACCAACATTTTCACTTTCTCATCATCTGCCGTACCGTCCAATGCAACCGATATCCAATTTGTTTTATTCATATGATACGCACCGAAAAAACCACGATTATCAATAAGAGAACCGATCATAACCGAATCGCACTTAACATTCACTATATCCATGTTGCCGTTCTCTTCCGGTACCAGCTTTTCCTTCGGCACATCCATAACCAGAGCGAACCATTTACCGTTATCTTCGTGTCTGAAAACTTCAAAATCCGGATATTTCGTCCATGGTCTGTCTGAAATGATATTATATTGCGATTTAATATATTCCGATAATTCCTTTCTGTTCATTAGTCCTTCTCCTTATTTGAAAATCATACTCAAATTACGCTTCATACGGTTCATCAGTCTTATTTAAATTCCTTCATTTTCCCAGAACAAATCATCCAGCGTTTTGTCCAAGGCCTTGCAGATAGCGATGCATAAATTTATTGTCGGATTATAGTCCCCGTTTTCAATTGCATTAACGGTCTGTCTGGAAACACCGACAATGTCTGCAAGCTGTTGTTGTGAGAGGTTCTTTGCGGTTCTTGCAGACTTCAGCCTCAGGTTCTTCATAATTCATTTCCCCGATGTTCTCTTAATTTCTGAAATAAAACAGAGACTGCTATTATGAGAAACATAATTCCAAGCGGAAGGTTGATATTAGTTACGGTTAAATGTTTCTCCGGAAGACCTTCATCCGCAATTCTGCCTATACCGATTATCAGGTTAAATAAACCGATGGCAGATATCAATACCGTCCACCTCTTCCAATTTCCGCTAATACCAAAATAAACGCCGCTGATAACCATATATACGGTATAGA
>JALEKK010000003.1 GCA_022769005.1 Lachnospiraceae bacterium
ATCTCTCTTCGCCCTTACTTACTACTGTAAGGGGGACTCAAACAAGTTAGCAGGTGCTCCGTACATTCCCGTAGGGTACTAGCTCTCTTCGCCCTTACTTACTATTGCAAAGGGGGTCAAAACTTAATTACTCTTCTCTCACATTGCTTATTTTCCGCAAACACAGGTAAATCCACGCTTTTTTGCCGTTTTCCCAAAATAAATCATATGAGTGAATTTATTTTTTTAATAAATTAAGTCAAAACTCTTATATAAATTTTTATTTCAGGCTATAATATGTTATAAATTTTACTTTTAAGGACTGTATTTATGGATATATCAATTTATTTCCCAATGTGGGACGATCTTACTAAAAGTGAACAGGACATATTGAAATCATCAGCTGTATTAATGAAAGTTCAAAAGGGCGATATTATTCATAACGGCAACGAGTGTACCGGTCTTATTATGATTAAATCCGGAATTCTACGTGCATATGTCATATCCGACAGCGGCAAAGAAATGACTCTGTACAGACTTGCTTCCGACAGCATGTGTCTGTTCTCCGCATCCTGTATAGTTAACAACATTTCATTTGACATAGTAATCGAGGCCGAATCAGACAGCGAATTTATCATAATTCCCTCAGAAATTTATAAAAATATCATGAAGCATTCCGTATCCCTTTCCAATTTCACCAATGAATTAATGGCGGAGAAATTTTCTGATGTTATGTGGCTTATGGAACAAATTGCATGGAAAAGTTTTGATAAAAGACTTGCCGATTTTCTTATAAAAGAATCTGTGATAGAAAATTCGTTAACTCTTAATATCACTCACGAGACAATAGGCAATCATATGGGAAATCCGAGAGAAGTTGTAAGCAGAATGCTTAAATATTTTCAGAATGAAAATATTGTTAAGCTATCGAGAGGAATAATAGAAATAACCGATATGGATAAGCTTCGACACATTGCCGAATCAGATTAATCTTCATTTATTCATATAAATTCTTATACTGTGTAAGCATATAAAAGGACTTCGCACCGTTTGGATTAACCCAAACGGTGCAAAGTCCTTTTTGAATTTATGCTTTTGCTTTGATTTTATACTTTCGTTTTGAATTGTTATTTTATAATAGTATTGCTTTAATGCAAGTATTATTTCCGGTTAATGTTTTCATTTTGTTTTACGATACTCAAATGTTTTAACTTATTGTTGATATTTATTTCCTTCTGTTATTAATTACCTTAGGAAGATTCCACTTATAACGGGTTGACAACATTCTGAGCACAAAGACTGTTATAGGAGAGATTAAGAGCGCCGTTGTTTCACCCGCGGTATTTAGTAATATTATGTACAGAACCGCGCCTACAATGGAAGTAGAGGCGTAAATATCTTTATGTAATATATATGGTTTTTGCCTTGCCATTATATCTCTGATGAGTCCGCCGCCGACTCCGGTGATAACTCCGAGAAATACAATTAAAAATATTTCGTTCCCGTGTCCTTCATTTATACCTACGGTTATCCCCGTAATTGTAAATATTCCGAGACCTATTGCATCCATAACAGATATAACAAAATCATATGCCTTATGGCCGCCTCTTAACAGACTTTTGTTAATATATACTATAATAAATATCACAACCGAAACTATTGCGGCCGTTGTAATATATATCGGATCTGTGAGAGACGAAGGTATATTGCCGAGTATGACATCCCTTGTCATGCCTCCTCCGACAGCCGTAACAACTCCGAGTACACATACGCCGAACACATCCATGTTTTTTTCTATTGCAAGCATGGCTCCCGAAGCGGCAAATGCTATTGTACCTATTATTTCTATGACAAAAATAATTATATCCGTCATGTTTGTTTCCTGCTGAATAAAATATTTGGTTGATTCAATGTTATAATTACAAATTCATATTTTAAAATTATAACATTGAATATATCCTTAATCCATAATCAGCAGTTTAAAATGCATTTTTTATTTACGGATGCCTGTTTATTTATCCATTCCGCACGGAGTGGAAGCTTCCACAAGAGTCTTTTCGTCTTTTACCGTATTGTAATATCTGTATCCGCCGGAAAAATTATATGCGTCATAACCGTGTCCCATAAGAATTCTTGTTGCAACATAACTTCTTAAACCGCTTTGACATATTGCATATATTTTTTTATTTTTCGGAATTTCATTTATTCTTTTCCTGATTTCGTCAACCGGGATATTGACGGAATTCTCCATATGACCTCTCTCATATTCCTTTACGCTTCTTGTATCCAGAATTATTGAATTATTGTCACTTTGAACTCTGTCAATATCTTCCGTATGCCATTGTTTTACTACTCCCGTTTTAATATTTTCGGCTATATATCCGAGCATATTTACGGGATCCTTGGCAGACGAATAAGGCGGAGCATACGACAGTTCCAATTCTTTTAAGTCTATGGCTGTTAAACCTGCTCTTAAAGCCGTTGCCAAAACATCGATTCTCTTATCGACTCCGTCATAACCCACAATCTGAGCTCCGAGAATTCTGTATGTTCCCTTTTCATATAAAAACTTAATATTCATAAGTTTCCCGCCCGGATAATACGATGCATGACTCATCGGCGATATAATTATCTTTTCATATTCTATTCCTGCTCTGTCAGCCTCTTTTTCGTTTATTCCGGTTGTGGCAGCCGTTAATTCAAATACTTTAAGAACGGAACTTCCCTGACTTCCCTTATATTCACTGTTTCCGCCGCAGATATTATCCGCCGCAATTCTTCCCTGTTTATTGGCCGGTCCCGCAAGCGGTATTACGGTATCCGCTTTTGTAACAAAATTTTTCACCTGAACGGCATCGCCCACGGCGTAAATATCTTTTACGGAAGTCTCCATTTTTTCATTTACAACGATACTTCCCTTTACTCCAAGTTCCAATCCGGCTTTTTTCGCAAGTTCGCTTTCCGGTGAAACACCTATTGCCACTACAACAATATCCGCATGAAGCCTTTCGACTCCGTCAAGTATTACGTCGATTCCCGCTTCGGATTCCTCAAGAGCCGTAAGCGCCCTTCCAAGCTTAAGTTCGACTCCGTTCTTACGCATTTCCCCGTGAATAAACGCAGCCATGTCTCCGTCAAATATATTCATAAGCTGTTTCGGTCTTTGAACAATGGTTGTTTTTATACCTGACTCCGTCAAATTCTCCGACAACTCAACACTTATAAATCCTCCTCCTATGAGTACCGCATTTTTTATACTGTGTTCATTTACATAATCTTTAATTTTAAATGTATCTTCCACAGTTCTTAAGTAAAATACTTTATCGGACTCCACACCCGGAACAGCCGGTATTACAGGTCTTGCTCCCGGAGAAAGAAGGAGCTTATCATAACTTTCTTCAAATTCTTCTCCCGAAATCAAATCCTTAACCTCTACGGTTTTTTTGTCCGGATTTATTTTTGTCACTTCGTGATTGACTTTCATTGTCACGTTAAAACGCTTGTCAAAGCTTTCCGGTGTCTGCAGCGTAAGAGCTTTTCTATCTTCAATGGTTCCTCCTATGTAATACGGAAGACCGCAATTCGCATAAGATATGTATCCGCTTCTCTCAAATACGATAATTTCCGCATTTTCATCCAATCTTCGTATTCTTGCGGCAGCTGTTGCTCCGCCTGCCACACCGCCCACTATTACGACTTTCATTTATATGCCCCTTTCAGCTTTCATTATTTTTTCGAAAATATTTATTTCTGAATATATTTTACCAAATAAAAAATGAACTTCTGTGATAAAATCACAAAAGTTCTCGGATGCGCTTTACTTTATTTGTTCTGTCATAATATATACCGCTCTCATTTAATTGATACATAATAAACTATTATATATTCTTACCTTCAAATTGATGAGTTTTCAGCACTTCATTTCAATACCGGTTATATCAAACATCGGGAATATTCTTTTATGCCGCTCCTTTGTTCTGATTGTTGCGTGAAATCAGCTCACAATCGGAGAATCCGCATCCTTCGGTGTAGAATTTTCCACGGAAAGTTATTTCTTCCCCTTCTTTTACCGATGAAATTAAATCTCTGTATTCCTCTTTAAATCCCACGCTGAAGAGTACTTTATAATCATCATTTTCCTCTTGGCATGTGAGCTCTGGCTTTTCGATTCTAATGCCGTGAAATTCTCCCCTAACAGCGGCGGTCACAGTATAGTATTCTCCCGGTATTATCTCGTTACTGTCGATATATCCTGAGAATGCGCTTAAATAAGATTTATCATCCGGTGTACCTTTAAACTGCGCATAAGTTGTTAATTGTTCGCCGCACACTTTACAAAATACAGCCATATCGCTATTTGCCGAGCTGTTTTCTGCAACAAAGTGAAAGCGTCTTTGTTTTTCATTATGATCGCATTTGTTGTTTGCCATTACCAATATTATAAAAAACAATACAAAACCGATCATTATAAATGTGAATAATAAGTTACTGAGATATTTTAACATCACACCACCCTAAATACACTGCCGAGTTTTATTAAATACATCTTACACGTTATAGCGTTTCTGCACAATATTATAACCGTTATTGTTTTCCGGGCACCTGTTGATTTTTGATTTCCGTGGTTTAAGAGCAAAAAAAAAAGCCTGTAAATGCTTGAAAACCAAGCAAATACAAGGCTTTTTGAAAATTATCTCTTTGATAGTTCCGACCCTTAAAAAAACAAGGCTTTTCAAGACTTTTGTGTTTCACCAATGTTGCACACATACTAACTGAAACTATCGCATATCATTATAAATTTTCATTGAAAATTTCATCATATATCTTTTGAAGTTTTACACCTTCATCATCAGGTTCATCATTGTTTGCAAGTATGTTGTCCACAATCACATCATCAATTGCATCCAACACTGCCTGAACATCACCTGTGGAATTCTTCAAAGTTTCAAGCTTACTATCTCTATCAACAATCTGCTCTCTTAAAGATGTAATTTCTTGATTAGCAGTATCAAGGTCACCTTTTACCTTACCTATATCCTGACTATTTTCATCAAGAATACTGTCAACCTGTTCCTTTGTTAATCCCATGTCTTC
>JALEKK010000008.1 GCA_022769005.1 Lachnospiraceae bacterium
CGGTTGAAGAATATATAGATTACTACAATAACAAAAGAATTCAGGCAAAAACAAAATGGATGCCACCTGTACAATACAGGATAGCATCCATGTGTTCCGCCTAATTCATAAATATGTGTCCAGGATTCTGGGTACATATCACGTCAGTGCCGGTTTTTTTATTAAAAATTATTTATCATATATAATCTTTTCTCAATATCTTTAAATCCCATAGGACCGAGTTCGGTTATTAATCTGTTGAATTTATCGTCGGAATAATTATCGCCGGCAATATCTTTTGCTTTTCTTTGCATTTCAAAAACTTCTTCAAGTCCGACCGCGTATATTACACGGGAACCGGGGTTAGTTGTTACATCATTATACAAATCATCTTGAACTTTGCTGTCTCTTATTCCGTAACCGGAAAGAAAGCTTCTGAGTTCATCAATAGATTTACCGTAATAATTTGCTTCTATATCAATTTTTGCATAAATCGCGTTATAACCGAAGTTATAATACTTGGCAACATCGCTTACTCCGGACTCAACAGAGTCGTTGTATGAATATGAAAGATATTCGGCATATGAAGCAAATCCCTCTGTATAACCGTTATTCATTGTGAAATATCGTACCGGATCTTCTTCACCTTTATTTATTTTGTCCGATAAATAAGAAACCTGATACATATGTCCCGGATATCCCTCATGCGCAAGTATAGTAAATAAATCTCTGGAATAATTGACTGCATTTTTATTCAATATAATCTTACTTTTGTTAATGTCATCAAGAGGAGGGATTATATATCTCGCTGCATCAACAAAGTATTTTCCTTCGTCTTCCGAATATTCAATAGTATATTGCGCATCTTGTACTGCAGGGAAATGTTCTTTGGACATCTCTTTCAGCTTATTTAATATTTCATTTGGATCACCGTCCGTGGAATATGATTTATACTTTTTTTGATCTCCGCTGCTTGTGGAATCCAGGCCTTTAAAAAACTGTTCCAGATATGCGTTATTCATCTTGTAATACTCATCAACAGTCTTTCCGGCACCGATGGAGTTCTCTAAAAGCTGCTCATAATATTCCTTACCGTTCGGTTGTGATGACAATGATCCTGAATATTTATGTTCCGATAAATCGGGATAAGTAAACTTTGTTATATAACTGTCCAGACAAAGACGAATTTCGTCATATGCTTTTTGTTGTTTAAAACTAAGTGATGAATAATCAAATGTCGCAAGTCGTTTTTTCAAATCCGTAAATGATGTAAGATAAGCCGCATTTGTATCAGCCTGATTATTCGGATTAAGGCTGTATTTACCCTGTTCGACGCCGTAACGCTCCGGATGTTCCATACTTGAGTTATAAGTATTCGTGTCGGAAGTTACCAGCAGATTTAATAATTTGTTTGTATAATCATTAAAATCAGAATTATCGGTATCCGAATATGATACGGGCGTTGTGTCTGCCTTGTCGGGATCCAAAGATTCGGGAGTATCTTTGGATGAAGCAAGAAACAGACTTCTGTAAATACTTGGATTAAATCGTATTATCGCCCATGCAATCAAAATAGATACACCGGCTAAGAATACGATAAGAATCACAATTCTTTTCGGTGTGAAAATTTTCTTTTTGGAAGTATCTTTGTAAGATGTACTCATAATATTCCTTTCTTTTTATATGATATTAATGAATATTATATACAATTTTCATTTAATTGTCTTATGTTAATTAATGTAAATCAGCTTGTAAGGCGATTGAAATATAAGAAAAAAGACAATAGAGAATATAATGAATAATCAGATTTTTATGACCGGGAAACGTGGATTTATATAAATTTTACACTTGTTTTATATTAACTTATCAAATATAGTTAATGGTAATAAAAGTCGGAGGAATAATGAATGGTTTTTTATCTTATCGGTATTGCGCTGATACTTCTCGTAAGTATTTCCATGAATAAAATAAGTACTAAGATAGGAATACCGGCTGTACTGGCATTCATATTATTTGGAATGTTTCTGGGAATGAGCGGACTGATAAAAGATTTTGATTTTGCGTTTGACAGCGCTGAAACGGTATGTTCTTTGGCATTGATCTTTATCATGTTTTTCGGCGGTTTCGGAACAAACTGGAAAGAAGCCAGAAAAACCGCGGTTCCGTCTGTTTTATTATCCACATTGGGAGTAGTTTCAACAGGTGTAATTACCGGATTATTCTGCTTTTTGGCACTGCATATGCCGATAGCTGAAAGTATGCTTATCGGAGCGGTGCTTTCTTCAACGGATGCTGCCACCGTGTTTTCGATTTTAAGGTCAAGAAGTCTGAGTTTAAAGTATAATACGGCTTCCATATTGGAACTTGAAAGCGGTAGTAACGACCCTATCGCATATACAATGACCGCAATATTCATATCGGTTCTTCAAGGTTCGGCAAGTGCCGGATCCATATCGTATATGATATTTGCCCAGATTGTATACGGATTGGGTATAGGCGTCGGAATTGCGGTTGTAGGGGTATTTATAGCCAAAAGAATGAATCCGAATACCGGTGCGGGATTCAGAATGATGTTTTTCCTGGCGTTTGCAATGCTTGCGTACGGAGTGCCTGTTGCGGTAGGAGGAAACGGTTATCTGAGTGTATATATAGTCGGTATAATTATGGGTAATGCAAAACTCAAGGGAACGGCGGATGTTATGAATTTCTTTGACGGCGTTACCGCATTTATGCAAATTCTTATATTCTTCCTGCTGGGAATGCTTTCAAATCCTTCTTCGTTTGTAAATGTATGGATTCCGGCAATATTAATCGCTGTTTTTTTAACATTTATATCAAGACCGGTGAGTGTATTTGCCATAATGTCGCCTTTTAAAGCGAAATTTAACCAAATGATACTTGTATCTTGGTCGGGGCTTCGAGGAGCGTCATCCATAGTTTTTGCAATATCGGCAACACTTATGGTTACATTACAAAACGATGTGTTCCATATTGCTTTTTTGGTCGTATTATTTTCCATGTTGTTACAGGGAACATTGTTGCCGTTTGTATCTAAAAAATTAAATATGCTTGATGATGAAAACAGTATTGCAAGAACCTTTACCGATTATATGGAAGAGTCGCCGGTTCAATTTATTCAATTTTCCGTACCTGAGGGACATGAGTGGATCGGTCATACACTTAAAGACATTACGCTTCCTCCGGAAACGGTGGTGGTGCTGATTAAGCGTGACGGTGAAAATATTATTCCGAGGGGAGATACAACATTTGAATGTAATGATAAAGTAATTCTGAGTGCAAAAACATTTGAAAAGGTGAAAGGTATAGAATTATCTGAGATAGAGATACATAAAAATGACGATTATTCCGGTCGTACGATAGCAGATATAGGCAGACATCTTGAAAGTGAAAAAAGAATTGTTATCATCAAGAGAAACAGCGATGTAATAATCCCTAACGGAGATGTTATACTTCAAGACGGGGATGTGGTTGTATTAAGTGAAATTGAAAATATTGAACAAAATAAATGAGCGGTTATACCGTAATTAATAATTTTCTGATTTTCTGACTAAAACACTGAAAATTTCAAAGTTAATATTTAACATAAAAACCTTCCGTAACGGTGTGTAATCAACTTTACGCACTGCTGCAGAAGGTTTTATTTTATATTATGGTTCCGCCTCCGACAACATAATCGCCGTCGTATAGTACGACTGCCTGTCCCTTTGCAAATGCTCTTTGAGGTTCATCAAACGTGACTTTGATAAGATCGTCTTCAAGCTGTTCAACCACGGCAGGCTGCTCTTTCATGTTATATCTGGCACGGGCTTTTACCTTCATCGGTTTATCCAATCTTTCAAAAGGAATCAGATTAATATTGTCCGCAAACAGTTCTCTCGACATAAGTTCATCATCCGATGCAAGAGTAACGGTATTATCCTTTGCGTTTTTGGAATATACAAACATAGGCTTGCCGAAGGATACACCGAGACCTTTTCTCTGACCTATTGTATATCGAATAATACCCTTGTGTTTACCTATTACATTGCCCTGCATGTCAATAAAATCACCTTCCGGGTAATGTTTATCGGTATAATTTTCAATAAACGAAGCATAATCCGTTCCCTTTACAAAACAGATGTCCATACTCTCGGCTTTTTTCGCATTTATAAATCCGTTTTCTTCCGCGATGGCACGAACCTCTTCTTTTGTAAGAGATCCAAGCGGAAAAAGAGCATGTGCAAGCATGTCCTGAGTTAAATTATATAAAACATATGTCTGATCTTTCTTAAGATCTTTTGATTTTCTCAGACTATATCTGCCTGTTTCTTCATTATATTCTATTACGGCATAATGTCCGGTAGCCACATAATCATAATTCATGTCTTCGGCTCTTTCCAAAAGTCTGCCGAATTTAAGATATCTGTTGCAATCGATACAGGGGTTAGGAGTTGCACCGTCTTCGTAAGATTTAATGAAAGGCTCAATTACTTTTTCTTTAAATTTTTCCTGCAAATTAAAAACGCGATAGTCTATACCTATTCTGTTTGCAACGCTTCTTGCGTCATTAATGTCCTCAATGGAACAACATGTTTTATTCATCGGTATTCCGATATCTTCGTTTTGAAACAGATTCATGGTTGCTCCCATGCAGTCGTATCCCTTATTTTTAATAAGCAGTGCGGTAACGCTTGAGTCAACACCTCCGCTCATTGCGATTAAAACTTTCTTGTTCATGTTTTTGCCTTCTTTACATATTTACGGTATAAAGAATGATTCTCGGCTCATCGGAACACAAATCCTTTAATTGCGGAACAATTTTTACAAAATGTTCTGAATTATTGTGAAAATCAATTGCGTCCTGATCCTTCCATTCTTCAATAAATGTTAAATGGTTACGGTCTGAAATATTTTCATGGAGTGCATAGCTGATATTGCCGGCCTCAGCGCGAGTGCCTTCTATAATCTCCTCACACAGTTCAAGAAACTTGTCTCTTGATTCAGGTTTTACGAACCATTCGGCTACTATCTTAATCATAAGCATTTATCTCCTTTTATAATACAAACAATAATATACACTCGTACAATGATAATATAAGCAAAATATAAGTACAATAATTTTATAATCAAAATACCGTATAATTTTAATTGACAAATATTAAATTATCAATATAATTGAAAGAAGTGCAGCCGGGGCAGTAGCGGCGCCCTGTACCTGTGGAATCCGCTATAGCAGGGGTGATGTCAATCTGAGGGATAAGTTTTTTTGAAGGCACGAAAGTGATTGCGTTGAGGCTTTGGTCTTCCGCAACGGAAATCCGTGAATCATGTCAGGTCAGGAATGAAGCAGCATTAAGCGGAATCTTTCGTGTGCCGGAAGGGTGCCTGAGCTGAGTTAATTGCTTTTGAACGCGTCAAGGGAGCTTATTTCGAGGTGCGACGCACTTTTTATTTTACATATTAATTTAGTAAATATATTAAAAACTCACGACATGTCGTGAGTTTTATTTTTTATTAAATATAAAACAAAACTTAATAAAGGGATATACGCAAGATTTGACTGACAAACGCCCATTATGTTATCATTTGAAAAAATAGGACAGTTCGTTTGCACCATCCTGTCTGAAAACAAAACCAGGGCTACACTTCATCTTATTACATAAGATGAAGTTCTGTTTTGTTACAAAAGGATGTCTGTAAAGACATCCTTTTTGTTTTGTAATACATTTAACAGGTTTAACACATTTTAGGAGTTTACATATGTATATCGTTAAAACGGAAGCCGCCTTTGATTCGGCGCATTTTCTTTCAAGGTACAACGGCAAGTGCAAAAATATTCACGGACACAGATGGAGAGTTGTAATTGAAATCGCAGGAGATAGTCTTGATGACGGAATGGTAGTGGATTTTACCGACATAAAGGCTGCTCTCAAAGCCTTAGCCGACAATCTTGACCATTCTCTTGTTATAGAAAAAGACACTCTTAAGCCGCAAACATTTGAATGCTTATCAGATGAGGGGTTCAGAATTATCACAATAGATTTCAGACCTACGGCAGAGAATTTTGCAAAGTATTTTTATGATGAAATAAAAAGTAAGGGATATAACATACGGGCTGCCGAAGTGTATGAAACGCCTAATAACTGTGCAAGATATGAGGCGTAACATGGAAAGTATATATAAAGTAGTCGAAACATTTGTAAGTATTAACGGAGAGGGAGCAAAAAGCGGGGCGTTGGCATTATTTATCAGATTTCAGGGATGTAATCTGAATTGTAATTATTGCGACACCGAATGGGCCAATAAGGACGATGCTCCTTATACTGAAATGACGGCTGACGAAATCATTGAGCGGGTAAAAATGAGTAATGTAAAAAATGTTACATTGACCGGAGGAGAACCGCTTATACAAAGAGATATAGACATACTTATTGACAGATTAACGGATGAGACGGATTGTCGTATAGAAATTGAGACTAACGGAACAAGGTCAATAAAAAAATGGGATGTTCGATCCGATAAATTATGCTTTACATTAGATTATAAGCTCCCGGGGAGCGGAGTTTCCTCAGATACGGATACTGATAATTATAATTATCTCTCAACGGGAGATACGGTGAAGTTTGTCTGTTCCGATGAGTCGGACCTGGATGCTGCAAGAAGTATTATTGACAAATATTCACTTGTCCGTAAGTGCAATGTATTTTTAAGTCCGGTGTTCGGACGGATTGAACCTGCATTTATGGTTGATTATATGGCGAAACATAAAATGAACGACGTAAGGCTGCAGTTACAGTTGCATAAGTTTATATGGGATCCGGAAGAAAGAGGTGTGTAATGACAGAAGGTAAAAGTAATAAAAAAATAGATACCGCCGCGATAGAAGAACACATCAAAGGAATTCTCATCGCTCTCGGGGATGATCCCGAAAGAGAAGGGTTAAAGGATACTCCGTCAAGGGTTGCCAAAATGTATGAAGAAGTATTTGAAGGAATGCTCTATACAAATGAGGAAATTGCGGAAATGTTCGGAGTAACATTTGAAGAGAATTTAAACAGCGGTAAATCATCCGGAGATATGGTTGTTGTTCGCGATATTGAAGTATTTAGTTATTGTGAACACCATTTGGCCCTTATGTACGATATGAAAATTACCGTTGCATATGTGCCGAACGGTAAGGTGATAGGTTTAAGTAAGATAGCGAGAATAGCGGAGATGGTTGCAAAAAGACTTCAGCTTCAGGAGCGTATCGGTACTGATATTGCCGATATTATGCAAATGGTGACGGATTCCGAAGATGTAGCCGTACTTATTGATGCAAAGCACAGTTGTATGACGGCCAGAGGTATAAAGAATACCGTCGCTTCAACATATACTACAACATTACGCGGCAGATTCGAGACTGATGCGGTTCTGTGGATGAGATTGAAAGGATGAAAAATGTCGGAGAAAGTATTGGTTTTGGTAAGCGGAGGATTGGACAGCACAACCTGTCTTGCAAGAGAAGTTAAAAGAGTCGGAAACGAAAATGTTGTTGCGCTCTCCGTTTATTACGGACAAAAACATGATAAGGAAATCGCAAGTGCAAAGGCTGTAACGGACTACTATAATGTGGAATGGCTGCAGCTTGACCTGACTAAAATATTTCAATTCAGTGACAGCTCCCTGCTTTCCCATTCAGACCGGGAAATTCCAAAGGAATCTTACGGAGAACAGCTGGCTGAGACGGAAGGGGAACTTGTTTCAACATACGTGCCTTTCAGAAACGGATTATTTTTATCATCGGCCGCAAGCATAGCAATTTCCAAGGGATGCAGTCTTATTTGCTACGGAGCGCACAGTGATGATGCGGCGGGAGCGGCATACCCGGATTGTTCAAAAGAGTTTAATGATGCAATAAATGCCGCAATATACATAGGAAGCGGTAAGGAATTAAGAGTTGAAGCGCCATTCGTAAATATGACAAAGGCGGATATCGTAAGAGAAGGTCTTGAGCTCGGCGTACCGTATGAACTTACATGGAGCTGTTATGAGGGGGGAGAAGTGCCTTGCGGCGAATGCGGAACCTGTATTGACAGAGCAAAGGCGTTTGAAGAAAACGGAGTAAAGGATCCGCTGTTATCCTCAGACTGATTTTTTATTACGGAAACACAACAATATAATTTTAAAATAATATTCAGGAAAGAGAGTTTATTATGTCAGATTTAACACTGTTGGGAAATAAAGCAACAAAGTATCCGGATGATTACGCACCGGAAATTTTAGAAACATTTGAAAACAAGCATCAGGAAAATGATTATTTCGTAAAGTTTAACTGTCCCGAGTTTACAAGTCTTTGCCCCATTACGGGACAGCCTGATTTTGCAACTATTTATATTTCCTATGTTCCTGATGTAAAAATGGTTGAGAGTAAATCTCTTAAGCTGTATCTTTTCAGTTTCAGAAATCACGGTGATTTTCATGAAGACTGCGTCAACAAAATCATGAAAGATCTTATTAAATTAATGGATCCGAAATATATTGAAGTTTGGGGTAAATTCACTCCGAGAGGAGGTCTTTCCATCGATCCGTATTGTAATTACGGAAAGCTCGGAACAAAGTGGGAAGAAGTTGCATATAAGCGTTTGATTGAACATGACATGTATCCCGAAAAGGTAGATAACAGATAATTCGGAGTATATAATGAGCCGTATTTATAACGAATCGGAAATAAGATCGGATTACAATAAACTTACAAAACTTCTTATTTCCAAAGGTATTCATATTACCACAATGGAAAGTGCAACGTCCGGACAGATTGCTTCTTTGATAACGGATACCGAGGGAGCGTCGGCCGTTTTTAAGGGAGCCATGATTACATATTGTAATGAAGCAAAAATTAAAGACGGAGTCTCACCGCAGACTATAGATAAATATTCCGTTTATTCAAAAGAAACGGCTTCTGCAATGGCGGAGTGCTGCAGAAAAAAATATGACGCGGACATAGGAATCGGCGTTACGGGAACAATGGGTAATGTTGATCCCGAAAATTCGGATTTTTCAGAACCGGGGAAGGTATATTTTGCGATTGCCGTAAGGTCGGATATTTTTGCATACGTTGCGGAGATTCCGGTACAGAATTCAAGATATATGTATAAACTTGCGGTTGCCAAGGAAATATATGATAAGCTGACGGAGCACATATCCGACTGACAGTGAACAGGTTTTTACAAATTTATGTAATAAACCTGTTTTTTTTTATTTGACAAAATATAATTCAAGTGATATAACATAGTTATATTTTACACAATATAATTCTGTCAAATAGAAAAGAAAGAAGGAACACATTATGTATGATTATGACGTTATTTTTATAGGAAGCGGTCATGCTTGTAATCACGGAGCACTTTTTTTGGCTAGAGCGGGCAAAAAAACAGCGATTGCGGAACAGGATAAAAATGGCGGAACTTGTACAAATTACGGTTGTGATGCGAAAATTATTCTTGACGGTCCTTTTGAATATCAGGAAGGCCTTATGAGATATTCTGACCTCGGCGTTGAAACTCCCGGTATTGATTGGACAAAGCTTATGGCATACAAAAAGCAGACAATAGGAGCATTTTCCCCTTTACTCGGTCAAATTTTTACAAAATTCGGAGTGAATCTGTTAAACGGACATGCCGAACTTATAGATGAACATACCGTAAAGGTGGGAAATGAAACATATACGGCTGAGTATATCGTTATCGGATCCGGCTCGAGAGACGCGGAAATGAAAGCTCCCGGAAGCGAATTTACACATGACAGCAAAGATTTTCTGGATTTGGACGTTATGCCTGAGAGAATGGTTATAGTGGGTGCCGGAATTATTTCAATGGAATTTGCTTCCATGGCTCTTGCTCTCGGCAAAAAGGTAACAATAATTCATCGTTCTGACAGACCTTTACGCGCATATCCGGGAAAATACGTTAACAATATTATTGAAAAGATGAAGAATCAGGGTGCTGAATTTATCTTTAATGAAAATGTTGCATCTGTTGAGAAGAACGGAGATTCATATATTGTAAATACCGACGGCGGCAAGTCCATAGAAACGGATTATGTATTACATGCGACCGGAAGAGTGGCAAATGTGGAAAATCTCGGTCTTGAAAAGCTCGGAATAGAATATTCCTCCAAAGGCATTAAAACGGATGAATATATGCGTACTTCGGTACCTAATATTTTTGCAAGCGGAGATGTGGTTGATAAAAATATTCCTAACCTTACTCCTACGGCTGAATTTGAATCCAATTATATAGCCGCACAGATTCTCGGCATTAACAATAATCCTATTAATTATCCGGTTATACCTAATCTTGTATTTACACTTCCGAGGATTGCCCAGGTCGGAGTAAGCGTGGAAACGGCCGAAAAGAATCCTGAACAGTACAGAGTCGAAGTTGTTCCTTTCGGAGCTGTTAATTCATGGGTAAATAATCGTGAAACCGAAGCTGAAATCACATATATTTTCGATAAAGAAGGTTATCTTGCGGGAGCGGCGGTATACGGAGCGGAAGGCGCGATGATGATTGATTTTCTTACTTTCATCATACAAAAGAGAATATCAGGTTTGGAATTAAGTCAGATGATCTTTGCCTTTCCGACTCAGACATATTCAATTGTTTCAGGTTTAATTCCGTTGATGTTGAAAAAATAAAATATTACAAACAATAAATCAAAACCAATAACATACCGTAAACATATAATCCAAACAAAATAATAAAATACTACAAACATATAATTAAAACAAAATAATACAGTTTTACAAATAATAAATCCAAACCAAATTATAACCATCATAAAAACAGGATGTCTGAACTTCCGAAGTACTCCGGCTGTCTCAGACATCCTGTTTTATTATCCGATTTATATAATTTAAAACCGGATTATCATATTTAAAATTAATTTAAAATCAGATTTTTTCGATTGATTTTGAATCAATTTGATTCTTTATTTTATCAACAAATTCGTCAAGAGGCATTACGGTAGTATTTTCTTCACCGTGAAGACGGAATGATACGGTACGGTCATTTGCTTCATTTGCGCCGAGGACAAGAAGATAAGGCACTTTTTGCATTTGACCTTCTCTCATCTTGTATCCCAACTTTTCAGATCTGGTATCAAGCTCAACTCTTACATCCTTTTCGAACAATTTATTGTAAACCTCTTCGGCATAAGCCGAAAGTTTCTCATCGTCGGTTTTTACAGGGAGAATTCTAACCTGTTCGGGAGCAAGCCATGTAGGGAGATTGCCCTTTGTTTCCTCAAGAAGATAAGCCATAAATCTGTCAAGAGAACCGAGAATTGCTCTGTGAAGAACGACAGGCGTTTTCTTTTCATTGTTGCTGTCGATATATGTCAGGTTGAATTTCGAAGGAAGACAGAAGTCCAACTGACATGTGGAAAGAGTATATTCGTTACCAACGGCAGGCTTAACATTAACATCAAGCTTTGGTCCGTAAAATGCGGCTTCGCCTATTTCTTCCGTATATTCGATGCCGAGATCGTTAAGAACTTCACGAAGAGCACTCTCTGCAGCGTTCCACATGGCATCGTCATCGTGATACTTTTCTTTGTCTTCCGGATCTCTGAGTGAGAGAATGCAGCGATAATCCGTAATATTAAAGTCCTTATATGCTTCAAATATCAGATCGACAACCTTTGAGAATTCACTTTTGATCTGTTCGGGAGTTACGAAGAGGTGTGCATCGTTTTGGCAGAAATGTCTTCCTCTTTCTATTCCTTTAAGAGTTCCGCTTGCTTCAAAACGAAAATCGTGAGCTATTTCTCCGATCCTTAAAGGAAGATCTTTGTACGAGTGATTTCTGTTGGCATAAATCATCATATGGTGAGGGCAGTTCATCGGACGGAGAACAAGCTGTTCGCCTTCAACATCCATTGCCGGGAACATATTCTCTTTGTAGTGATCCCAGTGACCCGAAGTCTTATAGAGATTGATTGTACCTATGCAAGGGGTAAGAACATGCTGATAGCCGAGTTTTCTTTCTTTATCTTTAATATATTTTTCCAACTCCTGCCAAATAACATAACCCTTAGGAAGAAACATAGGTAAACCTCTTCCCACAAGATCGTCTGTCATGAAGAGCTGCATATCCTTGCCGATTTTTCTGTGATCTCTCTCTTTTGCTTCTTCAAGGAGTTTTAAATGTTCCTCTAATTCCTCGGCTGTAGGGAAACACACACCGTAAATTCTCTGAAGAACCTTGTTGTTACTGTCCCCTTTCCAATATGCTCCGGAGTATTTGATAAGTTTAAAATTGCGGCACATCTTAACGTTATCAACGTGAGGTCCGCGGCATAAATCTATAAAGTCACCCTGTTCATAACATGAAATAACGGTACCGTCTTCAAAATTATTGATAAGTTCGAGTTTATATTCGTCGCCCGCAAACATTTCGAGAGCTTCTTCCTTTGTGAGTTCCCGTCTGTAAATCTTCTTGCCGGTTTTGGCAATTTTTTTCATTTCCTTCTCTATTGCCGTAATATCTTCGTCACGTATTACGTCGTCACCGAGATCTACATCATAATAAAAACCTTCGGCAACTACCGGACCTACCCAGAATTTTGCATGTGGATATAAATGCTTAATCGCATGCGCCATAAGATGTGCACATGAATGATTAAGAATATTTAACTGTTCATCTTCTTTAAAATTAACCATTTTATACTTTTCCTTACATAAATTAATATTTTCATTTTACAAAGTAGGGGAGTATATTGCAATATTATTTATCTCATTATGATTTTTTCCGGAAAATCAGTGTAATAAATATGGTAATAATACACAATTAGGGTTTTATATTACAAAAAATCATCCTGACATCAGCACCGTAACGGAATGAAGGTCGGTTCGGATGCGTTTATGTAATTAAATTGTTGCTCATAGCAATTATATTGTGTTAGAATAGTGCCAACTTATATAAGAATTAAAGATAAGGCGGAGGGTGTAATGGCTGATATAAAGAATAAAATTCTTGATTGCGGAAGAAAAGGGAAAGACAATCTTGTAAAATATTTCAGATTTAAAGCACACAGCACATTTATAGACAGATCAAACGGGAAAAAAGCCATGTGTATGGTACTTGCCGGCTATAAAGAAAAATTATTCCCTCATACATTGAAAAGACTTAAAATGTTTGAGCACGATAAAGTAGATATCGTAATAGTTTCAAGCGGCAAATATGTTGCGGAATTGGATGATATTTGTAAGGAATATAAATGGTCTTATTTATGGACAAAGGAAAATGATGTTTCACTTGTTCAAAATATAGCCATTATGAACCATCCAAAGGCAAAATATATCTTCAAGCTGGATGAGGATATCTTTATTACGAAAGATTATTTCGATAAAATGTTTACGGCATATGCACATTGCAAATACGGCGTAAAAACAAAGAAGGATGCTTTTAAAAAATTAGGATTTATAAGAGATGACGGTGTGCTTGAGAATCCGAATGTCGAACCCGTGGAATATAATCCCGGTTTTATTGCACCTTTAATACCTCTTAACGGATTCGGAATGGTAAGAATAGTAAAAAAACTTGATGCAGTGTCACAATATGAGAAGAGATTCGGTTCTCATCCTATGTATCATGAATTAAGAGTATTTGAAGATCCCGAAATGGCTAAGTTTTTGTGGGGAGACGACGGCGTAATTCCTCATGTGGATGATATGAACAACAAGTTCGGTATAGATCCTTTAACAGAGTCGGCCTGTGCTACGAGATTTTCAATCGGCGCCATAATGTTTGAGAGAATGTTATGGAGAAAAATGGGAGGTTTCAAGGTTATTCCGCTTAACCACAGATTGGGAATAGACGAGGAGCAGATAAATGCTTTTTGTGTAAATACGGGACATCCGATGATGGTTTCCGAAAACATAGTAGTAGGTCATTTCTCATTCGGTCATCAGACTGAAGCAATGTATGAATATATGGACGAACATCCTGAAATATTTAAATAATATGTGGTATAAAAATATATTTGACAATATTATTGAAAATATCACTGAAAATTTTTTCGCGGGCATAAGCAAAATTATTTAATTTTAAAATATTATATTCGTATAACAAAAAAGTCCTCAGAGTCCGGACGGTCATATCTCAATATTGCTTGACGATATGTGCCTTACAGACCTGAGGGCTTTTTGTATATATGGGTATATGAGCAATTCGATGTATATCATGCCGCTTTGTTATTACCGCTTGCATAATCTATTGCAACGCCGGGTTGGACATTGTATACGAATACATTAAAACTTACGGTTTTGCCTTTATCCTCCACGGAATATGCCTCCATATGAACTCCGTCACAGAGCAGGTTGTTGCCTTTAAAAACAGGTGTAACCCTATATAGTACATGAAGCTTTTTCTCGCGGACGGCGTCAAGAACTTCTTTTTCAAAACTGCCCATGCCATCCGTATTCATATATCTTGTACCGGTTACGAGATTCTTTTCATTTGCGTTTTCTCCCGTGAGAGAATATGCGATTAAATGACATCTGTTATACAGAGACCCCTGATCCACAAAATCATATTTGTTTTGATGCCAGCCGGTAGGCTTAACGGAAGCTATACTTTCACGCTCTCCCTTAGGGAGAAGATCAGTATATACATTTGCAAATGCGTATGTACATCGTCCCAAAGAATCAAGATTTCCGTATGTTTCAAAGCTGCCTTTGCTCTTTTCTTTATCAGTAAATACCGGCGTATTGTTATTAATATATGCATAAGACGCACCGTTATAATTAACCGCGGATACGTCATCCACCGATGAAAATGACAGAGGTTCGGCATTTTCCGTATGGGAACTTCCCACATATGTACCGGAATTAAATCGTATGACTCCGTTGCTGATAAGCAGAATAATAATCACGGCGGCAAAACTCAGTATAAGTGAAATGATACGACCCGTTTTTTGCCTGTTCTTCTTATATTTGCGAGATCTGTAGGATCTGCGCTTTCTTCTGTCAGCCATAAAATCTCCTTCTTATTAAATTATCATTTTAAATATATTTTATGAAAAAACAAAAGTCAAACAAACATTTGTAACATTATGAACATATTTAAGTAACGCGGTTTAAAAAATAAATAAATTAAACTATTACAATTTGCTTTTATTTGTAAAATTATATATTATGGTACAAGTTAAAATTATGAGACGGGAATGGATGTTCCTGATGTTTTAACGGTTATATAATTAATAATTATAACTGAATGACACATAGTTGTTACAATGGAGAGTAGTATGTGTGGAATTATAGGATATGTCGGAGACAGAAAAGCTAAGGATATACTTCTTGACGCTTTGGCTCTCCTTGAATATAGAGGATATGACAGTGCAGGTATTGCGCTGTCTCACAGTGACAGAATGTCCGTTATAAAATGTGCGGGCAGAGTGAGTGATTTGATTGATAAATGCAACGGAATGAATACACCGGAGGAGCAATCGATATTTGATTCGATTTGCGGTATAGGGCATACAAGATGGGCAACACACGGCAATGTTTCCGACAGTAATGCACATCCTCACATGGTTGGTGACGTTGTATTGGTTCACAACGGCATTATCGAGAATTACAAAGAACTTATAGAAGAGTTTCATCTTAATGAAGGGTTGAAATCACAGACCGACACGGAAGTGGTTGCAGCCCTTCTGAACATGTATTATCAGGTGGAAAATAATCCTAAATCGGCTATTTATAAGACCGTTGATAAGCTGAAGGGAACATTTGCGTTTGTAATAATGTTTAAAGACAAACCGGGAAAGATATATTCCATAAGAAATGTATCGCCTATTGTCGCCACACACTTCGAGGGTGGATGTATGTTGGCGTCTGATGTAAGCGCTCTCTGTGCATATACCAATCGATACTTCGTATTGCCTGAATATGACCTTTTGGTACTTACAAAAGACAGTCTTATGGTGGAGGATAAAGAGGGTAACGAAATAACTCCGGAATATTTGACCATGGATTGGGATAAAAACGCATCCGATAAGGGCGGATATCCTTTCTATATGGAAAAAGAAATAATGGAACAGCCGCATGTAATAGAAAATTGCATTAAGAACAGGATTGTTGACGGGATTCCCGACTTCACGGCTGACGGTATAGAAGACGACTTTTTTGATAAATTTGACAGAATTTGCATAGTGGCGTGCGGAACGGCAATGCATGCCGGACTGGTATTTCAATCTCTCGCAATTGATAAGCTCAGAATACCGGTAGATGTATGGATGGCGTCTGAATTTATATATTCAAATCCGATAATAACAGACGGTACTCTTGTTATTGCCATTTCTCAGTCCGGAGAAACGATAGATACTCTTGAAGCATTAAAATACGCAAAATCTAACGGAGCCGTATCACTGAGTATAATAAATGTACAGGGCTCGGCAATAGCATATGAATCGGATTATGTATTATATACATATGCCGGTCCGGAAATTGCCGTGGCTTCCACAAAGGCATACACGACTCAGCTGGCGGTACTTTATTTATTGGTTGCAAAAATTGCCGCGGTTAAGAATATTTGGTCTGAGTCGGAAGTTAAGTATTTTGTCGGAAACCTTGTTAAAGTTCCGGAACTTATCTCGAGAGTTTTAGACAGTAAGGTAGATATACATAAGGCGGCAAGACTTATACTTGACGCCGACGATTTGTTTATGATCGGAAGAGGACTGGATTATTCGGTGTTGAGAGAGGGTTCTCTTAAACTGAAAGAGGTATCATACATTCATTCGGAGAGTTATGCGGCAGGAGAGCTTAAACACGGTCCGATTGCGCTTATTACGGATAAAACTCCCGTTGTTGCTGTTATGACTCAGGAAAAACTTCTTCTTAAAGAACTTTCAAATGTAAGGGAAGTTAAATCAAGAGGCGCGGGAATAATGATATTTGCGAAAAAGAGTTTCGTTCCCGTGCTTAAGGAGGAATTCAATGTTATTCCGTTGCCTGATGCGGATGACGACTTTATGACATTTCCGGCTTCCGTTGCTCTTCAGATTCTCGCTTATTTTGTATCAAGCGACAAAGGATTTGATGTTGATAAACCGCGTAATCTTGCTAAAGTTGTTACCGTGGAATGATTAATATATAACCGAAGAAATAAAATATAAAAGGGATTTTGAAGGGGATTATTGATAAAATATATCCCCTTTTCTAAAGGGGGCAGATAAGTTAATGAGCATAAGCTATGAGTTTAATTCTGTAAATTTGGATGATTATATTGCATTAAGAAGTTTGGTTAATAAACCTCCTCTTACGACAGAGCTGGCAGATCAAATCATGAAGAATTCAATTTGCAGTGTAAGTGCATTTGATGAAGAAGGAAAAACGGTGGGATTCGGAAGGCTCGTCGGGGACGGAGTCGTAATATGCTATATACAAGATGTAATGGTACATCCGGAATACAGATTCAGGAATATCGGAAAAGGCATTTTGGAACAGTTGGAAGGGTATGTGAAGAGCATTACTCAGCCGGGAGTTACAATGATGCTGGAGCTTATGAGCACCCTGCATGCAGAACAATTTTATGAAAAACACGGTTATATCAAACGTCCTAATAATGAATACGGCAGCGGTTTTATCAAATTGATATCAGGTGACGATTAATGAACGAAAATGATTTTTTACAGATAATTGATGAATGTCTGCTGTTATCGGCAAGTAATAACAATACCTTAACAAAGGAGCAGATAGCGGAAGTCTTCGGTGATTTTGCACCTACGGAAGATAACCTTAAAAACATATATAATTATCTTATTTCTAAAGGTGTTGTCATAGAAGGATATATGCCGGAGTTCAATATTTATATCGATAAGTCCGATTCCGAGGGCGGAAATGCCGAAGATGAAGATGAGATATACAATTACATAAATGAAATAAAGAGAATAAGCGATATAAAACGAGAGGATATGAGCGATGTGCTTATGCAATCCGTAATTGATAAAGATGAGGATGCAACAAAGGAATTATTCGACTATGTTCTCTCCAATATTATTGATATGGTAAGCGATTTTGCTGACAGTGAATATCTGATGGATTATGTTCAGGAATGTAATGTCGCAGCAGCGTCATACATACTCGGAAGAGAATTTATAAATGAGAGCAGAGAAGCAAATATTTCGAAATTCGGTACCAATGAAATATTAAATATGGTCGACGAAATAGTAAACGAAACAAGAGAACTCTCGCAAAAAGCTTTGCGGGCTCTTGCGCATGAAGACGAGTCAACCAAAAGGGCCGCTGATACAATATTAAAAAAGGTTAATTATGTAAATGACGGAGTAGCAAATTATAAGGAAGAGTATGCCTTGGAACCTACTCCGGAAGAACTTGCCAAATATTTAAATTTGTCGGTTGATGAAATTTTGGATACCGTAAAAAATTCAGGATATAAAATAGACGGTATAAATTATGAAAAGAATGATCAATAAATAATTGTTATTGTCATATTGAGGTATGTGAAATGTCGAAATACGGCCCAAGAATAAAAAACATGTTTAAAAAATTCTTCGATGATAATTGCATGTATTATTCTGCAGTAGTATGTTTTTACATTTTGACATGTACGGTTCCGATGATACTTTTGATAGTTACGATTATTGGATTTTTTCCGATTAATGCTTCGGATTTTATTAACAATGCATTGGAATATGTCCTTCCTTCAGATGTGGCAAATTTGGTTTCCGGTGTATTTATAGAACAGTCACAGGGACAAAAAGTTATTTTTACGTCCATATACTCACTGACCGCCATTTATTCGGCGGGAAGTGTCTTTATGGCAATTATGCAGCTTATGGACAGAATATACGGAGTGGAAAAGAAGGTGTCATGGATAAAAAGGCGGCTTCGTTCCACAAAATATACAATGTATTTCCTGTTGTTTTTACTTATGGTCATGGGGATTTTTGTATACGGTAATTCAATGGCGGAATCCATTGAATCATTTGCTCCAAACTGGGCAACCATTATACAGTCAATAGAGATAAGCAAACCTATAGTATTGCCAATCGGCTTTATAACTGCATTTACGATTATGTATATGCATGTTCCCAACAGAAAAAGTACTTTTTTTAAAGAACTTCCGGGGGCAATAGTTGCGGCGGTAGGTTGGCTTATATTTACAAACATTTATTACATGATTGTAAATTCATCAAGTCAAATTAACCTTGTATATGGGAGTTTGTCCAATTTTATTATGGCGCTTTTCTGGCTGTATTTCGGAATAATGATTATTTTTATAGGAGCCGAATTTAATTCATATATTGAAAAGGGATGGATTGTTCTTCCTAAATGGATGATAGTACATGAGTGGCCGATATTTGACGGATTAAGAATGAAATATCGAGCAAAAAAGGTTGATAAAAAATACGGTAAGCAAAAGAATAATGACAATAAATATTCCGACGACAGTGAATATAACACGGAATCATACGTTGAAGCAGACGATAAAAATGAAAATGATATCGGCAAAAAAGAAAAATAAAAAAGCCCGAAGTGCCGTTATGTGCAGTTAAGACCCGGCAAAAAAGCCAGGTGGGTTTCCGCAGGTATATATCTGCCTATCAGGTACAAGCGAGACTTGACATCAACATACCGATTAAGAATCCCGTTTAAAAAGCGTCGGATCAAATATTGCACATTATCGAACACCCCAGGAACTTATGTGTATTATACAATATTTTCTCAAAATGTAAAAGTTGAAATAATAAAATGTCAATAAATGTAAAATTGGAAGTATTCGAAGGACCTTTGGATCTTTTGCTTCATCTGATAGAAAAAAGTAAGTTGAATATATACGATGTTTCAATATCCGCGGTTACAGATCAGTTTTTGGAACATATTCGGGAAATGGCTGTTTTCAACATGGATATTGCAAGTGAATTTCTTGTTATGGCATCAACATTGCTTAAGATTAAATCAAAACTTCTTCTGCCAAAGGAAGAAAAGGCGAAAAGTGAAGATGAATCCGAAGAAGAATTAAGAAAAAAGCTTATAGAATATAAGAAATTCAAGCTGCTTTCCGAAGAGCTTAGGACAAAATATAACAACGGATCCATACATTTTTACAGAGAATCCTCCTTGCCTGATAATATTTCCGTTTACGGAGAAAAGGCAAATGTAATTAAAATCGCAAGAGAAAAGGGACTGAATAATTTCACATTATATGACCGTTATATAGATATAATAAAAAGAAATTTATATAAAAAAGACAGAGTTAGAAGTCAATTCAGCGGCAGGATAATATCGGAACCGGTAAATGTCAGTGAAAGATTGGAAGAAATAAGGAAATTAATGGCTGTTAATAACAGATTAAATTTCAAAGAGCTGTTACCCGAAAAAAACACAAAAACGGCGGAAATAGTTACTTTTCTTATTCTTTTGGAAATGATGAAAAACGGTGCCGTGGACGTAGAACAAAATGAACAGTTCGGAGATATTGATATAACGGTAAACAGTATTCCGGAAGACTTCGGAGCCGTTGAGAAATTGGAAGACGATTAATAAAGGAAATACATTGAAAACAGATTCATCAAAAAAAGATATCTTAACCGGTAAGGCAGAGGCGGTTTTGTTTGCCCTTGGAAGAGCTGTTAACGCAAGAGAATTAAGCATTGCTCTTGATACGGACACAAGAGAAGTTTATGAAATAATGTCTGAGCTGGAAAAGAAATATGAAGACAGCGACAGGGGACTGTTAATACAGCACATTAACGATACATATCTTCTTACGACAAAATCGGAATACGCCGATTCTATCGCAAGAATAATCAATACTCCCGACAGATTTAAATTCACGGATGCATTACTGGAAATCCTTTCTGTTATTGCATATAAGCAGCCGGTTACCAGGTCGGAAATAGAAGAGATAAGAGGAGTGGGATGCGGAAGCAATCTTAATAGGCTTATCGATTATGAACTGATAGAAGAAAAGGGCAGACTGGATACACCGGGGCATCCAATATTATTCGGTACAACAGATAAATTTCTGATTGCATTTGAAATGAACAACTTAAACAATCTGCCAAATATTTCGGATGATTTAATCGAGAGAATAAATGTTGATATCGAAAAGAGTGAAAATGATGACGAAATATCATTCGGAGACAATGTGAGTCTGTGATTCGCAAAGTGTAATCAAATTTTAGAAAATGTTAATTGTTCGGCACTTACAAACAGATTGCATATGCTAATCAATAGTATTAGAATTATAGATTAAAAACGGACTTATATATTCGTAGTATTTTATAATTCGAATATTTACCATATATTAGGAGGTGCATTATGGAAAGAAAGAGCGCATGGTATAAATATGACCAAAAAGCAAAAAAAGAAATTTTTGATTTTGCCGAAAAATACAGACAGTTTATCTCTGACAACAAGACTGAAAGAGAATGTACAAGGACGGCAACAGAGATTGCCAAGGCACACGGCTACAGAGATCTCAAGGATGTAATTAAATCAGGAGATACTCTTAAGGCGGGAGATAAAGTATATGCCGTAAACTTAGACAGAGCGTGTGTACTCTTTAACATCGGTACAGAGCCTATTGAAAACGGTATGAACATACTCGGAGCTCATATTGATTCTCCGAGAGTTGACGTAAAGCAGAACCCGCTCTATGAGGATTCTGACTTAGCGCTTCTTGACACGCATTATTACGGCGGAATAAAGAAGTACCAGTGGGTGGCAAGATCAATGTCTCTTCACGGCATGGTTGCTTTAAAGGGCGGCAAAAATATTGAAATAAGTATAGGTGACAAGGCGGGAGAGCCCGTATTCTGTATTACGGACCTTCTCGTTCACCTTGCGGCAGAACAGATGAGTAAAACGGCGGCAAAGGTTATTGACGCGGAAGCCATGGATCTTCTTGTAGGAAACATTCCGTTTGAAATAGAAGGCGAAAAAGAAAAGACTGACCTTGTAAAGAAAAATATTTTACATATATTATCCGAAAAGTACGGATTTGAAGAAGAAGATTTTCAGTCTGCGGAACTTGAAATCGTACCTGCGGGAGAAGCAAAGGATCTCGGATTTGACTCAAGCATGATAATAGGATACGGTCACGATGACAGAGTATGTGCATATCCTTCACTGATTGCTCAGGTTGAATCAGGAGAGCTTAAAAAGACAGGTGTTTGCATTCTTGTTGATAAAGAAGAAATAGGAAGCGTCGGAGCAACCGGTATGGAGTCAAAATTCTTTGAGAACACTGTTGCCGAGGTTCTGAATGCAATGGGTGAATATTCAGAATTAAAGGTAAGAAGAACACTTGCAAATTCAAAGATGCTTTCAAGTGACGTATCAAGCTCATTTGACCCTAACTATCCAAGCTACTTTGAAAAGAAGAACACTGCATTTGTGGGCAAGGGCGTTGTATTCAACAAGTTCACGGGTTCAAGAGGCAAGAGCGGATCAAGTGAAGCTCCTGCGGAATTTATTGCGGAATTAAGAGAAGTTCTCGATGACAGAGAAATCTCATATCAGCTTGCGGAGCTCGGCAAAGTTGATGTGGGCGGCGGCGGAACCATTGCGTTTATCATGGCCAACTACGGAATGAAAGTCATTGACTGCGGTGTGCCTGTATTAAATATGCATGCTCCTGAAGAAATAATCAGTAAAGTTGATGTATATGAAGCATACTTATGTTATAAGGCATTTCTTGCAAGTATAAAATAATAGAGCATCATACAGCCGGATTATACGATCGGGCTGTATTTTGCGGTTTAAGGATATGAATATGAAGTGGATTCGTTACGATATTAAGACAAAAAATCATGCATCGGACATAATAACGGCTGAACTTGCCGATTTGGGAATTACATCGGTTGAAGTAACCGATAACAGGCTGCCCGAAAGGGAGGTTCTTGGCGGATATGTTGTTGACATACAGCCTGAAAATTATAAAAGTGAACTCGGAGACTCCGCCGTAATTTCATTTTATCTGTCAGAAGATGATGAAAATAAAAGAGAACTTTTAGAACAGGTTTCAAAAAAACTTGAAGAATTAAAAATATATACGGATATAGGCGATGCCGTTATTACCACATCCGAAACAGAGGATTTGGACTGGATAAATAACTGGAAAAAATATTGGCATTCATTTATGATAAACGATCTTATTATAAAGCCGACATGGGAAAATGAAGATGACATAAAAAAACATTTGCATATGTCTGATGATGAATCACTTCAAAAATATAAAATTTTAAATATGGACCCGGGAACGGCGTTCGGAACGGGTTCTCATGAGACCACAAGTCTTGTCATTAGTATAATACAGGAACTTATAAAGCCCGGCATGAAGATTCTTGATATCGGATGCGGAAGCGGAATTTTGTCAATTGTATCACTTCTTTACGGCGCGGGAACCGTAAAGGGCGTAGATCTTGACGATGCTGCGATAGTCGCCTCTGAGGAGAATATTAAAGTAAACCGTCTTGAAGACAGGGATTGTGTTTTTTATAACGGCAACATAATCGAGGATAAAGAATTTATCGCACTGTGCGGAAATGACAACGATTTGGTGTATGCGAATATTCTGCCGGAAGTACTTGTTCCGTTATCCGAAAACATTCATAAAAACGTAAAAATCGGCGGATATATCATATATTCCGGTATTCTGGAATATAAGGCGGCCGAAGTATCGGATGCAATAAATGCAAACGGACATTTTAAAATTACGGAAATAAGAGAAGAAGGCGAATGGCGGGCAATAGTTGCAATAAGGATTATGTAAAATATGAGAAGTTTTTTTCTTGAACATGAAAAAGTCAACGGTACGGAGGTCGTAATAGACGGATCGACATTTAATCACGCAAAAAATGTATACAGGCTGAAAGTGGGGGACAATGTAACCGTAACCACCGGAGACAACGTGGATTATGAATGCATTATAAAAGAACAGACAGGCAGTGAATTTATATGTGAAATAATACGAAAACATTCAAGAAATTCAGAATTACCCATCGAAATTACACTCTATCAGGGACTGCCGAAAGCCGATAAGATGGATCTTATAGTTCAGAAAGCCGTGGAACTCGGCGCATCCCGTATAGTTCCCGTTGCGATGAAAAGAAGTATTGTTAAGCTGGATGAGAAAAAAAGCGAACATAAGATAAAACGTTGGGATACCATCATTAAAAATGCAGCCGAACAGAGTAAAAGGAGTGTGCTTCCTGAAATAACAAACATAATGACATTTAATGAAGCAATAAAGGCGGCACAGGACAGCTTTATACTGCTTCCGTACGAATCCGCAAGGGGAGTTGAATATACGAGAGAAGTATTATCGGGAATAGATAAGAAAAGTGTGAGCATATTCATAGGACCCGAAGGCGGATTTGACGATGATGAGATAGACTTTGCAATCGAAAACGGAGCGCACATTATATCTCTCGGAAGGCGTATTTTGAGAACGGAAACGGCAGGACTTATGCTCCTGTCAATACTTACATATCTATATGAAGAATGAGGAAACCATGGAAATATATTTAGATAATGCAGCCACAACGAAGACTCTGCCCGAAGTAAACGATGCGATGAGGGAAGTGCTTGAAAAAGGATTCGGCAATCCTTCATCAAAACATATTCTGGGTGTAAATGCCGAAAAATATATAAAGGATGCCACAAAAACCATTTCTAAAATTTTAAAGTGCAATCCGAATGAGATTATATATACTTCGTGTGCCACGGAAAGCAACAATACGGCTGTTTTCGGGGCAGCACTTAAAAGAGAAAGATTCGGAAAACATATTATTACAACTCAGATAGAGCATCCGTCGGTAAAAGAAGCGTTTATCGAACTTGAGAAGAGAGGCTTCAAAGTGACATTCCTTCCGGTTGATTCAAAGGGCAGAGTCGATATTGATGCATTAAAAGATGCACTTGATGATGAAACAACATTGGTATCCGTAATGATTGCCAATAATGAAATAGGTACCGTTCAGGATATAGAGACAATAGGAAATATCATTAAGGATTTCAATAAAGACATAATATTTCATACGGATGCAGTTCAGGCATTCGGTAAAATTCCCATAGATATAAAAGCCGCAAATATAGACCTTCTCTCAGTAAGCGCACATAAACTGCACGGACCTAAAGGAATAGGTTTCCTATATAAGAAAAACGGAATTAACATACCTCCTTTATTATACGGAGGCGGGCAGCAGTCCGGAATGAGATCCGGAACAGAACCCGTATTTTTAATATACGGAATGTCCGTTGCAATAGAAAATGCATTTAAAGACAATACGTCCGTAATTCCGGTTCCAAAGCATATGAATGACATATACGAACTCAGAGAATATTTTATTAAAGGATTAAAGTCAATTGAGAATGTTTCAATTAACGGATACGAAGACACTGAACAGGATAGGGAAAAGTACTTTTTACCGAATATCATTTCGGCAACATTTGACGGAATAAGAGCCGAAGTCCTCTTGCATGCACTTGAAGAAAAGGGGATATATGTATCATCCGGTTCTGCATGTTCTTCAAATAAGCCCGGCTTAAGTTCGGTTATTCAGGCCATAGGAACAGAGAAGGAAAGGCAGGACTCAAATATAAGATTCAGCATGGATGAGTTCATTACAAAAGAAGATATAGATTATGTAATTAAAACTTTAAATGAGGCGGTTCCGTTTTTAAGACAGTTTACACGCAGATAAAGAATACGAGGTAGATATGTATAAAGCGTTTTTAATTAAATATGCAGAAATCGGGGTAAAGGGCAATAACAAAAGAGTATTTGAAGACGCTCTTGTAAACGAAGTAAAACGAGCATTAAAAAAAGTTACGGGAGAATTCAAAGTTATAAGGCATGAAGGCAGAATATACGCACAGTGCCTGTCCGATTATGATTATGACGAAGTAATATCGGCTTTGAAAAAAGTTTTCGGTATTGCCTGGATATGTCCGGTTGTTCAGATTCCTGTCACCGACTTTGACGCAATCGCGGACGCAGTAACGGAACATATAAATACGGCATATAAACATAAAGACTTTACATTTAAAGTAGAATCAAGAAGAGCAAGAAAAAGCTTCCCTCTTAATTCAATGGAAATAAATATTGAACTCGGAGCAAGAGTTCTTGATGCATTTCCCGAATTGAAGGTTGATGTACACAATCCGGACGTTTTAATTCAGGTTGAAATAAGAAATCAGGTAAATATATATTCGGAGAGCATTCCGGGACAGGGTGGACTTCCTCTCGGAACGGCAGGACGCGCGATGCTTCTTTTATCCGGTGGAATAGATTCACCTGTAGCGGGATATATGATTTCAAAGAGAGGCGTAAACATCTCTGCAACATATTTCCATGCTCCGCCGTATACGAGTGAGAGAGCAAAGCAAAAGGTAATAGACCTTGCGGAAGAAATATCGGAATATACAGGTCCTGTTACTCTAAACATAGTTAATTTTACGGATATTCAGCTTGAGATATATAAGAAATGTCCGGGTGATGAAATGACTATCATCATGAGAAGATATATGTACAGAATTGCCGAGGAATTAGCCAAGAGAGAGGGATGCCTCGGGCTTGTGACAGGAGAGAGCATAGGTCAGGTTGCAAGTCAGACAATGTATGGATTAAATTGTACAAATGCCGTCTGCACACTTCCCGTATACAGGCCTCTTATTGCATTTGATAAGCAGGGAATAATAGATATAGCACAACAAATCGGAACATATGAAACATCAATAGAGCCGTTTGAGGATTGTTGTACCATATTTGTGGCAAAGCATCCTGTTACAAAGCCTAAACTCAATGTAATCGAAAATGATGAAAAGAAGCTTGAAGACACAATAGATGAACTTATTAGGCAGGCTATTGATACAACAGAAGTTGTGGTATGCGGTGAGTAATTACGGCTTACCGTTTCCGTTTTTAGATGTCATAACAAATTAAAATTATTTGTCAGTAAAAAGGCCGGGGAGATGTAAATTACATCTCCCCGGCTTATTTATCGAGTAATTTGATACGTTAAAAGGATATAGAGTTATGATTTTGCGTTTGTAATTATTTGTTTCAAATGTTCCCGTTAAAAGAAACATGAGATAAGCGTAACAATGGCTAATCCGCCCTGAAGTAAAATAATCTTAGGATTGCTTGTAAAGCTTCCGTAAATTGCAACGCCTATAATATAAAGCATTAAAGCAATAACGGCAGCTTTGCTTGCAAATGCGAATACCGCAACGAAAATTAAGACGGAAAGCAATCCGTTGTATACGCCCTGATTTTTGAAGAGAGTGTTAACGGACTTTCTGCTTAACTCATCTTTATCCATTCCGAAAACCTTTGATGTTTTTGCCGATTTTGTGGCAATTGTTTCCAAAAAGAAAATATAAATAAATTCTATTGCCACAAGAACGGCAACAACCTGTGTAAAAATGCTCATTTTTTTCTCCCTGTAGTTTACTTAACATTGTTATTTAATTTAATCAAATTATATTGTGCAAAATATAAAATGTCAAGTTATTTTTTATTCTTTGTGACATTATCACAAATTAATAAATTCGGATTATGTATACTGGAAAAGTACATGTGTACCAGTAAAAAAAACGGAGAGTAATAATGAAGAAGAGAAAGAAAGCTTTTGTGGACAGTTGTTACTGTGTGGCATGCGGTTGTTGTGAAAAGGAATGTCCCATAGGTGCGATCAATGTCCATAAGGGAATTTCGGCAACAGTAAATTTTGAAACATGTGTCGGATGCGGTAAGTGTTCAAAAGAATGTCCGGCATGTGTTATTGAAATCAGGGAGGTTAACGGTGAAAAAGAAAAAACATTGGTATGATTATTTGTGGATAATGTCTTTGGCATACCTGGTGCTTGGATTTTTCAATATTTTATTTGCATGGGCTGGTTTGCTGTGCTTCTTTATTCCCATGCTGATGTCCATGTTCAAAGGATCAAAAACATATTGCAACAAGTATTGCGGAAGAGGACAGCTATTCGGTATTTTAGGCGGAAAACTGGGATTATCCGGCAACAGAAACATATTTAAGTGGATGAGAAGCAAGTGGTTCAGATACGGATTTCTCGCGTTTTTCTTTGCAATGTTTTTTCTTATGATTTGGAACACCTGGCTTGTATTCTCCGGCGCAAATGAATTAAAACAGGCTGTTCAATTACTTTGGACGTTTAAATTACCGTGGAATTGGGCTTATCACGGAACGATCATTCACGACGGAGTAGCGCAATTTTCATTCGGATTCTACAGCATAATGCTTACATCGACCGTATTGGGGCTTGTAACCATGCTGCTGTTTAAGGCGAGAAGCTGGTGTGTATACTGTCCGATGGGGACTATGACACAATTAATATGCAAAGTAAAAATAAATAGAATAAAATACAAAACTCGCAAAGTCTTGCATTCCATTCAATTTTTGACATGGATGCGGACTTTGCGAGTTTTTAATAAATGAGAATTATATGTAACAGATTAATATTTGCTTTGTATACGGCATATTAAATATAATTTACGGCAATTCTGCCTTCGGGTATTTCTCTGTCTTCATATATTTCGTTTGAGATACCGAGAGAAATTCCCGCAGCGGGAATAAAACCGTCAGGTATATTGAGAGCCTTTATAAGTTCCGGATTATGAGATACGGCAATGGTGCAACCCCAGATATAACATGCGCCGACGCCCATGTTAACGGCTTCCAAAAGCATATTATGGGCAACAATTGCGGCATTTGAGTGATTAGGATTGTCATCGGCCTTTACGGAAACGATAATAAGTTCCGGAGCGTTATAAAGCAGGCTTCTGTCGGTATGGAAAAGTTCCTGCGAAAACTTTTCTATTTTTTCGAGCATATCTTTATTCTTTATTACTGTGATGTGAACGGCATCATATTCACCCATTGAAGCGGGAGAAGATTCTGCCGCTGCCAAAATCTTTTTTTCTTCCTCTTCGGAAACTAATTCTCCCGTATATGAACGGATACATCTTCTCTTTTTTAATACTTCATTGAATTCCATGTTCGGAACCTCCTTAAAAATAATGAAATAAGAATAGTCTTATTATTAAAATACTTCAAGTTAAATCGAATAAAAATTTTTCACAGTACTAATTTGCACAAGCAGTTTGATTCTTTGATTTTACCTAAAAAATGTATATCATAATAGAGTAAAATTAATTATTTGATAATCAGAGGTATAAAAATGGATTTTTTGGAATTGGCAAAAGCCAGATATTCGGTTCGTGATTTTAAGGACAGGCAGATTGAGGAGGAAAAACTTGAGAAAATACTTGAAGCGGCATATATTGCACCTACGGCAAAAAATCAGCAGTCGCCGAGGATATATGTTATTCAAAGTGAAGCAGGTCTTAAAAAAATCAGAGAATTAAGCAGATGTGCATATAATGCTCCCACGGTAATGCTTATAGGATATGAAGAGTCTGAGCAATATTTTAACGAAATGGAAGAAACAGTATCATCAGGAGAACAGGATGCAAGTATTATAGCAACTCATATGATGCTTGAAGCCGCATCTCTGGGATTAGGTTCCGTATGGGTAGATGTATTTCCTAATACAAAGACGGCGGAAGTGTTTGGGCTTCCGAAAACCGTAAGACTTGTTTGTATAATGCCTATGGGTTACCCTTCGGATGACTCAAAACCTTCGGAAAGGCATACGGAATTCAGACCCATGGATGAAATGATAAAAAGGATGTAAATATATCGGTTTATTTGTGCTGTCCGGCGTTGTACCTGTATATCAGCTTTTAACGAAAAAATATAATTAACCGTATATCCGATACGAAAGTGATATAATTACAATAATCACAGTGTTATTATAACGAGAGAGCTTAAGATTATTAAATATTTTTAAGAAAGGAGCATTTATGGATAATAAATTTACAATAGGCGATGCGGTTTCGATTTCAGGGCATAACGAATTAAAATACGGTCATATTTTAAAAAATCCCGATAAAGGTTTTATTACGGTTGAAGCGTTCAACGATTATGGCACAGGCATAAAAACAAAAATTAAATGTAAGCGCGATGAATTGACATTAATTCCGCCGGTACATTTGTCAGGCGAAGACTTAAAACATTTAATCAGATACGAAGTAAGCTTCAGCGACCTTATAAAGAGTGAGACGCCGTTTTTGAATTATGTATTGGACGGAGATTACAATACAACCTTAGAAGATTTAAAGACTGCCGTTATCAATCTCAGAGAGAAAAATGCAAACTTTGAGGATTACAGCCATGATTGGTTTGAAAATATTTATTATGACAAGTCGTTAACCGATGCGCTTCATATTCCGCCTTATGAATACAATGACGACGGCTTCGGAAAGTACAGGAAAGAAATACTTCCCGTAAGAGAAGATATTGTTAAACGTGATGTATTTGAAATGATCGGAGAATTCACGGAAGATTATGAGATGCTCTGTGATGATAATTTTCAAAAGAAGTTTCCGTTTGATGAGATATTAAGAAAAATAACATATTTTACGGAGGATAAGGATAAGCCGTTAAACGAAAAACGTTTCACAGAAGGCGATATGCGTAAATTTATTTCATTTTATAAAGAAAATGAATTTAAAAATCTTGATGATGAACATAAGGCGTTTTACAGAAAAACAGTTGATGAATTATGTTTGAAGAATGATGAAACGGCTTTAAGAATAAAGGCATACTCTTGTTACGGCGGAAATGATATTTATCCGTGCAATTGGAACATTTCAAAGGATTGTCTTGTTAAGCTGTTCAATAAAACAGGAGACGAATTTGCGGCCAACAGCCTGGGGTATATTTATTATTACGGAAGATGCAACGGCGGAAAGCCTCAATATGAAGAAGCGTATAAGTACTTTTCATACGGGGCGTTTAACGGTATATATGAATCCAAGTACAAAATCGGAGATATGTTTGCCAAAGGATACGGCGTTCCGAAGATGCCTGAAGCGGCATTCAGGCTTTATTATGAAGTATATATCGACAATTTAAAATATTTCTCTCAAGGGGACTTTATGTGTAAATTTGCGGATGCTGCACTTCGCCTCGGAAAGGGATGTGAGTCGGGTATTACTCCGTATTATATGGAAAGTGATTACTTTTACTGTCTTCAGGCTGATTATGCAATCAGAAAGAGATTGAATTTTGATTGTTTCGGAGACGGGGCGGTATATGACGGTATTCAAAAGGCGTTAAATGAATCAAAAGAGAATTTTCACAAATTCTCAAAGCCTCAAAAGGCGGTTCGATACACAGATTGGAAGGTTTTGTGCACACCGGTGAGTACTTACGGAAGAAGCGCCAAGGCCGTTATAAAAAAACTTACGAACGGAAATGTGCAGATTACGATTTCCGCAACTAAAAGCGATTACGAATTTGATGCAAGGAAAAATATGATTCTCTTTACCGTTCCCGAGGCAGATTATTGCAATTTGCTGAAAAAAATAACATTTAAAATGGTAAATGTTAAAAAGTGTGAAATATTAAACGGCAAAGCTTCGTTTATATATGATAACGTTGATTGGGATTACAAAAAAGGACAGCATGTATTTAAATGCAACGGAGAAGAGGTTGCCCGCATTACAGCTGATAACCTGATATGGAAGGCTCCGAAAGAAGATACGAAAAAGACCGTAAAACTAAGATTTGCAGGAGTGCAGTTTACAAAAAACGGTAAAGAATACGACTACTTATGTGATGACAAATCAATAAGAGAAGGTGATACGGTAATCGTAGAAGGCATTGACGGAGAAACCAAAGTAAAGGTGTGCAAAATCTTTGAGCGTGAAGAGATAAAAAGTGAAATACCGGAGTCATTTTATAAAAGTGTAATCAGAAAATGTTGATTTCAGCAGATTAATATTATGATAGAATGACATACGGAAATCGGAGACGAAAATGAAAATATATAATTACGGAAATCCAGATGCATCTTTTGTTTTAATACAGCCTGTAGACGATCACGATATTTCCCTTTTGGAAAATGAGATAGATGAAATAAAGAAGCTGACGGGAAAAGACTTTTATTTTATGGCTTTTAAACAAGAAAATTGGAACAAAGATTTATCTCCATGGTCCGCACCTGCCGTATTCGGCAATGAAGACTTCGGCGAGGGGGCAAACAATACTCTGAATGATATTCTTAAATTATGCGTTGATATGAATAAAACGTACTTTTTAGGCGGATATTCTCTGGCGGGACTGTTTGCTCTTTGGGCGTCGTTTCAAACAGATGTATTTACGGGGATTGCGGCTGCATCGCCGTCAGTGTGGTTCCCCGGATTTATTGAATATATGAAAAATCATAAAACAAACGCGAAATCGGTATATTTAAGCCTGGGAGACAGGGAAGAAAAAACTAAGAATGCGGTTATGGCTACCGTGGGAAAGTGTATTTATGAGGCAAATGAGATTTTAATAAATCAGGGATCGGATGTTATATTTGAATGGAACAGCGGAAATCATTTTAAGGATTCGGACATCAGGACGGCAAAAGCATTCGCCGATCTTTTAAACAGAAGTTAAACACATTTTCGGCTTCTGATTCTGAAATTTAATGCATTTATGGGGGATTTAGTATATAATACAACTCCGACATATATTACCGTGATTCGTGACGAATATATTTACGGAGGTGCCGAATGAAACCAATGTATTTATCAATCAGACAGAAGGAAACCGGAAACAATATACGGAAATTACTTTCCGAAAACGGTTATACCGTAAAGGATGTACAGAATGCCATGGGATTTGAAAATCCTCAGGCTGTCTATAAATGGATTTCCGGAAAATCGTTACCAAGCTTGGATAATATTGTTATCTTAAGCAGATTGCTTCATACAAGCATAGAAGATATCCTCGTCATTGACGGGGATATTGTTTATTTACGGAAATTTTTAAACCACAGGTTCAATGACAAAGTGTTATATTGTTGTTAAACTTATACCATATTGACAGAGAACATTTGATACGGGGGTGGAAAAAGTGCAGAAAATGACATCGGCATATGCGAATAAAATGCTTAGAAATTTGGAAGAAGAGAAGTCTTATTGGCTTAATAAAGAAGCTGTTTCCGGCACTTATGTTGCATCAACGGACGAAGAACCGGTTATTCCGGAATATGACTATTCAACCGTTGCATCAATTATTGAAGAAATTGACGAAAAAACAGCCATAATAAAACATGCTCTCAATTTAACAAATGCTACGGCAAAAGTTAAAGTCGGGGATTCCGAAATGAGTGTTGACACTATTCTCATAAAAACGGCACAGCTCAATAAAAGAAAAAGCATATTGGATCATATGCGTAAGCAGCTTCCGAAAAGCAGAGAAGAAAATTCTTATATGTCAAAAAACGCGGTTCCGGAATACAGATACATCAACTATGATTTGGAATTAATCAGGAACGAGTATGAGCGTGTTTCAAAGCTTATTATTGATATGCAGACAGCACTTGATAAATACAATCAGACAGTTGAGTTTGACGTGGATATTTAAAAGGCACTTTCCTTACAAGGCAAATAAGACCAATGGATCTTTATGAATTTTCTTATGTTTATGTTCAAGGTTAAAGTATATACGTTATTTTGTTATCTGTTATTCGTTAATGTTCAAAGATAATTACACAACAGTATTTTACTTCCGCCTTGTAAAAAACCTTGGGAAACCGTGTGCGGAGGTTAGGTTACAGGCACATACTGCAGGAGACTTGCGGGTCTTCTGCAGTTTTATTTTAGTGAAATCGTATATGGCAGATGCTATAATTAACTTTACACGGTTGTACGGAAGGCGTTCTTTGATTTAGACGGAACATACTGAATGCATAGGGAAAAAAATTATGAATACAAAAAGTGAGAAAAATATCTATGAAAATAAGCTGCAAATGAAAGCAGTTCGATTTTGTACCGATATTTTCGTTTGGGGAGAGGATTTAACAGATAAGAAGCTTATCATCTATCCGCAAAAATTGAAGTGTATTGATGATTATATATCAAAAAAAGACAGACTTAAAGCATGTGGAGTTGTATTAATTGATCCCGAAGACAGTGATCCCGTGCATTTGGTTACGGCTACAGTTGATATTGAATCAGGGGATTTATATGTTCATGAATCGGGATTTAATCCCATGTGGAAGTACTTAAGAAACAGTATAAATGCAGGAATAAAAATGTCTTGGGAGAATACGGGGAAGTGTGCAATTGCCGAACCTGAGGAAATCGTTGTATCGGATTATATTCAAAGACCGGGACTTTCGGCGGTATTGCGAAACGGTGTATTAGAGTATGAGAAGCGTGAACTTACCACGGAAGAGAAAAATAAGATAAGCAGAAAACAAAGTCTTATTGATAATGCTAAGATGTTCTATTATTATTCGGATAATTCTCAATATTATCATGATAAGTCATGCAAAGACATAAACACCATTCTGCCGAACAATTTTCAGGCATCGGAAATTGCACCGACCGGTATGATAGCGTGTTATAAATGTAGAAGAAATTTATTTTTACGGATTGCCTGTTATCCAAATACGAAACAGATTCCCATATGTGACAGAATATTCAGAAAATATAAAACAGATGATCGTAAATTGTATCATTACGTAATTGATGTGGGTATGAGATTTCATGCAACGGATTATTCGCAGATGCAGGTAGAGGGTGTGGAAGATAACTGGATTATAGAAGGCCTTGATACGGGAAAAACGGAGTTGTGGCATAATAATTATGTAAAAACAGGCTTTAGGGAAAGGTATATTACGGAAGGCTTCCACAAGCAAAATGTTGAAAATAACAGGTTTGAACAATTATTAAGCTACATAGAAACATATTCGTGGCAGAAACACTTGGATAATGAGGAGACGCGCGGAGAAATGACGGCTGAAAGAAATGAATAGAATACAGCGAATTTATTCCATTTGCAATTAGAATTTATGTAACGACATTCTGCAGAAAAAATGTAAGTTCGATAAGTTATAAAAACGGAGTGAAGCAAATGAGCAACATTGATGAAGTGAGATTAGGTTTTGAAACTGCATATATAGACGGTTCTGTTGTTTCAAGTGATATATATCGCCCGCAGTTTGTATCAAATAACAGAAAAGAAGGAAAGAAAGTGCTCTCATCCATAGAGGATGAGATTATGGCATGTGACAGTTTTCAAATCAGTGTGGCTTTTATTACCATGAGTGGTATTACTCCTTTTCTTCAGACGTTAAAGGAACTGGAAAAAAAGAATATCAGAGGCGAGATACTGACAACTAATTATCTGAATTTCAGTGAACCAAAAGCTTTAAAAAAGCTTAACGAATTATCGAATATCACAATCAGAATGTATGATGTTGAAGCCGCTCATGAGGGGTTCAATACAAAAGGATATATTTTTAAAAAGGACGAGATATACCGCATTATCATTGGCAGTTCAAATATTACAAGTGCGGCGCTTACAATCAATAAAGAATGGAATACAAAACTGATTTCAACAGAACATGGTGAAATGGCTGAAGAAATAGTAGCCGAATTTAACCGGTTGTGGAATTCAAAATATTCGTTATCTTTTGATGATTTTTATGAAAATTATTATGCACGATATAGCATATTGATGGCAAGGATGTAACCTTCAGGGCTTCCGCTGCCATTCCAAGAATATACAGGAACAAGTTCCACAGAGATATTTACAAGGATCTTCATGATCTGCAGAAGAGCATTGATGAAAACGATCCTGAAAACTCTGCGCTTGATTCCTTTTCGTTGGAACTGTTCGAGGATATCAGCTACGTCATGGTGAAACATGTGGATCCGCAGGGCGTTTCGGATACGCCGGATGAGTGGCTGGATCAGTTCGGAACTTTTTCCATCTATCAGGTGCTTTCGGAGATCATTGAGCTCTGGGGTCTGAATGTCCAGACGCAGGTGGAAAGTAAAAAAATTCGAGCGACTGACCGGGAAATGACAACGCCGCTCTTACTCCTAAGGGCGGTGCAGCTTGGTGTGCAGATCGGGGAGATGGATCTTCTGACTATCGGAACCATCAACGATATGCACACGGAAATGCAGAATGATGAGAACCAGGGATCATACAGCACTCTGGCATCTCAGGATGATATGGATCGATTCTAGAAGGGATAATCGTACCTTGTTGTGACTATTGAAATTACAACGAAAATGATTTAAGATAGAGTCG
>JALEKK010000012.1 GCA_022769005.1 Lachnospiraceae bacterium
TGTCTCATCCGCTGAGAAATGGCATCCGAAACAATGCATTCCCATTGCAGAGAAAAGCTGTACAAGACCCTGATCAATCTGAAGAGCTTCTCCGATTGTAGTATCTTTTGTAACTCTACTCATAATATTACCTCCCGTATACTTCGTGCTTTAATATTTGCATAATGTATAATTTATAAAACCGAATGTCAATAAACCGTAAGTATACAATATAAATATAAAGTATATCATCAACGATAAAACATGAACTTTAAGATATTGTAATGTTAGAATTTCGCTTTTAAAATTACCGTGATTTTACTTACTCACTTCGTGTTTTTAAAGCCGACTCAGTCCTGCATATCCTGAGGGCGTGCCAGATTTACGAACTTTGTCTGTTGCGGTATCCAACCGAGTTTAACCGTCTGAACCGGACCGTTTCTCTGTTTTGCCACAATAATCTCAGCAATATTTTTCTGCTCGGAATCTTTATCATAATAATCATCCCTGTATATGAACATTACGACGTCCGCATCCTGCTCTATGGATCCCGACTCTCGTAAGTCCGATAACATTGGTCTTTTATCCTGTCTTGATTCAAGCCCTCTTGATAACTGTGACAATGCGATTACCGGTACATTAAGCTCTCTCGCTATGGCCTTAAGCGAACGGGATATCTCCGCAACTTCTTCCTGTCTGGAATTGTTTTTTCCGCCGCCAGTCATAAGCTGAAGATAGTCGATGATAATTAAACCTACATCATATTCCGCTTTATATTTTCTGCAGCGGGATCTGAGTTCCGTAATGCTTATACTAGGCGTCTCGTCTATTATTAAACCGGAAGCCGCAAGGGTGTCGGCACCGTCAATAAGGTTGTCCCAGTTTACAGCCGTAAGATCTCCCTTTCTGAATTTTTGAGCTTCGATTCCGGTCTCAAGGGACAACATTCTGTTGATTAATTGAATGTCGGACATTTCCAAACTGAATATGACCGTACCTATTTTCTGTTTTACGGCAATATTTTCCGCAATATTAAGTACAAACGCCGTTTTTCCCATGGAAGGTCTTGCTCCCACAAGAATAAAATCCGACGGCTGAAGCCCCGAAAGACATTCGTCCAAATCGGTAAATCCGGTAGCGATACCCGAAAGCTTACCTTTGTTGAGATAAGCTTTATTTATCTTATCTATGGCTGATTGGAGAATTTCATTTACAGGCGTAAAATCTCTGCCGGTTTTGTTTTTTGCCAGATTGAATATGCTCTCCTGAGCAGATGAAAGTATATCCTCTGCACTTCCCGTTCCTTCATAACATTTGTTAACTATTGCTTCATTTACTCTGATTATATTTCTTAAAACAGCTTTATCACGTACAATCTCGGCATATCTTTTCGCATTTACGGTTGTCGGAACCGCATTTACAAGATCTCTTATAAATTCGTTGGAATAACTTTCCGGCGGCGCACCCTTTTCCTTTAATTTCGTTTGAAGAATAACCGGATCCGCTTTTACGCCGACATTATTAAGTTCGATAATGGTATCAAACAGAAGACCGTATATCTTATGATAAAAGTCTTCTCCCGTAATGACGCCTTCCACGTCATTTACGGCCTTGCTGTCCATAATCATTGATCCGACAACAGACTGCTCCGCTTCAAATGAATTTGGCATTATGCGAGTTGTTTCACCTGTATTACCGTCCATTCTCAATTCCTTATCAGTTATCAGCTGTAACAATTACCTTAAGAGTTGCCGTTACTTCCTTATGAAGACGGACCGGAATTTCAAAAAATCCCGGATTTTTTATGGATTCGTCTAATTTAAATTTCTTTTTGTCTACTTTTATGCCTGTCTGCTTTTCCAGTTCTTCGGAAAGCTCCTTTGTTGAAACCGCACCGAATACCTTACCGCCTTCTCCCACTTTAATAGGTATCTTTATTTCAACTCCCGCAATGTCCATTGCCGTCTTTTGACACGCCTCGAGATTAAGCTGCTCATTGTGTGCTTCTTTACTTTTTATATCATTTAAAATTGAAAGGTTTGAAGCATTGGCTTCTTTAGCCTTGCCCTTGGATATAAGAAAGTTTCTTCCGTAACCGTCGCTTACTTCAACAACATCACCCTTCTTTCCGAGTGATTTAATATCTTCATTAAGAATAACCTTCATAATTATATCTCCTTATTATTAATCATTTCATCAATAACCTGTTTAAGGCGTTCCTTCACCTCATCTAAGGTTGCATCCTTTATCTGTGCTCCCGCTATGGATAAATGACCGCCTCCGCCCATTTTTTCCATAACAAGCTGTACATTTATCTCATCCAATGATCTGGCGCTTATGTTTACCGCACCCTTATACATTGTAAGCACAAATGCGGCCTTCACTCCCTTGATGTTCATAAGCTGATTGGCGGTCTTCGACGCTCCTACCGTAGGACTGGTTTCACTGTTTTCACAATTATAAATGCTTATCATAAATCCGTCACGGAACATTTCGGCATTTGTAACCGCATCCGTCACGGCTTTATATTCATCAATGTCATTTCTCAGAAGTTTTCTCACTCTGACAACGTCTGTTCCGTGTCTTCTCAAAAATGCAGCCGCTTCAAATGTTCTCGGACCTGCCTTGGATTTAAATCCGTCAGTATCAATAACTATACCGCCGTACAGCGCATCGGCTTCAAAGCCCATAAGCTTAATATCTATGTCCATATACTGAATCATTTCCGTTACCATCTCGCATGTAGATGATGCAAATGTGTCAACATATGACAAATCAGCGTTTGAAATCTGTCGTTCGCATACCCTATGGTGGTCAAATACAACTATGGATATAGCCTCTTTCTCAAGCAGTTTCGGACACTCCACCCTGCTCGGATCATTTACGTCAACAACAATGGCTACGGTATTCTCTCCGGACATCCTCATTGCTTCTTCCGAATTAATAAATACGCCGTCCTCATAGCCTTCTCTGCCTTCAAATCTGTCATAAAAAGGCTTGATTCCCGGAGTAACTTCGTTGAGAACTATATAGGCTTTCTTACCTAAATGTCTCGCAACCTCGTATATACCTACGGCTGCACCGAATGAGTCAATATCCGGATTTTGATGTCCCATAACAATCACATTGTCGTTAACTTCGATAATCTGCCTCATGGCCTGAGCTTTTACACGAATTTTTACTCTCGTGTTCTTTTCCATCATTTGGACCTTGCCGCCAAAGTAAGATACTTTTTCACCGTCTTTAATAACGGCCTGATCTCCGCCTCGGCCGAGAGCAAGAAACAATGCTGCTTTAGCTTTGTCATGGGTCTCGTTATATTTTTCGGCACCGGCACCTATACCGATGCTGAGCGTAGGCTGTATAACACCCTTACCGATGTCGACCGATTTTACCTTTTCAAGAATACTGAACTGATCCTTCGTGAATTCATCCAGAGCGTCATATGTAAATGCCGCAATAAATCTGTCTTCGTCAATCTTCTTTACAAAGGCGTTGACCTTTTCAAAATAATCATAAATATACTTATCAATAATTCCGACTACAAATGACTTTCTTGACTCGGCGATATTTTCAATGGAATCTTCATAATTATCTATGTCGATTACGGCTACCGCCAACTGTTTGTCATGTATTTTTCTGATATATGCGTTAATCTCCGTAATGTCTTCCAGTCCTACGGCTATAAAAGACATTTCAGGTATCGGAATGGACTTTATTTTTGTAATATTCGAAAAGTCTCCGGCTTCATTTCCTATATCCACCCTTTTTATATCGGCCTTATAATCTTTCTCTTCAAACGAAAAACGTATTTCGGTTTTTCCGCCTTTTTCCGTCGGGAATTTGTTAGGCGTCAACTCCTCAAATAAAATTGCAATATTCTGATTATAATCCCCTGATGTATGGGTAATTGCGTGCATATTCTTATTCATCCACAATACTTTTCCGCTTGTATCCAATATACAGTACGGAATGCTGACATTAAACAGCAATTCCTGCTGCATATGTGAATATGAACTCGCAAATCCGATCAGCTCTCTCTTCAGCTTTTTTCTTGTTATAAATAACAGCACTAAAGCAAATATGCTGTATATGCCGAATACCGAAAGCATGATTACGGAAAATACAGACCACGGAACCAGTATAAGCATGCATACCACTAATCCCGCAAATACTGCCCATACGGTTATCGGCCAATTTATTATCATCTTCAGATTATGACCTAAACCGTAAGTACTTTTGCCCTTTTTATCTAATGCCATTTTCACAGCTCCTATTTATAAAAAAAGTATAAATTTAATATCAGGATATTATATCACTATTAACTTTTAAAAACAAACATTCTAATCTGTTGTGAAACTTATCCGTTAATTTGTATATTTAATATACTTACTTTTACATAACAAATTTTATTATACCGCTGCGAAAAATATACCATAATCAAAAGCCCAACGTGATAATGTGATAACATGTAAAATACCGGCATTGAAAAAACGTAAAATGAAAAAGTACCACAGGAATTTGAAATAATCCAAAGCCATATGGTACTTTATGTATATTACTCTACTGTATATGGTAAGAGTGCAACGTGTCTTGCTCTCTTGATTGCAACCGTTAAAGCTCTCTGATGCTTAGCGCAGTTGCCTGTAATTCTTCTTGGAATAATCTTGCCTCTCTCAGAAATAAACTTCTTAAGAGTTGCAACATCCTTGTAATCAATTTCCTTGTTATTATCTTCGCAGAAAATACAAACTTTTCTTCTTCTTCTGACAGGTCTTCTTTTGAAAGCCGGTCTTTCAGTCTTTTCTACCTTTACTTCTTCTGACATAATCTACTCCTAAATTCAATACTAAGTTAGCCAAAAGGCAATCCGTCATCTCCAAAGCTTTGGTCTACACTCATAAAGTCGTCAGAACCCATATTTCCGCCGTTGTTAAAATTACTCTGTGGCTGAGGAGTGTAATCTCCCTGAGCTGCCGCATTTTTACTCTCAGCAAACTCGATATTCTCTACAACTACATCCGTTGTATAAACTTTCTGACCGTCTTTATTAGTATAACTGCCTGTCTGGATTCTTCCGTTCAAACATACTTTAGTGCCTTTATGTACATAATTTCTAATAAACTCAGCAGTCTTACCAAAAGCTACGCAACTGATAAAATCCGCTGTCTGCTCTTCACCACTTCTCTTAAATCTTCTATCCACGGCAACGGTAAATCTTGATACTTCAAGTTCTCCGTTTGCTGACATGGATGTTCTATTATCCGGGTCTCTTGTTAATCTACCCATTAAAACTACGTTGTTCATATATATCTCCCGTTAGTTTATAACATATTAAATCCGGTAACCGGAACAACCTGTATTAAGCTAGTGAATGATTCGCTGATTTTGAATTATTCTCCGTCTTTTACGATTAAATAACGAAGTACGTTATTCTGAATACGAAGTCTTTCTTCTAACTTAGCAGGAAATTCTGCATCTGCCTCGACTTTGATAAAGCAATATACGCCTTCATCCATCTTCTGAATTTCATACGCAAGTTTCTTCTTCTCCGGCTTACCTGCATCTGTTACATTTCCGCCGAAACGAGCGATTAACTCATTCACCTGATCAAATGTTGTCTTTCTTGCTTCTTCATCGACGCTTGCATTAACGATTAATGCTATTTCATACTTATTCATTTACGTCGCACCCTCCTTTTGGACAATTATGGTCTCCACCCCGTGTGGAAACAAGGATAATTAAATTATCACGGTTTCATAGTATATCATATATAATTTGCTTTAGTCAATTCCAAATATCATAATCATTAATACCGTTACATTAATAAAAGACTCGATTAAAATATAATTGACAGAGGATGAAATCAGCCATAATTAATTCGAATACTCACTGAAAATATTATCAAAAACTCAAGTATAAAATAATCATTAAAAATCAATTACAGATATCATTAAACATAGGCTCAATTCAAAAATATCATCATGAAAATAGATTTCGAATATCATTAATCAAAGGCTCAATTCAAAATACCGTCATTGAAAATAGATTCCGAATATCATTAAACAAAGGCTCTATTCAAAAATACCGTCATTGAAAATAGATTCCGAATATCATTAAACAAAGGCTCTATTCAAAATACCGTCATTGAAAATAGATTCTGAATATCATTAATCAAAGGCTCAAGTTGATTTATCATCATGAAAAATCAACTTGAGCCTTTAAGTACATTTTAAAAAACGAAATTATAAACAAATCTGTTTTAAATATCTTATCCCGCACTGGGTAAAGCAGGCTTAGAATAACTTATTAGGATAAACACCTTCTTCAACAAATTTAAGTAATTCCTTTTTTACGCAATCCTTATCTGCCTGATATGTAACACCAAACCATTTGTCAGGTGTAGGAAGAACTTTAACTGATGCTTTTCCTTCTTTAATAAGGTTATCAACCACCGTAGGAATCAAATATTCACTTTTAACATCATCCGGAGATAATGATGACAAAAAGTCAACAAAGCCGTGTTCAAGCTCATCAAATATCTCAGGAGTAAATCCCCACATGTTCATTGATACCTTTGAATTCGGATCCAAAGGAGTAAGAGAACCGTCTTTGTTCTCCGTGGCCGCACCGGATTCTGATTTCACAATGTTCTCAGTCTCATTTACTCCGGCTAACTCGTCATTTTCACCAAGTACGCATACGCCTCTGGTTACGGAACCGTTATCGCTTAACGTATTGCCTAAAATGAATCCCGCCATACAAAAATCATATTTACCGTTATTATCCGATTCGGTAGTTAAATAGTCATAAATTTCTTTAAATGCGGCTTTGCCGTAATAATCATCTGCATTAATAACAAGAAAAGGCTCATTTACGGCATTTTTACATTCTAAAATAGCCTGAGCGGTTCCCCATGGCTTATTTCTGTTTAAATTGGCTGCAGAACCCTCCGGAATATGCTTAACGTCCTGAAATACATATTCGGTTTTAACAGCATCTCCTAATTTATTTGTTACCAATTCATCGAATTTAGGCACAAGTTCTTCTCTTGTAATAAAAATCACTTTATTAAAGCCTGCTTCAACGGCATCATAAATCGAATACAGCATAAGAATTTCACCATTAGGTCCCAAAGGCTCTAACTGTTTTATTCCTCCGCCAAATCTGCTTCCCATTCCGGCTGCCATAATGACTAAAGTTGCATCCATAACTTATCTCTCCATAACAAACTATTAAACAGTTACTAACAAATTGATATGACTTTAAATAAAGTGATTATAATTAAACAAAAAAAGTGATAATCATTAAGATCATCACTTTTGAACCCTAAAGGCGACAATCAGATTCGAACTGATGATCAGGGTGTTGCAGACCCACGCCTTACCACTTGGCTATGTCGCCATATCTAAATGACCCCAACGGGATTCGAACCCATGTTACCGCCGTGAAAGGGCGGTGTCTTATCCGCTTGACCATGGGGCCTTCTCTTTGAGTGTATCACTCTAGCTCCCCGAGTAGGGCTCGAACCTACAACAACTCGGTTAACAGCCGAGTGCTCTACCATTGAGCTATCAGGGATTATTAATGCTCTCGCATTATCAGGATTGTTCCTTCAAAACTGCATATGATTAACATCAATGTTTAG
>JALEKK010000034.1 GCA_022769005.1 Lachnospiraceae bacterium
CTAAACATTGATGTTAATCATATGCAGTTTTGAAGGAACAATCCTGATAATGCGAGAGCATTAATAATCCCTGATAGCTCAATGGTAGAGCACTCGGCTGTTAACCGAGTTGTTGTAGGTTCGAGCCCTACTCGGGGAGCTCGAGTGATACACTCAAAGAGAAGGCCCCATGGTCAAGCGGTTAAGACACCGCCCTTTCACGGCGGTAACATGGGTTCGAATCCCGTTGGGGTCATAGCTTTTTATAAGCAAGAACATTTTATTCGGTTCTGATTTGCCGACATGGCTCAATGGCAGAGCAATTGATTTGTAATCAATAGGTTGTTGGTTCGACTCCGACTGTCGGCTCTTATGGAACTTTAGCTCAGTTGGTTAGAGCAACCGGCTCATAACCGGTCGGTCCTGGGTTCGAGTCCCCGAAGTTCCACTCACATATTTAATATGTTTTTGTCTGGCCCGGTGGCTCAGTTGGTTAGAGCACCGCCCTGTCACGGCGGGGGTCAAGGGTTCGAGTCCCTTTCGGGTCGCTTTCTTGTACCTGTACAAGAGTGATGTTGTTTCCTTTTAGAATTTGTTATTATGCCGGCGTGGCGGAATTGGCAGACGCCCAGGACTTAAAATCCTGTGGGTAGTAATACCCGTATCGGTTCGACCCCGATCGCCGGCATGTTTTTATGTACGTATAGCTCAGCTGGATAGAGCGTCTGGCTACGGACCAGAAGGTCGCGAGTTCGAATCTTGCTACGTACATTTCTTGTCCGACTTTTTAAGTCGGCTTTTTTTATTTAATTTTAAATTTATTATATATGTAAACTTTATTATGTCTTTGCAAAGGAAAATAAAATGAATAATTTATATGAGCTTGTTTGTCCATGTCATTTCGGTTTGGAGGCGGTCCTTAAGAGAGAAATATATGATTTGGGATACGATATTACAAGAGTTGATAACGGAAGAGTATACTTTGAAGGGGATGACGAAGCCGTTGCAAGGGCCAATATTAATCTTCGAACTGCCGAAAGAGTTATGATATGTGTCGGAGAATTTAAAGCGGTTACATTTACGGAATTATTTGACCGTATTGCCGAATTGGAATGGGAAAGATTTATTCCAAAGGACGGTAAATTCTGGGTTACAAAGGCAAGTTCGGTAAACAGCAAATTATTTTCCACAAGCGACATACAATCAATCGTGAAAAAGGCTGTCGTGACCCGTTTAGGGAAAAAATACGGCATCAGCTACTTTGAGGAAACCGGAAGTGAATATCCAATTAAAATAAATATATTAAAGGATACCGTTTCTGTTTGTATTGATACAACAGGTGTGGCATTGCACAAAAGGGGATACCGAGTTGCAAGCGGCGATGCGCCTATTTCGGAGACTCTTGCCGCTTCAATTATTAAGCTGACGCCTTGGAGAGGTGACAGAATATTGATTGATCCGTTTGTGGGAAGCGGCACCATTATAATAGAAGCAGCAATGATGGCTGCCAATATTGCACCGGGAATGCACAGAAGTTTTACTTCACGGACATGGAGCAACTTGATTTCGCAATCTATATGGAATGATGTTTTGGAAGAAGCAAATGATGCAATTGATACTAATGTTGAGACTCATTTACAAGGATATGATATTGACGCAAAAGTATTGAAGATTGCAAGAGACAATGCGGCAAGAGCGGGTGTATCAGACCTGGTTCATTTCCAGAACAGGGACGTTTCTGAACTCAGCCACGCTAAAAAATACGGTTTTATAATTACAAATCCTCCGTACGGCGAAAGGCTTGAAGAGAAGGAAGCCTTACCTAAGCTTTACGGAGAATTGGGAAGTGCATTCGGTAAACTTGAAGATTGGTCTGCATATGTGATTACTCCTTATGAAGAAATAGAAAGAGATTTTAACCGGAAAGCAACGAAAAAGAGAAAATTGTATAACGGTATGATTAAAACATATTTATATTCATTTGAAGGAAAGAAACCGCCTAAAAGAAAACAATCATGAGAATATGACATGAGTATATGTTTTAAAAGAATGAATTAAGAATATAACTTTAGAATATGACCTGAAAACAATCATGAGAATATGAGAGGAATTACATGGATAAAACAATAATATTGGCAACTAATAATAAATCTAAAGTAAAAGAAATATCGGAAATGATGTCGGGAAGCGATATTACATTTGTTTCACTTGCCGATGCGGGCATAAACGCGGATGTTGAGGAAACCGGAACAACATTTGAAGAAAATGCGTTAATAAAGGCGCGGGAAATATGCAAATTGTCCGGTAAACCTTCCATATCTGACGATTCCGGACTGGAGATTGATGCATTGGACGGTGCACCGGGTATTTATTCTTCAAGATTCATGGGAGAAGGTACTTCTTATGATATAAAAAACAATGCTCTGCTTGAGAAGCTTGAAAATGTTGAAGATGAAAAAAGAACTGCAAGATTCAGGTGCTGCATGGCCTTGGTTTTGCCCGACGGAAGAGAGTTTGTTACGGAAGGAGCCATGGAGGGAATTATTGCAAA
>JALEKK010000001.1 GCA_022769005.1 Lachnospiraceae bacterium
AAATACAAATGTTTTGTCGGGCAGTCACGGCATACCGGAAGCCGTTGCAATCGGAATAATAATCGTTCTGCATTTGTGGAAAAGAAACATGCTTATATCCATTGCCGGAGGAACAATAAGCTATATGCTGTTAATACAGTTGGTATTTAAATGACTGACAAGGCGTATCCGACCTATAATAAACTATTTACGGCATTAACGCTATTAAAAATGTAAGACCGTATTTTAAGAACAATTAAGTATAAATTAAAAGAGTGTATGACTCATTATGAGTTATACACTCTTTGTTTTAATATTTAATATAAAACCCCGTCCTTTTCGAACCGACCTAAATTATTAAGTACGTGCTTCGAAAAAACGGGGTTTCTATTCTTTAAGTTTTATTTTGTAAGTTCTTTTTTATTACGGTATTCTTTGTTAAATCTGTTAAAGAATTTTTGAGGTATTGACGAACCGAATATTATCCCGAATGTGATGGCTATTGCAACTTCAAGCGTCCTTAGACCGTATTCTCCGGCAAGTCCGCTCTCTCTCGTAATAAGATAATAGATTGTATAATACACTCCCCTACCGGGAACAAGCGGAAATATGCCGCATACGAGATAGACCGTTACCGGTACCCTTCTGATTGCGGCAATAATTCTTGCAAATATTGTCAGCCCGAAGGATGAAATAAGCATCGGCAAAACCACACCTAAATTATTGTTTGAGAGTATAAAAAATATTATCCATGCAATTCCGCCGGTAATTCCGCAATATAACAATTCCTTTACCGGAGCATTAAACAATTTGGCGAATGCAAATGTTGCAACGGCGGATACCGTAAAATGTATGATGATATCCATTAAAGTATTCCTCCCAAGTAGTGCGTCATAACAATCGGAATATAGATTCCAAGCGCGATACACATGGTTGTAATAAGCGTATCTGCAAGTTTTATTATTCCTGACATATAATTTTTGTTGTACAACTCTCTTATTGATGTTGTAAAAGCAACTCCGGGAAGCAGCGGCATTATTCCGCCTATTACCACCATGTTGCTTCCCGTAAGTACTCCGATCTGAACCAAAAGGGTCGATAAAAGCGCCACAGTCATGCTGCCGAATGTTACGGTTAGAAACTTATTAACATTAAAACGGGAAAGTGTGGCAACACACAACTGCTCTACCACTCCTATCAGGGATCCAAACAATACGTCTGTTAAGGTTCCGCCGAATATATAAGTAAACGCCCCTATTCCTATTGCACTGAATAACAGTCCGGTAAGTAACGAAGTTTCGGGAATGGCCTCGCATTCTTCAAGTTTTTTTCTGGCTTCATCTATATTATATTTTAATTTTCCTATATCTCTTACCAACTGGTTTATTTCTACTATTTTTTTCAAATGTGTTGATTCCAAAGGAACATGCCGTACTTCACTCAATGAGTCGCCGTCTTCGTCTTTAATGCTTACAAAAATTCCGTTTGCCAATACATAAACGTTATATTTTTTTACATCATATGCTTTTAATACACGACAAATTGAGTCCTCAACACGATATATTTCAGCTCCGTTTTTTAAAAGCTGTTCTCCGATATCGACAGCAAGCGTGAGATATTTTGAATCCCCCATTTCAGTCTCCTTTATGAAAATAATAAAAACATATTATGCTTAATAAGCAACAAATTTATATCTGATATGGCAACTATAACAGATTTTATTGTATGATTGTAGATAACATTTGGAATGTTTACAATAATTTGGCAGAGGTGTGAAATATGTATAAACTAATGACTGCGGGTCCGACTGAAGTAAGGGAAAATGTATTAAAGGCCAGAAGCATGCCTTTTACAAACCCCGATATTGATTCGGACTTTTTTGATTACTATAAAGAAACGTGCGAATTGTTCGAAAAAGCACTCAATACGGATAATGAAGCGTTTATTTTGGGAGGAGAGGGTATTCTCGGACTTGAGGCTGCATGCGCGTCTCTTACGGAACCCGGTGACAGAGTTCTTGTCATTGACAACGGAATATTCGGAAAAGGTTTTGCCGACTTTGTAAAAATATACGGCGGAGAACCCGTTTTGCTTACATTTGATTACCATAAAGAAATTGATGTCAGTTTATTAGAGGATTTCCTCTCAAAAGACAGCAATTTTAAATATGCCACCGTTGTTCATTGTGATACTCCGAGCGGCGTTCTTAACGATGTAATATCAATAAGTAACATTTTACATAAATACAATATTTTAAGTGTTGTGGATTCTGTTGCCGCAGCATTCGGAAATCCTCTTGATTTAAGCAAAGGTCATATAGACATATTGTGCGGCGGCTCGCAAAAAGCGTTATCCGCACCTCCGGGACTGACTATTATATGGGTAAGCAAAGAAGCATTTAAAACCATGGAAAACAGGCGTATTCCCATAGCGTCATTCTATGCGAATATTCTTGCAATGAAAAATTATTACAAAGATAAATGGTTCCCTTATACAATGCCTGTCAGCGATATAATGGGTTTAAGAACTGCTTTGGACAATTTCCTTGAAGACGCTGATGTCTACAAAAGGCACAGCGAAGTTGCAAAATATACAAGAAATGCCGTAGAAAATATGGGATTGTCATTATATCTTGAAAGCGGATTTTCCGATACCGTAACCGTAATTAATGTCCCCGAAGGATATACAGATACTTATATTTTGGATAAATTAAAAAATGATTATAACATTTTAATATCAGGCTGTTTTGATATACTTGCCGGAAAGGTTATCCGAATAGGACATATGGGAGAAAATGCACATATGGAGAAGGTTAAAGAGGTAATCGACGCACTCGGTAATATAATAAAGAGGTAAATAAAAGCACGGTTTTCATTGTATACCGTACCGTTGTCAATATATTACAACGGACAGTAACAAGGTAAACCGTGCTTTTTGTAATAATCAAATAAAAATAAATTCATCTGTTTATTATCATATACTTAATAAACAGCATAAAATACATATCAATTAATGATGGAATAATCTTATTCCGGTAAAACTCATAACCATACCGTATTTATCACATGCTTCAATAACCACGTCATCTCTGACTGAGCCGCCCGGCTGAACGATATATTTAACGCCGCTCTTATAAGCTCTGTCTATGTTGTCGCTGAATGGGAAGAATGCGTCAGAGCCTACTGTAACGTCAGTGTTGCTTGCAAGCCATTCTTTTCTTTCTTCATCGGTGAGCTTTTCCGGTTTTTCCGTAAATACTCTCTGCCATGCGCCGTCAGCCAGTATATCTTCGTCAAATTCACCGATATATAAATCAATGGCATTGTCGATTTCGGCTCTCGGTACCCCTTCTTTAAACGGAAGATTCATAACCTTAGGCATCTGACGGAGATACCAGTTGTCGGCCTTTGTACCGGCAAGTCTCGTACAGTGGATTCTTGACTGCTGTCCTGCGCCGATACCGATAGCCTGACCGTTTTTAACATAACAAACAGAATTGGACTGAGTATATTTTAAAACGATAAGAGCCACAATCATGTCCTTCTTTGCACTGTCCGGAAGATCCTTATTCTTTGTGACGATATTTGAGAGAAGTTCTTCGTCAATTTTAAGTTCATTTCTTCCCTGCTCAAATGTTACGCCGTATACCTGTTTTCTCTCAATAGGAGCGGGCACATATGATTCATCAATCTGAATTATGTTGTAGTTGCCCTTTTTCTTGGATTTAAGAATTTCAAGAGCTTCGTCTTCGTAACCGGGAGCAATAACACCGTCGGAAACTTCATGCTGTATAAGCTTTGCCGTTGCAACGTCACATACATCTGAAAGTGCAATAAAATCACCGAAAGATGACATTCTGTCAGCTCCTCTAGCTCTTGCGTATGCATTGGCAAGAGCGCTTAAAGGTCCGATTTCGGGATCGATTCTGTAGATTGTTCTGAGGGTGTCATTAAGAGGAAGTCCGATGGCCGCTCCGGCAGGTGAAACGTGTTTAAATGATGTAGCTGCCGGAATGCCGCATGCTTCTTTCAATTCTTTTACCAACTGCCATCCGTTAAGTGCATCAAGAAAATTAATATAACCCGGTTTTCCGTTAAGGACGGTTACAGGAAGATCGCTTCCGTCTTCCATAAAAATTCTTGAAGGCTTTTGATTTGGGTTACAGCCGTATTTAAGAGCTATTTCGTTCATATAATTCTCCTTTGGTATGTTTAAGTTGTATTTATTAATTATTTTTGTTGATTATTCTTGTTTCCGTCTCTAATGTATCCAAATCAATTAATCTTACAAACAATGATACCTTATTGTCAGCATTAAGGCTGTTCCAACACTCGTTTGTCAATTCGTCAATGTTGTCCGGAACAGACAATGCTTCAGGCTCACCCGTAAAACTCGGGATAGGATCTCCGTCTTTCATATATGTGTGGATAAAATGTCCGACTCCCGCCACAGGCTCTCTGTAATCATATGTAAATCTCTGGCATACGCCTGATTCAGGATCTCTTTTAAGAATAGAAAGCTTATAAGAGAAATTGCCGTCTTCATCGAAAACAATACCTGAAATTCTCGGAGTGAAGTTAGGAGCATCCGGTTCAAATTCACGGATTAAAAGTGATTCTTCAAATGTTTTTCCGTTTTTTATTCCTTCATAGATTGTATCTGTCTGATCTCCGTTAGTTACAATAGTCTGCTTGCCGAGAACGCGAACAGGCGAGTAAATTATAAGACTCGGATCCGTGAGTTTGGATTCGTCATATGCTTTTGTCTTAATGCCTTCACCGTCTTCCACAAATACTCTGTTTCGGCTGTTTTCACTTCTTCCCATAATGAAGTAAATAATTGCAGCCTTACCGCTCTTTGTCTTTCCGATAATTATTCCTCTCCCCGGATATGTTGTACTTCCCAACTCTTCATTAATTGATTTCATAACTTACCTCTTAAAAAATATTTGGATATTAATCAAAACATTCTAATTGTATATACCTTTTCTTAAATATGCAATCGTAAAAATGAATTAAAAATTGTATAAAATTAAGAAATTATCAATAGTTTCCGAGCAATCTCATGCTTGTGCATTCTTCGTATATACCTCTTAGGGCATCCCTTACCCTTGAATCTGAGAGACTTCCTTCAAAATCAAGATAAAATCTTGAATTCCATTCACTGCCCTTCAAAGGTCTTGATTCTATTTTAATCATATTTAAATCGTTATATACAATAGGACTCAACATATTGTATAAAGCACCCTTTTCATTAGGAGTTTCAAACTCGATACTGACTTTATCGGCATTTTTTAAGAAACATCTCTTATTTGACAGTACAACAAATCGGGTCGTATTCTTAGCTTCATGGTTAATGCCCGTTTCGACAGGCTCAAGTCCGTATATTTTTCCGGCTTCAACACTTGCTATGGCGGCCTGAGTCTTATCTCCGTCCTCTATTACCATCTTAGCCGAAATAGCCGTATTGGAACATGTTTTTCTTCTCCAATCCTGATGCTTTTCAAGATATTTTTTACATTGCATCAATGCCTGAGGATGGGATATTACGGTTTTTATGTCTTTTAATTCGGTTCCCGGCAACGCCAAAAGAGAATGCTCTATTTTTACATATTCTTCAGCTACTATATATACTTGAAATTCGTTAAATAAATCATATACCTCCACTACGCTTCCGGCAGTGGAGTTGTCTATCGGCAGTATTGCGTAGTCCACACTTCCGTTGGCAGCAGCGCTGAATGCTTCCTTCCATGTCGGAACATTGAATTCAAATGTATCGCTTCCGAAGAAATTTCTTAATGCAATGTGAGCATATGCCCCGGGAATACCCTGATATGCCACCTTAACGTTTCTTTTTGGAACTTCTTCCATGGTATCGTACGGAAAAAGCATTGACTGTCCTTCTTCTTCCAGTATTCTGTACTGTATCTTTCTGCTGCCTGACATTATCTGCTCATACAGCTTTTCAATATCGGATGCATTGGCAGGATCATTTACAATATTTTTAACGGATGAAAGCTTTTCCAGTTCCCTCCCTTTATCAAATATTTTTTTACCTGTTTTCATTTTATCAAATGCAACTTTTTTTGATAAACCTATTCTTTTTTCAAGTAATTTAATTATTTCTCTGTCTGTTGCATCTATTTCATTTCTTATTTCAGATAAGTCGGACATTTATTCTACCTCTGATAAAGCCTTGTCTAATCGGATATACATTTCATCAATATCTTCTTTCGTAATTACAAGAGGAGGCACGAAACGAACGACATCATGTCCTGCGGAAAATACGATTAATCCGTTTTCAATAGCCTTGTTTATGATTTTTGAAGGAGGAACCGTTACGGTTATTCCCTGCATAAATCCCTTTCCTCTTCTGCCTGTTACAATGTCATGCTTTTCAACAAGTTCTTCAAGCTTCTTTTCAAGATATGGCGCAGTTTCATTTACATGATTTAAAATATCGTGTGTTTTAAACATTTCAAGTGTTTTAATAACTGCGGCTCCCGCAAGAGGATTTCCCCCGTAAGTTGAACCGTGGTCTCCCGGAACAAGGACATCATTTGCCTTTCCTCTCGTAAGAAAAGCACCTACAGGCAGTCCCTGACCTAAAGCTTTTGCGGTTGATACCACATCAGGAATTACTCCGTACTGTTCATATGCATACATTGTTCCTGTTCTTCCGAGACCGCACTGGATTTCATCAAGTATGAGAAGCATATCATTTTCATCGCATAATTTTCTTAATCCCGTTAAAAATTCTTTATCAGCCGGATAAATACCTCCTTCACCCTGAACGGTTTCAAGAATTATTGCACATGTTTTGTCTGTTACAAGTTCCTTAACGCTGTCTAAGTCGTTGTAATTTGCAAACTTAATGTCGGGAATAAGGGGACCGAAAGGAATCTGATATGACTTATTGCCCGTAACCGATAAAGCACCCATGGAACGACCGTGGAATGAATGAGAAAATGCGATTATTTCATTATCATCATGTCCCGTTTTTAAATATCCGTACTTTTTGGCTACCTTTACCGCACCCTCAATGGCTTCTGTTCCGGAATTTGTAAAGAATACTTTGTCCATTCCCGCAATTTCCGCAAGAGCCTTTGCGGCTTCCGCTGCCGGTTCATTGTAGAACAAATTGGAAGTATGGATGAGCTTATCAACCTGAGCTTTAATTGCATCATTGAATTCTTTGTTGTTGTATCCGAATGCAAAAACGGCTATTCCCGCACCAAAGTCAAGATATTCTCTGCCGTCTTTGTCATATAAATAAACTCCGTCGCCGTGATCCAATACAATCTTATATCTGTTATATACATGAATTAAATGCTCGTCGGCACACTCCATTATCTCTTTTGTGTTCATATTCTGCCCCTTTATATAAAATACTGTTAATTATCTTTCATGAACTTTTCTTCATTATTACCTATAATTGCCGTACCGACGCCCTTATTTGTAAATATTTCGAGAAGCAGAGAATGCGGAATTCTTCCGTCAAGTATATGTACTCTGGAAACCCCCTTCTCAATGGCACTGATACAATTGGATAACTTAGGAATCATTCCACCCTTGATATCACCGGATAATAAAAGTTCTCTTGCATCATCTACTCTTATTTCTGAAATCAATGTACTCTTGTCGTTAAAGTCACCGTAAAGTCCCTCAACATCCGTTAGAAATGCAAGTTTAGCCGCTTTAAGAGCCGTTGCAACAGAATAGGCGGCATCATCGGCATTTATGTTATAAGGAAGAAAATTATCATCGAATCCTATAGGGCAAATTATCGGAACGTAATCTCTGTCGAGAATATTATGGATTATCTCTGAATTGACGTGATCTATCTGCCCTACAAATCCCAAGTCTTTGCCGTCTGCAGTCTCTTTCTTCTTAACATGCAGCATTTTGCCGTCCTGACCGCTTATACCTATTGCCTTTACTCCAAGCTTGCTCAGTCTTCTTACGAGATCTTTATTAATTTTGTTGAGGACCATTTGAGCGATATCGATTGTATCCTTATCCGTATATCTGAATCCGTTAATAAACTTAACTTCGTTACCGCTTAATTTGACCCATTTACTTATTTCCTTACCGCCGCCGTGTACAATGATAGGGCGAAATCCTACGGACTTAAGAAGCGCGATATCTTCAATAAGTTTGTCTGACAGCGCTTCGCTGTCCATTACGCTGCCGCCGTATTTAACTACGATAATTTTTTCATGAAAATATCGTATATAAGGGAGAGCTTCAATAAGAACCTCCGCCCTGTTTTTTTCTACATCATTGTACATTGTATTATTACCTCTGTATTTAATCATATCTTTTAATATTAACTTCTGTAGTCAGCATTTATTTTTACATATTCCAAAGTCAGGTCACATCCCCATGCGGTTGCACTGTGTTCGCCTTTTTTTATGTCGGCGGTAATAATTACCGGATTACCGGAAAGAATATTTGTTGCCTCATCTTCCGAATAATCCGTTGCAATTCCGTTTTCAACAAGCTGTAATTTACCGTTGTTACTGCTTACAAAGATGTCAACCTTTTCCGGTTCAAAATCAACTCCCGAATATCCCATAGCAGCCAATATTCTTCCCCAGTTTGCGTCATGGCCGAATACGGCAGCTTTTGTAAGAGATGATGTAACGATTGACTTTGCAAGAGTTCTTGCGTCTTCCTTTGTCTTTGCGTTGGAAACGGTCGCCTCTATAAGCGCAGTGCATCCTTCTCCGTCGCCTGCAATCATCTTTGCAAGTTCCGTACAAACATATGAAAGTGCTCTCTTAAATGTTTCGTATGAAGCATTTTTACTGTCAATAATTTTATTTTCTGCCTTTCCGTTTGCAAGTACAAGTGCAGTGTCGTTGGTTGACGTATCACCGTCAACCGAAATCATGTTAAATGAATCATCTATAACCTCTTTAAATGCTGCGGTAAGAAGCTTTTTCTTAATAAGCACATCTGTTGTTACAAAGCACAGCATTGTAGCCATATTCGGATGAATCATTCCGGCGCCTTTACACATACCGCCTATGGTAACGGGTGTGCCGTCAATATCCACCGTTACGGACACTTCCTTAGGTCTTGTATCGGTAGTCATTATGGCTTTTGCCGCTCCGTGTCCGTTTTCGGGATTCGAAGACAACGTCTTTGCCATTTTCACAATCCCGGATTTAATTTTATCCATCGGAAGATTGGCGCCGATAACACCTGTTGAGCATATCAATACATTCTCAGGATTGCAGGAAAGATTCTCGGCAACGGCATTTGCCGTATCTTCACAGTCTTTTAATCCCTTTTCTCCTGTACATGCATTTGCAACCCCGGCGTTAATTACAATTGCATTAAAGCAAGGCGCCGTTTCGATTAAGCCTCTATCCCACTGAACCGGAGCGGCAAATACTCTGTTTCTTGTAAATGTACCTGCGGCTACGCATGGCGTTTCCGAATAAATAAGCGCCATGTCAAGTGCGTTGTTCTTTTTTATGCCGGCGCTTGTATATGCGGCTTCAAATCCCTTGGGAGCAAGTATTCCCTTAGATGCTCCTGTTTCGTCAGTAATATTCATTTAATCACCTCTGTATAATATTTCTGTATAATAACTTCCTGCTTATAATAAGCCGTATCGGAAAATAACTTTTTACAATAAATATTCTGTTAAAAAATATTCATTATACAATGGAAGGAACAAAGTTAAGTCCTGTATCTTCTTTTAATCCGAATAATATATTCATGTTCTGAACGGCCTGTCCCGCGGCTCCCTTAACGATATTATCAAGGGTACCTATCATAATGAGCCTGTTGGTTCTTACCTCCTTAAAGAAGTTAATATCCACATAATTTGAACCTTTTATAAATCTTGTTTCCGGAACAACTCCCTCATCAAGAATACGGATAAACTTTTCGTTTTTATAATACTTATTATAAATATTTCTTATTTCGTCTTCTGATATATCTTTAATAAGATCGGCATAACATGTGGCAATTATTCCTCTGTTCATGGGAACAAGATGAGGCGTAAATATAAGTTTAATGTCTTTGCCGCATGCATATCCGAGCTGTTCTTCTATTTCCGGAGTATGTCTGTGAGTGCCTACTCCGTATGCTTTTATACTTTCATTTACTTCGCAGAATAAATTGGAGGTTACGGCTTTTCTGCCGGCACCGGTTGTTCCGCTTTTTGCATCTATAATTATGGAATCCGGGTCAATAATTCCCTCTTTAACCATCGGATATAAAGTAAGAATAGATGTTGTTGTATAACAACCGGGGTTAGCGATTATACGTGTCTCAGGTGTGATTTTATTTCTGTTTATCTCACACAATCCGTAAACCGCCTCATCAATTAAGTCAGGTCTTTTATGATTGATTTTGTACCATTCTTCATATATATCCACATCTTTTAATCTGAAATCCGCACTTAAGTCAATTATTTTAGTATTTTCCAAAACCTTATCCGTAAGCAGACCGGCTAAATATCCTTGAGGTGTCGCCGTAAAAATAACATCTGTATCTTCCGAGATTTCCTCAAGAGTTTTTGACGTACATATATTATCTATGATTTCAAATGTATTTCTGTATATATCCGAATATTTTTCACCGTCATATGACTTGGAACCGAGCCATTTTATCTCCGCTTCAGGGTGATTGACAAGAATTCTTACGAGTTCATTACCGGCATATCCCGTTGCGCCGATTATTCCGACTTTTATCATTGTATGTTTCTCCTCCTTTGAGCGCAGATTTTATGAATATTTAATCACTTTAATTTAAAGTCTGTTTTTTAAATTATAACAACTTATTTAACAATGTAAAGGCAATTATAATAAAGAGACTTTTATGCAGGCAATTTATAATTATGCAAGTAAATGCATTTTTCTTATATTTTATGCATTTTTATTCATAAACATTGAAATTATGTTATCCCTGTATTATTATATATGGAAGTATATTCAGAAAGGACATTTAAAATATGAAAGAAAAAATAGTTCTTGCCTATTCCGGCGGATTAGACACAACAACAATTATTCCATGGCTTAAAGAACATTACAACGACGCGGAAGTTATCTGCGTATGTGCGGATGTCGGACAGGATGAGGAACTTGACGGACTTGAAGAAAGAGCTCTTGCATCAGGAGCTTCCAAGCTTTATATAGAAGATTTAACCGATGAATTCTGTGATGAGTACATTCTCCCTTGTCTTAAAGCTCATGCGGTTTATGAAAACAAATATCTCTTGGGAACAAGTATGGCAAGACCTCTTATTGCCAAAAGACTTGTGGAGATCGCAAAGGCTGAGGGAGCAACCGCCATCTGTCACGGTGCAACGGGAAAAGGTAACGACCAGGTTCGTTTTGAATTAACAATAAAAGCTCTTGCTCCGGAAATTAAGATTATTGCTCCTTGGCGTGACGAAAAATGGACTCTTGAATCCCGTGAAGATGAGATTCAGTATTGCAGAGATCACGGTATAGATCTTCCTTTTTCTTCATCTGATAATTCATACAGCAGAGACAGAAATATATGGCATATTTCACATGAAGGTCTTGAACTTGAAGATCCGGGCAACGAACCTGATTACAAGCATCTCCTTGTTCTTTCAAATACACCGGAAGACGCTCCTACAGAGCCTGAATATGTAACCATCAAATTTGAAAAAGGTAAACCGGTTGCACTCAACGGCAAGGAAATGAAACTTTCCGACATTATCAGAAGACTTAACAAAATAGGCGGAAAGCACGGTATCGGTATTGTTGATATCGTTGAAAACAGAGTTGTGGGCATGAAGTCCCGCGGCGTATATGAGACACCGGGCGGAACAATTCTCTATGAAGCTCATCAGCAGCTTGAAGAACTCATTCTTGACAGAGATACAACGGAAGAGAAGATAAATCTTGCAAACAAATATGCTCAGGTTGTTTATGAGGGAAAATGGTTTACTCCTCTCCGTGAAGCTCTTGAAGCATTTGTTGAATCAACTCAGCAATATGTTACGGGAGAAGTTAAATTTAAGCTTTATAAAGGCAATATAATTAAAGCCGGCACTACTTCACCATATTCATTATATAATGAATCCATTGCTTCATTTACTACAGGTGACTTATACGATCACAGAGACGCCAACGGATTTATTAACTTATTCGGTCTTTCAATGACTGTTCGTGCTTTGACAAAAAAGAAAAACGATGAGCAGTAATTTTAAATAATTGCAAATAAAAAGAGAGTTATTCGATATATCCGTTACGGATTCTATCGCCGATAACTCTCTTTTTATTTAATAATTCAAAAACGTTATGATAATTGCTGAGTTAATTCTCATCTGAAATATTATATTCTTTAAATTTTCTGCCTTTTGGCAATATTCTTCAGTTTATAATATTCATATAATTTACGGTGCTTTACAGCCCATACTTTTGATTTCGTTCCGAAAGTGTCTCCGTCAGATGCCGTAAAGTAATTCCACATATCTTTCAGAGGCTCCCTGTCAATAAATCGGTAGAATTTATTGACCTTTTCTTTTAATGACATTTTCGGATCTTTGTTATTTTCAATGCCGTTTCTTAATAATATGGTAATCATATGAAAAGCAAGGTATTTTTCATATTCCGGATTGTAATCGTATTTATCTCTTAATTTTGCATACTCTTTAAGTGACAGATTCATTTCTTTATATATATTCGGTCTGAACTGATTAACCATGGACTCAGAATTCCATAATCGATCATATACAGACTTATTAACATATGAAACAGAATTTATATATTGATAGTATTCAAGGTTAAAATACATATCTTCAAAATCCTTTACTTTGGGGGTAAAAGCAATATTATTGTTTTTGATTATGTCCGTCTTAAATATTTTTGCATATATGCTTACAGGTCTTTGTCCATGAAGACTTTTATTAAAAAAAGTCTTTTCGGTCATTTTTTGCATTGCGTTATGCGTTATTGTAAGACTTTTGTCAAATATCGCTCTTACATCTCTTTTCCCGCTTTTTTCATCAATATTTGTAAACTCACCGATTACAAGATCTGCATGGGTTTTATTATAACAATTAATAAATGTACTTATCGCAAAGGGTTCAAGACAATCATCTCCGTCAACAAATGTTACAAAATCTCCATTTACATATTGCAAGGCAATATTTCTTGATTCACTTACCCCTTTATTTTCGGTATTTGAAATGAATTTAATTTTATCCCTGTATAAACATCCTTAATATATTCTTCAATAATTTCTTTTGTTCTGTCCGTGGATTTATCTTCCGTTATTATTAATTCCCAATTATCACAATCCTGAGATATTACGCTTTCCAGGCACTTTTTGATATATTTCTCTTTGTTGTATGCCGTAACAATAATACTTACTTTCATTAATTACACCTATACCTCATTTAATGCCGGGCTTACATAATTGATTCTCTTAATTTGCGGATGTTTTCTCTGTATTGCGAAATATCTCCCTTAAAGATACTTGAAGAACCGGCCACAAACATATTCGCACCCATCTCTCTTAAGATTTTTGCTCTTTCAAATGTAATATTTCCGTCTGTTTCAATTATATAATCCGTAAGTTTCAATTCATTTATTCTGTCGATAACAGTCCCTGTTTTCTCCATGGTGCCTTCAACCGCTTTCTGACCGGCAAATCCGGGGGTAACATGAAGAATATTAACGCCGTCGGCTGTTAAATAGATTTCTTCGAGAACATTGACCGGAGTAACCGGATTTATCGCAACCGTACATTTACAACCGTAACTTTTTACTCTTTCGACCGCCGTTTTTATGTCTTTGTCGGACTCAACATGAAGCGAAACAATGTCAGAAGGCTGAAGCCCAAACCACGGAAGTTTATCTTTCGGGTTCGTTATCATTAAATGTATATCAAGAGGAATGTCCGTAACACTCCTTATAAATTCTACATATGATGTACCGTAACCTATATTGGTGACAAAATTGCCGTCCATCACATCAATATGTAAATAATCAATATTTTCTTCTTCAAACAGACGAATCGTATCCGATAATTTATCAAATGACGAACACATCATTGAAGCACTTATTTTGCCGTTTTTATTCATATCTTTTCCAATATATAATCAGGGATTTAATATAACTTTACATGTTAAGACATTCTTATCTCTAAGAACGTCAAAAGCTTTCTCATAATCTTCCATTTTAAATGTATGAGTAATTAATTTATCTATATTAATTTCTCCGTTTTCTATCATTTTTACGGAATCCTTCCAGTCATTGCATGTATCGTTATAACTTGAATTCCATGTTCCCTTAACCGTTAATTCGTTTCTCAAAATCTTCCAGTATGATGCCTTAGGTAAGTTCATGTCACCGTATGGATTACCTGTAAGTACAACCGTACCGCCTTTTTTAACCGCAAGAATCGCACTTTCAAATGACTGATTGCTGCCTACACATTCAATAACGATATCAACGCCGTTTCCTTCGGTTATTCTGTCGATTTCCTCATGCATATCCGAAGATGAATCAATTACATTTTCAATTCCCACAGATTTTGTAAATTCCAATTTGCTCTTTGATCGTCCGGCAACAATAACCTGCTTTGCTTCCCTTTGCGCAATAAGCGCAGCGAGCAGACCTATTGTTCCGTTACCCATAACAAGAACTCTTTTTTCTTTACTGATACCTGCTCTTCTTGTAGAGTGTCTTGCTACTGCCATAGGTTCAATAAGAGCTGCCGTATTGTAAGGGATGTCATCGGAAAAAGTCACTATATTCCATAGAGGTACCGAAATAAATTCTGCCATACCTCCGTCACATCTTGAACCGAAATAATTGTAATTATCACATCTTGCAAATTCCTTTTCTTTACATGATGGACATTCACCGCATGGAATAAGAGGGAAAATAACCGCTCTCTTTCCGATATAGGACTTATCTACATCTTCCGCCGCATCTGTAATCAGTCCGGAAAATTCATGGCCCGGTATTGTGGGAAAATGATATGTTCCGGTAGTAAATACTCTTGGGATGTCACTTGAACATATCCCGCAGGCTTTGACATTTACCAACACCTCGCCCTTTTTCATTACGGGCATTTCAACATCTTTATATTTTAATTTGCCGATATCTTCAAGTACACATGCTTTCATAATTAACCGATCCTCTTATAACATTTCTTTAACTGGTGTCCCAATCTTTCATAATTTTCAGGCAATTTCATGTAATCACCATACATATTTTTTAAATATGTATCATAACAGGACATTGCTTTAAATTTTTTCCCGTTAAATTCTACGTTTATCTTTTTATCAAATTCATGACGCACGAGCAGTTCACCCTTACCGCAGCTTGAAGAAACCGCTCCGACATAGTATGAATTCTTATATTTATATTTTTTTGAAAAATCGCCTAAAAATTTGGCAAATCTTTTTGTACCGATAATCTGTAAAGGAAGAATTACGGGAATTTTTGCAACTGCTCTTAATTTTGTCTTTCCTTCACCTAATTGCGTATCGGCCCTTGCGGTAATCTTTTTAATTATCATACCGGTAACAAGACGACGTTCTGCATCTGCTTTATTATCCGGAAGACCGTCAATCGGAAAAACATCCATCCACAAATGCTTATCAACAGATGAATATCTTGTTTTTAAATATGTGCTTTTATCAACTATCTTTTGTACATACCCTTCAAAAGTAGTATCAAATACAAGATTATCGCCGAGCGGATATTTATTTACCAAAACTTTAAACCTTTCATAATCAGGTCTCGGCATAACAACATCTATGTCGTCATCCCACGGAATGAAACCTTTATGCCTGATTGCCCCAAGCAATGTTCCGCCGCAAAGGGAATATTCTAAACTATGCTTATTACAAAATTCGTCGAATTTAACAAGCATATTGAACAATCTATCCTTATATTCTTTCTCACTTAATTTTACAAACCTGCTCATTTTAAACAAAACCTTTATTCCTACAAAACAAAACATCAGTTATCGCACAAAGATTTAAACAAGTCCAAATCTTCCGCGGTAGTTATTTTAAAATTTCTTTTATCTCCTTCAATAAGAGCTACTTCAATTCCGCACTTAACGGCCGCTTCGCTGGATCCGTTTATCTCAAGCAATTCTTCATGTGACAAACTTCTGTTGGCATTGAGGTATGAAATGTAATTAAAACCTTCCGGCGCCTGTCCCCTAAAAAGCGTGCTTCTCTTTAACAAAGAATCCACATGTAAACCGTTTTCACTGTAATAAAACGTATCTTCTGCCGGCAGGACCGGCATTACGGCCTTATTGTCACGCAAACCGTCTATGCATGAATCAATAAGAACATCCGATACAAACGGTCTTGCCGCGTCATGTATGATTATATTTTCCGGATTGATTTTTTCCAAAGAATTCAATGCGTTTATAATTGAAAATTGTCTGTTTTCTCCCGGATTCGCAAAATGTATGAATTTGTTTATGTTTAATTTTTCTATCCACTCAGAGAGAAAAGCTCTGTATTCATTCGCACATACGATTAATATTCCGTCAATATTTTTATTATTGTTAAACGTAACAAGGCAATGACTGATAACAGGTCTGTCATTTATCATTAAAAATTGTTTCGGCAGAGTTCCCATTTTCATTCTGGATCCTATTCCACCTGCCAAAATTATTGCGATATTCATAAATAACCCCTTAATTATATTGTAATATTTTACAATATTTTAACATAAATATATCGATATTACATAATATTTAAATCATTTGTCAAAAAATAAACAAATAAGAGTTTTGTAAAATCCGTATATGAGTTTTGAATAACAATGTAAATTTAATAAAAAACCCCTTTTACCGGCAGCCCGGCAAAAGGGGTACATATAAACTATATGTATTTATTGATCTGTTTAATTAATCAGATATATTTTCCTGTTTCATATAAAGGATATGCAGATGTAAGTTCCTTTGCCAATGCCTTTGCTTTTTCGATTTCATTATCGAATACGGCAAGCTTAATGGCTTCCGCCGTCATATCCATATCGTGTGTATTGAAACCTCTTGTTGTTACGGCTGCGGAACCGAGTCTGATACCGCTTGTAACGAAAGGAGATGCAGGATCGTTAGGAATGGTATTCTTATTACATGTTATATTTACACTGTCAAGAATTGCCTCTACGTCTTTTCCGGTCTTACCTGTATTAAGAAGGTTAACAAGCATAAGATGGTTATCCGTTCCGCCTGAAACTATGTCAAAGCCTCTGCTCTGTAATCCCTCGCAAAGCGCCTTTGCATTTCTCTTTACATTCTTAGCATAAAGCTTGAAGTCATCATGAAGAGCTTCCTTAAGACATACTGCTTTTGCGGCAATAACATGCATGAGAGGACCGCCCTGTGTTCCCGGGAATATGGACTTATTAAGCTTATGCTCGGCTGCAAATTCTTCAGATGAAAGAATCATACCGCCTCTAGGTCCTCTGAGAGTCTTGTGAGTGGTTGTTGTTACCACATCTGCAAACGGAATAGGGCTCGGATGCTCACCACCTGCCACAAGACCTGCAATATGAGCCATATCGACCATAAGATATGCTCCTACTTCGTCGGCAATGGCTCTAAACTTAGGGAAATCAATAGTTCTTCCGTATGCGGAAGCTCCGGCAATAATTAACTTAGGTCTGCATTCCTTGGCAATACGGAGAACCTCATCATAATCAATGAATCCTTCCTCATTAACGCCGTAAGGAACGACATTGAAATACGTACCGGAAATGTTAGCGCCTGAACCGTGTGATAAATGTCCGCCGCAGTCAAGGCTCATTCCCATATATGTATCACCCGGTTTCATCAATGCATAAAAAACCGCAAAATTTGCCTGAGCACCTGAGTGAGGCTGAACATTTGCATATGTACAACCGAAAAGCTCCTTCGCTCTTTCTATTGCCTGCTGTTCAACAACATCAACAAATTCGCATCCGCCGTAATAACGCTTACCCGGATAACCTTCGGCATACTTATTGGTAAGGTGGCTTCCCATTGCCTCCATTACTCCTCTGCTTACAAGGTTCTCTGATGCAATAAGTTCGATATTATGTCTTTGTCTTTCAAGCTCATCTTCCATGGCTTTAGCGATTACAGGGTCGAATTCTTTAACATAATCAAATGAATACATGTTTACTCCTTTTTAATTATCTCTCAATAAACTTTTTGTATTTATGTTCATCATAAACTACATCAAGTTCTCCTATCCATTCCGTAGGTCCGTCCTTTTTACAAAATCCGTCTTTAAACACATACAGACCGTCATTCTCATCAAGCTCGAATATTCCGCCGAAATTATAAGAATGAAGTCCCATTTCAATTGAATCACATATCATTGTCCACATGGTATTGTAAGCAGGTGACATGTTTCTGCATTCACCGTTGCTTGCACCATATATATACCACATTTCTTTATTATATGGAAATGCTATTGCTGTTGACAACGGTTTTCCTTCAAATTCAGTCACATATATTCTAATGTCGGGAAATGCATCAATAAGTCTTTCAAAATAGTTTTTAGGTCTGTATGTAATTCCCTGTCTTTCCGCCATGATAATTGTCATATCATAGAATATATCGAGATCTTCAGGGGATCTTCCGTATCTTGTGGAAACGCCCTTTTTTATGGATTGTCTTACGGAATATCTCGTATTCTGTCTGAATTCCTTAAGAACTTCTTCGCTTGTTTTATCCTTAATGTCCAAAATCATGTCATAACGGGGCTGGGAAAATGACTTTATGGGTGTTTCTCTGCTTCTGAATTCATAACCCGCATCTCTGTAAAGGTTCACAATATTTTCATCATATTTATACGCGGGATCAATTCTTAATAAAAACGAATTTCTTGCTTCAATAACAGGTTTTGCTTCTTCGATAAGCCTTTTTGTTAAGGCGATGTCGGAAAAATCCGAAACAGGTCCCCTGCTTGCATATGAAAATGAAGCGCTGTCGACGGCTTCGACAGACAATATTGACAAAGCCGCAATAATATTATTGTTTTCTTCAAGATATACATAATCACTTTGCCAATTATTTTTAACACGGCTCCAGTTCATGTCCTGAGTGGCCCTGCCATATGGTGATGTTCTGATGAAATTCTCGTAGCGGGCAACATCGGCTGCGTTTGATTTATCTAATACGGGCATTACTTTTCCTCACTTGTAATAATATTTATATGAAGATCCTTAAGTTGTTTCTCATCAACCACATTAGGAGCATCCGTAAGAAGGCATGACGCATCCTTAACCTTAGGGAATGCTATTACGTCTCTGATACTTTCGCTTCCGCTCATAAGCATAATCAGCCTGTCAAGGCCTATGGCAAGTCCTGCATGAGGAGGCACGCCGTACTTGAACGCATCAAGGAGAAATCCGAACTTTTCATTTGCTTCTTCCGTGGAAATGCCGAGAGCATTAAACATCTTTTCCTGAACATCGCTTTGATGTATTCTTACGCTTCCTCCGCCCAGCTCAATACCGTTAAGGACTATGTCATACGCCTTAGCCCTTACATTTGCCTTGTCATTTAAGAGATTGTCCACATCCTCATCAAACGGCATTGTAAACGGATGATGCATTGCGATAAATCTCTCTTCTTCATCTGACCATTCAAACTGAGGGAATTCCGTAACCCAAAGGAATCTGTAATCATCCTGCTTTCTGAGTCCCGCTCTTTCCGCAAGTTCAAGTCTCAAAGCTCCCAGAACGTTAAATACAATCTTATCCCTGTCTGCGGCAAATAATAACAAATCTCCCGGTTTACCGTCCAAAGCGTTTATTAATTCATTTAACTTATCTTCTGAAATGAATTTTGCGAATGAGCATTTAATATCTCCCGACGGCTGTATCTGAATATATGCCAATCCCTTAGCTTCGTATCCTTTTGCGAAATCAACAAGAGCATCTATCTGCTTTCTTGACATGTCTCCGAAACCTGTGGCATTTATGGCTCTTACGGACTGTCCTTCCGTATTGGCCGGACCGTTAAATACAACAAAATCCATGTCCTTAACAATGTCGGATACGTTCTTTAATTCCATGCCGAAACGGATATCCGGCTTATCGGATCCGAATCTGTCCATTGCCTCTCTCCATGTCATTCTTTGAAGGGGAAGTTCAACTTTAACGCCTAAGATATTATTAAAAATCTCGGCGATAAGTCTTTCCGTAACATCCATTACGTCATCTGCTTCAACAAAGGACATTTCAAGGTCCACCTGAGTAAATTCAGGCTGTCTGTCGGCTCTCAGGTCTTCGTCTCTGAAACATCTTGCAATCTGCATATATCTGTCGAATCCCGCGCACATCAGCATCTGCTTAAACAATTGAGGCGACTGCGGAAGGGCATAGAACTCTCCCGGGTGCACACGGCTCGGAACAAGGTAATCTCTTGCACCTTCAGGCGTACTTTTTGTAAGCATCGGTGTTTCGATATCAAGAAAGCCTTCTTTGCTTAAGAACTGTCTGATAAGTGTTGTAACCCTGCTTCTCATAATAATATTGTCTCTTATGTCACTTCTTCTGAGATCCAGTGTTCTGTTCTTTAATCTTATTTCCTCTTTTGTATCAATACCCGGCTCTATCGGAAAAGGAGGCGTTTCGGAAACCGATAAAATTCTCAGGGACTCAGCCTCTATCTCTATCTCACCGGTTTTCAAATCTTTATTTACGGCACCGCTTCTCTTTACAACATTTCCCGTAACGGCAATAACATATTCTGAACGAATACCGTTGGCCTTTTCAAATACTGCGCCATCAGACTTGGTCTCGTCAAAAACTATTTGAACAATGCCGCTTACGTCTCTTAAATCAATAAATAATAATGAGCCCAGGTTTCTTCTTTTTTGAACCCATCCCATAACCGTAACTTTTTCACCGACATTATTTATACTTAATTCGGCACATTTATATGAGCGTTTAATGCCCTGCATTGACTCCTGCATATTTTCCTCCATACAAATAAGAACTGTATTAAAGTATACATGATAGTTATAAATTTTAATATTATATTTTATATTTAGTTATATTGGTCAAGAAGTTTATTCTTTCTGTCAATCATTTCATCAACTCTGTTTATGTACTGCTCTACGTTTTTTACGTTTTCGGCTCTTTCTATCCGTCCATTGTCAAATATACACTTAGTTGACGAACCGGCTCCGAAAGCGATTATTGACTGAACCTCTTCCATTATGAAAATATTATACAGACACTCAAAGCCTTCCTTTGAGTACCCGACATTTTCAAGATTGCCGGTCATATTCTGCTGTCTGTACATGTAATACGGCATCATATTCAATTCTTCCGCGGCTCTGCCGAGTATATCCTGATATTCGTCCGTAGAAATATATTCGTAATTATTATATAAAGATTTGCTTGTCGTAAATGCAGCGGCCCTTTTAAAGCTCAAAGAATGCATTGTTATACTGTCCGGCGCAAGCTCCTTAAGACACTCTGCCGTTTTTAAAATATCGTCCCTTGTTTCCCCGGGAAGTCCGAGGATAACATCCATATTTATATTGTCAAATCCCAGTTCTCTTGCGAGACAATATGCCGCATAAACATCATCCGTCGTATGATTTCTTCCTATTATGTCCAGTGTTTTTTGATTAAATGTCTGTGGATTAACAGATATTCTTGTAATGTTATGTCTTTTCAAAACTTCCAGCTTTTCTTTGGTTATACTGTCAGCTCTTCCGGCTTCAACCGTATATTCCAAAAGATCAGAAAGATTGTAATTATTCTCAACACATAAGAGTATTTTTTCCAACTGAGATGCATTGAGAGCTGTCGGAGTGCCTCCACCCATATATATGGAATTGATGTTCTTATCTGACAGCCTGTCTTTAAATGCTTCAAGTTCAACACAAAGCGCATCCACATATCTGTCCGCTAAAACACTGTCATTTAATACTGTTGCAAATGAACAATATGCACATACGGACGGGCAAAACGGTATGTGTATATACAGACTGATGCTGTTTTTGTCGGATAATTTATCAATTATAAGCTTTTCCTTTTTTGCAACCTCATAAGCAAGTTCAGACTTTTTATCCGAAATTAAATATCTTTCCTTTAAAATATCCGTAACTTCTTTTTTGTTATCACATTTATCGTTTAGAAGCGCCATTGCTCTTTTAGAAGGTCTTACTCCCGTAAGAAAGCCCCATGGAAGCTTTTTTCCCGTATATTCCATGAGGCTTTCATATAAAGATTTTTTAAAAATATCGTGAATCTCACCTTTAGACTTGCTGAGAGTTTCTTTATATTCAGGCAATAATGCGTCAAGACGGCAATGCAAACAATCATCTGAAAGATAAAACACTTTTTCATCTTCCGAAACTGAAGATAAATATGAATCATTTTCCGATTCTCCGCTGTAAATAACCTTGGAACCGGTAAAAAAAGCTCTTAATAACAATCCTGCATCGTCAAAAAAATTCTTATCTTTTAAATATACGTTTATAAGATTTATATCAGAACCATGCATCTCTTACTCCCTCAACGCTCTTGGCTATTTTAACGATGTCGTCCGGTTTCATGTTCTTGGAAGTGATTGTGATCTCCGCGGTACAATATGTTGATTTATTAAGTTCCATGTCCGAAACGCTTTCATATCCCTGCTTTTGTGTTACCTCTATGTTATTAACTTCAATTTTGTAATCCAGCAGGTTCTTGGCCACGGCAAAAACAACATCGTCAGAATCCGCAACAACCCTGAAAGGAATTGATGATGTCTTAAGAAGATACTTTGTTTCTATTCTTCTTGATACGGTCATAACGATAAATATTCCGGCGGTTCCCACAATACCTACCCAATAATTTCCGATACCGATGGAAAGACCGATTGCGCCGGCTGTCCACATTTCCGCAGCTGTAGTAATACCGTTAACACTTGATCTCTTTGATACGACAATAACAGATGAAGCAAGGAAACCGAGACCGCTTACGATTTGCGCACTCATTCGTCCGACATCGTTACCGCCGATCTTATCAAACATATATTGTGACGTTATGCTTATAATGGCCGATCCGACACATATAAGCATGTAGGTTCTCATGCCGGCAGGCTTTTGCGCCTTTCTTCTTTCAAGTCCGAGAATCCCGCCGCATAAAGCTGCAAAGACCACTCGCACTACGGTAGATACATAATTTAAACTTTCCATGTATGAAACAAATGCGTTCCATGCTTCCATATTACAATTTCTCCAGATTATTATGTGTAGTATTTTTTTACGACCCTCTCCAGAGTCCGCAAGGACTTATAATACCGATTATAAATATATTATGGTTTACAATTCGGAAATAATAATATTGTGTCCTTTTTCATATTCAATGGTTGTAGGTGAACCATGTCCCGGCAGTACAAGTGTGTTAGGCGGAAGTTCAAATAATCTCTTAAGGGAATGTTTCATATCTTCATATGAACTCGTCTCAAAATCCGTTCTTCCGTGAGTTCCGCGAAAAAGAGTATCACCGCTTAACAGAATCGGATTTGGATTATTGTCAATAAAGAAACAACAGCTTCCGCTTGTATGCCCCGGCGTATGAATTACCTTAATATTCATTCCGGCATAATTTAAAATATCTCCGTCGTTAACATAAATATCCGGCTCTACGGTAACTTTATGCCTTCCGAACTTATCGGAATGATTCAATGAAACATTAGTGATTAATTCCTTTTCGTCAGCATATGAAACTGCCGGAATATGATACATTTCTCTTAAAAAATCCACACTCATTATATGATCAAAATGACCGTGAGTCAGTAAAACGGCTGTTGGTGCCGCGCCGCTTTCATTAATCATATTAACGATGACGTCGGGATTAAATGAAGGATCCGTTATTATACATTCATTAGTATCCTTATTAATGACACAATATGTGTTGTTGTCAATCATACCTGTTATACAGGATGAAACTTGTATATTTGCCATATAACCTCATTTCAAAATAATCGTACAATGTCCGAGTATTGTTAAAGTTAAAATTTCGATTGTTTTCAATTCAGAAAACAATTATTGTACAATCATTGTAAATAAATTTATTAATTATCTTACTCTCGTTACTTCCGTAACCCCGTTAACATTTCTGATTCTTGCTGCAATCTTTGCAAGCTGATCCTTATTCTTAACTTCAAATCCGAAATTAAGAGTCGCAATGTCTTTTTTATCTGTTCTTACGTCTATTGACTTAACATCAATATTTTCGTCAGAGAACACTTTTGAAACATCAATGAGAAGTCCGACACGATTGTGGGCATAAACGCTGATTTTTGCACTGTATGTACCCTCAATCTTACAAGCAGACCATTCGGCGGGAACAAGTCTTGCACGCTCCGATTCAGGGAAATGCTGTATGTTGGTACAATCAGTTCTGTGAATCGTAATACCTCTTCCCTTTGTTACGTATCCTATGATTTCATCACCGGGAACCGGATGACAGCATTTAGAAAGATGAACATCGATACTTCCGAGCTTATCAATAAGAATGGTGCTCTTTTTACCGTCTGCCGCAGGGGCAACATTTACATGCTTTTCTTCTATATTATTAATGATATCTTCATCGGTTATGTGAGAACGGATATCCTTATCTCTCTCTTCAAGAAGTTTTCCGACAACCTGTCCTTCTTTAAGACTTCCGTGTCCTATGGCGGCAAGCAGCGCATTCCAGTCTGAAAAACCGTACTTATTAATAGCTTTTTCAAAGTATTGAGGCTTGTTAATCGTTGTACTGTCAATTCCTTTTGATTTACAGTATTGCAGTATCTTATTCTTGCCTTCTACTATGTTTTCTTCCTTGAATTCCTTCTTAAACCACTGCTTTATCTTATTTTTAGCCTGTGTGGTTTTAACAATACTAAGCCAATCGCTGCTCGGTCCTTTAGAATTTTGAGAAGTAATAATTTCAATTCTGTCACCGTTTTTAATCTTGTAGTCGATTGGGACTATTCTTCCGTTTACTCTTGCCCCCACCATGGTATTGCCTACCGCTGAATGAATGCTGTACGCAAAATCAATAGGAGTAGAACCCACCGCAAGATTCTTAACGTCACCTGAAGGAGTAAAGCAATAAACAGTATCGGAAAGGAGACTTAAATCAGCCTTTACGGAGTCGACAAATTCCTTATTGTCGGACATTTCTTTCTGCCATTCAAGAATCTGACGAAGCCAGCTAAGCTTTGTTTCAAGAGAGTCTTTGGCAGGTACTCCCGTATTGCCTTCCTTATATTTCCAGTGAGCCGCAATACCGTATTCTGCTGTTTTGTGCATCTCTTCGGTTCTTATTTGAACTTCAAACGGCTGTCCTTCACTTGACATAAGAGTAGTATGAAGCGATTGATACATATTAGGCTTAGGCATGGCGATGTAATCTTTAAATCGTCCGGGAATCGGCTTATACATATCATGAATAACGCCGAGAGCCGCATAACAGTCTTTTTCAGTCTTTACGATAATTCTTGCGGCAAATATATCATATATCTGATCGAGAGTTTTATTCTGTGTTACCATTTTCCTGTATATGGAAAAATAGTGCTTTACTCTTCCCGTAACCACCGCATCAATATGGTTATTTTCCATATGCATGGCAATTTCTTTTTTAACCTTCTCCATAAAAGCTTCTTTGCCCGGTCTTAGCGTATGCACTTCCTGTCTGAGACTCTTATAAACATCAGGGAGAAGATATCTCATTGATAAATCATCAAGTTCAATTTTAATTTTCGATATTCCGAGTCTGTTTGCAAGAGGCGAATAAATGTCCATAGTCTCTCTTGACTTCTCAATCTGCTTTGCGGGTGATTGATATTGAAGAGTTCTCATATTGTGAAGTCTGTCTGCAAGCTTAATAAGGATAACTCTGATATCCTTTGCCATGGCAAGAAACATTTTACGCAAATTCTCCGCCTGAATATCAATTTTATCCTGTTTATACTTTAATCTTGTAAGTTTTGTTACGCCGTCAACGAGGAGAGCCACTTCCTCGCCGAACTCTCTTACGATATCCTCGTTTGTCACTTCCGTATCTTCAACCACGTCATGAAGAAGGCCGGCAATAATTGTTTCTTTATCAAGTTCAAGCTGAGCAAGAATTATTGCAACACAAATCGGATGAATAATATATGGTTCTCCTGATTTTCTGAACTGTCCCACATGTGAATCAAATGCCATCTGATACGCTTTCTCAATATCGGAAAGATCCTTGGAAGGGTGATATCTTTTTATGGTATCAAATAATTCATCATGTAAAACCTCCGGGGGTGTATAATCCGACGGAACGTTGTTCTTAAGATTATCGCTTACATTCTTTGTTTTTTCTGTATTTCCTGGCATAAACATCACCTCACGCATATCTATCTTACGAAATAAATTTAGTATATAATATACAACCTTTATATATACACCGTCAAAGAATAAATAAGATTTATTTTATTTACGATTTTTTTTTGATATAATTAAAGACAATTATGTCAATTTGTAAATGAAACGTGGTGTTAAAATGAATTATTCAGAGCTTAAACTATTTGATGTGGCTAACGGTCCGGGCATCAGAGTTACGCTATATGTATCAGGATGCACACATCACTGTAAGGGCTGTTTTAACGAGGTCACATGGGATTTTAATGCAGGCAAACCATATGACGATTCAGTAACTGAAGCCATAATAAGCGCAATGAAAGAGCCTTATATTTCAGGTATTACTATACTCGGAGGAGAGCCGTTTGAATATTCCAATCAGGAGGGTTTGCTTCCTTTGTTAAAAAAGGTTAAAGAAACATATCCCGAAAAAGATGTATGGTGCTTTACCGGATATCTGTTTGATAAGGATATTATTGATGTTATGACGAAAGAGTCGCCGTATACGTCCGAATTATTGAAATATACGGATGTAATTGTTGACGGTCCTTTTATCGAAGAACAGAAAAATCTGATGCTTAAATTCAAAGGATCGGCAAATCAAAGAACCATAGACGTAAAAAAGTCGCTGGAAGCGGGACATGTTATAGAAAGGGAAGGTTATGAGTCTTAATAAAACAGTCATCAACTTTAAAAAATTAAACGATGAGGCAAAGGAACCCCTTACCGGTTCCGAGTATGCGGCGGGATCCGACCTGTTTGCGCTTGAAGAAGCCGTAATAAAACCACATGAAACAATCTTTATTCATACAGGCATTGCCATAGAAATTCCCGTCGGTCTTGTCGGCCTTGTATATGCAAGAAGCTCTCTTGCATGTAAAAGAGGACTTGCACCCGCCAATAAAGTCGGCGTAATAGATTCCGATTACAGAGGAGAAATAATGGTTGCGATTCACAACCATACTAATGAAACAAAACAAATTGATAAGCATGAAAGAATAGCCCAAATCGTATTTACTCCATACTATGCCGCAACATTTAACGAAGTTGATGAATTAACAGACACAGTCAGAGGCGAAGGCGGGTTCGGTTCAACCGGAACTCATTAATCCGGAGGGAATATAAATGCTATTTAACCTTGATATGCTTACGGCGCTTTTATTCGGTCTCGTAGAGGGAATAACGGAATGGCTTCCCGTCAGTTCAACCGGTCACATGATACTGCTCAATCAAATAACATCTTTTTATACAGTATCTGACGGTTTCTTCGATATGTTTGAAGTTGTTATTCAGTTGGGAGCCATATGCGCCGTAATTATTCCGTTCTTTTGGAAATTATTTCCGTTTACGAGAGAATCAGGATATGTACAGATAAAACTTTCATCATTATTGCTGTGGGGAAAAATAATAATCGCAACAATTCCCGCCGCAATAGTCGGCTTTTTCTTTGACGATGCAATAAATGCGGCATTTTACAATCCGATATCCATTGCCGTGTCATTGATTGTCGTAGGCGTGATATTTATTATTGTTGAAAGATTAAAAAAGGGGAAACGGGTCCGAGTCAGCAGATTAAGCGACATAACATTTCTTATGGCATTTGTTATAGGAATGTTTCAAATGATTGCTGCCGTGTTCCCGGGAACATCCAGATCCGGAATAACAATTATTGCCATGCTTTTAATGGGATTTTCAAGAAAACTTGCCGTGGAATTCACATTTTTACTTGCAATACCGGTAATGTTCGGAGCAAGTATCGCAAAACTTGTGAAGTTCGGATTCCATTTTACACCGAATGAGGCTCTGCTGCTGCTTATCGGTATTGCGGTTGCCTTCTTTGTATCCATATTTGTCATCAGATTTATAGTAGGATATATAAAGAAACATACCTTCGTTGTATTCGGATGGTACAGAATAATACTCGGTATCGCCGTAATCGTATTATTTAAAATGTTCTTATAAAAAATGCGGACTGCGTATCAATTGATACTCAGCCCGCATTTTCGTTTTGTAAACTTATCGAAAACAGACTAAAAATAATACCCAATAAGTAATTGAAACTATATGCAATCCGAAAACATTTATTTTATATACTGAAATTAAAACAAATTATATTTTTTATTCAACGTATTAAGCAAGCCTTCAACACCTCTTGAAATATCATCATATGTGGCGTCAAAGTTTCCAGTATACCACGGATCGGCAACGTCTCTGTCTTCACCGGCATATTCCATAATCTTATGTACCTTACCGTCATAGTCGGAATCACCTGCTATTCTGATTATATTGGCAACATTCATTGAATCCATTGCAATTATATAGTCAAAATATTCATAGTCAACCCATGTCATTTGTCTGGCTTTATGCGGCGTTACCGGTATATTCATTTCCTTCAGTTTCCTGACGGTACCCCTGTGTACCTCATGGCCTATTTCTTCACGACTTGTACCTGCGGAGTCTGTTTCGAATTTATCCGCTATCCCCTTTTCTTTTATCATGTAGTTAAATATTGATTCTGCCATCGGGGAACGGCAAATGTTGCCGTGGCAGACGAAAAGTATTCTTATCACGTCTCTCTATCCTTTCAAAATGCGATGAAATCCGAAGAAAAGCCTTATAAACCAAGGATATGCGTTAGTTTAACTCTGCCTGTTCAAGACTCTCATTTGGAGGAAATCGTCTTGCTTCATCGCCTGTTTTCGCCCCGATAATGCGGGATTTGTAGTAAATCGCATTACCGTACTGCACGGGTTTTTGCTCTTATTTTCGCTTCTTCGATACACAGAACCTTTCTGAAATCCTCCAGCGCATCGTCAAATCCATGCTCTGTGTATGTATCCATCGTTACAGAATACTCGGAATGACCCATGATATACTGAAGGTTCTTAGGGTTCATACCCTTACGGGCCATCTTGCTGCAGAAGGTATGTCTGCAGACATGCGGGGTAATGTTGGAAAGCTGAATCTTGTAGATACCGTTGTACTTGGCAACGATGTGATTAAAGAAATGCTGCCAATGAAGGGCTACCATCGGACGGTCATTCTTATCCAGACAATAGAAGCCTGCTTTGCCATCGATGATAACTTCATATCTGGGCTGTTTGCGATTCACAGCAAGGTTATGAAAGCATTCTTCTACTTCCGGCGACATCGGAATGTCACGAACACCGGCTTCAGTCTTGGTGGTTTCAAACTCCAACAGCATATTGAAATGGCGGACCAGCTGCCCCTGCACATGAATGCAGTGCTTCCTAAAATCCACCTCATGCGGTATCAGACCACAGAACTCCGAAATACGAAGTCCTGTATTCAGGAGAATATAGATCACATCGTAATACCTGCTGAAGTGATTATCCTCTCTGACAAAACGCAGGAACTCTTCCTCCTGCTTCGGTGTCAGCGCATGTCTCTTCTCACCGTCGTTGTACAGGACATCTCCCAGATGAAACTGAAAAGGATTCTTGCGGATCAGGTCATCATCCATTGCCATCTTAAAAGCAGGTCTAAGCACGCCTCGGATGTTATGAATGGAACTGTAATGTCTCCCATCCTTCTGCTGAAGCTTGATCATCCATAGCTTAGCATCTGAAAGCTTGACCTTATCGATACGAACTGAGCCAAACGTATCATTGCGAATAATGTTCAGCGTAGTTCGGTATCCTGCTTTGGTACTTTCCTTCACGCTGGTACGAGTGGCAATATACTTCTCTGCCAGCTCATATACGGTCAGGTCTCCGCCAAAGTCATACAACCCAAGTTCCTTGTTTCGCAGAATCTCTGCTTCCTTTTCTCTGAGGGACAGCTCCTTCTTTACACAGCCTGGTGGATACTTTTCCTTTTTCTCCAAGCGGCTGCTGTAAATGCTTCTCCTTTTTCCGGAAACGTCTGTGTACTGGTACATGTAACGGCCGTTTGCGCGTTGGCTCTCACCGTTGTGTAAAATGCGGCCTTTGTCGTCTCGTCAATCACTCATTAGATTGCTCCTTTCGTGATTGGCGAGCCACTACTGGACTCGCTTATTATATCATATCTTGTCAATTCTTCGTTAAACATCTCATAGCGCAGGCCCGCTTTCTCAGCGGACCTGAGACTGTTCTTATACTGCTTCCTGTCTGTCCAGAAACTGCTCAAAACGCTTGCGCTTGATCATGACTCTATTCCCCACGCGGATCAGATAATCTGCTCCTGAATCGTCCTCGACGATCTCCCTGATCTTCCTGTCACCTAAGATGATGGGCTTCTCATTCATGGCCTGCTTTCTGGTATGGCAATTGCCGCAGCAAAGGATTCCTTCTTCATCCAGATAATCCCACAGAGCTGCATCCTCCATCATGAGTCCATTCACAACGTTAATCAAATTTTCCATTAGAAACTTTCTCCTTCCTTACAGCTATAATCTTCAAAACCACTCTTTGTCTGTTTGCCCTGTTTGGCATCCTTCTCATCCCAGCTGCGAAGTGCTGCCTCGCAATTCTGATAGGCTTTACCATTGGCCTAACAATAGGTACTCATCTCTTCAATCAGTCCGTCCATCCTGACGGGATAATCCCTGCAGAGTTGATCATATTCATCCTGCGAAAGATAAATATTCCTATAACGACCATAGTCGGTACGCTGAATTACTCCATTGTTCTTACTACCTATATTTGTTTCTATTACTTTATTAGGAGCCGAAATCCTGTCCCCTGTGAGTCTAGAAACATCACATTCGTGAGGACTCTTTTTCCTACTTCTGGATTGCAGCGATAGCACCTCGTCAGAAAACTGTCCTATAGAAGGAACAAGAACATAGAGAATATTGGCCTTTGAGAAGCCACCGGACTTGCGAATCAGCAGCCCATCTTCGTCCAGTTCATTGAGAACCGATTTCACTGTGGACTGTGATTTGCCAAGAGTTTCCGCCAGTTCTGCTATTGGAAAAACCGTGTAGATTTTTCCATCTGCAATCCAATCATTCTTCAATGAAAGCCTGGCTCTGTCATACAAGACCATATAGGCCAGCTTCGCCGTCTGACTAATCGGAGTTCGGAGCAGGAACTCCGGAAACTGATAGTATTTCGGGAACTGCGTTCCCGGTCTGATGTAATCACTCATCAAATGATCTCCGTAAAATTTCCCATCCTTCCGCTGCAGTCGGTCAGACGATATTGATAAAGGATCCGTTTATCTCCTCACTTACCCTACGTGGAGAAAAAATCGGCAACTTGTTGTGATTTCTCGAAAAAACTTTTTATATTTTCTTCTCACTTATCCTACGTGAAAAAAAACAGCCGCCGTGACGTGTTTTTTAAAAATTTCTGCAAAGAAAAAGACCGGAGGGCAACTCATTTCT
>JALEKK010000025.1 GCA_022769005.1 Lachnospiraceae bacterium
TGCAAAATCATGGATGAATAAAGTAACGATTATTCAGATATTTGTCTTCCGGAGAGTAGGTTATAAAGTCGTTTGCCAGGTGAGGATCAAATATGTGAAAAATGCCGCAGTGACGGGCTTTACGTGGTGTAAAGCCCGTCACTTTGTTGTTTACAATCTTTGCCATAATGCATAAAATAGCTATATAACGGATTATATAATTTTCGGTAAATGATGACCGGAATTATTATAATTGATATGTTAGAAGGGCTTGCAGTCAGCTATTCCGGCGGAGACTATATGTCGCAGGATGCTTCCGACTGTCTCGCTGTTTTTATATCATGTACTATTTTTAATTTTACTGTCCTCTTTCTTCCATTATAATCCTGATTTCATCCGGATTTATGCCTACCATCGCTTCTCCCAAATCTTCTGAAAGTTCGGCTATCAGGTTTGCGTCATTATAATGCTTAACGGATTGCACAATTGCATGAGCGCGTTTAGCGGGATCTCCGGATTTGAATATACCGCTTCCCACAAATACTCCATCAGCTCCAAGCTGCATCATAAGCGATGCGTCGGCAGGAGTGGCAACTCCTCCGGCGGCAAAGTTTACGACAGGAAGCTTTCCGTTATCGTGAACATATGACAAAAGATTAAAAGGAACCTGAAGAAGCTTTGCCTGTTCGAACAGTTCGTCTTTGTTAAGTGAAACAACATATCGGATTTCGGAATTTATTTTGCGAATATGTCTGACAGCCTGTAAAATATCGCCTGTTCCGGCTTCTCCCTTTGTTCGAATCATTGACGCCCCTTCACATATTCTTCGAAGTGCCTCCCCCAGGTCGCGGGCTCCGCATACAAAAGGAACTTTAAACTCCGTTTTGTCTATATGATATATATCATCGGCAGGTGATAGAACCTCCGATTCGTCAATATAATCAATTCCGATTGCTTCGAGTATCTGTGCCTCGGCAAAGTGGCCTATGCGGCATTTTGCCATAACCGGGATACTTACGGCTTTCTTTATTTCTTTTATTATTTTTGGATCGCTCATTCTTGATACGCCTCCTGCTGCTCTTATATCGGCAGGGACTCTTTCAAGAGCCATAACGGCGCATGCGCCGGCGGATTCCGCAATAACGGCCTGTTCCGGGGTGGTAACATCCATTATTACGCCTCCTTTTAGAATGTGCGAAAGATCTTTGTTTAATTTGTATTCTGTTTCAGTCATAATATATACCTCCTTGTATTCGGATGACATCGATAATATAATAAATCTGACTATAACAAAATGTCCAAAACAATATATTTTTAAATGTCAGATAAAGGAGTTTATATGATTACATATGATTTTGAGAAATCTGACGGACCGCTGTATTTATATATTTATAAGTGTATAAAAGACGACATTATTTCGGGAAAACTGAAGTCCGGGGAGAAACTGCCCTCCAAGAGAGCATTTGCCCGCAACAACGGAATAAGTACCATTACGATTCAAAATGCATATGACCAGCTGGTTAGTGAGGGGTATATATTTACGATTCCCAAAAAGGGATATTATGTTGCCGATATTATGAAAGATATTTACACGGCACCGCAGGCGAATATTTCATTTGACATTAATGTGCCGCGGGAGGATCCGAATGTAATATATGATCTTTCGGATAACGGAATAAATCCGGATAATTTCCCTTTTTCCGTATGGGCAAAAGTTTCAAGACGTGTAATGTCCGAAAAAAAAGAAGAATTGATGAAAATATCTCCTTCGGGAGGGGTAAGGGAGCTTCGTGAAGCCATTGCGGCCCATTTGCTTTCCTTCAGGGGAATGCTTGTGGATCCGGATCAGATTATTGTCGGGGCGGGCACGGAATATCTGTACGGAGTGATTACTCATCTTCTTGGGAAGGATAAAATATATGCCGTGGAAAATCCGGGATATACGAAACTTCTGAAAATATACAGTAAAAACGGGATACAATGCGGTTTTGCGTCAATGGATGAGAGCGGAATAACGGCGGCGGAGTTAAACAGGCTTAAGGCCGATGTTGCGCATATATGCCCCAATCACCATTTTCCTACGGGGATTACCATGCCTGCATGTCGCAGACATGAAATATTGGCTTGGGCAAATGAAAAAAACGGAAGGTATATTATAGAAGACGATTATGACAGTGAATTCAGATCTCAGGGAAAACCGATACCGACGTTTTTCTCCATAGACGGATGCGGGAAAGTTATATATATAAATACTTTTTCCAAGTCGCTTTCACCGACGGTTCGTATAAGTTACATGGTTTTGCCGGTTCACCTTGCCAATAAATATTATGACACGATGTCATTCTATTCATGTCCGGTTTCGAATTTCGAGCAGTATACATTAGCGCGATTTATGAACATGGGATATTTTGAAAAACATATCAACCGTATGCGGCTTTTTTATATGAGGCAGAGAAAGGGAATTATGGACGCCGTAAGAAAAAGCACATTGGGAAAGTACTGTACGATTATTGAAAATGATTCCGGACTGCATTTTTTGATGAAAATAAACAGTGACATTCCGACGGAAAAAATATCAAAAATGTTGTATGACAACGGCATAAAGATTAATTCCCTCGGTGATTACCGTTTATCCGGCGATAAATTTGAAAATGATTATTATATTATAAATTATTCTGTACTTACGGCAGAGCGCGTCACAAAAATATTAAAAATCATTGAGGAGCGCATTATTATCGGAAATCGGGAATAACCGCATGTATATTATATTTGCGCGATTAACGGTGATTGGTTGACGGCGTTTGGCGAAAGTTGTACGATTTTTAAAAATTAATAAAAGGATATTAATATGGCGGTTAAAGGAGCAGTCCTAGGAGATATATTGGGATCTCAATATGAATTCGGGAGACCGAAAGAACTTGATTGGAAAAATGTACCGTTGCTTAATAAGAAATCAGCGGGATTTACGGATGATACGGTTATGACTCTTGCCGTTAAAAAGGCGATTAAATGCGGAAAAGGTTTTGCCGATACAATGGTTGAACTGGGAAGGAAGTATCCCGACAGAGGGTACGGACCCCGTTTTTTCGATTGGTTTACGGGAGATAATCATATGCCGTATAACAGCTTTGGTAACGGATCGGCCATGAGAGTATCATTTGTGGGAGAATATTTTGACGATTACGGTAAGATGCAGGAAACAGCGGCAAAAAGCGCTGAGGTATCCCACAATCATCCGGAGGGAATAAAAGGAGCTGTGGTTACGGCAACATGTATATGGCTTGCAAAACACGGAAGTGATAAAAAGGAAATATATGATTATGTATTGTCCAATTATCCGGCGGTAGAGTATGAGTACAGTATATATTACTGTCTTGATGAATTAAGAAGCCGTTATACATGGAATGATACCTGTCAGGGTTCCGTTCCGGCAGCCATGCGATGCTTTTATGAAAGTGAAGACTATGAATCCTTTATCAGAAATATTTACAGTCTCGAATGCGACAGCGATACATTCGGAGCAATCGCCGGAGGAGTTGCGGAGGAATATTATCACGGATTCGGGAATATAAATGCTGACGGGATACTCAGGGAATTTCTTACGGATGAATTGTATGGCATTTTATCGGAATAAATGAGAAAGTATTGGTAAATTATTATCAGTTGTAATGTTATATTGCCGATGAGTATTGACATAAATGCTAAAAACGGTTAGTGTTGGCTGGTATTGATTATAAGTTATGTTACATAAAAGGAGATCGATTATGAAACTTGTATACGCATCAAGAACGGGAAATGTTCAAAAGTTAATAGACAGACTTGGTATTGAAGCTACCAAAATAGAAGACGGCTCAGAAAAAGTCGACGGAGAATACCTTCTTATCACATATACTGACGGTAACGGAATTATTCCCGAAGTTGTAGAGAAATTTATAGAAGGCAACAGAGACGGTCTTATTGCCGCTGCCGTAAGCGGAAACAGCGAGCGCCATCCTGATACATTTTGCGACGCCGCAGACAGACTTTGCGCAAATTACGGAACTAATATTGTTGCAAGGTTTGAAGGAGCAGGCGACGAAAAGACAGATGCGGCAATTATTAAGGCTTTAAGATAATTGCTTTTTACATTTTTAAAATTCAAAACGGTTTAATTGTGCAGCCGATAATATATAAAAAGGATGTTGCCAAACAGGCAGCATCCTTTTTATATTAAGCACTTATTTAATTATATACGAATCAACTATTTCTCCGAAATACATGGTGTGGTAATCTCTGTTTGCTCCGTGGAACGAGCCGTCTACATCCTGCGGATAAAATGTTTTGTTATATTCCGGGAGAATCATTTTCGAATCCTGCTTTTGGCTGTAAACCACACGGCATTCAAGAGTAAGGGGAAGTTCTTTGATACCCGGAACGGATATTGTTTCAGGCTCTTCAAGAGTAAGTCCGAGCTCCTTTACCTTGTCGGTGTCACGACCGCTTTTTGTTCCGGCAATTCCGATTATTTTCTTATTGAAATCTCCCAACGGTATATTTACAGTAAACTCCGGATTATTGTCCAACAAATATTTTGTAAATCGGTGCTCTCTTACATATACGGTGAATACGGGCTTTGCCCATTCTATACCGAGGGCTCCCCATGACACGGACATGGTATTGACTTTATCTTTAAATTTTGTGGTTATAAGTATTCCGTTTTTCAGAGCTTCAAGAATTTCTTTACCGTATTCAAATACATTTATTTTCTCTTTCATAAAGACGAACCTCCCGTACCGTTTTTACACGGCAAATTTTGTATATAAATAATTTATTCCTGTAATTTTAGCACAATAAATGTCTTTTGCAATTTGAATGAAATAAATATTTCCGTGAAATTATTTTTTTACCGAATGCGCATAAATTCGGTATGAATAAGGCTTGACTACTGATTGTCTTAATCTTATAAAAAAATAAAAAACATAGGCAGAGTTGCTATTTGCCATATACCTTACAGGAGGATTTATTATGAGTAATAAAGAATATCATTTTAACGATATATCTTCGAATAATGAATTTACGGGAGAGTCAAAGCCCGCAACATCTTATACTTCGGAAATCAACGGAAATATATATAAATTTCTTGATTTTGAGGATAAAAGGGAATTTGAAAATGCCTCAAAAGGCCTGATTGCAAATCCGGATTCGTTGGAGATAACGGACGATAACGGAAAAATTGTATGGAGCCAGAAAGCATATGAATTTTTGAATGAAGAAGCACCGGATACGGCAAACCCGAGTCTTTGGCGCAATGCCGGGCTTAACCATATATACGGTCTCTTTGAAGTGACGGATGGCATTTATCAGGTTCGCGGATATGATATGGCAAATGTAACATTTATAAAAGGAAACAGCGGCTGGATAGTTATAGATCCTCTCATGTCCGTGGAATGTTCAAAAGCCGCCGTTTCTCTTGTTAATGATAAATTGGGGGAATTTCCGGTAAAGGCCGTAATCTATACTCATCCTCATATAGATCATTTCGGAGGAGTAAAAGGAGTCGTTTCCGAAGAGGATGTCATATCGGGTAAAGTTGATATATATGCACCGGAAGGATTTGAAAAGCATGCCGTAAGCGAAAATATATATGCAGGCAACGCCATGCAGAGAAGAGCAAGTTATCAATACGGTACCATATTAAAGGGAAGTAAGAGAGGTTCTCTTTGTATAGGTATCGGAATGGGGCAGTCAAGAGGACTCACAAGCTACATATCACCGACGGTGGATATTAAATATACCGGTGAAAAACACATAATAGACGGACTTGAAGTAGAATTTCAGTTAACGCCCGGAACAGAAGCTCCCGTTGAAATGAATATGTGGATAGAATCAAAAAATGCGCTGTGCATGGCCGAAAATTGTACGGGAACTCTTCACAACCTTTATACTTTGAGAGGCGCTCAGGTAAGAGACGGTAACGCGTGGGCAGAGTATATTATGGAAGCGTTGAACATGTACGGGGACAGAGTCGACGTTGTATATCAGTCACATAATTGGCCGCATTGGGGTAATGAAGATATAAAAGAATATTTGACAAATACGGCGGCAGCTTACAAATGTATCAACGACCAGGCTCTTTTATATATCAACAAAGGATATACCGAAACGGAAGTGTCGCATATGGTTTCGCTTCCCAAAGAGCTCGAAAAGGTGTGGTATACACGTCAATATTACGGTACGGTTACTCATAATGCCAAAGCCGTATATGAAAAATATATGGGATGGTATGATGCAAATCCAATTCATCTTAATGAATTGGATCCTTCATCATACGGGAAGAAACTCATGTCTTACCTTGGTGACACAAAGACCGTGCTGAACAAAGCCAAAGAAGATTATGACAGAGGCGAATATCAATGGGTAGCGCAAATCACAAATACTATTATATTTGCGGATCCCGGCAATGAAGATGCCAGATATTTGTGTGCCGACGCTTTGGAACAATTGGGATATCAGGCAGAATCGGGAACCTGGAGAAATGCATATCTTTGTGCTGCTTATGAACTCAGAAACGGTACAAATAACGACACATCTGCATGTGCTACGGGTTCGGAGGATGCCGTAGCTCATATGACTCCGGAGATGATCTTTGATTATTTGGGTATACTTGTTGACACTTCGCTGATTCAGGATCTGAGTTGTATCATTAATGTTATAATTCCCGAGGGTACATATGTAATCAATGTGAAAAACGGTGTTATCCTCTACAGGAAAACCAAACCTGCAAAGGAAGCGGATGTTACGTGGACAACAGACCGACGAGGCCTTTTGTCAATCATAAAGAAAAATAAAGAATATGTTTCATCTCTGATAAAACAGGACGGAGATGTTACTCTGACAGATTCGCTTATGAACGCGGTTTCGGAACTTGAGGACTATAGGTTCTTTAACATTGTCGAACCTTAACCGAAGGACATAAATTCCATACAATATAGGAACAAATCGGATTATGTTCTCATGTGCGAATTAGTATTCATACATGTAATAAATGTGTAAATATTGTAATAAAAGTATAAAAATGGTATTATATTTAAATTCGATATGAGAGGAGAGAGTTCCGATGATAAGCAATATTATTAGTGCGATAAGTTCCGCAATGTATGATTGGATATTAATTATCATGTTGATTGCGGCCGGAATATATTTTACCGTGGCGTCAAAATTTCCGCAGTTCAGATTGCTTGGCAGGGCGATAAAGTGTTTAAAGGAAAAACCGAAGAATCACAATGAGAATTCCGTATCGGGTTTCCAGGCACTTATGGTATCAACCGCCTCAAGAGTGGGTACCGGTAATATTATAGGAGTTTCCGTCGCCATATGTGTCGGAGGGTACGGAAGCGTATTCTGGATGTGGGTAATAGCGCTTATCGGAGGTGCAACGGCCTTTGCGGAAAGTACTCTTGCGCAGATTTATAAAGTGAAGGGCAAGGATGGCAAATTTATCGGAGGACCGGCATATTATATTGAGAAGGCCCTTAATTTTAAGGTTCTTGCAATAGTATTCTGTATAGCCATGCTGCTCACATATGCATTCGGATTTAATATGTTGGCATCATATAATCTCCAGACAACATTTGCCATATTCCCATTTTATGATCCGAGCATTACACCGTGGATAATAGGGATCATATTAGCGGTGGTTACCGGATGGTGTCTTCTCGGAGGAGAGAGCAGAATAGTAAAGGTTACATCCGGAATAGTACCTATTATGGGCATTGCATATGTTATTATTTCCGTTATTGTTATTGTGATAAATGCGGGAAATATGCCTATGGTATTCCAGACTATCTTTCAGCAGGCATTTAATTTTAAGGCAATATTTGCAGGATTCGGTGCCTCCGTTTTAATGCAGGGAATCAGAAGAGGTCTTTATTCAAATGAAGCAGGTATAGGTTCGGCGCCTAACGCCGCTGCATCAGCCGATACTTCGCATCCGGCAAAACAGGGGCTTATACAGATGATATCCGTATTTATTGATACGCTCATCTTGTGTACGGCAACTGCCATGATGTGCATGAGTTCGGGAATAGTGCCGGTTCCTGAGATTAAAGGAGCGCCTTATGTGCAAATGGCTCTCGGCGAATCTCTTGGGGCATTCGGACCGTATTTTATAGTTATTTCCATGAGTTTGTTTGCATTTACAACACTGCTCGGAAACTGTTTCTATTGTGACAACCTTCTCACATATTTGAACGGCAAGAAAGAACCGAGCAGAAAGTTTATGATATTCTTCAGACTTATATGCGCAGGGGTTATATTCCTGGGATCCGGTTTGGAAGCCGGACTTCTTTGGGATATTTCCGATGTATGTATGGGACTGATGGCAATAATAAATATTCCGGTGTTGTTTATATTATCAAGGCAGGTGTTTAGAACTCTTAAAGATTTTGAGAGGAAAGAACGGCTGGGGGATACATCTGACTTTAAAAGCAAAGACATCGGTCTCAGAGGTAGGACCGAATGCTGGGAAACGGCAGATGTCCAAAGCAGTTGATTACGGTATAATAATATGAGAAGACGGGTTTGAGTACATGCGATATGCATGAATGCAGACCCGTCTTTATTATTTCAGATATTATTACGGCTTATCATAATGCTGAGATAGTAGGTGCCGGATTACGGAGCAACGTTAAAATGCAGATAATATAGGGAGAATATGTAAGTATATCTGATTTACGGCAGTGTTAAAACTCTTAAAACAGTATATGAGAAACTATGCGGTATACTTATGAATTTATATGTGGCAAAATATAGCCTTACACAATATAGTATACATAAATAAAATATTGTGTATGGAATAACAGTAATTATTATTGTATTATCATGATGTAAATTAAGAAAAGAACTATATATTTATACACAACATTGTTATAATTATATGTATATATGACTTATGGAATCGTAATCTGAAGTAGGCTTTTTTAGACATAAGAGTGAATAGGTCATATGTATGACACATGTAGGATTTAACGGTAAGGGGGTAAACATTATGAAGTTTTATGTATGCGAGCATTGCGGCAGAATCATGGCAGAAGTTAAGGAGGGCGGTCCTCTTGTATGTTGCGGCGAACCTATGAAGGAGTTAGTTCCTAATACGGTTGAGGCTTCTGCGGAGAAACATTTACCTGTTATTGAAGTTGAGGGAGATAAGGTTACGGTTACCGTAGGATCAGTGCTTCATCCAATGGAAGAAGAGCATTATATCGAATGGATTGTTCTTGTAACAAAGCACGGCAACCAGAGAGTAGTTCTTAAACCGGGTCAGGAACCTAAGGCTTGTTTTGCACTTTGCTGCGGAGATGAAGTTTTAGAGGCATATGCATATTGCAACCTTCACGGACTTTGGAAAACAGAAGCTTAATTACCGGCACAGTTATAATTAATTAAAAGAAAATACACTTCAAACAGCTGTAAGTCGCGTATCTTCGTATGGAGTACGTCAGGCTTACGGCTGTTTTTGTTTTATTTTGGATCATTCGAATACATAACGGGACTTTTAAATTGTGATATTAAATATATAATTGATGCTGTATTAAAAAATATCCGATGAGACAGATATATCGTCTTTGTCGGTTTGACCGATAAAGACGATAAACATCAAATCGGGTGATAACTGCAATTGTTTTTAAATAATACCGGGGCGGTGAAGCATATGAAGCAAATTAAAAAAATAAGAGGGGTTAATCTCGGCAACTGGCTTGTTCTTGAGAAGTGGATGGATGAAGCTCCATTCAATAATACATACGCACAGGATGAAACATGGCTTGCGAGAGAATTGGATCGGGATGAACTGGAAGAAAGGTTAAGAAAGCACAGAGATACTTTTATTACAGAGAGGGATTTTAAAAAAATAAGCGGTGAATACGGTTTAAATACCGTAAGAATACCTGTTCCGTATTTTATATTCGGTGACAGGAAACCTTTTATCGGATGTGTTGAGTATCTGGATAAGGCGTTTGATCTGGGGGAAAAATACGGTCTGAAAATTATTATAGACCTACATACGGCTCCGCTCGGTCAAAACGGATACGATAACGGAGGAATAGTAGGAGTATGTAAGTTTCATAAAAATCCGAAGGAAGTATCATTTGTAATATCCGTTTTAAAAAGGCTTGCCGAGAGATACGGCAGAAGAAAGGCTCTTTTCGGTATTGAGGTGCTGAATGAACCTATCGGTAAACTTGCATTCGCCACTTCACCGACAAAAAACGGTGCAAAAGATAAGAAGGAATCATACGGATCATCCGGAATACCGATCTCGTTTTTAAAAAGGTTTTATATAAAGGCCTACAGGGCCGTAAGAGAGCATATGCCCGTAAACAAAGCGGTAATATTTCATGACGGATTCAGATTTGATGCATGGAGAGATTTTTTTGCACGCAACAATATGAAAAACGTCTATTTGGATGCACACTTTTACCTGTCCGCAATGGAAAGCTTTATACCTTTTCACAATAAGAAATTTTTGTCGGTTATAAATAAGATAAATCCGTTTAGAACAGTGAATAAATATGACAAAAATAAATTGAACGGGGATTATATGCAGTCGACTTCCGGAATTGTTCCGTATAATTCAATGATTTATCACAGGATTTATATTGCTGTGGAAAAATTAAGGATAAAAGCGGCGTCCATGCACATACCGATAATTATAGGAGAGTGGAGTATAAGTGTGTCATATGCCAACGACGCGGTATATTTTTGCAGAGAAAAGGTCAATCGAATTCTCGGCACGAATTATAATGAAAGAGAATTTATACGCGAATACGAGAAAAATGAATCCGTAAGAAGGCTTGTGAATAAAGAAAAGAGAAAGAGATACAGACAGATTTACAGACTTCAAAAGGATGCGTGGGACGTTTCGGCCGGAGACATATATTGGAGTTATAAGATTGCCGATGACAACACTCATCCTGAAAACATGCGGTGGAAAAAAGCATGGGATTACGGAAGATGTAAAAAGAACGGCTGGATACCGTAATAAGGCCGTATTATTGTAGGCGCGGTTGTTTAGCGATGCTTCAATAGCAATTCGTCATAAAGTTAAGTGTTGTAATTATGGTTTAATAATAATACAATTCTAAGACTTGCGGAAATATATAATCTGAGTATAAACTAAGTATGCTTAAAAAGTACCGTATGGGAATATGAATATATGTAATATGGCAAATGAAAGGAAACAGCAGTGAGCAAAATTGTATTGGCGCTCGGAGGGAATGCTCTCGGTAACACTCCTACCAAGCAGTTAGAACTTGTTAAAGACACTTCCAGAGCAATAGTTGATATTGTTGAACAGGGGAATGAGGTGATTATAGTTCACGGTAACGGACCTCAGGTCGGAATGATCCATTTGGCAATGGAGCTTGCCTCGTCAGAGGATGAAAAGATTCCCATGATGCCGTATCCCGAGTGCGGAGCCATGTCCCAGGGATATATAGGTTATCATCTGCAGCAGGCAATCGGACATGAACTTGAATTAAGAAATATCAATAAAAATGTTTCGACAATAATTACGCAGGTTATTGTTGATGAAAAGGATGAGGCATTTAATAATCCCACAAAACCGATAGGGAGATTTTATACGAAGGAAGAGGCTGACGATTTGGCAGCTTCTCACGGCGCCATATACGTTGAAGATGCAGGACGCGGGTACAGAAGAGTTGTGGCTTCTCCTGCTCCGAAGGAGATTGTGGAAATTGAGACCGTAAAACAGCTGAGTGATATGGGAAATATAGTAATAACAGTCGGCGGCGGCGGAATACCCATAATAAGAACTAAAAAGGGCCCGAAGGGTGTAATGGCGGTTATTGATAAGGATAAATCAGCGGCACTTCTTGCAAAGGAACTGAATGCGGACGTTCTTATGATTCTTACGGCGGTCGATAAGGTATGCCTGAATTACGGAAAAGAGAACGAAGAGAAATTGGATTGTATTACCGTTGATGATGCATTGAAATATATACAGGAAGAACAGTTTGCCAAGGGAAGCATGCTTCCTAAGGTTACGGCATGTATGGATTTTGTAACAAGCGTGGACAACGGTACGGCATATATATGTGCGCTCAGTGATGCGAAAAATGCCATAGAGGGCAGGACGGGAACGAAAATCACCCGTTAAACAGAAACATTTACAAAATAAATTTAAAAGGTACAGTTATGATTATAAGAAAAGCGGTAAGGGAAGATATCCCTGAATTATTGAGATTGCTCCATCAGACAAATGATTTGCATTCGGAAAAAAGACCGGATATATTTAAAAGCTCCATAACAAAATATACGGATGAAAATATTGAAAAAATATTATTAAATGAAGATATGCCTGTATTTGTTGCTCAGAATGAAGACGAAAAGGGAGGAAAACTCCTGGGGTATGTATTTCTGCAGATTGGTGAATATAAGAACGATCATAAAATGGCTGACAGAAAATATGCTTATTATGACGACGTGTGTGTGGATGCGGAAGCAAGAAGAATGGGGGTCGGCAAGGCTCTTATGAAGTATGCCGAGGATTATGCAAGGAATTGCGGATGTTATAATATTGAGCTTCATGTGTGGGAATTAAACCCGGGCGCTTTGGAATTTTATAAGAACTTCGGAATGGTTCCGCAGTTTACGTCCATGGAAAAAATCCTTAAGTAAATTAAACGGAAAAGATGTTTGCAAAAATATACAAATTAACAACGTTGTATATAATATTTAACATTGACATATAATTATAAATATTATAATTTATAAAAGAAAAATAAATATGACCTTGTAAGAGGGAGTAGCTTGCATAAACCGATGGTTTATGTTTATATGATCGTCAACGCGGCGTACAGCCCGGTCAATAAATAATTAGCGAGACTTTTACATAATTTCGGTTATGGTTATTAATAAGATAATCCGACGGAAATTATGTGAAGGTCTCGTTTTTTAGAAAGGTGTAAAATATGATTTTTGTTCAATTTTTGCTGCTGGCACTTGGTTTTGCCATGCTTATCAAGGGAGCCGACTGGTTCGTAAGCGGTGCTGCCGGTATTGCGACCAGGTTCGGAATTCCTCAAATCGTAATAGGTCTTACAATAGTCGCAATGGGAACAAGCGCTCCCGAAGCGGCCGTCAGTATATCGTCGTCATTGGCAGGAAATGCCGATATTACAATAGGTAACATTGTGGGAAGTAACATTCTCAATATACTTATTATACTGGGTATTACCGCAACCATGGTTCCGATAGCCGTTGCGAGGGGAACGATTAAAGTTGAGATTCCGTTTATGATAGCCATCAGCGTGGTTCTTTTATTGTTGGGACTGGACGGAAATATTACATTCATTGATGCCCTTATACTTATAGGTTTATTTGCCGTATATATGATATATCTTTTCAGACAGGCGAAATCTGGAATAAGCAGCGGAGAGAACAGCGCAGAAGAAGAGCATCACAGGAAGCCCAAGAAAGTTCCTTTATTGATTCTGCTTACGGCTGTAGGCGTTGTTATTATAGTATTCGGAAGTCAGATTACGGTTAATGCGGCAACGGAGATTGCGAAGTTTTTCGGAGCCAGCGAAAGATTTATAGGCCTTACGGTAGTTGCGTTGGGAACATCTCTTCCGGAACTTTTCACATCCGTAACGGCGGCTAAAAAAGGAAATGCCGATATTGCCATAGGTAATATCGTTGGAAGTAATATATTTAATATATTATTTATCGTTGGAATATCGGGACTTATAACGACCGTTCCGTTCCATCCGGACTTTATTACGGACACAATAATAAGCATCGGCGCAAGTGTACTTTTATGGGTGTTCTGTCTTATAAGTAAAGGGCTCAGAAGATATGCGGGAATTATATTCCTTGTGGGATATGCGGGATACTTTATTTATCTGTTAAGGTAACTGATTGCGTTTTTACGTAACACACATATATACATTTATTTCAGTATGTTAAAATAATCAGTATAAATATTTATAAGGAGATAAGTTATGATAGTAGTTAATAC
>JALEKK010000013.1 GCA_022769005.1 Lachnospiraceae bacterium
CGGTTGAAGAATATATAGATTACTACAATAACAAAAGAATTCAGGCAAAAACAAAATGGATGCCACCTGTACAATACAGGATAGCATCCATGTGTTCCGCCTAATTCATAAATATGTGTCCAGGATTCTGGGTACATATCAGTGACCCGGCTGAAGGGGTATTTTTATGTAACATAATGTAAACGGAAAAGGGCGGCGAGTATATATGTTACCGATTTATTTATCCTTCGCTCTGCTTTTCCACCAGTCTTGCGCCGGCATATCTCTCTCTTAAAATGTTCTTTGCAATCTTACCTGTCGGATTACGCGGAACATCCGCAAATATAATGTTACGGGGTCTTTTATATCTTGGGAGATCCTCACAGAACTTATCAATATCTTCTTTTGTACATGTTCTGCCTTCCTTTAATTTTATAACGGCAGTTGTAATTTCACCCAATCGTTCATCGGGAGTTCCTATTACGGCAACATCCAATATATCCGGATGGGATGAGAGGAAGTTTTCAATCTGAACCGGATAAATATTTTCTCCGCCTGATATTACGACATCCTTTTTCCTGTCTACAAGATAAATGAAATTATCTTCATCCTGACGGGCCATATCTCCCGTATACAGCCATCCGTCCTTTATTGATTCGGCAGTGGCTTTGGGATTCTTGTAATATTCCACCATGACACCGTCGCCTTTTACGCAAAGTTCTCCCACTTCGCCGTTTTTAACTTCGTTGCCGTTATCATCAACAATCTTTACCTGCCATCCGTGACCGGGAAGACCTATGGCTCCGACCTTGTGGATGTTTTCAACGCCGAGATGCACACATCCCGGACCCGTTGATTCGGAAAGACCGTAGTTGGTATCATACTTATGATTAGGAAAGTAGCTTTTCCAACGTTTAATAAGACTCGGAGGAACCGGCTGGGCTCCTATGTGCATAAGTCTCCACTGATCAAGATCATAATCTGAAAGTTTTATTGTTCCGTTCTCTATTGCAGCAAGAATATCCTGGGCCCACGGAACCAGCAGCCATACTATGGTACAGTGTTCCGCCGATACGGCATCAAATATATTTTTTGGTTTGTTGCCCTTTAACAATACTGCCTTTCCGCCTGTATAAAGTGAACCGAACCAATGCATTTTTGCACCCGTGTGGTATAGGGGAGGTATACATAAGAATACGTCATCATGAGTTATTTCATGGTGAATGGCCTCCATTTCCGCAGACTGCATAAGGGCTTTGTGATTGAGAAGAATGGCCTTCGGAAATCCGGTCGTGCCGGAAGAGAAATATATTGCGGCATTATCTTCGTCGTTTATTTTTATTTTGGGAGCTATGCTGCTGAAATTGGCTACCCAGTGGAAATAATCTTCGGCAAATGAAGGAGCGGGACTGCCCACATAGAATAATAAAGTTTCTTTGCTTAAATCATTTGCTATGGCTTCCATACGTCCTATAAACTCCGGACCGAAGAATAAAACATCTATATCGGCGAGTTTTACGCAATAGTCGATTTCGTTTGATGTATATCTGAAATTTAAAGGAACGGCAATGGCACCGCATTTGAGTATACCGAAGTATATTGGGAGCCATTCAAGGCAGTTCATGAGAAGAATACCGACTTTCTGTCCCTTCCTGATACCGCGGTTAAGAAGCAGATTGGCGCATCTGTTGGATTTTTCATCAAATACGGACCAGGATATCTCTCTTCTGTAAGGAACATCGGAAGTCGGCTGTACAAGCTCATATTCATTCCATGTAACTCTCGAAGGCTCACTTACTTCCGGGTTGATTTCAACAAGAGCGGTTTCGTGAGGATATTCCTTTGCGTTTCTCGTAAGTAGATCTGTGATAGGCATAATAAGCCCCCTTTAATATTATAAATGTCAATTAATGCTTATAAGCGAATATATTTAATAATTGTACAGGCTTTATACATTAAGTTCAATATAAAAACTTCTTAGTATTGCCTAATTACCTATACAAAATGTATAATCTAATCTATGAATTTTTATAATATACATATAAAATTTATAAAAATAAAATCAATCAGTTTTACAGTTTTAGGTTAATGTCAGCGAATAAAAGATTGTTGATATTATTTTAACCACGATTTTTATCCGTTGATTATATATGAGACCAAGGGGGCAGTTATGAAAGAATTAATGCTTGGTAACAAGGCGTTTGCCAGAGGGTTATACGAAGCCGGATGTACATTTGCATCAAGTTATCCCGGTACGCCGAGTACGGAGATAACGGAAGAGGCCGCTAAATACGATGAGATATATTGCGAGTGGGCACCTAATGAGAAGGTTGCCATGGAAGCGGCGTTCGGAGCGTCTCTTGCGGGTAAGAGAGCGTTTTGCGGTATGAAGCATGTAGGTTTAAATGTTGCCGCGGATCCGCTTTATACAATGTCATATACGGGAGTAAGAGGAGGACTTGTTGTAGGTGTTGCCGACGATCCGGGAATGCATTCTTCTCAGAATGAACAGGATACGAGACATCATGCGATTGCAAGTAAGGTTCCGGTGTTGGAGCCTTCCAACTCTCAGGAAACTCTTGAGTTTGTTAAAATTGCATTTGACATTTCAGAGAGATTCGATACTCCGGTAATCGTAAAGATGTGTACAAGGATTTCTCATTCACAGTCCGTTGTTGAAACGGGCGAAAGAGAAGAAAGGGAAACCATTCCTTATGTGAAGGATCCCGCAAAGTACGTAATGGTACCTGCCAACGCCAAGATTCGTCATCCGTTTGTGGAAGAAAGAGTTAAAAAGCTCAGCGATTGGGGAAATACAAGCGGAATTAACCGTATCGAAAAGGGAACGGATGCCGAAAGCAGAAGAGGATTTATTACGGGTTCGACCTCTTATCAATACATAAAGGAAGTATTCGGTGATTCGGTTTCAATTCTTAAACTCGGAATGCCATATCCATTCCCTGACGAGCTTATAAAGGAATTTGCTAAGGATTTGGATGATATAACGGTTGTTGAGGAAATGGATCCTATCGTGGAAGAACATTGCAAATCACTGGGAATCAACGTGCATGGCAAGGATATTCTTCCTATTGTGGGAGAATATTCTCAGAATCTGATAGCTAAGGTTCTTGCGGGTCAGGATATAGACGAGAATTCAAAGATTGATTTTGAGACTCCGGTAAGACCTCCTATTATGTGTCCGGGATGTCCTCACAGAGGTATTTTCTATACATTGAAGAAAAATAAATGTATCGTTATAGGAGATATAGGCTGTTATACGCTTGCTGCAGCAGAACCTCTTGCGGCAATGGACATGACTCTTTGCATGGGAGCGTCGGTAAGCGCAACTCACGGATTCTTAAAGGCGTTGGGCAAAGATGCTCCGAAAAATGTAGTCGGAGTAATCGGCGACTCAACATTTATACATTCAGGTATGACAGGTCTTGCGGAGATAGCATATAATCAGTCAAATGCCACAATTATTATTCTCGATAATTCAACCACGGGTATGACAGGTCAGCAGGAGAATCCTACAACAGGATATGACATTAAGGGAGACCCTGCGGGTAAGATAGATCTTGAAGCTCTTGTGAAAGCAATGGGTATAAGAAGAGTAAGAGTAGTTGATCCTTTGGATCTTAAAGCATGTAATGCCGTTGTTAAGGAAGAACTTGCGGCTGAAGAGCCTTCTGTAATTATTACAAGAAGACCTTGCGTATTGTTAAAATCCGTTAAGAAATTGCCGCCTCTCAGAGTTAATCCGGATAAATGTACCGGCTGCAGCGCCTGCATGAAAATCGGATGTCCGGCTCTTGCAATGAAGGACGGCAAGGTTGTCGTGGACGAAACGCTTTGTGTGGGCAGCGGATGTGACTTATGTGTTCAAATGTGTGGTTTCGGCGCTTTCGAGCACCCGGGAGAGGAGTAATTCAATGGAAACTAAAAATATAATGATCGTGGGAGTAGGGGGACAGGGTTCCCTTCTTGCGAGTAAACTTCTGGGAAGATTATTTATGAACAAAGGATATGACGTAAAAGTATCCGAGGTTCACGGAATGAGCCAAAGAGGCGGAAGCGTGGTCACTTATGTGCGATACGGAGATTCAGTTGGTTCTCCCGTTGTGGATAAGGGCGAAGCGGACTATATAGTATCGTTTGAAATGCTTGAAGCCGCAAGATATGCGGATTATTTGAAACCGAACGGTAAAATAATTACAAGTAATCAGGAAATAGATCCAATGCCTGTTATTACGGGAGCGGCAAAGTATCCGGAGAATATTGCCAAAAGAGTTGAAGAAGACGGTATATCAATAGATGCCATAGACAGCTTATCGCTTGCGCTGAAGGCAGGCAATGCAAAAGCTGCCAACATAGTCCTTATCGGAAGACTGTCACACTATTTTGATTTTCCTAAGGAAGATTGGATAGAAGCCATTGAACAGGTGGTTCCGGCAAAGTTTGTCGAATTGAACAAGAAGGCGTTTGAGTTAGGAGAGAACGCATAATAAATTTTAAAACATTGTTATCAATAGGAGATTATGATGGGTAATTATTACCAAAAAGACATAGAATGCGCTGAAAGAGAAGTAATACGTGATATTCAAAGCAGAAGACTGGCAGAGCAGGTAAGACATGTTTGGGAAAATGTCAAACCTTACAGGATTAAAATGGAGGAAGCCGGTATAACGCCGGAAGACATTAAGTCAGTTGACGACTTAAGCAAGCTTCCGTTCACCGAAAAAAGTTTTCTCAGAGATAACTATCCTGACGGTCTTTTAGCGGTTCCTACAAAAGATTGCGTAAGAATACATTCCACATCCGGAACTACCGGAAAAAGAGTAATTGCATATTATACTCAGGATGATATCGACTTATGGGAAGACTGCTGCGCCAGAGCCATAGTTGCGGCGGGAGGAACGGATGAAGATGTATGTCAGGTGGCATACGGATACGGATTATTTACCGGAGGAGCAGGCCTTAACGGGGGAAGCCACAAGGTGGGCTGCCTTACGATTCCGGCTTCCTCCGGCAATACTCAAAGACAGATTATGTTTATCAGAGATCTTAAGGCAACTATTTTATGTTGTACTCCTTCATATGCGGCATATCTCGGAGAATCAATGAAGGAAATGGGACTCGGACCCGACGACATACCTTTAAAAGCCGGAATATTCGGCGCCGAAGCGTGGTCAGAGGAAATGAGACATGACATTGAACAGACTCTGGGAATTAAGGCATATGACATATACGGTCTTACGGAACTGTCGGGTCCGGGAGTTGCATTTGAATGCGAAGAACAGAACGGGATGCATATTAATGAAGATCATTTTATTACGGAAATAATAGATCCGGATACCGGCGAAGTTCTTCCGGAAGGCGAAAAGGGCGAGTTGGTGTTTACTTCAATCTCCAAAAAAGCATTTCCGCTCATAAGATACAGAACAAGAGACATTTGTGTGTTGTCGAGAGAAAAATGTTCATGCGGAAGAACGCACGTAAGAATGACAAAACCTCTCGGAAGAACGGATGATATGCTGATAATACGCGGCGTTAACGTATTCCCGACTCAGATCGAAACGGTTCTTATTAATAACGGTTATGCGGCAAACTATCAGATTATAGTCGACAGAGAGAATAATACGGATACTTTGGACGTACATGTTGAAATGACGCCGGATATATTTACCGATAATTTAGGCGAAATAACTCATATGCAGAAAGAGTTGTCGGATGAACTTCATTCAATGTTGGGTATAAAGGCAGCGGTTACCCTTGTTGCACCTAAATCCATCATCAGATCCGAAGGAAAGGCCGTAAGAATAATAGATAACAGAAAATTATAATTAACGGAGGAATAAACAATGAGTATAATGCAAATCTCTGTATTCTTAGAGAATAAATCAGGATCTCTTGCCAACCTTACTTCCGTGCTCGCTGAAAATAACGTTAATATTCAGGCCATGAACGTGGCGGAAACAAGTGAGTTCGGCATTGTAAGAATGATAGTCGAAGAGGTCTACAGTGCGGCGAACATACTTAAAGAAGAGGGATATGTATGTAAACTCACACCTGTCGTTGCAATAACCATCGGAGACAGACCGGGAAGCCTTAACAATGCCATCAACATTCTTAACAATGCGGGAATGGATGTTGACTATTTATATGCATTTTTGGGCGGAAGGGCAATGGATACTGCCCATATTATTCTTAAGGTTGCGGATAATTCGGCCGCCGAGGCCGCTTTGAGATCTAAAGGCGTTGAACTTCTTACTCAGGAAGATGCCGGTGAGTTGTAACAGAAAAGGATTTGATATATGGCAATTAAAATTATTATGCTCGTTGTATTTTTTGCGGTTATGTTAGGCGTGGGATTCTATTGCCGCAAAGAGGCGCAAAATGTTGACGGATTTGTTCTCGGAGGTCGTAAAGTAGGTCCGTGGCTTACGGCATTTGCATATGGAACGAGCTATTTCAGTGCCGTTGTATTTGTCGGATATGCAGGACAGTTCGGATGGAAATACGGCTTGGCATCCACATGGGCCGGTATAGGCAACGCCGTTATAGGTTCTCTTCTGGCATGGATTATTTTGGGAAAAAGAACAAGAATAATGTCGCATACGCTGAATTCATCGACAATGCCGGACTTCTTCGGCAAACGATTCGGATCTAAGTCGCTTAAAATCGGTGCTTCGATAATCACGTTTGTTTTCCTGATTCCATATACCGCATCACTGTATAACGGGCTTTCAAGGCTCTTCGGTATGGCGTTTAACATCGACTATACGGTATGTGTAATTATAATGGCCGTACTTACGGGCATCTATGTAATCGCCGGAGGATATATGGCTACCGCAATAAATGATTTTATTCAGGGACTGGTAATGCTTGGAGGAATCGTGGCGGTAATAATAGCCGTAGTAAACGGAAAGGGCGGATTTGCGGCGGCATTTGCCGAAATGGCAAAAATCAGCGATCCTTCCGTGGGCGCAGAACCTGGTGCCTTCGCAAGTATATTCGGACCGGATCCGATAGGACTTCTGGGAGTTGTACTGCTTACATCGCTGGGTACGTGGGGACTTCCTCAAATGGTTCAGAAATTCTATGCCATTAAAGATGATGACGCCATCAAAAAGGGAACCGTGATTTCCACGATATTTGCATTGGTTGTTGCCGGAGGATGTTACTTCCTCGGAGGATTCGGAAGGCTGTTTTCGGATCAGATAAATATATCATCAGGCGGATACGACTCCATTATTCCGACAATGCTTTCGGGTCTGCCGGATATTCTTATAGGAATAGTTGTGATATTGGTTCTTTCGGCTTCCATGTCAACATTATCGAGCCTTGTTCTTACAAGCAGTTCGACAATTACCATTGACCTAATAAGTGAAGCGGGTAAAAAGAAAATGTCAGACAAGTCTCAGGTATTTCTTATGAGGGTGCTTATTGTAGTATTTATTGCTATATCGGTTATTATTGCAATAATCCAATATAAATCCAACGTTACGTTTATAGCTCAGCTTATGGGTATTTCATGGGGAGCGTTGGCGGGAGCATTTCTTGCGCCGTTTCTGTATTCGCTGTTTTGGAAGGGAACAACCAAAGCGGCATGTTGGGTAAACTTTATATTTGCCGTTGCATTCATGGTGATTAACTTTGTGGGCAATTTAACAGGTGCTCATATATTTCCGGTTATTCTCCGTTCGCCTATTAATGCAGGTGCGTTCTGTATGCTGGCAGGCTTTATAATAGTTCCGATAGTTTCGGCATTTACAAAGAGACCGCCTTCGGGAATAACGGAGTTGTCATTTTCAAACATCAGCAGGAAATAAGTTAATTAATAGTACTTTGTGAGGATATGTCAAAGCGGATGTATATTATATAATATTATTGTAATATATATTCTTTTATAAAAGTATAAAAGGAGATCCGCATGAAAGATGATGTGAAAATTTGCGTTGACAGCAGAGTTGATTTTATTGTTAATTATCTTGATATTACCCCGAATAACAGGGATGAATTTGAAAAATTTGTTAATGACATAACCGCACTTGGAGAGAGATGCGGTGACTATAGTGAATTTGAAAACAGATTTGCTTCTGAAGGCTTGAGTGACCGTTTTAATTCCATGGTCGGAAGATTTCCGCAAAAGACTCATAAGATGACCAAGGAAGAAAAGGATTTCTCAAAGGCAACATTCAGGCAGATGTTAAAAGACAACAAAGAAGAGATAATTTCAGACATTGTAGGTGATGCTGCAGATACGGCAAGGATTCATGCGGAAGGTGAGCTTATTGCGAAAAACCGCGAGAGAATGATTGAAGAAGGCGTGTATGACGATTATACAATAGCGTCAAACGCCGCGGATGACATAAGAACCGTTTTCGGATTATTTAAAAAACGTAAAAAGTAAAGGCGGGCTTTTTGAAGCAAGTTTAAAAGTCAAAAAATGAAAAGAGGCTTTTTGCTAAGTAAGTAAAGTGAAGCAGAGTCCGTAAAAAAATGACCTCGGGGGTAACCCCGAGGTCATTTTTTTACCGTTTAATATTTAAATTCAGTGAAGGGAACCGTTAAGTTCAAGATTCGCATATGCAACATTCGTCTTAAGTTTCTTAGCGTCCTCATAAGGTAAAGTTCCGTTTTCGAATTCTTCCTGAATTATGGTATTTTCAATTTCCAGAGCTCTTCTTTCAACTCTTCTCAAATCGGCTTCATCGATATTCTTAGGATCATCCAATTCAATATAGTAGTTAAGACGGCTCAAATTAAACTGATACTTTTGTATGTACAATTCGAGAGCCTCTGAATCAGGATTAGCCTTATATTCATCTTCAAGTTTAGAGAGAACATATTCGGTATTGGATTTCGTAACCGTAATAAATGTATCCTTATTGTTTCTGAATTCTCCCGAGTTGGCAATCTTTCTTGCCTTCAGCTTACTGAAGAAGTTGCTGATTGCAATCGACGTTACGCTGTGGCGTTTGTGATTAGGATTTTGATTGTCTATTAATCTGTTAAAATGATCAACGCCTTCAATGTCGATTACATTATTGTATTTAAGCTGTTTGATATTTTCCTTCTGCCATTCGACGATTTTATTATGAACCTTGTCAAGCTCCTTTGCCGTTTCTTTATTGCCGAGGAGAGTCATTTGTATATCGTCTGCCCAGTCTCTGTACCTGAAAGCGACAATATTGGTTTCGGCTCTTGTCTGAGGGGTTGCTTCTGCGTCGAGACTGTCCGCAACCTGAAGGAAAATGTTAACTCTCACTTCATCCATTTGCTTAGGAGAAAGAGATTTATTTTCAACAGGGGCGATAATAGGAAGGAATATATACGACACGGCGAGGGAAACGATTATAACACCCATTGCTATTACGCTTATTTCGTCAAGCAGAGGGAATTCGGTTCCGTTTGCCAACACCGCAGGTATACCTCCGATTGCGGCCCAGGTAATTGCACCTCTGGCTCCGGACATGGCAAAAAGCAGAGAAGCTCGTACTTTAGAAATAGGATGCTGTTCCGCGTATACATATTTAGGAAGCGTAAGTAACGACCATAAGAAACGAATAAGGAGGATAACTCCGGATACGATAAGTATAATCCAAAGAGCCCACCAGTGATCCATTTCCATATGGTTAAATATAAGAGCTTCAAGAGTGTGAGGAATCTGCATTCCTAAGTATACAAAAATGAGTCCGTCAAGGGTAAATGACAGGAAACTCCACACATTCTTAGCACCGCTGTCAAGTCTGATTGCCTCTCCGACTTTTTCATCATATTCGAATGTGGAAATAATTCCCGCAAGGAATATGGCAACAACGCCGCTTACATGGAAGTGGTCGGCAATTATATAAGCAAAGAACGGGAATACAACGCCGATAAGTGTATGGAGCGGCGTCTTCTTAATGCCCTGCGTATACAGAAAACGGACAAGTAAAAACTTTCCGATGCCGAGGATGGCTCCGACTAACAGACCGCCTCCGAGTTCGATAAGGAATTCAAGCACTGCATGGTCTATATGAGCGCCTTCGCCTCCCATTACATTGATGCATGTCTGAAGGAAAATAACAGAGGTTACTTCCGCAAAAACAGATTCATTTTTCAGAAGCTCCATCAGTCTGTGAGGAACGTTGCTGTGTTTTTCCACATTATCAACGGCGATGTGGTCCGTTGATCCGAGAGCGGACATAAGGGTTATGGCGGCCACGACCGTAATCTGAGGAATAAGACTCTTAAGAACGAGTCCGGTAATAAATCCTGTGATTAATAAGAGAACAACAGCCATATTGGCAATGGAACCCTTCATTTTCCACAGATCCTTACGGCTTATTTCCATACCGCCGTAGTATACAAGCGGTGCTATGAATATTAGATGAAAATATTCATGAGATATATGGAAGTGAGCCGCTAACGGAAGAAATGAAATAGCAATGCCGATGCCGATTTTTATTAACGGGCTTGCGATTGCCGGCACGAATTCGGCAAGGATATCGGCAAGTACCACGGCAAATACCATGATCAGCAGTACGACTAAAAAGTCCATACACTACCTCCTTTTTAAATTAATAATTGTGTGTAAATGTTATTAAATGAACACTGATACATATTTTATAAGGCAATTATAACATATGCAAAAAGTATATTTAAAGAAAAAATAGAATTTTCATTATAACAATATATGTATTTATATTTCAAGAAAATATTTTCGGAGCAACCGGATGACAGGTTTTTGAGAGCAACAGATAATATGTCTCAGTGAAATTGTTGACATATATTCTATAGAAAGGAACAATATGTTTTTCAGTGAAATCATTAACATATTTTTATACAAAGGGTTATTTACGATAAGCGAATAAACAGAGAGACGGTTTTTCGGTTAAGTATAAGACTGAAAATATTTACTCACACAAACAGTTACATGTGTGATTTGATATTTAACTTTAAAAAATATAGAATAGTGACAAAATTATTCAATTAAATTTAATTAAACGGGGAAGGCGGTGAAAAAATGAACAATACTCAAATCATTGTACTGGTTGTGGTAATCGCATTAATAGGAATGTTTGCCTTCCAGACATACATAAGGATGAAGAACAGGGTAGACAGCGAAAAGAAGCTGTTTGAGGAGATGCAGAAAAAGGAGAGAAGGGAAGCCGTGGAAAAAGTAATTAAAGAGCGTAAAGAACAGTTTGAACAGGAACAAAAAAACAAAGATACAAAGTCGGAAGACGATAATAAGTATGATAAGGATAAAGATAACAATGTGTCAGACGAAACAGAAAGCGAATATTCCGTATATCCGGATGATTATGAATACAGGAGAGATAACAGAACAGACGATATAAGTAAACTTTAACTTAACATAGATTTAAATTTTGTGATACAATACCTCTCAAAAATAAAATATACAGTGAGAAGGTGTTTCTAATGCCTATAGGCATAATCGTAAATTCAATAGTAATATTCGGAGGAGGACTGATAGGAGAGGTTGCCGGTAACAGGCTAAGCGAGAGCATTAAAGAGAAGCTCATAATGATATTCGGATTATGTTCCATGGCCATGGGCATAACAACGGTCATACTTATGAAAAACATGCCGGCGGTAATCCTCTCGATACTCGTGGGAACCGTAATAGGAAGCATGATTCATTTCAACAGAATGATAGAAAAAGGTGCGGCCAATCTGGAACAGATAATTACGAAGATCATACCGATGAAAAAAGAAGAGTTAACTGCTGACGAAGAAAAGGTCAGAAAAAACGGTTTGGTCACGGTAATTGTTCTTTTTTGCGCAAGCGGAACGGGTATTTACGGATCGATCATCTCCGGAATGAACGGTGATAACAGTATATTGTATTCCAAATCAATACTGGATTTCTTTTCCGTAATTATATTTACGTGTGCATACGGAGCCATAGTTAAATATATATCCATACCGCAATTTATTATTTTTATAATAATATTTTATCTCGCTAAGATTATCTTCCCGATTACAACTCCGGATATGCTTAACGACTTCAGATCCGTAAGCGGAATTTTAATGGTTGCCAACGGATTCAGAATTATGAATTTAAAAATGTTTCCGGTGGCTGACATGATACCGGCTATGATTCTTGTGTTTCCGTTAAGCGCCTTGTGGTCAATGATACAATTTTAATTTATCATTTTATAAAAAGGTTGAAATTGAAGACGATTATATAATAGAATGAGCGTATTAAAATACATATAGTTTAAGGAGAATTAACATGGCAGTAGAAAGAACATATCTTATGCTTAAACCTGATTGCATTAAGAGAGGACTTATGGGTGAGGTTATTGCGCGTATCGAGCGTAAAGGATATAAAATCACAGATGCAAAGATGATGAACCTTGATGAGGCTATCCTTCGTGAACACTATGCGCACATTGCAGATAAGCCTTTCTTCCCTGAAATTGTTGAGTATATGACATCGGGTCCTGTTTTCGGAATGATTGTCGAGGGAGAAAACGCAGTAGCAGGCGCAAGAATTATCATGGGCGCAACAAAATTTGAAGAGGCTGCAGCAGGTACAATCAGAGGTGACTTTGCCAATTCAACAGGTCAGAACATTATCCACGGTTCCGATTCCGTTGAAAATGCCGAAATCGAGATTAAGAGATTCTTCGGTTGATCCGTAAACTACAGATTTATAAATCAGGAATGTCGAATATTGCGAATAAATTTCGTGATATTCGACATTTTAGTTTGAGTGGAAATCAAAACAATTTTATAAATGTAAAAAATGAAAAAGATTTAAAACAAAGGCTTCAACTATTTAGTTCTCAAAGGAATATAAAAAGTTTTATGCGTTTTGTATTCAAAGGAATATAAAAAAGATTTCAACCGCTTTATACTCAAAGGAATATAAATGAATGTTTCAGTTGTTTTACGCTCAAAAAGCATATAAGGATGTTTATACAGTTATGAGGTAAGAATAAAACAACAAAACATCAAAACAGAAACAAAACGGAAAGAAGAAGCAAATAATCTGTTTTAATCCTATATTTGTAAAGACGCCCTGTATAATAATACTTACAAAGAAAGTTATGTAACGGCGGGGAACACAAAAACCAATAAAAAATTACGGATAAATATGATGTTATGAAGCAGTGTTTATGCGGTTTTTTGAAAAATAAAAAATAAATTCAAATATTTTTCAAAAAAGGTGTTGACATTATATTGGTGTGTTGATATTATATACAAGTCGCCGCGACAAGCGGCAACAAACAAACGCGACGGAAACGGCACAACAGCCGTATCCGCAGCATAGTTCTTTGAAAATCAAATAGTAAGACAACCCTGAAGATTCCAAAAGAATTTCAGTAATGAAACGATACTTAAGTTTCTATATTTCTAACTAAAAAAGAAATAGCCAGTTTTTTATGAGAGTTCGATCCTGGCTCAGGATGAACGCTGGCGGCGTGCTTAACACATGCAAGTCGAACGGAGTTTATAAGACAGATTCCTTCGGGATGAAGACTTATAAACTTAGTGGCGGACGGGTGAGTAACGCGTGGGTAACCTGCCTTACACAGGGGGATAGCAGTTGGAAACGACTGGTAATACCGCATACCTTGCATTGGTCGCATGACTTATGTAAGAAAGATTTATCGGTGTAAGATGGACCCGCGTCTGATTAGCTAGTTGGTACGGTAACGGCGTACCAAGGCGACGATCAGTAGCCGGCCTGAGAGGGTGAACGGCCACATTGGGACTGAGATACGGCCCAGACTCCTACGGGAGGCAGCAGTGGGGAATATTGCACAATGGAGGCAACTCTGATGCAGCGACGCCGCGTGAGCGAAGAAGTATTTCGGTATGTAAAGCTCTATCAGTAGGGAAGATAATGACGGTACCTACAGAAGAAGCCCCGGCTAAATACGTGCCAGCAGCCGCGGTAATACGTATGGGGCAAGCGTTATCCGGATTTACTGGGTGTAAAGGGAGTGTAGGCGGCAGTACAAGTCAGGAGTGAAAACTTGGGGCTCAACCCCAAGACTGCTTTTGAAACTGTACAGCTAGAGTGTAGGAAGGGCAAGCGGAATTCCTGGTGTAGCGGTGAAATGCGTAGATATCAGGAAGAACACCGGTGGCGAAGGCGGCTTGCTGGACTATAACTGACGCTGAGACTCGAAAGCGTGGGGAGCGAACAGGATTAGATACCCTGGTAGTCCACGCTGTAAACGATGAATACTAGGTGTTGGGTCTCGATAGAGATTCGGTGCCGAAGCAAACGCATTAAGTATTCCACCTGGGGAGTACGTTCGCAAGAATGAAACTCAAAGGAATTGACGGGGACCCGCACAAGCGGTGGAGCATGTGGTTTAATTCGAAGCAACGCGAAGAACCTTACCAG
>JALEKK010000022.1 GCA_022769005.1 Lachnospiraceae bacterium
TTGAAGAATATATAGATTACTACAATAACAAAAGAATTCAGGCAAAAACAAAATGGATGCCACCTGTACAATACAGGATAGCATCCATGTGTTCCGCCTAATTCATAAATATGTGTCCAGGATTCTGGGTACATATCAAAATACAGGGGCTTTTTGATAAAAGTTAAATGCGGAAGATGAGACTTGAACTCACACGTGCTTACTCACACAAGAATCTGAATCTTGCTCGTCTGCCGATTCCGACACTTCCGCAAAATACTAAATTATTTAAAATAAAAACCCCGCTACGATTAAGCGGGGTTCATAATGCAGTCGGAGGGACTTGAACCCTCACGAGCGCAATGCTCACTAGATCCTTAGTCTAGCGCGTATGCCAATTCCGCCACGACTGCGTGACAACAGTGATATAGTATCATTACAATATACTGCTGTCAACAATTTATATAAGTTTTTTGTGTACAAAAATAAGTACAATTATATTTTATTTATTTTTATCAAAAAAACGGATGTTTCAGATTATAAATTCTCTTTATCTTCTAAAAAACTATCCCTTTTTTCTATAAGTTTTTGTAAATGAACCTTTTTCTTCTCCTCCAGTCGAATAAGTTTGCAATTTTTCGGAGGAACAATGAAATTTACGGCATCCGGAACTATCTCTATGTCAATCTCCTTATGCATACCCCCGTACTCTCCGTCGAGTGTCCATTTGACCGGATCGTCAAATATGAATTTTGCCTCCGACGTTTCAATTACGTCAACCGTATCCGTATTAATATAATCCTGGATAATGGCGGCATTTAATAATCTTGTAAAATCAAAGGGATTTCTGAACTTTTTTATAAGCAATATTTCAAACTTACCGTCATGCAGATCCGTATGCATACCGTCAAGTCTGAAGCCCCCGATAACATTGGAGTTGTTTGCCATACCGTATAAGTAATTCCCATCTAATGTACATTCCGCGCACTCTACCCGCAAATGATACGGTTTCAGCCTTACGAGAGATTTTAACGCTGATATGCCATATGCCGTCTGTCCGATGACTTTCTTTAACCTCTGAGATGTATCATATGCAATTTCCGTAAATGCTCCGAAGGCTGCCACATAATTAAAATTTTTACCGTTGAATCTGCCTATGTCAAACGCCATTGCAGAGCCGTCAACTATCATCTTTGCGGAAGTTTCCATGTTGTTTGACATACCGAGATTGGTTCCCCAATCGTTCATGGTTCCGCCGGGTATATATGCAATCGGGACCTTTGATTTGTTTTTAAGCAACGCACCCACAACTTCATTAAGCGTGCCGTCTCCGCCGCAACATCCTATTACGTCAAATCCGCTCTCCATACGTCTCACATATTCAAATGCATCAAATCTGCCCTTTGTAGGATATATTGTTACGTCGTATCCTCCTGCCGTAAAAATCTGAAGCATTTTTACAAGATGGTTCTTTATCCTTCCTTTTCCCGCATGAGGATTGAATACGAAAAGCATTTTTTTCATAATAAACATCCTTAAATAATCAAGCTGTCGTTTAGTTTAGCCGTTTAAATTTCCTGTTTGTAGTTTGCAAAGAAATCTCTCATTTTTGCAGACGCTTCCTCAATCATATTCACATCAGGCAAGTATACTATTCTGAAGTGGTCAGGATTTGTCCAATGGAAGCCTCCGCCGTGAGTGATAAGAATTTGCTTCTCTTTAAGAAGATCGAGAGCAAATCTCTCATCATCTATTATATTAAACTTTTTAACATCCATTTTAGGGAATATATAAAATGCCGCATCAGGCTTTACGGCACTTAAGCCAGGTATATCGCATATTGCGTTATATATTGCTTCCCTTTGTTCATAAACTCTTCCTCCGGGAAGAATCATTTCATCTGATGAATCAAGCATGTCCATGGCCATCGGTATAATCGACTGACCCGGCACATTTGAACATAATCTCATTGAGGATAATAAATTTATTCCCGCTATATAATCTTCAATGTTGGATTTATCCCCCGATATTGACATCCAGCCTATTCTGTATCCTGCCATTAAATGTGATTTTGACAATCCGTTAAATGTTATTACCGGTCTGTCGGGAGCAAGCGATGCTATTGAAATATGTTCTTTTCCGTCGAATACGAGTCTGTCGTATATCTCGTCCGCAAAAATAATAAGATCATACTCTCTCGCCAAATCTGCGATTTGTTCAAGTAATTCCTTAGGATACAGGGCACCCGTAGGGTTATTTGGGTTAATTACTACTATTCCCTTTGTTTTATCCGTTATTTTAGATTTTATGTCATTTATGTCCGGATACCAATTCGATGATTCATCACATACATAATGAACGGCATTTCCTCCCGCAAGGGTGACGGAAGCCGTCCAAAGAGGATAGTCGGGAGCCGGAACAAGCATCTCGTCTCCGTTGTTAAGCAGACCGTTCATTGTAAGTGTTATAAGTTCGCTTACTCCGTTTCCGGTATAAATATCATCAGGCGTAACATTCGGTATATGCTTTTTTGAACAATATTCGGATATTGCCGTCCTTGCCTCAATCAATCCCTTTGAATGGGAATATCCTTCCGAACTGACAAGTCTTTTTTTCATTTCTTCGACAATTGGTTCCGGAGCCTTAAATCCGAATGTGGCGGGATTACCGATATTTAATTTTAAAACATCTCGTCCGCTGTCTATCATCCTGTTGGCCTCGTCCATAACAGGTCCTCGAATGTCGTAACATACATAATCAAGCTTATTGGACTTTTCAAATAACTTCATCGATACTTCCCCCCTGGTCTATGTAAACAATTCAACTGTTTAAGTCTTCATTATACCATATAATACATATATAAATTACAAAATCTTATACAATTATAAATTTATTATTTGTTTTTTTAAATTTTATTTAACGGAAATGCGTTTTTACTTTATATAATTATTGTATATACATATAATTTTAACTCTCTTTACAATAAGCTTGTATTATTATTATAATAACAAAACCCACTGTTAATATATGTTTTAAAAGGAGAGAGAGTATTTAGTGAATGATGTTCAATTGATAAACAGTTTCGCTTTACCGAAGTATGAAACTTTATCGTCTACACCAGGTCGCTATTTTTGGCGAGCATTTATGGCGGGTATCTTTCTTGGAGTTGCAACCCTTTTTGCTTATTCAATGGGTGCTGCGTTTCAGGATAATCCGCCCGTTGCCCGAATTGCACTCGCATCAACATTTGGTGCCGGTCTTGTTGCAATTTCTTTTTTAGGAGCCGAACTTTTCACCGGAAACTGCTTTACGGGTATTATGCCTGTATATGACAGAAAAGTTACGTTCCGCAAGACGCTTTCCTTATGGGGAATGTGTTACCTCGGTAATGCATGCGGTCTTATTCTTGTAACTTCCGTTTTTGTTTGGAGCGGAGCTCAAAGAGACAGCATAATGGCATATATACAGCCTATTATTGAGGCACGCTTGGAATTTAATCCATGGGAGTTGTTTCTTAAAGCCGTTCTTTGTAACTTCGTTGTCTGTATAGCCGCATACGGCAATATGAGAATGAAAAACGAAGCGGCCAGACTCATATTTATCTTATTATTTGTTACCGCTTTCGTTCTTCCCGGACTGGAGCACTGCATTGCAAATATAGGATTATATACCATGGGAATTGTCGGCCTCGGAGGTGCCGTCGATTGGACAATGATGCCGCTGCATATGCTTATAGCAACGGCAGGCAATATTGTCGGAGGCGCTGTTTTGCTTGGACTGCCTGTATTCCTTGCGTTCAGAAATAAAGGTAAAGAATAATAATTAAAAAGGACTTAATTGTACGGTTAACAGCCGTCTGATTAAGTCCTTATATATTTATAAATTTTTAAAATTTAATCGTAAAACGAATAATAAAGTAAATTTGAAAGCTGATTCTCCGAAAGTTTTCGGATTATTCCACAAAATATGCTTTAATTACCGCCGGTTTGTCAAGATGACACTGGCCTGCGCCTATGCTTACTTTGGCATCCTTTACTTCTTCCTCATCTATTGCTTTTGTATCCGTGATAATGGCCGCAATCATTGCAGCGCCTACAGACGTGATAAGTTCTCCCTTTGTACCTGTTTTTTCAATAGGAAGATTATAAAATCCTGCAATCTGGCTTATCAAAGGCGCCGGAACAATTCTTTCGCCCTGATGCGTCATTACTTCGCCGCTGCCTTCAACTATTCTAGGTACAATAACTTCATGAGCTTCGAGAGCGTCAAAACATATGGCAAATGCCGCAATAACGGCTATTGTTTGAAGTGAGCCGTCCTCGAATAATTTGATGTCTCCCGGATTCATGGCATATACGGTAGCTTCACTTCCGGCTATTATATTATATATTCTTCTTGCAATGGTTCTTGCATATCCGCTCATGTCAAACATGTCAAGCATATCGTGAATCTCTTCGAGGTTTCGGGTATGTGCATTGCCTGTTGCCGCTTCCTTTGTATACTCGCTCTCATCGCAAATAACATTAAATTCACATGCCTTTTCATTATCATAATCTTCATATGTTATTTTATATGATAATTCCTTGCCGCTTCGAACGGTAAAAGTGTTAAATGCTTCCGTAATTTTATTCGTATTTACACCCAGGTCAATCAAAGCTGCCACAAGCATGTCTCCGCTCAGGCCGCCGCCGCAATCAATATATAACTTTCTCATAACATCTCCCTAATTATAGTAATATTAATTAAGTCTCCATGGTGATAACATATATTAATTTTACTCAATAGTAAAGTATTAATTAAACGGTAATCATTTATATGAAGCAAGATAAATCGCTTCCGCCTCTTCATCGCTTAAAGGCATCGGATCACATTCGAAAAGTCCTCCCATCGTTTCCCTTGCCTCCTTTACAAGACGAGGAAATTCGGCAGCAGAAATACCGTAATCGCTCATTTTCAGGTCTGCAACACCGCACTCTCTCATAAGACGTTCCAGAGCCTGAAGGAAATCATAAGGTCCCTTTATCTGTCTTGCTCCGAGCGCAATTGCCATTTCCATAAATCTGTCGTCGCAAACATGTTTGTCAATAAAATGTTTAAAGTACGCAAGACTTATCATAATAAGTCCGGCGCCGTGAGGCAATTCCGGATGATTGCCGCTGAGAGCATGTTCAAGCGCATGTTCACTGGTACATGAACCCAATTCCATGGAATATCCGCTCAATGTGTTGGCAAAGGCAATTTTTTCTCTTGCGTCCATATTGTCACCGTCTTTAACCGCCACCGGAAGATATTGTGCAATATTTCCTATGGCCGCTATTTCAACCATCTGTGCCGGTGCCGTTCTTGCATTTGAAATATATCCTTCAATACTGTGAAAAAGCGCATCAAATCCCTGATACGCGGTGAGCGTCGGAGGAACGGTTAACATAAGTCTCGGATCAACTATGGCAAGAAATGCGTAATCTCCTTCAAAACCTATTTTCTCATGCGTATCCGGATTTGTAACGACACCCCATCTGTCTACTTCGGATCCTGTTCCTGCCGTTGTTGTTATTTCAATGTACGGAAGAGACTTTTCTTCCAGAGACCTTCGTCCTCCCGTTCCGCTTTGTATATAATCCCATACCCGTCCACCGTCTTTTTGAGGTGCTACCGCGGCAATTATTGTTGCGGAATCCAAAACGGAACCTCCGCCAAGTCCAACAATAAAATCAACTTCATTCTCCCTTGCGCATGTTACACCGTCCATAATTTCAGGTTCCGTAGGATTTGGACTGATATTATCATATACAACGCTCTCCACTCCGGCCTGATTAAGTTCATCAACCACCTCGTCAATCCATCCGTTGTTTTTAACGGACTTACCGTTTGAAATAACTATAAGAGCCTTTCTCCCCGGCATTTCCTCATTATGCAGCTCATTGAGCATCCCCTCGCCGAATAAAACTTTTGTGGGAAGATTCCATATATAATTCATTTTCTCATGATGATATGAAAGCCATATCATTTTCCTTTCTTTGTATTTGTCGTATTTATTAATCAGTTATACAGATAAAATAAGAACGTTTTATGCATTATAAAAATTAAGCTTCATTTATTTAATGGCTTTTGTATATTTTTTAAGCATATTTAGGTCGTCGCCTTCCATAAAAGGTGCCAATTCCCTGAACACGTCATTATGATAATTATTTATCAGTTCTTTTTCCCTTTCGGAGAGCAGTTCCGTGTCAATAAGATCCAAGTCAATCGGCGCATGGGTAAGCGTTTCAAATTCAAGGAAATCACCATACTCATTACTTTCCCTGTTAACACATAACAGCTCATTTTCTATTCGGATTCCGTATTCTCCTTCAAGATATATTCCCGGTTCATCCGTTGTAACCATTCCCGGCAATAATTCCGAATATTCACTTACACCCGGTATATACCTCCATCGAAATGCATTCGGTCCTTCATGTACATTTGTCATATAACCTACTCCGTGGCCGGTTCCCGAACGATAGTCAATGCCCTCTTTCCACATGGGTTCCCTTGCGAGTATATCCAGAGAATAACCGGAGCAGCCCTTAAGAAATACCGCATCGGAAAGAGCTAACATACCTTTTAATACCAATGTAAAATGCTTCTTCATTTCCTCATCGCACTCACCGTATGCAAATGTTCTCGTAATATCCGTAGTCCCTCTTAAATAATGTCCTCCCGAATCCACAAGAAGCATTTCTCCCTCTTTAAGAGTGCTTTGATTCTCCTCATCGGCCGCATAATGCATCTGTGCCGCATTCGGTCCCGCAGCGCTTATGGTCGGGAAGCTCAATTCAACATAATCGGAAATCTCCGAACGGAGTCCGTCTATAAAAGCCGCTGCGTCAGTCTCCGTTAATGTTTCTTTGTTTTTAGCTAATCTTTTAAGATGAAACATTAATTTTGCCACACAAACTCCGTCCTCAATGTGTATTTTTTTAAGGTTTTCAATCTCCGTATTATTTTTTATTGATTTAAATTTCGTTGACGGATTCATCCTGTAAACAACCTTACAGCCGGAATCCGAAAGAATTTTAAAAAGCGAATAATTAATTTTGTTCTTGTCAGCAAGTACGGTATCGTTACCGGAAACAACACTCTTTATGTCTTTGTAGAAATCGGCATATTCCGCGAATTCAACCTTATCTTTGAGTGAGATTTTTGCATTGTCGCTTAAAGAGGATTTATTAACATAAGCCGTACACTTCTTATCCGTTATTATTAAATACGAAAAAAATAAAGGTGTATAAGCAATATCTCTTCCTCTTAAATTAAGAATCCACGATATGTCGTCAAGACTTGTAACAATATGTATACCGGCTCCGATATCGGACATGTATTTCCTTATTCGATTTAACTTGCTTTCCGTATCTTCTCCGGTATATTTTACATCCAGGGAAAAAATATCGTTAAATGTCTGCTTTTCGCGTGACTGCCAAATATAGTCTCCGGCATAAAATGTGTCTTCAATTTCAACATTGCCTGTTTTGCTTAATTTCTCACCGAATGACGCACTTACCGTCCTTCCGTCAAATGCAACCCTGTAAACATGATCACTTTTATGCGCACATTCCGATACGAACCCGCTGATTGAAGGAACGTCTTTTGTGCCGCTTTTCATAAGTTTTATTTCGCCGTTAGAAAGTTGTAATTCTGCCTGAACAAAATATCTTCCGTCCGTAAAAAGATACGCATTGTCTTTTGTAACCAATAATGTTCCTGCCGAACCGGTAAATCCCGAGAAATATTCCCTGTCTTTAAAATATTCGCTTGAATATTCAGAGTTGTGATAGTCTGTATTAGATAATATAACCATATCTATACTTCCGGTCTTCATCTTATCACGCAGTTTGTGTAACCTTTCAGATATAATTTCTTTTTGTATTATTTTAGGCATTATATACCTCCGTAATCCCATAAGGACTTTTACTATATTATCTAAATTTTTTCACATTATAACATTTTTAGTTAAATATGTACCCCGACGGCATATTTTTTATAGACAATTTACAAACAGAAAACAGCCTAAAGTTAACCTGATATTATAACTTTTACAAAACAGACCTTTAAACCTCATATTCATGTATGAAGCTTATAGTCTCCGTTTAAAGTCATACCGATCCTTTAACATTTAGGCTGTTGTATTACCTGCTTATATGATTTCTTAATATGTCCGATTCAGAGAGTTCCCTGTCAAATTCCACATGAAGAATTTGCTTCGGATGCGGACATGACTCCATACCGTTTCCTTCATCATCCGTAATGGATAATACGGTAATGGGAATGTTTTCACCGTTTGGCTTAATCACCTCTAATACATCTCCGACGGAAAATTTATTTTTCTGTTCCAAAACTGCCATACCTTTATCGTCAATTCGTTCAACGGTACCCAGGTATGTATCCGGAGCGGAACGCTCCGATTCATAAAACATTGAAGTTTCATCTGCCTTATTAAAGAAAAATCCTGTTGTATATTTTCTTCTTGACGCTGAATTAACCTCTCTGTTATAGAACGGAAGTCTCTCTCTGTATTTCTTTTCATCTTCAAACCAGTCATCTATTGCCATTCGGTACGCTCTTACGGTTGTAGCGACATAGAGTGCCGTTTTCATTCTTCCCTCTATTTTGAAGCTGTCAATGCCGGCATTTACCAGTTCCGGAATATAATCTATCATACATAAGTCTTTGGAATTAAATATAAATGTTCCCCGTTCGTTTTCAAATACCGGCAAATATTCACCGGGTCTGTTCTCCTCAACAAGACTGTATCTCCAACGGCACGGATGCGTACATTCTCCCCTGTTTGCATCTCTGTCCGTCATATAATTGCTTAAAAGGCATCTTCCCGAATATGACATACACATTGCACCGTGCACAAATGTCTCTATTTCAAGATCATCCGGAATGTTCTTTCTTATTTCCCTGATTTCTTCCAAAGAAAGTTCTCTTCCGGTAACAACTCTGCTCGCTCCCAATGAGTGCCAGAAATTGTATGTACCGTAATTAATATTGTTTGCCTGAGTACTGACATGAAGCTCTATATCGTGCAGAAGTTCCTTTGCAATCATAAATACTCCCGGATCCGAAATAATTACGGCATCCGGTTTAATAATGTCCAATTCTTTAAAATATTCTCTGACACCTTCAAGGTCCTCATTGTGAGCAAGTATATTTGCGGTTATATATACTTTTTTCCCTCTTTCATGGGCATATTTGATGCCTTCTTTTATTTCCTCATTTGTAAAATTGTGGGCCGCCGCCCTTAATCCGTAAACTTCACCGCCTATGTACACGGCGTCCGCTCCGTATGTTATCGCAATTTTTAAAATGTCTAAATTGCCTGCCGGTGCAAGCACCTCAGGCTTAAGTCTCTTACCGTGTTCCATTATTTCCCTCTGTCCGTTATTCTTTCACTGATATTGCCATACCGTCTCCTATAGGAATTATACTTGTTTTTATTCCTTCGGTATGTGTAATGTTATATAAAAATTCTCTCATTCTGTCGTATATGGTTCTGTCTCTCTGAGTTATTAAACTTCTTGAATGGATTACGGATCCCTCCTGCAGACAATTATCCGTCAAAATCACACTTCCTGTGTGAATCATTTTTATTATATTTTCCCAGTATGACATATATTGTCCTTTTGCGGCATCCATAAATACAAAATCATATTTTCTGTTCTCTTTTGAAAGTTCTTCGAGCACAATTCCTGCATCGCCCTCTATCAGGTCAATCCTCTCCGAAAGGTTAAGCTTTTCAAAATTGTTCCTTGCTTCTGAAGCCCTTTCTGCATCCAGTTCTATTGTCGTAATATGCGAGTTTTCATAAGCGCCTGCCATAAGAATTGCGGAGTACCCGACTGCAGTGCCTATTTCGAGTATGTTTTTCGGTTTAACAATTGCCGTCATGGTTTGTAAAAAGCTTTCGGCTTCTTTACGTATAACAGGTACTCCCTCTTCTCTTGCTTTTAATTCTATAGCCTTTACTTCGGCAGCGTTATCCGACATAAATGACTTTATAAAACTTGTTATTCTATCATCCGTTATCATAATCCCTCTTTTAATACAAAACGAAATATCCCTGATATAATAACACAATTTACAAACGGCGGCATTTTTACCTTTAAATCGCATTGAAAAATACAATACCTGCAGTGCTAATATATCCCTTAATAATTAAAAAGACTATGTACCTGAAAGGAAACATAGTCTTTTTAATGAATCTTTATCACATGTGTGCTTCCATGATAATAGGAAGAATAACAGGTGTTCTTTTCATCTTTTTCCAGAAATAATCACTTAAATCATCTTTAACTACCGTTTTGATCTTGCTCCAATCGGTAATCTTTGATGTTGCACAGTGTTCCACGGAATCAGATACTACTTCTCTTGCCTCGTTAAGCAAATCCTCCGCCTCACGAACATATACGAAACCTCTCGTTACTATATCGGGTCCCGCAATTACGTTACAGCTGTATTTTTCAAGTGTGATAACAACAATTACAATACCGTTTGTGGCAAGATTCTGTCTGTCCCGAAGAACAATATTGCCCACGTCTCCGACACCGAGTCCGTCAACCAATATTGTACCTGTTTCAACATGCCCGGCAATTTCATATTTATCTTCCGACAGCGAAACAACCGTACCCGATGTTACGATAATTACGTGTTCATCATCATATCCTAAACTCTTGGCGATTTCCTTCTGTCCGATTAAATGTCTGAATTCTCCGTGTACCGGGAATGAAAATTTAGGCTTTACAAGCGAGTACATAAGTTTAATCTCTTCCTGACATGCGTGTCCCGATACATGAGTATCCTGGAATATAACTTTTGCACCCTTTCTTGATAAATCGTTTATAACTCTCGCTACCGATTTCTCATTTCCCGGAATAGGTGACGATGAGAAAACTATACAGTCGCCTGCCTGTATCTGGACTTTCTTATGAATGTTGGAAGCCATTCTTGAAAGTGCCGCCATTGATTCGCCCTGTGAACCCGTTGTGATAAGTACAATCTGCTCATCTTCATAACGTTTCATATCGTCGGTTTCTATCAATATTCCCTTAGGAACTTCCAGATACCCCATTTCACTGGCAACTTTTATAATGTTGGTCATGGAGCGTCCTTCAACGCATACCTTTCTGCCGTATTTAGCCGCAATATTGATAATCTGCTGCACTCTGTCAACATTTGATGCAAATGTTGCAACAATAAGTCTTCTGTTTTTATTGTCATTGAATATTTTATCAAGAGTTTCACCGACTGTTTTCTCGGACATGGTAAATCCCGGTCTTAAAGCGTTGGTTGAATCACACATCATCGCCAAAACACCCTGTCTTCCGAGTTCTCCCAATCTTTGAAGATCAATCGGATCTCCGTATACAGGTGTATAATCAACTTTGAAGTCACCTGTGTGGATAACCGTTCCCACCGGCGATGTGATTGCAAGCGCAGCCGCATCCGTAATACTGTGATTTGTCCTGATAAATTCAACTTTGAAATCGCCCAATTCAACAACATCACCGTACTGTACGACATTCCTGCTTACATCTCTTAACATGTTATGTTCGGATAGTTTTGATTCGATAAGTCCGATTGTAAGTCTTGTCGCGTAAATCGGAGCATTGACCTGCTTTAACACATAAGGTACCGCACCTATATGGTCTTCATGACCGTGGGTAAATACAAATCCCTTAACTTTGCTTATATTGTTTTTAAGATATGTTACATCCGGGATAACAAGGTCTATTCCCAGCATATCCTCTTCAGGGAATGCAAGTCCGCAGTCAACAACTATAATGCTGTCTCCGTATTCAAATGCCGTAATATTCATTCCGATTTGCTCAAGTCCTCCGAGAGGAATAATCTTAAGCGTAGGTTTTCCGTTGGCATCTGTAATATTATGGGTTTTCGTCAATGTAAGTTCCGGTAATGTGTTTTTATCAACCTTATATCCTTCATTCAATCTTTTATTTTTATCAAATGAATTACCATATTGACCGTTTTTGCTTACCGCCTTTTTATCTGCAAAATCCCTGCCGTCTTTTCTCGCATTCTTTTTATTTTCGGAATTCTTAAAGAGCGTTGACTGGATAGCATCATTCTTTTTGTTACTGTAAAACTTTTTCCTGTTTTCCTTTTGCTTCCATGTCTTCTTAATCTCTTTATTTAATTCCTTATTATAATTTTTACTGTTTTCGTTAAAAGGTACTTTCGATAAAGACCCCTCTCTTAAATGTACTTCTTCATCCATTATATCTCCTTTTCAAAGGATGCAACATCCCTCCCCGGTTAATATTCAAGCTCAATATCGTCTTCCGATAACAGCTTAGCAAACACTTCACTTACTGCCGCGAGTTCTTCATCATCTTCAATCGTCTCATATGATGCAATCTCGCCCTCTTCCTTAACAAGTTTAAGAGGTAAAACTTCTATCTCGTCCTCAGCTAAGTCATCGTCAAACTCAGATGAAACAAGAATATAATCAACGCCTGCAATAGTTGTTTCTTCGATAACGCTCATAAGGACCGTCTGTCCGTCTTCTGTCTCGAATTCTACCTGCTCAACAACTCTTTCCTCTACTTCATCGTTGATATTTCCCATAAATAATTAATCTCCTTTTTAAATAAAATGTATTGCTATTGCTGTTTATGAAGCTTTATATTACCCAAAAATTATCATAATATAAGTGACACTGTTTTATTAGGCACAAAAATAAATACATAGATTCTCTATGCATAAAACCACAAAGTATATACCATAATAAACAAAATATTTTGCACCTGCTTATTAAAATATATAAAAGAAATGCAATTTACATATTTTCTTCCATATATCTTCTCAGTATAAACGAGGCAGCTATCTTATCTATATAATTCTTTCTGTCTTGATATCTAACGCCCGCTTCTTTTAAAATGTCAGTTGCTTCAAAAGTTGAGAGTCTTTCATCCCATAATTCAACCGGGAGTCCAGTCCTACGCTTAATGTTATCTGAAAAATCCATAACACTTTTAGATAATTCGCTTTCTGAATCGTCCATATTAAGAGGTAGACCGACGATTATCTTATCTACCTTATATTCTCTGGCAATTTCTTCTATTCTTGCAAATGTTTTTCGGAGCTTATTGGTATCCTTACGCTTAATAACTTCCAAAGGGTATGCAGTCACGCATAATTCATCGGAAAGTGCCACCCCAACGTGTATATTGCCGTAATCCAAGCCCATCAAACGCATATCAGAGTCCTTTACCCTTAATAAAATATTTAAGAACCTCTTCTACAAGTTCATCTCTCTCTACCTTCATAATAAGGCTTCTTGCATTATTATAACTTGTAATATATGTAGGATCTCCCGACATAATATATCCGACCATCTGATTAACAGGATTATATCCCTTGTCTTTAAGAGCAACATAAACCTGTTGTAAAATATCCTCTACGGAAATTGGATTTTCCACCTGCTTATCAAATAAATGTGTATTATTATCTAACATTATTTCACGTCCTCTCTACTAATATACTGATAATATAGTAAAAAAAAAACTATGTCAACGATAAGAGACTTCTTTAAAATAAAAATATCTTATTATTAACACGTTTTTTTTTAAACTTTAAGGTAAATTTAAGTTACGATGCAAAATTACTTTATTTTAAAAAATACGGGAATTTTGCTGTATGATTAAAACAGTTTATTTATGACAATGCATTTATTAATCCGTCATTGCTTTTTGATTATTTAATATAATCGCTCTCTATTATATCATTATTCTTCCTTCCGATTTTTTTCTCCTGTTTAGAGCCTGAATCGGAATCTTTCTCATTAACATTATTTAAATTAACGTTAACTTCATCAACTCTGAGTTTGATATTATGTTTTACTATCTGATTATCAATTAACTCATTCATTCTAAAGAAGGCAGGCCAGTATTTTTCCGGAAGACAATATGAAGTATTTGAAATTCTGATACCGTTCGCATCAAGAGATTTAATTACCGTATTTAAAGGCTGATCCTTCAAAACATATTCGTTTTGGCTCATGGCCTCCACCATAAGTTCTTTCAAGTCTTTAAGGTTGTAGTCATATGAAACCACAAATTCTATGTCTATTCTTCTTACAGGCTCAGAATGGTAATTGATAATATCCGAATTGGCAAGTTTACCGTTAGGTAACGAAACTCCTCTGCTGTCAATGGTTTTTAATTTCGTATATAACATACTGACAGCAATAACTTCTCCCTCAACTCCGTTTACCGATATATAATCGCCCTTTTTAAACGGTTTAAATATAAGTAATAACAGACCGCCCGCGAAATTAGATAAACTGCCCTGAAGGGACATCGCAACAGCCAGTCCGGCCGAACCGAGAAGCGCAATGAGAGATGATGTCTGGAATCCCAGAATTCCTATTATTCCGAGGAACAGAACAATGTATAAAACAACCTTTACGGTTGTCTTTATGAATCTGTGTACATCAACATCTATCTTGGTTTTTTTCAGAATCCTATCGAGAAATTTGTTTACAAACCAGCTTATTACTATTCTTCCTACTATGTAAACAAGAATGGAAATTAAAATATTAATTGCAAATTCAATGGCCCAATCTCCGATTTTGGTAAAAAAGTTTGCAAATCCACCCTTAAAAAAAGAAGTTATCTCCTCCATACCGTTCTCCTCTTTTTTGGAAACTAAATATCGACTGTACCGTATAACCGGCTTATGAATATAATATATAACTATTTACGTCTAATCTCAATGTAATATAACTGTTTTAAAACAATAATGTTTTTTTATTTAAAATAAAAGACGGTTACTTCATCGGAAGTAACCGTCTTTTTATAATCAGTAGTATGAAATAACTAAATTAGTTTCCTGAAGAACGAATTCTCTGAACTGCACGGTTAAATGAGTCACTTGATATTCTTCTATCGATACTACTCTGTTTTTCTTTAAGCTCTGCCTCAGCTTTTTCCTTGGCAGCCCTTGCCCTTGCAGCATCAATCTCTTCAGGTTTTTCGGCTGAATAAACTATTGCCGTAACAACATTATTATCAACCGTAACAATACCGCCCGAAACTACTGCTCTCTGCCAATCACCTACGCCGGTTGGAACAAATCTTATCTCACCGATGGCAATCTGTGCAGTAAGCTGTTCATGATTAGCGAGTATCTCAACGGCGCCGTCATAAGCAGGAAATATGAATTTATCACATTCACCCTCGAAGAACATTCTGTCGCATGCAAGGATCTTTAATGAAAATGAAGCCATTATCATTCACCTCACTTACATATTCTGCTCTATCTTAGCTGCCTTTTCCTTAACTTCTTCAATTCTACCAACGTTGAAGAATGCTGCTTCCGGATATTCATCCATTTCACCATTAAGGATAGCCTGGAAGCCTCTGATTGTTTCATCAATAGGAACAAACTGTCCCGGTACACCCGTAAATACTTCAGCTACATGGAAAGGCTGTGAAAGGAATCTCTCTACCTTTCTTGCACGATAAACAACCAGCTTATCTTCATCTGATAATTCATCCATACCCATGATTGCAATGATATCCTGAAGCTGTTTATACTTCTGAAGGATTTCCTGTACTGCTCTGGCAGTCTTGTAGTGCTCTTCACCGACTACATCAGCTTCAAGAATTCTTGATGTTGACTCAAGAGGATCAACAGCAGGATAAATACCTTTTTCTGTAATCGCTCTCGAAAGAACTGTTGTAGCGTCAAGGTGAGCAAAAAGTGTCGCAGGAGCAGGATCCGTAAAGTCATCGGCAGGTACGTATACGGCCTGAACAGATGTAATGGCTCCGGCTTTTGTTGATGTAATACGTTCCTGAAGATCACCTACGTCGTTTGCAAGTGTAGGCTGGTAACCAACGGCTGAAGGCATACGTCCGAGAAGTGAAGATACTTCTGAACCTGCCTGTACAAAACGGAAAATGTTATCAATGAAAAGAAGAACGTTCTTATTTTCAACATCTCTGAAGTACTCAGCCATTGTAAGACCTGTTTCGGCAACTCTCATTCTTGCTCCAGGCGGCTCGTTCATCTGACCGAATACCAGAGCCGTCTTATCGATAACTCCGGACTCAGTCATTTCAAGCCAAAGGTCATTACCCTCACGGGAACGCTCTCCAACACCTGTAAAGATTGAGTAACCGCCGCTCTCTGTAGCTACGTTGTTAATAAGCTCCTGGATAAGAACCGTCTTACCAACACCGGCACCACCGAACAATCCGATTTTACCACCCTTAGCATATGGCGCTAAAAGGTCGATAACCTTGATACCAGTCTCAAACATTTCCGCTACCGGACTCTGCTGATCGAATGAAGGAGCGTCTCTATGGATCTCCCAATGCTCTTCTTCGTCAAGCTGTCCCTTGCCGTCAAGTGTGTTACCGAGTACGTCAAAAAGACGACCGAGCACTTTCTTTCCGACAGGAACCTTAAGTGCAGAACCTGTATCAACAACACTCATATCTCTGTAAAGGCCTTCACTGGCATTGAGCATGATACAACGAACAGTATCATGTCCAATGTGCTGCGCAACTTCCATTACGCTTTTCGTGCCATTGTTTTCAACATAAAGTGCGTTATTAATAGCTGGAAGTGAATTAGCTTTAAACTCAACGTCTACTACAGGACCTGAAACCTGTACAATGGTTCCAATGTTTTGATTTTCGTCCATAGTTGTTATTTCACCTCATTCAACTTTGATTCTTTTTTCTCTTCAATGCTCTTGCTCCGGATGATATTTCAGTGATCTGCTGTGTAATGGCAGCCTGACGTACTCTGTTGTACTTAATTGTAAGGACTCCCAAGAGATCCTTAGCATTATCCGTAGCAGTTTTCATTGCAGTCATACGTGAATTTTCTTCACATGCAGTTGCTTCAACAAATGTACCGTATAAGAAACCGATAACATAGTTTCTCACTACCTCATCGAGAACAACGTGCGGATCCGGATATACAGGATATTCGGATTCATCGTTTTCATCATCTTCCAATGAAGCATCGAATGATGCTTTTGGAATCTTTTTACGGTCAATCGTGATGAAGTTTTCTCTTGAGAATGGAAGAATTTGCTGCATATCAACCGTAACTTCCATTGTATTTATCATTCTTGTGTAGATTACTTTTATTTCATCAAGTTCACCGGAGAGATATTTACGAATCAATTCCTCACCGATAAACCTGACTCTTTCCAAGTCAGGCTTAGTAACCGTGTTATGGAAATCCATATTAACATTATATCCTCTGCCGGCCAGAGTATGTAAACCAAGCTCACCTACAACAAATAATTCATATTCATCCTTTGTCTTTCCGGCAATAGCCGCTTCGACAACGTTAAATATATTAAGATTGTACGCTCCAGCCAAACCTCTATCGGAAGAAAGAACTAAATAGCCCACTTTTTTAGGTTTACCGTCATTGACTAATATTCCGTTATCATCGTATCTGTCACCGAAGAATTCACTCTTGATGTTAGGAAACTTTTTGAGAATTTTAATCATTGTCTGCTGTAAACCGTAGAAATAAGGCTCTGTAGCCTCCAATTGGTGCTTAGCCTTGCGCATGTTAATGGTAGAGATCATATACATGGCTTTAGTGATCTTCATAGTGTCACGTACACCACGCATCTTACTCTTTATCTCTTTAGCACTAGGCATTATACATCCTCCGAGTTAAATTAAGCTTCTGCTTCTTTAGAAACAATATCCTTTGCCTTGAAAGCATTGGCTGCTTCCACTATTGAGTCACGAACATCAGCTTCAAGGACACCTGAAGTCTCAATTGCGCTTACAATATCAGAACAATCAGTATGGAAGTATTCAAGCATTCTTCCCTGGAATGGCTTAATGTCTTTAACTTCAAGGTCTGCAAAAACTCTTGCCGTTGCAGCAACAAGTGTAATAACCTGATCAACCATTGATGATGGATGACCGAGAGGCTGCTTAAGAAGTTCCATAAGAGAACGTCCGTAATTAAGCTGCGCCTTTGTCTTATCATCAAGGTCGGAAGAGAACTGTGTGAACACTTCCATTTCTCTGTACTGTGCAAGATCCACACGAAGTGAACCTGACGCTTTCTTCATGGCTTTTGTCTGAGCTGCACCACCAACTCGGGAAACAGAAAGACCAACGTTAACGGCCGGTCTCTGACCTGAGAAGAATAATTCACTCTCAAGGAATATCTGTCCGTCAGTGATGGAAATAACGTTTGTAGGAACGTAAGCAGAAATATCACCTGCAAGAGTTTCAATAACAGGAAGTGCCGTGATTGAACCTCCGCCGGCTTTCTGTGATAAACGTGCCGAACGCTCAAGAAGTCTTGAATGTAAGTAGAATACGTCACCCGGATAAGCCTCACGACCCGGAGATCTTCCGAGAAGAAGTGAAATGGCTCTGTATGCTACAGCCTGTTTTGATAAATCATCATATATGATAAGTACATCTTTACCCTGGTACATGAAATGCTCAGCAAGAGCCGTACCAGCGTATGGAGCAATGTACTGAAGTGAGGCAGGATCCGATGCCGTTGCGGATACAATAATTGTCTGTTCCATGGCACCTGCCTGCTTAAGAGTATTAGCAAGCTTTGCAACTGTTGAAGCTTTCTGTCCGATTGCAACGTAAATACAGATAACACCGTTACCTCTCTGGCTGAGAATTGTATCCGTTGCAATGGATGTCTTACCTGTCTGACGGTCACCGATAATCAACTCTCTCTGTCCTCTGGCAATAGGGAACATTGAGTCAATTGAAAGGATACCTGTCTGCATAGGTACTGATACAGGCTGTCTGTCTACAATAGAAGGAGCCTTGTATTCAATAGGTCTGTATCCTTCGTTGCTAATTTCGCCGAGACCGTCAATAGGTTCTCCGAGAGGATTAACAACTCTTCCGAGGAACTCTTCACCTACCGGAATACTTGCTGATTTGCCTGTTCTGACTACCATACTTCCTTCTTTAAGTCCTGTTTCACTGTCAAGAAGGATAACACCGATGTCTTCTCTTCTGATGTCAAGTACCATACCCTTAACACCACCGTCAAAAACAACGATCTCGCCGTAAAATGCATGGTTAATACCAACTACATTGGCTGTACCGTCGGCTACGCTGATAACTTCACCGACTTCTCTATCAGCTCTGTTAAGAGTAAAGTTCTCAAGTTCGGACTGAATGTTAGAGAGCATGTTCTCAGGATCAGCGCCGTCCTTTAATCCACTCTTAAGTTTTTCTGATAGCTGTTCAATACGACCTTTCTCACTCCAGTCGAATTCATGGTTGCCTGCGCGAACCACAAAACCGCTTCCGATGGAACTGTCCTGAACTAAATTAACGTCAAGCTCATCAACGTTAACATCAAGCTGATCAGCAATAAACTTTTTAATACCTGCTAACTGATTGTCAGTAGGCTTAGTAACATAAGTTATAGTTGCTGAACGAATCTGGTTCAAATCAACATCTTTCACTGTTTATCACCTGCTTTATCATTTAAGAATTCATCGAAAAGTGCACCGTCAACATCTGCACCCTTCTGATTAGCTACAAGCTTAGATGTAGCTTCAACAACCATGTCAGCGAGCTGCTTCTCAGCCTTGCTCATAATCTGATTCTTCTGTGCCACTGCAGCGTCTCTTGCGTCTTCCACAATCTTTGTAGCTTCGTCATGAGCTGCGTCTGTGATCTTTTTAGCTTCTTCGTCAGCCTTAACTCTTGCTTCTTTAAGAACTTCAGCTTCTTTTACTTCTACAGCTGCGATCTTGTTTGTGTAATCAGCTGCGATTTCGTCAGCTGCCTTACCCTTCTCTGCTGCTTCTTCAAAAGCCGCATCAATTGCTGCTGCTCTTCTTGCAAAGTTCTTATTCATTTTTCTGAATAACATGAAGTTAAGAATTAAATAAATAATAATTACGTTAATAACTGTAAAAATTATACTTGTTATGTTGAAACTTAACATATAACAATACCTCCTTTAGCTTCTTATCAATCTGAACGGCTTATTAATTAGCCCTGACCTAACATGATGATGATAAGAAGCGCAACTACGAAACCGTAGATAGCTGTTGCCTCTGCAAGAGCTGAACCAAGAATAAGTGTTGAACGGATATTTCCGGCTGCCTCAGGCTGTCTTGCAACAGCCTCTGTTGCTTTACCAGTTGCCATACCGATAGAAATACCGGCTCCAATACCTGCCATAACTGCAAGACCTGCTCCAAGTGCTAATGCTCCCATAATAAATCTCCTTTAAATTAAAAATGTTAAATAATGATGAAAATTAATAGTTACAGTTTTTACAAAGCAAAACTTGTTTGTATATTATGTCCAGCTGATTTGGTTTTACTTACTCTTCTGCCGTCTCTGAAATGAACAAAGATGTTAAGAATGTAAATACATATGCCTGGAGTAATCCATCGAATATATCGAAATATAAACTTACTACTGCCGGTGCACCAACAGGAATAACTAAATGGATAAGCTCCATAACAACGAACGCTCCGAGAACGTTACCGAAAAGTCGCATTGCGAGTGATAAAGGTCTTGTGAACAACTCTAAGATGTTCATAGGGTTTTTACCAAATCCCTTTAACCATCCGCCTACACCGTTATTACGGATTGATGCAACCTGAACAAGAACGATACTCATTAAAGCAAGCGCTGCAGTAACGTTGATATCCTTTGTAGGTGGTTTAAAACCGAAAATACCAAATATGTTGCTGAGTCCAACAAAGAAAAGAACTGAACAAATATATGGCGCATAACCCATTGACTCATGGTTAAGCATGTTTTTAACCATTCCGTAGAAATGGTTATAGTAACCTTCCGCAAGAACCTGTCTTCCGGTTAGTTTACGCACTCTGAATCCGGCCGTAATAATGATTGCAAGAACGATTAAAACGCCCATAACAATCCAACTTACAACTATGGACTCACTGACATCTGCCTGAAATCCGCCGATGTTGAAAGAAAACATGTTTTCAACTTGCAGACCGTGCGCGAGTTCTTCGCCTAAATTTTCCATAACTTAAGTCTCATCTCCTTTTTTTTATAGTTTCTAAAAATGCTGAACAATATGTATAGAATATACAAGAAAATACGCAAAAAAGCAAGGTGATTTAATACTTTCTTAACTTTTATGTTATTTAGTTTTTATCTTTATTTAAGTCTGTTTTTTATGTCTGTGGGTTAATAAAATCAACAGTATTTCATATAACATTCATATTATTCGGTTACAAGTGTAATTACACTGTTGTTGTCTCTTCCTTTGTTCACTATTATTTTTTTTGTAATCATTGTATACAAGTCAGAAACATGAGAAATCATACCTATAAGTTTGTCTTTTCTGGTTATTCTTTGCAATATTCTCACCGTTTGGTCTAACGTCTGTCTGTCAAGCAGTCCGAATCCTTCATCGATAAAAATCGCATCAAGGCTTATGTCTTTTTTTACGGCAAGTATTTTATCTGACAGACCTAAAATGAAAGAAAGCGATATTAAAAACATCTCTCCCCCGGACATTTCCATTATGTTTACGATTGTTGAAGAATAGTTGTCAAATACGCTTATTTCAAACTTATCGGCATTCTTTAAATCAGAGTCGAATTTAAGTAAAAATCTGTTATTTGTCATGTCGGAAAGGTATTGATTTGTGTATGAAACAATGTCTTTCATAATGTTATTTTGTATGAATATTTCAAAATAATTTACATTCAATTTCTCGTTTCCGCTCATTGCGTATAAAAGAGAATCCGTTGAGTTAATTTCTTCCTTTATATATGACAGTGTTCGTTTTAACTCATTTACATTTTCTATGGATTTACTGTCCATTTTTATACTGTTATTTATACCGTCGTATATGTCGTCTTCCAAAATAACCTCAGCATTTTCACAATCCGAGCATTCTAATATATTAAGTAATTCATGTTTTTTTTCTGTATATTTTTCGGTAAGCAATGTTTTTTCTATAATTAATTTAAGTTGCAGTTCCGAAGCTTTACCCGTGTCAAATATATCCCTCAATAACTCTCTTTGTTTCTCCGGATCGGAAAGCAAAAATCCCGTGCTGTTTTCCACGGATAAAATACATACTTTAACATACTCATCATAAGTCAGACCGATTAATTTAATTATGTATTCGTTTACTTCCTCCGCCGACAGTATTTCCCTGCCGTCAGGAAGAGAGAGTTTTACATCTTCCGTGATGTCCGCCCCCTCAATGTGCATTCTTCTGACTATATTGTAATTTCTGCCGTTACACATAAATGTAAGCTCAACAACCGTATCGGTTAAATCATCTGCATCCTTTGATCTAATGTCGTCCCTTCTACCGCGTACTTTACCGTATAATGCATAGACAATACCGTTAATTATTGTCGACTTTCCTGAACCGGTTGCTCCGGTAATTAAATAGAGTCCGTTACTTCCAAAACTGTCCATGTTTATTTCCGTATAATTTTTATACGATCCGAATGATTTCATTTTTAACAGAAGCGGCCGCATTTTACCTCCTAAATATCAGCGAATAAAATGCATAATTATGCAATAATTTCTGTATAAAGTTCCTCTTCGGACAAAAATATTTACGATTGCATTGCATTTCTCGCAGATTTAAATATCTTTAGTAAATGTTTCAAAAAGTTATTAATATTACCTGTATGTAAGAACGTTAATTAATGATATTCAGCAGAATCGTCCTTTCTTTTTCGTTTAACTCCCTTCCGGTTCTTTGAACAAAAAACTCTTCAAAATATACCAACATATTGCTTTCTATCATATTGTCCGATTCAGCGTGCGAATAATTGTCGCTGCACGCATATGACATTATATTCGGCATATTATTTCTTAACAGACCGTACATATCCGGAATACTATCCGAACCTTTTAAAACTATATGTACATAGTCGTTTGTTCTTATGTTTTTGATTTCATCAAAGGTTCCGCTGATTACTTTCATGTCTCTCATAGGCGACAATTCTTTCTCCCACAGTTTTAAGTCGCCTTTTTCCGCAATCTCACCGAAGGTTACGGTTTTTTTACAATTAGCCTCGAATTTCGAGTATTTAAGCGGTGTTCCGCAATATCTGATTCTTTCGCTTTCTATATACTGTTCGTTATGCAAATGGCCCATTGCAACATAATCGAATCCGTCATATATCTCAGGTTTGATTGCGTCATACATACCTGTAATAACTTTGCCGTTGTCGGCCCTTTTTGATCCTTGCAGGAATTGATGAGAAAGTATAATATTTCTTTTTTTGAAATCAATGTCCGCACCTTCCAGAACCGTCTTCATCATTTTTGTATAATCATCATTTATCTCTCTGTCCGGAAAAAACGGTCTGACGTCAACCGGCTTAATAAAAGGTACAAGAAAAATCCCGATATCCCCGTATTTATCGGTATACTCATATTTTTCAACATTTCCGCCGTAAGCTTTGGCAATATATACATTTTGTCCTTTTAAAATATCCGATCCGAATGACAGTCTTATGGCACTGTCATGATTACCGGGTATGACATAGATATATTTACCGTGTTTTGATATTCTGCTTATAAATTTGTCAAATATGCTTACGGCTTCTTCCGGAGGAAACGGTTTATCATAGATATCTCCGCATATAAACACGACGTCAACGTCGTTTTCCAATATGATATCCGACATTTGATCCATAATGTATCTTTGATCTTCCAAAAAAGAATATCCGTTTAATGCCAAACCTAAATGTATATCCGAAATATGCGCAAATCTCATAACAAACCTCCTCTCGAATGTTTTATTGTTTAATAAACTCTGTCATTCAATAATTATAATTCAAATGGATATTTTGCAAAACCAAAAACATATATTATTTAAACATGTCTGCCGATTGTTGTTTCAACAGCCCTGTGCCATCCGTCCAAATTCTTTTTTGCCTTCTCTTCATTGCTGTGCGGAGTAAATATACGTCCGGTCTTTACCAAATCTTTCAATTCATCCCTGCTCTTCCAAAGAGATACGCCCAAGCCTGCCAGGAATGCCGCTCCGATTGCAGTCGATTCCACATTTACCGGCCTGATAACTTCTTTTCTGAGTATATCTGATTGAAATTGAGCAAGAAAATCATTGGTACACGCTCCTCCGTCAATTTTAAGGCTCGTAAGCACCGCATTTGCATCTGATTCCATTGCCTTTATGACATCATATGACTGATAAGCAATGGATTCCAACGCCGCGCGTACTATATGCGCCCTTCCGCTGCCTCTCGTAAGTCCGACTATGCTTCCCTTTGCCTTCCTGTCCCAATAAGGCGCTCCCAGTCCCACAAAGGCCGGTACGATGTAAACGCCGTCATTATCTTTGACCGATACTGCCAAATCATAAGTTTCGTCGGGAGTTGAAATCAGGAACATCTCATCTCTTAACCATTTAATTACCGCTCCCGCAATAAATACGCTGCCCTCAAGAGCATATTTCGGCTTTTTCTCGGTACTTCCCGCCGTGAGAGTTGTAAGAAGACCGTTTTTTGAAACTATCCTGTCTTCACCCGTATTCATCAAAAGGAAACATCCCGTGCCGTATGTATTCTTTGCGTCTCCCTTGTCAAAACAGCACTGACCGAATAATGCGGCCTGCTGATCTCCCGCGACACCGCTTATCATGATTTTTTTCCCGAAAACCGTATTTTCAGTTTCGGCGAAATTACTTACCGACGGCTTAACCTCCGGCAGCATACAGGTCGGTATATTGAAATAATTTATTATTTCTTTATCCCATTCCAATGTATTAATGTTAAATAACATTGTTCTTGAGGCGTTTGTATAATCTGTAACATGTGCTCTTCCGCCGGTTAGGTTCCATATAAGCCATGTGTCAACCGTTCCGAATATCACTTCCCCCGCTTCTGCCCTTTTCCTCACTCCCTTTACATTGTCAAGTATCCATGCGATTTTACTGGCGCTGAAATAGGCATCCGGCTTCAATCCTGTTTTTTCTCGTATCGTGTCGGTTAATCCGTCTTTCTTAATCTGCTCTATATATGATTCGCCTCTTGTGCATTGCCACACGATTGCATTGTATACCGGTTTACCGGTCTCTTTGTCCCATACAATGGTTGTTTCTCTCTGGTTTGTAATGCCTATGCCTGCTATTTCATCGGGAGTAATGCCTGCTTCTCTTATGGCTTCACTTGAAGCTGATAATTCACTGTATAATATTTCTTCAGGAACATGCTCAACCCACCCCGGTTTAGGGTATACCTGTTCAAATTCCTTTTGTCCCTTGGCGACTACATTCATCTCATTGTCAAAAATTATACATCTTGATGAAGTTGTCCCCTGATCCAAAACTAAAATATATTTCTTGTTATCCATAATCATAATCCCTACATTGTACTGTTTTATATGCAAGTATATGCATTACAAATGTATATTTGCAACCTTATTTAATATAAAATACTGTTTTTATATATTTTTCACATTACTTAACCCGATTAAATGTCTAAAAATAAAATCCCGGAGAATAGTTATAAATATTACTATTTTAACACTACATATGCTATTATATACACTTGATATTATATATTTTCCGATTCAGATATAACAAAATACCGATAACAAATAGTAATATATTTGTATATTTACACCGTATTATGCTTACATTTCCGTCGTTTGCCGATATCGCAGGCTGTAACAAAGAATTAATTGATATCGACAAAATGCCGCTAAGTTCCTTCTTATACGACACTGAATGCGGAATATTATTGTAATTAGATTTTAAGGAGATTTAATACTATGAAATTAGGAATCGTAGGTCTTCCAAATGTTGGAAAGAGTACCTTATTCAATTCTTTGACAAAAGCCGGGGCCGAATCCGCCAACTATCCGTTTTGTACAATTGATCCGAATGTGGGAGTTGTATCCGTTCCGGACAATCGTCTTAAGGTTCTTGCGGACTTATACGGATGTACAAAAATAGTTCCTGCGGTTATTGAATTCGTCGATATTGCGGGACTTGTTAAGGGAGCAAGCAAGGGAGAGGGACTCGGCAATCAGTTCCTTGCAAACATCAGAGAGGTTGATGCAATAGTTCATGTGGTTCGCTGTTTTGACAATGAAAATATTGTTCATGTGGACGGAAGCGTTGATCCTTTAAGAGATATCGAAACCATCAACATGGAACTTATTTTCTCAGATCTTGAAGTGTTGGAAAAGAGACTTGCAAAGCAAAAGAAGGCCTCCATGTCAAACAAGGAACTGGCAAAAGAATGTGAATTTATTCAAAAAATGATTGAGCATCTTGAAAGCGGCAAACTTGCAAAGGATTATGAATTAAAGAGCGAAGATGAAGAAGCCTTTCTTAAAGAATATAATCTTTTAACCGCAAAGCCCGTTATATTCGCCGCTAACGTTACGGAAGATGACCTTGCGGATGAAGGAGCCTCCAACGAATATGTGCAGAAAGTCAGAGAATATGCGAAAGAAACCAACAGTGAAGTATTTGTAATCTCAGCGGAAATCGAACAGGAAATATCGGAATTGGACGATGATGAAAAGGCACTGTTCCTCGAAGACCTGGGAGTTAAAGAATCCGGACTCGACAAGCTTATCAGGGCAAGTTATTCTCTTCTCGGTCTTATAAGTTATTTAACCGCAGGCGTAAAAGAAACAAGGGCATGGACCATAAAGAAAGGTTCTAAGGCTCCCCAGGCGGCCGGAAAGATTCATTCTGATTTTGAGCGCGGATTTATTTGCGCCGAAGTCGTAACATATGACAATCTTGTTGAATGCGGTTCAGTTGCCGCAGCAAAAGAAAAAGGACTTCTTAAACTTCAGGGTAAGGACTATGTGGTTCAGGACGGAGATGTTATAGAATTCAGATTTAATGTATAAATATGCATAAAAAGGATATTATCCCTGTTTTACATTCAAAATGATTATTTTAAGAATGTATGCTGCAGTGATAATATCCTTTTTTAATATATTTTCTGTTTTAGTGTATTTTTTCTATAAATGCTCTTGTATTCGCGGCAATATCGTCTTTAAATACGGCCGATCCCGCTACTATCCAATCTGCTCCGGCATTTACAATGCTTTCAACATTGTCAAGATTTATTCCGCCGTCTATCTCAATGATAACATTAAAATTATTGTCATCAACAATTTTTCGTAACTCTCTGACCTTATCAACAGTATGAGGTATAAGCTTCTGTCCTCCGAAACCCGGTTCCACGCTCATAACAAGCACCATATCCACATCGTTTAAAACAGGCTTTAATACTTCTACCTTTGTATTCGGCTTAATTGAAACTCCGGCTTTAAGACCGTACTCCTTTATCTTGTCAATTGTTGCATGTATATCTTTACATGCTTCGTAGTGTACGGTGATGTAATCGGCTCCGCATTCGGCGAATTCTTTGATATATCTTATGGGTTCCTCTATCATCAAATGTACATCAAAAGTTTTATCCGTGGTTTTTCTTATTGACTTAATTACAGGCATACCGAATGAAATACTCGGAACAAATAATCCATCCATAACATCGATATGAATTACATCGGCTCCGGCTTTATCGGTTATCTCTATATCTCTTCCGAGATTTGCAAAATCCGCTGAAAGAATTGATGGTGCAAGTAATGCCATTTGTGTCCTCCTAATATTTCTTTTTTCTGTCTGTGTCTTCACAAAATCTTACATAGCTGTCATAGCGCCCCCGTGAAATGTCTCCCTTCGCAAGAGCTTCCTTTACGGCGCATCCCGGCTCACCTATGTGGATACAACTGTCAAATCTGCATTTTCCGAGAAGCCTTACAAATTCCGGAAAATATGCCGCAATATTCTCTTTACCGATATCCGGTAAATCCATTGAAGTAAATCCCGGCGTATCCAAAATATACGTATCCCTGTCAACTTCAAATATCTCCGAATGTCTCGTTGTATGTTTCCCGCGTCCGATTTTGCTCATTCCGCCGGTTTCCATGTCGGCATGCGGGAAAATGCCGTTAATAAGAGAGGATTTGCCGACTCCGGACGGCCCGGTGAGTATTGAAGTCTTACCCTTCAATATTTTCTTAAGTTCATCAACACCGGTTCCCGTTTTTGCGCTTGTATAAAGAATATCATATCCTGTATGAGCAAAATGCGATTCTATCGCATCCAAATCTTCCTTTGACGCATCGTCAACCTTGTTAAAGCAAATCAATGTATCTATGCCGTAATACTCAAAAAAAATAAGTATCTTATCCATAAGAAGAGGTTTGAATTTAGGCTTTGATGCTGACATTACGATAACCGCCGAATCTATGTTGGCACAGGCCGGTCTTATAACCGAGTTCTTTCTCTCGGTAATGTCGACAATGTTGCCCGTCTTTTTATCTTCGTCAATAATGTCAATTACCGCATTATCGCCAACAAGGGGCTTTATCCCTTCTTTGCGGAAAAGCCCCTTTGCCTTACATTCATATAAACCTTTATCTCTTATATCAACATAGTAGAAACCTGCTATGCCTTTTATAATTTTACCGGTAAAAGTCATAATCATTCACCGTCGTCATCATCTGCTGCACCATCATTCGGCTTGTTGTTGTCGGTGTTTGTGTTATTGTTGTTATTGCTGTTATTCTGATTGTTTTGGTCATTATTGGTTGCAGGTTTCTCCTCAGGCTTAGGTCCCAGACTGATTACCGTCGTAACGGTTGTTCCCGGTTTCACACGTGTTTCGGCCTCCGGACTCTGACTAATGACAGTGCCCTTCGGTTTATTACTGTACTCCGCTCTGACTTCGGTATATCCCAATCCGACTCCCGTTACGGCTGATTGAGCTCCCGACTGGGAATAACCTATAACTTTCGGAACCGTTACATATGATTCCGTTGTGGTTTCTTCCGTAGTTGTCTCTTTTGTCGTTGTTTCCGCATTAGGATTATTTCCCGCTACCGTAATTGTAACAAGAGATCCCTTTGCTACCTTATCTCCCGCATTAATACTCTGATCGATTACGGTTCCTTCGGATTCATCGCTCTCATCATCATATGCAACCTTTACCATGAATCCCGCATCCGTAAGAGTTCTTCTCGCCTGAGCCAATGTGCTGCCCTTCACGTTCGGAACTTCAATGGTAGCCTGCGTTTCCGTTGTCACAGCCTCTGTTGTTGCCTCTTTCTTTCCGCCGATCATTCCGTTGGAAGACAATACGACAAGTATGATTATTATTGCGATAATAATGGCTGCGGCAATACCGATACCTACCCACTTCATTACGCCGTTAAGCTTCTCATTGTCTTCATCATCTATGTCTACTTTATCATCATAGATATCCGTATTTTCCTTTTCGGCTTCCTTTTTTGCTTTTTCCGTATCCACAAGCTTTGTCTCTGCTCCTTCGACGTTTTCCGCACCGTTTGCGGTCGCTCCCGCCGCGGCAAATGCTGAAGGATCCTGTACAAAGTCAACATCCGGCATAATAAGAGATTTCTTAAGGTCGGAAATAAGCTCACTTACGGACTGATATCTCAAATCCTGTCTTTTATTGGTACACTTTTGAACGATTTTGTCGACGCTTATCGGGATTCCGCTTATATATTCGGACGGCGGCTCTATCTCGTCCTGAATATGATGAACCGCAACGGCAACCGTTGTATCACCGTCAAAAGGAACTTGCCCCGTAAGCATTTCAAAAAGCGTAATACCGAATGAATAGATATCGCTTCTTTCATCAAGATATCCGCCTCTCGCCTGTTCCGGAGACATGTAATGCACCGAACCCATTGCATTTGAAGCAACCGTTGTCGTCGATGTTGCAACCCTTGCAATACCGAAGTCCGTTACCTTTACTTTTCCGTCTTTTGAAATAATTATATTCTGAGGTTTAATATCTCTGTGAACAATATGATGTTCATGGGCCGCTTCCATGCCGTTTGCAATCTGTATCGCAATGCTTACGGCTTCTTTATATTGTAAATGCCCCTTTCTCTCTATATATTTCTTAAGTGTTATACCTTCGATAAGTTCAAGAACGATGTAATATGTGCTGTCCTCATTACCTACATCATAAACGCTTACAATATTAGGATTATTAAGCACCGCCGCCGATCTCGCTTCCGATCTGAACTTTGCGACAAATTGCTTATCGTCCGAATATTCTTTTTTAAGAACCTTAATTGCTACATATCTGTTGAGCTTATGATCGATTGCACGGTAAACATCCGCCATTCCGCCCGTACCGATTCTCTCAATAATCTCATATCTTTCCGATAAAATAACTCCCTTATTCAACATTGTTTAGGATAGCCCTTTCCGATAAATTAAAGTGGCTCAATAATCATTGCCGTAATATTATCCTTACCACCGTTTTCATTTGCTTTTTTAACCAGCTCTTCAACCCGGCCTTCGATAGTGTCTTCAGATTTGACAATCTCCAATATATCCCGGTCTGATACCATGTTGGTAAGACCGTCACTGCATAAAAGCAGCATTGAAGAATCCGTTAAATCAACCGAAAATAATTCCGGCGATACTTCATCCACAACTCCGATTGCCCTTGTTATTATATTTTTATTGACATGTGTGCGTGCTTCCTCTTTATCTATCTGTCCCCGCAGAACCATTTCTTCCACAAGCGAATGATCTCTCGTAATTTGCAAAATATCATTTTCTATAAGATATAATCTGCTGTCTCCGACATTCGCCACTTTAAGAACGTCTCCGTCTATAGTCGCAGCCACCAATGTGGTTCCCATTCCCTCATAGTCCTCTGATTCTTTGGACTTCTCTATGAGCATTCCGTTTACCTCATTAATCGCCTTCGCAAGTATGGTGACCGGATCTCTGTAATCTCCGTAACTTTCAACCAATCTGATTATATTCTCAATCGTAAACCTTGAAGCCAGATCTCCTGCTTTATGTCCGCCCATACCGTCCGCTACAAGGAATAAATTAGGTAAATTCCCGACAGGCTCCGATGAATAATAAAAACAGTCCTGATTGGTATCCCGCGCACGTCCCACGTCCGTTATCGCGTATGCTTTCATCTGGTATATCTCCTTCTTAATTGTCCACACGCTCCATCAATATCCAAACCTAAACCTCTTCTAATAGTAACATTTACACCGTTTTTTTCAAGCACATTTTTGAATGTGACAGCCTGTGTATCGGCTGAATTTGCATAGTTGCGCTCCTTAATGGGGTTGTATTTTATCAGGTTGACATGACAGTTTTTACCTGATAATAAAGATATAAGTTCACGTGCCGACTGCTCATCGTCGTTGACTCCGTCTATGAGAGCATATTCAAATGAAAGCCTTCTGCCTGTTTTCTCAAAATAATAATCACAGGCCTCCATAAGTTTGTCTGTTGTATATGTTTTTTCTATCGGCATGATTTTCAATCTCTTTTCATGGGTTGCCGCATGAAGTGATACCGCAAGAGTTATCTGAAGTTTTTCATCTGCCAATTCATACATTTTCGGAATTATTCCGCATGTGGATACGGTTATGTTTCTCTGACTTATATTCTGTCCGTCCTCGTCATTTATTATATTTATAAACTTCAGAAAATTATCAAGATTAAGAAGCGGCTCTCCGGATCCCATAACGACTATGTTACTGACCTTTTTACCCTCCAGTTCCTGCATTCTCATCACCTGAAGAAGCATTTCTCCGGCTGTAACGTCTCTTACTGCTCCGTCGATTGTAGAGGCGCAAAATGTGCATCCGCAATCACATCCCACCTGTGAAGAAATACATACGGAATTTCCGTGCTTATATTCCATCCATACACTTTCTATCATGTTGCCGTCTTCAAGTTCCCATAGATACTTTGCCGTATTATCCAGTGCAGATCGCTGAATACTGTATGGTTCAATATGATTTATATATGTTTTTTCTTTTAAGTTATCCCTTAACGACTTTGATAAATTTGTCATTTCATCATAGTTATATATACACTTATTATGTAACCACGAGAATAACTGTTTCGCCCTGAAAGGTTTTTCGCCTGCCTCGGTAAAAAAATCCTTTAGTTCGGATTTCGTCATGGACATTATGTCTTTCTTTTCTTTCATTTTTATCCCTTTTAATGATGAAAATATCCGCAATTGTTTAATATGCTTTGATCGCCATACCCGAATAACAGCCGTATCATCGGCATTTGATCATGAATATCGGCATTATTCCTTTTTAAATATTGCAATAAAAAATCCGTCCGTGTGTATATGCTCAGTCGGAAGATATTGCTTTGAAAAGATCAGCTTCATACAGTTGTTTTTCAATATATACGCTGCATTTTCTTCATTTTCTTCAACATTGAGCGTACATGTGCTGTAAACTAATGTACCTCCGGGTTTAAGATATCTCACCGCATTATCCGCTATCTTCTTTTGTATATCCAAAAGTTCTTTTATGCCGCTTTTCTTAAAATGCAGATTTATATCCGGCTTTTTGCTTATAACTCCGAGTCCGGAACAGGGTACATCCGCAATTACCGCATCATATTTCTCAAAATCCTCTTCGAAATACGTACATGCATCCTTAACTTCCGTAACAATTCCATCGATACCGAGCCGACTTATGTTCTCTTTTATCGTATCTGCCTTTGACTTTGTTTTATCCCTTGCCGTTATGGTACATTTTCCGTATTCGGACACGTTTAAATATGTTCCTATGCTTTTTCCTCCCGGAGAAGCGCACATGTCAAGAACCAAAGAGCCGTCTCCGATGTGAACATTTTCATAAGACAGTATGCTGCTTAAGTCCTGAACATAGAATAAGCCATCCTTAAATGATTCTAAGTTTCTTAATGAATCAAAATTGCTTATGGAGAGGCATTTGCTCTCAAGTTCGTTTTGCTTCTCCGTTCCGGTCTCGGAATCATCGTAACATTTAGGAGCAAGATCCACCTCCGCGCCTTCATCCTCCAAAAGAGCTTCAAGATACGGCGCACTTGTTTTTTCGGTGTTGATTCGAATATATATTTTTTTGCCTTCTCTTGTATTTTTCGCAAGATCTTCCAGCTTTTTCTCAACAGAGCCGCCGTACTGTTTTAATGACTTTTCCCAAATGTCCAAAATATCTTTTTGTATTGAATATTTTACGGACAAATAATCTTTATAATTTTCTTTCGGCGGAAGTTTGATTGTTTCTTTTTGTCTGATAAGATTTCTGAGTACTCCGTTTACAAAACCTTTTAATTTGTCCATGCCAAGCTCACCGGCCAGCTTTACACCTTCATTAACGGCCGCACTGTCCGGTATGTTGTCCGCACATAATATCTGATATGCCGACAGCTCCAAAATGATAAGTATTGACGGATTTACTTTATTAATCGGTCTGCTCAGCAGTTTTGATAAGTAATAGTCTGTCAGAATAATGTTTTCGACGGTTCCGTAGGCTGTTTTGGTAATAAATCTTTTACTCACTGACGAGAGCCCGGAACACTTTTTACTCTCAAAAATTCTGTCTATTGTGGCCGCACATGACTTATTCTTTTTCTTAACCTCAAACAGAATGTCATAAACTATTCTTCGCTCATTTATCGGTTTCATTGTTTACCCCATATGTTCTGCAATGTTATCTGCCTTAAAAATACAAATATAATAATATTTTATAATGAAAATTTTTATTATGTAAACCTTTTAACAGTATTCTTGAATAATAGTCGCTGAAATAAAATATACTTTTAAATATACAAAATATCAGAATTATTCATATTTAATAATCGGTTAATGATAACATCTTTTTTACGGTTTGTCATTTTCGGAATTGAAGGTATGATTCGTAAGTTTTATTCACATAATAAAACAAGGCGGGATAAAACCCGCCTGTTAATTAATCTCTGTTTCTTGCGATAAATATTAATCTTATCAGCTGAAGCACCGACGTTGCGGCAGCCGCAACGTATGTCATAGCCGCAGCGGTAAGAACTTCTCTTGCCTGAGCCACTTCCGTACCGTCAAGCATTCCTTCGCTTTTAAGTATCTTTAACGCTCTTCTTGATGCATTAAATTCAACAGGTAAAGTTACCAACTGAAACAAAACCGCAATGGCAAATAATATTATACCTATCTGAAGGAATATTCCGCTGCCTGAGTTGCTTTGAAAGAATAATCCCATAATGATAAATATCCACGATATACTTGATGAAAAATTCACAACAGGTACAAGTGCGGTTCTGAATGAAAGAAAACCGTAATTTGTGGCATCCTGAACCGCATGACCGCACTCGTGAGCCGCCACACTTACCGCTGTGATACTCCTGTTGTTATAAACAGGCTGAGACAATGAAACATTTTTATTCCTCGGGTCGTAATGGTCCGAATAATTACCCTGTATACCTGTTACGGTAACACCGCTTAACCCCTGATTTCTGAGTATTGTCTGCGCCGCTTCCCTACCGGTAAGTCCGCTCTTAGACATCACTTTGGAATATTTGGACATGGCGCTGCTTACCCAGATTTGGGCAATCGTGGTAATAATGAGCGAAACCCCCATTACTACCCAATATGTCCAATCAAAAGCATAGAAATAATACATATGCGCTCCTTTCCGTTTAATTACCGAGCACTGTTCCGACTTCCGGATTATATCCTCTTAAAAAATCTCCGCATTTCATGCGTTTTTTGCCTTCAAGCTGTAATTCTTTAATTTCAAGAGCATCCTTCCCGCATTTAACAATAAACGAATCTTTGCCTACGGAAATAATTGAACCCGCAGGAAGACTGTCATCTTCATATGTTAATACGTCGGCATCCCATAACTTTAAAGTCTTTCCGTTTAGTTTTGTAAATGCACTCGGCCACGGATTGAGACCTCTTATAAGGCGCTCTATATCCGTCGCAGATTTATTAAAATCTATTTTACCGAAGGATTTGTCGAATACGGTAACCTGCGTAGCCAGAGATTCATCCTGTGGGATTCTCTTAATGGTTCCCTTTTCCAGGCCGTCCAAGGTTTCAACAAGCAGTTCTGCTCCTATTACGCTTAATTTATCAAAAAGCGATCCCCCGGTTTCTTTTTTGTCAAGTTTAACTGACTTCTGAAGTAAAATATCTCCCGTGTCAAGTCCTTCTCCCATAAACATTGTCGTAACACCGGAGTACTCATCTCCGTTTATTACGGACCACTGTATGGGTGCGGCTCCTCTGTATTTCGGAAGAAGTGACGCATGTACATTTATACATCCGAACTTTGGAATGTCCAACAATTCCTTAGGAAGTATTTTTCCGTAAGCAACAACAACGGCAACATCCGGATTTAATTCCCTTATCTGCTTAATAAATTCTTCATTTTTAGCCTTCTCAGGCTGTAAGATATATTCTATTCCGAGTCTGATTGCCTCTTCCTTTACGGGAGAAAAGGCCAAAGCTCCGCTTCTTCCCCTCGGTTTGTCAGGCTGCGTTACAACAGCCTGAATAACATGACCGGCACCTGAAATTGCTTTAAGTGTTTCAACCGCAAAATCAGGCGTACCCATAAAAACAACTTTCATTATTCGCCTTTCTCTTCAGCTTCCTGTTCTTTTACTCTGTCAATGTAAAGTATTCCTTCCAAATGGTCGATCTCGTGCTGAAGACATCTTGCAATTAATCCGTGAGCATCAATGGAAAACGGATTCATGTCTTCATCAAACGCCTCTACCACCACATGCTCGGCTCTTCTGACTTCACATGATTTATCGGGAACCGAAAGACATCCCTCTTCTCCCGTCTGTTCTCCGTCCATTTCAATAATTACCGGATTGATGAAAACCATAGGCTTCTTTACATCTTCTTCAACCCCCGCATCTATTACCACAACTCTTCTGAGAACACCTACCTGAGGAGCTGCAAGACCTACTCCCTCTTCTTTATAGAGTGTTTCAAACATATCTGATATTAATTCTTTTATTCTCGGAGTAACTTCTTTAACTTCCCTTGATTTTTTTCTGAGTATTTCATCTCCGACTATTCTTATTTCTCTAAGAGCCATTTTATATTCCCCCTATGTTGTATTTTCATATTAATCATAAATCTGACATTATAGGATACACAATAATCCTCTGTTTGTAAATTTACGGCCTCCTAAGATACATTTTACTCTTTATTGAACAAAATATGTATTTTTCTGAATATTTCTTCGGAATCCGTATATTTTTCAAGGTCGTTTTTTATTTCCTTTAATATTTTATCGGTTTTGGATTTTATGATTAACTTAATATTGAACTCGTCCTTTAATTTATATCCGCTCCCCCTGTTCGGGCCTAAAATATCTATATCTTTGCCGTATTTCTTACTGATTGTATTCAGTTTATCCCTGAGTTTATCCATTGCTTTTGAAAGAATATCAGCATTTTCAGATACAAATGTGTATGTAGCCATTTTGCAAATCGGAGGGAAATTAAGCATTTCCCTGTGCTTTATTTCTTCCGCATAAAACATTTCATAATTCTGCGCAGCAGCAGCAATTATCACCGGATTTTCCGGATCGTATGTCTGAATATATACGTCTCCCTTTTTTTCTCCTCTTCCTGCTCTTCCCGCAGATTGTGTAATAAGCTGGAACGTTCTTTCACTTGCTGTATATGAGCTTGTAAAAAGCGTCATATCCGCCGCAAGAACGCCTACGAGAGTACAATTTTCAAAGTCATGACCTTTTACTATCATCTGCGTCCCGACGAGGATATCCGCATCTCCGTTGGCATATTCTTCGATGATTTTATCGTGAGATCCCTTCCTGCTTGTGGTATCTCTGTCCATCCTCAACACTCTTGCCGTGGGAAATGCTTTTTTTATCTCCTGCTCTATCTTTTCCGTACCGGCACGAAAACCGGCAATATATTTTGAACCGCATTTCGGACACACCTTAACATTATTAATTACCGTATCGCAATAATGACATACCAATGTTCCGTTTTTGTGATATGTCATTGAAATGTCACAATGCGGACATTTAATTACATGACCGCACTCTCTGCATGATATTATTCCGAGATATCCTCTTTTATTCAGGAAAAGCATACTCTGTTCTTTGTCTGCCAGTCTTTCGGAAAGACTTTCTATAAGAGATCTGCTGAAAATGGTTTTATTACCCGCTTTAAGCTCCTCCCGCATATCCGTAATATGTACTTCCGCAAGTTCTCCTCCGACCTTTGCCCTTTTTGACAATGTGAGCAGCTTATATTCACCCTTTAACGCCCTGTAGTAAGACTTGACAGACGGAGTGGCCGAAGCAAGAACTAACGGAGCATTATATTTCCCCGTGATAAATTTCGCGACTTCTCTGGTATCATAACAGGGCGTGTTTTCGTTTTTATATGACTCTTCGTGTTCCTCGTCAACAACTATTATTCCGATATTGTCAAACGGTGTAAATACGGCAGATCTGGGTCCTATCATAACGTCTATGTCACCGTTTGACGCCCTCAAAAACTGATCATAGCGCTCCCCGGGTGACATTTTTGAATTAAGAACCGATACTCTTTCTCCGAATACGTTTACAAAGCGTTTAACCGTTTGATATGTAAGTGCAATTTCGGGAATAAGCATGATTGCCTTCCTTCCCTTTGCAACAACATTTTTTATAAGCTCAATATATACCCTTGTCTTTCCGCTTCCGGTAATTCCGTGTATTAAATATGTTTCTTTGACATTGTTGTCTATGGCTTCCGAAACAGTATCGCATATTATTCTCTGTTCCTCGTTTAATTCAGGTAATTCTTCCTTCTCTGCCGAAACTTTTATGGGATTGCGGTATTCAATCGTATCTTTTACGCTTATTATCCCCTCTTCTTTCAATTCATTAACGGTCTTTGCGGTGACTTTTAATTTTTCCCTTGCAAATTCGCTGTTTATAACCCTATGTTCCATAAGAGCGTCCAAAAGTCTTATTCTTGCCGATGCGTTTTTCCTTTTGCACTTTGCATAATATTCTTCTGCTTTTAATTTGTCATCTGTAAGAGTCAGTTCCGTTACAACTCTGTTTCTGACTTTATCCTGAACGGGAAATACGGTTTTTAATGCTCTGTTAATTGTGGATCCGTATTCGTCTCTCATCCAATAAGCAAGTTCAATTAAATTAGTGTTTCTGACATCAACATCTAAACTTATATCATAAATATCTTTTATTTTATCTCTGTCATATGAAGAATCAGATGAAATATCTATAACAAAGCCTTTGGTTCTTTTATTACTTTTACCAAATGGCACATAGACGACAGATCCCACATGTACTTTAGATTTCAAATGTTCAGGTATGCGATATTGGAAACGCTTATCCAGCTGTTCTGTAGACAGACCCGGTATTATTCCTGCATATTGTTCTGTATCCATATTTAAATCCTTAATATAATTTCTTCAGGTTCGTATATAATATCATTTATTCTTATTTCTTTTCAAATTAAAAAAGTATGAGCATATAACCATACTCATACTTTTCCGTTAAATTTTTATTATTGTGATACGGAGTTAATATATAATCAGAATAATCCCACTATCTTTCCTGTCTCTTCATTATAGTCAATGGCTTCGGCAGAAGGCTTCTTAGGAAGTCCCGGCATTGTAAGGATCTTACCTGTCAATACTACAATGAATCCTGAACCTGCATTAACATATACTTCTCTTATGTGCATGGTAAAGTTCTCCGGTCTTCCGAGAAGAGCAGGATTGTCGGAAAGCGAATACTGTGTTTTTGCAACGCATATAGGAAGATTGCCAAGTCCGATTTTCTCTATGTCCTCAATGCTCTTAAGCACCCCCGCTCCGTATTCGACATCCGAAGCACCATAAATTTCTTTTGAAATCTTTTCGATTTTATCCGTAACGGAAGATTCAAGGTCATAGAGGAAATTAAATTCCTTATCCTTCTCTGTCATCTTGATTACCTTTTCGGCAAGGTCAACGGCACCGTTTCCGCCGTCTCCCCATGCGGTTGACAACGCAACTTCAACTCCCAATCCCTTGCAATATTCTCTTATTACTTCATACTCTTCTTCCGTATCGGTAACAAAGGAATTAATTGCCACAATTGGTTCAATTCCGTATTTTTTAATATTCTCGATATGCTTACCGAGATTCACGATTCCGGCTTTAAGCGCTTCAACATTTGCATCTTTTAAGTCTTCCTTCTTAATTCCGCCGTTATATTTTAAAGCACGAACGGTTGCGACGATAACAACGGCATCCGGAGCAATACCTGCATTTCTGCATTTAATGTCCATAAACTTCTCAGCTCCGAGATCAGCTCCGAAACCTGCCTCGGTAACACAATAATCGCCGAGTTTAAGGCCGAGCTTAGTTGCTCTTACGGAGTTACATCCGTGGGCAATGTTTGCAAAAGGTCCTCCGTGTACAAGCACCGGCGTATTCTCAAGAGTCTGTATAACATTAGGTTTAAATGCATCCTTAAGAAGGGCTGCCATGGCTCCTACTGCATTAATCTGGCTTGCTCTCACCGGATTGCCTTCCTTATCATATGCAATAATGATTCTTCCCAGTCTTGCTTTTAAATCAGACATGTCAGAAGCCATACAGAATATTGCCATGATTTCAGATGCTGCCGTAATAGTGAAACCGTCGCTCCTCATATCTCCGTTTGCAGATGAACCGATACCGATAATAATCTCTCTGAGATTTCTGTCATTCATATCCATACAACGTTTCCAAACAACTCTCTTAACATCTATGTTAAGCTCATTGCCCTGCTTAATATGATTATCAATCATCGCAGCAAGAAGATTGTTGGCAGATGTAATTGCATGAAAATCTCCCGTAAAGTGAAGATTTAAATCTTCCATAGGGACTACCTGTGCATATCCTCCGCCTGCAGCTCCGCCCTTTAAACCAAATGAAGGTCCCAGGGAAGGTTCTCTTATTACCGCCACCGCATTTTTTCCGATTTTATTAAGACTTTCAGTAAGTCCTATTGTTGTTGTCGTCTTTCCTTCGCCTGCGGGAGTAGGATTAATTGCGGTAACCAAAATGAGCTTGCCGTCCGGATTTCCCTTAACCCTTTCTTCACATTCGTCGGAAATCTTAGCCTTATACTTTCCGTAAAGTTCAATTTCGTCTTCAGTTATCCCTACGCGTTTAACAACTTCCGCAATCGGTTTCATTACAGCTGCCTGTGCAATTTCAATATCAGTTAAAAATGCCATTTAATTCTCCTTTTAATCATCTGAATTTGCTCAATAATTCTTCAAATTCCTGCATGGTAATCAATACTTTCCGCGGCTTTGTTCCGATATCCGGACCGACAACTCCCGCTTCTGATAATTGATCGATTATTCTTCCCGCTCTGTTAAATCCTATTCTGAAATTTCTCTGAAGCATTCCTATGGAAGCTTTCTCCTTTTCAATAACGAACCTTCCGGCGTCTTCAAACAAAGAATCCAAAGAGTCTTCGTCATCAGCTCCGGGAATCGGTACCGATACGCTGAAAACTTCATTTTCCATATCTTTGCTTATGTCTTCATTCATTTGAACATTCCCCGAATGTTCCTTAAGAAATTCCACAACCCTCGACACTTCGTCATCCGAAACAAATGCGCCCTGAACTCTCTTCGGTTTCTCATTTCTCGGAGCATATAACATATCTCCCTTTCCGAGGAGGTTCTCGGCTCCGTTTTCATCCAATATGATTCTTGAGTTTGAACCGTTGGATACGGCAAAAGCTATCTTGGAAGGAATGTTGGCCTTAATAAGACCCGTAATAACATCGGCAGACGGTCTTTGAGTGGCAATTATAAGATGAATTCCCGCTGCTCTTGCCTTTTGAGCAAGTCTTACGATTGCGGCTTCAACTTCATTTTTTGCGACCATCATCAAATCTGCCAGCTCATCAATTATAACAAGAATTTGCGGCATTTTGATATGATTTTCTCCGTATTCACCGGAAATAATTTTATTATTATATTCTTTTATGTTTCTGGATCCCAATTCCGCAAGTTTGTTATATCGTTTATCCATTTCGGCAACAGCCCAATTTAATGCGCTTGCCGCCTTTTTCGGATCTGAAACGACAGGAATAAGTAAATGAGGAATTCCGTTATATATGGACAACTCAACAACCTTCGGATCCACCATTATCATTTTTACGTCATCGGGAGATGCTTTATACAATACGCTCATTATTAATGCGTTAATACATACGGATTTACCTGATCCGGTAGAACCTGCAATTATAATATGAGGCATATCCGCAATATCGCCGACTACTACTTTTCCGCCTATATCTTCACCTACGGCAAATGAAACCTTTGATTTGCTTTCTTTGAAACGATTGGATTCTATAAGCTCTCTGAATGATACACTTCTTGGTTTTTTGTTCGGTATCTCTATACCGATTGCGGATTTTCCGGGAATAGGCGCCTGTATTCTTATATCGGAAACAGCCAATCCCATCTTTATCTCGTCTTTCAGGTTGACGACTTTGCTTACCTTTGTACCTATTTCCGGCTGCATTTCAAATCTTGTGACGGTCGGTCCAATGCTTATTCCGGTAATTTTAACCTTAACACCGAATATTTCCAGTATTTTTCGCAGATTATCCGCCATTTCCTGATTCTCCGCGTTAATATTACCCGAATCGTAAATTTTAGGCTTATTCAAAAGACTGACGGGAGGGAAAACATATTCCGACGTACTCTCTTCCGTATTGACGTTTCCGCCGCCGATAATGTCAACAGCGTCTTTATGAGAATTAATACCGCTGTGCCCTGTATTGCCTATGGCACCTTCTCTCGGTACAACATCTGAATTTACGTTAAGTAAATTTCCGTCATGCAGGCTGTCAACAGCATTTTCCCCCTTATTATCCGCCGTATATACACCGTTGCCGGAGCTTATATTGCGGGCTGCTTGAATGCCGACATTTTTCACATTATCATCCGTACTATTTTTCTGTGATTCTGCTCCCGACTCAATTTCCGATAATCCGCCGAAAATGTCATTGTGATCCTTTTTCGCGTCAGTCACTTCATCTCTGACTGTTTCAAGGCTGTCGGATACAACTATGTTTGAATCCGGAATATGAGTTTTGACAGGATATTTTTCGAGGAAATCATCACCGTCAGCGATTACATCTCCAAAGGTGTTTTCCGGAAATACCTCCCTGTGTTCATCACTGTTCTCCGGGTACATATTTGTAAGCTCTATGGTTTCCACATCGCTTCCCTTGTCAGTGTTTTCACGGACAGCTTCCTTTATTGAAAATACGCTGAAACTTCTGCCTGTTGACTTATTATTCATCCTGAGATTCTTTTTGGGATTTCTTTCGGGATTTCTGTTTTTGCTGTACGCTTCTCTCATGTCTGCCATATCATCAACAACCTTCCGTATCTCTTTATCATTTACCCTGTCATCGGACAAACCGTTATTTTCATTACATATCGTCTTATTTACATTACATGCAGCCTGATTATCATTATTAATTTTCTCTTCGTCATATTTTTTTTCCGTATCCTTACTAAAACACTCCGAAGTGTTTAAATCTTCTGTGCTCTTTTTTGTTTTTCGTACTTTCAAATCACCGAAAATATATTTAAACGTTTTGAATACGGACCAATTAAATATGACCATCATACATATAATAAGTAAAATAATGATGATAACGACGGACGCCGTCTCCCCTACCGGATAAAGTGCATAACAAATTAACGCACCGAGAATACCTCCTCCGCTTCCGTTGCGTGCACTGTACAAAAATATGCCTCCGGGATCCGAATATTCCATTCCGGGAATATTGTAAATTCTTTGTATTACTGCCGACAGTAACACCAGGGATATATATGCCGCAATAAATTTTGATTTTATCTCTCTCGGAACAGGTCTGTTAACGGCCAAATATATAAGATTAACGGCTGTTAAAAACGGTATGACATACCCCATGACACCTATAAGACCAAATTCAAGCCATTTGATTCCGACACCGACAATCCCTGCTAATCCGAAATTGCTCAGTATCAATAATATCAATATTCCGAAAGCCAATAAGAAAAAAATTTCTGTTTCGAATCCCGTTCTTTTTACATTTGACTTACCGGAATTTTTTTGGATATTACCGGCTTTTTTTGTTTTAGATTTTCTTACGGCAGGCATATCATCACCCTTTATTAATCTTCCTCAGATAATTTTGCAACGCCCTGTCTCTTTCTGATACTGTCGTCAGATGCAAGATATTCTTCGTATGTCGTGAGTTTGTCAACTAACGTTCCGTCAGGAAGGATTTCCATAATTCTGTTGGCAATTGTTTGGATAAACTGATGATCATGAGATGTAAATATGATCACTCCGTCAAACTTAATAAGGGCATTATTTAGAGATGTGATTGATTCCATATCCAAATGGTTTGTAGGGTCGTCAAATACAAGTACATTTGCTCCCTGAATCATCATTCTTGAAAGAAGGACTCTAACCTTTTCACCTCCGGATAATACCTTAACCTTTTTCTCACCGTCCTCACCTGCAAATAACATTCTTCCGAGGAATCCTCTTACATATGTTGAATCCGGATCGGGAGAATAAGGAGTCAGCCACTCTACAATGGTTTCATCTGTTGTAAATTCGGCATTAATATCCTTAGGGAAATAAGCAAACTTGGTTGTTACTCCCCATTTGTACTCTCCTTCATAATCTTCCTGTCTTCCGGCTATAATATCGAAAAATTCGGTTGTGGCAAGTTCATTTGAACCTACAAATGCAATCTTGTCCTTATTGCCCACAAGAAATGAAATATTATTGATTGATGTTTCATCATCGATTTTCTTACTGAGATTAGTTACTTCCAATACTTCATTACCGATTTCTCTCTCAGGTCTGAAATCAACATAAGGATACTTTCTGCTTGAAGGTTTAATATCATCCAGCTCAATTTTCTCAAGAGCTTTCTTTCTTGATGTTGCCTGTTTAGACTTAGACGCATTTGCGGAGAATCTTGAAATAAATTCCTGTAATTCCTTGATTTTTTCTTCCTTTTTCCTGTTAGCTTCTTTTCTCTGCTTAAGAATAAGCTGACTTGATTCATACCAGAAATCATAATTACCTGCATACAACTGAATCTTTGCATAATCAATGTCGGCTATATGAGTACAAACCTGATTAAGAAAATGTCTGTCATGTGAAACAACGATTACGGTGTTCTCAAAGTTAATCAAAAATTCCTGCAGCCATTCTATGGAATCAATATCAAGGTTGTTGGTAGGCTCATCAAGGAGCAAAATATCCGGATTGCCGAAGAGAGCCTTTGCAAGGAGAACCTTAACCTTCTCACTTCCGTTGATTTCGCTCATAAGCTTCTCGTGTAAATCCGGTTCAATTCCGAGTCCGGTAAGAAGTTGAGCAGCATCCGATTCGGCTTCCCAACCGTTCATATCGGCAAATTCAGCTTCAAGCTCAGACGCTCTGTGTCCGTCTTCCTCCGTAAAATCTTCCTTAGAATATATGGCTTCCTTTTCTTTCATGATTTCATAGAGTCTTGAGTTACCCATCATAACAACTTCAATTACTTTAGAGTTGTCATATTTAAAGTGATCCTGCTCCAGGAAAGAAAGTCTCTGACCGTTTGTAATTGCGATTTCACCCTTTGAAGGCTCAATCTGACCTGACAAAATCTTAAGAAACGTGGATTTACCGGCACCGTTTGCACCGATAAGGCCGTAACAGTTTCCTTCCGTGAACTTTATATTTACATCTTCAAATAATGCCTTTTTTCCGACTCTGTAAGTAACATTATTAGCGCTAATCATAATATTTTTATTCCTCCGAGAAATAGATATATTGAACTCTTATAAAATAATATCAGTAAATCTACGGCATAATAATCCGTAAAATAATTTAACATAATGTATTTTATAATACTATAATTGGGTTTTTTTTGCAAAAATAAACCGGCTGTACACAGTACAACCGGTAAATAAAACAGGGGTGGAGAGAATCGAACTCCCGCCAAAAGTTTTGGAGACTCCTATGATACCATTTCACCACACCCCTATGCTTTATAAGAATAAATATTCTCATAAACAGGTTTTTATAAAAAACTCCTATCAAATGAATACTCACCTGATAGGAATATCATTCCCTGAAAACTGCATATGATTAACATCAATGTTTAGGTCAAGTTTTCGATCTATTAGTAACAGTCAGCTCAATACATCACTGTACTTACGCCTCTGTCCTATCTACCTCGTAGTCTACAAGGAATCTCTCTACTTAACGTATTGGATAACTCATCTTAGGGGGGGCTTCACGCTTAGATGCTTTCAGCGTTTATCCTTTCCGGACTTGGCTACTCGGCTATGCACTTGGCAGTACAACCGATACACCAGTGGTCCGTACATCCCGGTCCTCTCGTACTAGGGACGGCTCCCT
>JALEKK010000030.1 GCA_022769005.1 Lachnospiraceae bacterium
CAATTTCATTATTCAGACAAGAGCAAGCAACGGAACGAAGGTAATTGATATTTCCGGCGGAAATAAAAATGCGTCAACCAACATATCACAGTGGAACAATTACTCGGGTCCTGCTCAGCAATGGCAGATATACAGAGTAAAGGGCACTGACAATTTAGTATTTAAACATGCTTTCGGGTATTGTGTAATGGATGTATGCGGTGCAAGCATGAATAACGGAGCAAATGTATGGCTCTGGTTCTACTCTAAAGGCAATACCGCACAGCAGTGGAGAATTATAAAATAATACAGATTAAACATTTGAATACAATTTAACAGATATTATTAAACAAATATAATTTAATAAAAAAATTAATATAAACCGCTCTGTAATCTTATGCTTTATATAGTGTAATGAAACAGGGCGGTTTTAGTGCTACAATTAGAAAAAACTAAATGGGATACAGAGGTGCATCTATGTTATTAAGAGAAAATACAAAAGAAATAAATATAGGTGGAGTGAAGATCGGCGGCAATAACAGAATAGCCATTCAGTCAATGACAAATACATTTACGGAAGATGTGGAAAGTACGGTCAATCAGATACTCAGACTCGAAGAGGCGGGATGTGATATTGTGCGTTCCACTGTACCGAATATGAATGCGGCAGAGGCTTTTAAGGAAATAAAGAAAAGAATTCATATACCTCTGGTTGCGGATATTCATTTTGATTACAGACTTGCGATAGCCGCAATGGAAAACGGAGCGGACAAAATACGAATCAATCCCGGTAATATCGGGAGCAGGGAAAATGTGGCCAAAGTTGTGGCGGTTGCAAAAGAAAGAAATATCCCAATAAGAATAGGTGTCAATTCAGGATCTCTCGAAAAAGAAATTCTTGAAAAATACGGAAGCGTAACCGCGGAGGGTATCGTTGAAAGTGCATTAAAGCAGATAAAGGCGGTTGAAGACTTAGATTACGACAATCTTGTTGTAAGTATAAAATCAAGCAATGTGCTTATGGCCGTGGAAGCACATAAATTAATTGCAAATAAGTGTAAATATCCGCTTCATGTGGGTATTACCGAGGCGGGAACGCTGCTCAGCGGAACAATCAAATCTTCAGTCGGATTGGGTATAATTTTATCTGAAGGAATCGGAAATACAATAAGAGTTTCACTAACCGATGAACCTGAAAACGAGATATTGGTCGCTAAATATATTTTGAATACATTAGGTCTGAAAAAAGATATGGTTGAAATAATATCATGTCCGACATGCGGAAGAACAAAGATTGATATTATAGGCCTTGCAAAGAAAGTTGAAGATACGCTTGCGGGAGTAAATAAACCAATAAAGGTTGCTGTTATGGGATGTATTGTAAACGGACCGGGTGAGGCAAAGGAAGCCGATATCGGAATTGCCGGAGGAGACGGAGTTGGACTTCTTATTAAAGGAGGAGAGGTAATTAAGAAAGTTCCGGAAGACAAACTCTTAGAAGAATTAAAGCGAGAGGTTGATAGATTTTAATGAGATTTTTTGAAGTTTTCCCAAAACTGCATCTTGATTCGGAAACGGCGCTGTATTTTGAAAATGCGGAGGTTTCCGGAATCAAAAAGAGCACCACGGGGCTTAACATAAGAATATATATCGAGAGTAATAAAATTATTCCCAAAAAATATATTATTGAATCGGAAAAAGCCCTGTTTAAGCAGATATTTGAAAATTTCGGAGCTGCCAATCTGAGAGTATTGGACAGATATAAATTACTCAATTCATATACTCCGGAAAATATTTACAATGAATACAGTGAAAGCATAAGATTAGAGCTTGAAACTTATTTCAGTCTTGCATTTATTGCATATAAAGACACGGATGTAATATTTGACGGTGATAAGGTGGAATTAAGGCTGCCGAAGGGATTTGCCGCGGATAATTACGGACATGAATTAAAAAGTTATTTTAATGATTTGTTTTTAAAAAGATTTCGAACGCCGGTAGATGTTTTTATAACACATAAGGACAGAACTCTAGGCAAATATGAAGATATTAAAACGAAGGCTTTGGAGAGAGAAATTAATAAAATAATATCCGAAACCAATATTTTTGAAGAAAAGAACGAAAAAGAAAAGCATACCAATACAATAAAAGAGAAGACTGCAGTAAGAAAAGATGAGAAAAATAACCGTAAAACATCATTTAATAACGAGGATGTATTATATGGCAGAGATTTTTCCGATGAAGAAATTATACCTGTCAGCAGTATAGATGAAACAACGAGAACTGTTGTCATATGCGGGATGATAAGGAAAACAGAGAAGACTCCGATTAAAAATGAAAAAACAATTTTAAAATTTGACATTACTGATTTTAAAGATACCATTACGGCCAACCTGTTTGTGCCAAATGAAAAAACAGAAGAATTCGATGAATTTATCAGAGAAGGTTCATTTATAAAGTTAAAGGGCGACGCATCATTTAACCAGTTTGAACAGGATATTGTTATCGGAAGAGTGTTGGGAATCAGAAAAGGCTCTGATACAAGAGAAATAAGAGCGGACAATGCGGAAGTAAAAAGAGTTGAATTGCACTGTCATACAAAAATGAGCGATATGGACGGAGTGTCACGTGCATCGGATATTATAAAGAAAGCTCATGAGTTCGGTCACCCTGCAATAGCAATAACGGATCACGGCGTCGTACAATCATTTCCGGAATGTATGCACACTGCCGAAAAGATGGATGATTTCAAAGTCATATACGGTGTAGAAGCCTATTTAATAGATGATGACAAGCCGTTGGTACGAAACGGAAAAGGACAGTCCCTCAAAGACGAATATGTGGTTTTTGACATTGAAACAACGGGATTTTCGGCTCATTACGATAAAATAATAGAAATCGGAGCAGTTAAGATTAAGGACGGTAAGATTACGGATAGGTTCAGTGAATTTGTTAATCCTCAAATTCCAATTCCGATTAAGATAGAAAAACTTACATCCATTAATGACGGTATGGTAGCGAATGCCGATATTATAGATAAGGTGCTTCCGAGGTTTCTGGAATTTGTCGGCGATGCCGCCGTGGTGGCGCATAACGCCGAATTTGACGTAAGTTTTATTGTCGATAATGCGATTCGATTAGGCATTGAAACCGATTTTACGGTACTTGATACGGTTCTTATATCCCAATATCTTATGCCGGGTCTTAAAAATTTCAAATTGGATACTTTGGTAAAGCATTTGGGACTTGTATTAAACAATCATCACAGAGCCGTGGACGATGCGGAGGCAACTTCCCATATTTTCTTAAAATTATCGGAAATGCTTAATGAGAGAGATATTTTTACTCTGGACGACTTGCTTGAAAAAGGTAAAATAGGTCCTGAAGCATTGAGGAAACTTCATCCGTATCACGCCGTCCTCCTTGCAACTTCAACAGAAGGTAAGAATAACTTATACAGAATGATATCTTCATCGCATTTGGAGCATTTTTACAGATTTCCCAAAATTCCGAAGAGTGTATTAAAAACTCACAGAGAGGGTATTCTTGTAGGAAGTGCGTGTGCATCGGGAGAATTGTTCAGCGCCATTCTGTCCGGACGAAATGAACAGGTGATTGCAAATATAGTTGACTTTTATGATTACCTGGAAATTATGCCGGTTGGAAACAGCGAATATCTGATTGAAGATGAAAACAGCTTTGTAAAAAGCGAAGAGGACATAAGAGACATTAACAGAAAAATCGCAGATCTCGGCGTAAAATTCAATAAACCGGTATGCGCGACGGGAGATGTACATTTTCTAAATCCGGAAGATGCAATATACAGAGCGGTGATTCAGGCAGGAAGCGGATTTAAGGATTTTGACAGACAGCCTCCTCTTTATCTGAAAACAACAGATGAGATGCTTAAGGAATTCGAATATCTGGGATCTGAAAAAGCATATGAAGTTGTAGTAAAAAACACAAATATGATTGCCGATATGTGTGAGAAAATTTCCCCCATCAGACCCGATAAATGTCCGCCGGTAATTGAGAATTCAGATGAAACCCTAAGACAGATATGTTTAAAAAAAGCACATGAAATGTACGGACCGGATTTGCCGGAGGAAGTAAGCGGAAGATTGGACAGAGAGCTTAATTCCATTATTTCAAACGGTTATTCAGTTATGTATATCATTGCGCAACAACTGGTTTGGAAATCAAATGACGACGGATACCTTGTAGGTTCCAGAGGTTCGGTGGGGTCTTCGTTTGCCGCCACAATGGCCGGTATTACAGAAGTAAATCCGCTGTCTCCTCATTATTTATGTAATAAGTGTTATTATGTTGATTTTAAATCGGAAGACGTACTTAAATTTGCAGGCGGAGCAGGTTGCGACATGCCTGATAAAATGTGTCCGAAATGCGGCAATAAACTTCAAAAACTCGGGTTTGACATACCGTTTGAGACATTTCTGGGATTTAAGGGAAATAAGGAACCTGATATCGACCTTAATTTTTCAAACGAATACCAGAGTAAGGCTCATGCATTCACCGAAGTTATATTCGGAAAAGGTCAGACATTTAAAGCCGGAACAATAGGTACGGTGGCAGAAAAAACTGCATACGGTCTGGTTAAGGGATATTTCGAGGAATTATCGGAAAAAACCGGAATGCCTATAATAAAGAGAAAATGTGAGATAGAGAGGATTGCAAGCGGATGCGTTGACGTAAGAAGAACGACGGGTCAGCATCCGGGAGGGATTGTTGTTTTACCTATCGGAGAGGAAATTCATACATTTACTCCCGTACAGCATCCTGCAAATGATATGAAAAGTGATATTATAACGACTCATTTTGATTATCACAGTATCGATCACAACCTTTTAAAGCTTGATATATTGGGACACCTGGATCCGACAATGATAAAATATCTTCAGGATATGACAGGAGTTGATCCCTTGGCAATTCCTCTTGACTCAAAAGAAGTAATGTCCCTTTTCGCCGGAACGGATGCTCTGGGAATAAAACCGGAGCAGATAGGCGGAACGGAACTGGGAACTCTCGGAGTTCCGGAATTCGGTACGGACTTTGCCATGGGAATGTTAAAGGAGGCAAAGCCTACTCAATTTTCCGATCTCGTAAGGATTGCGGGACTTGCCCACGGTACCGATGTGTGGCTCGGTAATGCTCAGAAGCTTATCAGTGAAGGTACCGCCACAATATCTACTGCCGTATGTACCAGAGATGATATTATGGTTTATCTGATAAATAAAGGAATGGACAGTGAATTATCATTTAACATAATGGAAAAGGTGCGTAAGGGAAAGGGATTAACTCCGGAGTGGGAGGAAGAAATGAGAGCCCACGGTGTGCCTGACTGGTACATTTGGTCATGTAATAAAATAAAATACATGTTCCCTAAGGCACACGCCGCTGCATATGTAATGATGGCATGGAGAGTTGCATATTTTAAGATATTTTATCCTTTGGAATATTATTGTGCATATTTCAGTATAAGGGCAAATGCATTTGATTACGAAAAGATGGCCCTCGGAAAAGAAAAATTAAAATATTATATTGCCGATTACAGAAAGCGTTCTGATACAAAAGAACTATCCAATGCGGAGCAGGAAGAATTAAAAGATATGCGTCTTGTTGAGGAAATGTATGAAAGAGGTCTGGAATTTATCCCAATAGACATTTATAAAGCCAAATCAAGGACATTTCAGATATTTGACGGTAAAATTATGCCTTCGTTTAAAGTGATAGACAAAGTAGGGGAAGTTGCCGGTGAATCCATCGAAATAGCGGCTTCAAACGGAAAGTTCCTATCCAAAGAAGATCTTAAAAGAAGAGCGAAGATAGGAAATACGGTAATTGATAAGCTTGACAGCATTCACGCTATTGACGGACTTACGGATACAAATCAGCTGTCTCTGTTTGACTTGCAATAAAGCCCGGTTTATGTACATATATGAAAATTGTATAAAAAATATATGCCGTATTGTATATTCAATAAAATATCTGATAAACTGAACTTGTTGATTTTTGTAAAAAGTTAATTTTAGAGGGGATAATTTTAATTTATGTTTGGCAATTGTATTAAACTTTTTTTCATGTCAATGATTCCGGTATGGGAATTAAGAGGGTCAATAATTGCATCTCAGGCCATGGATCCGGTGGTTCCGATATTTTTGGCATATGCGGTATGTGTAATAGGAAATATGATTCCGGTACCGTTTATATATATTTTCGCAAGAAGATTTCTAAAATGGGGAGCTGATAAAAAAGGGATAGGCAAACCATGCAGATGGATTCTGAAAAAGGGACACAACGGAAGTAAAAAACTCGGCAAAAAGGGAGCCGGCGGCGTATTTGTGGCTCTTATGATATTTGTTGGCATTCCTCTTCCGGGTACAGGAGCATGGACAGGTACACTTGCCGCAAGTATGATGGACTTTGGATTAAAAAGAACATTCTTTTCGGTATTGTTTGGAGTAATCATTGCCGGAGGTATAATGACAGCGATCACTCTTGTGGGACTTAAGGTGTTCGGAATGTAACAATATAACGCAAATGTATAATTATTAAGAAAATTTATTTATGATATATTACGTACGTTGTCAAATAATGTAGAATATTGGTATAAATTGGAAACGTACATTGTAATCTTTCAATGCTAACGAACAACACAATATTTTGTTTAGTATTGAGAGAGGTGTATAATGCCGAAGACTAAATTCCAGGATTTTGTATTTACAATTGTTATGGTTGCCGTAATGGTTTACGGTATGGTTCTGTACAATGCGGCTTTTTCATTGGGCGGTCTTAAAAACGAGATGTTTTTGGAAGCTCTGATTGCAATGCCCGTTACATATATAATTGCATTTGCCATTGAATTTTTATTTGTCGGAAGAGTTGCTCCAAAGGTTGCCTTTAAGGCGATAAATCCGAGAGAAACTCAGCCGTTAATTATTACGATTATTATGTCCTGTACCATTGTAATGTTCATGTGTCCGATTATGAGTTTTATCGCCGTATTTTTACACGATTTTGCCGGACCCGAAACAATAATTACAACATGGTTTACATTATTGGTAAGAAATTTTCCGATGGCACTTTTTTATCAATTATTTTTCGCGGGTCCCGTCGTAAGAGCGATATTCAGACCATGGTTTTCTAAAACTAAATAAGGCATGTTTTTAATGTACGTATATTTCAATGTATTGTAAATTTTGAAAACGGTACGCCTGCAACTTACCGTATCACTTAGGATTTTTATAATCCTAAGTGATATTTGTTTTTAATGAAAAAGTGGGATTACCTGAAATATTCATCATTTATTTTATGGTAAAATATTTTGGGAATGTGAAAAGGAAATGGAGTGGGGAGATGAATAAAAAATGAAAAAATTAAAAGGATTATTATCAACCGGTATAGCGGCATGCGCCGGTCTTTTAACTTTAGGTATTACACCGATGTCTGCACTGGCGGATATTCCGAAAGAAAATACAGAATCGGAGATACCGTCCACCGATAATTTAACAGATCCTACTGAAATTGTTACGTCGGATGACAACGGTGTTGAAACAAAAAAAGGAACTGAATCCGAAAATTCCGAAACCGACATTACGGAAACAGTTCCGAAGAAAAATGATGATCAGAAAAGCGGAGAAGAAACGAAACTTAATACTGAAGATGACGCAAACACATCCGATGATAAAGATGAAAATCCTGCAAATACATCTGATGACAAAACCGAAGAGCATAATGATAAACCATTCGGAAATATCGAAGATATGCGCAAACTTTTTGGGGACGGATATGATTTTGCTTCAATTGAATCGGACTGTTATACCATACACTCATTTGCCGACGATTCAAAAAGTATTGACATCGCCGGTGCATCTCAGATCAACGGCACTCAGGTTCAGCTGTACGGCAATAATAACAGCCCGGCTCAGAGATTTATTTTTGATAAAATAAAAGAAAATGTTTATCGGATTCAGACAGATGTTACGGATAAAACATCCGTATTGAAAGTTGATAACGGCAGTGTCGGTAACGGTACAAGGATTCTGCAGGAACATGACAAGGATCGAAAAGGTACATATTTTACGGTTTTAACCAAAGATGATAAATATATTTTTATCGTTGCGGATGAAAACGGTACTCCCGTAACAGACGGTAACGGAAGAATACAAATCATGGATTTGTGCGGAGCAAAGACTGATAACGGAACATGGGTATGGACATGGGAAATGGTTGGTGAGAACAAACTTCCTTCCGATACCCAAACGTGGACGTTAAAAAAAGACATCACAAGAAATGATGCTGTAAAATACGGATTGAGCAGAGTAACGGACATAAAAGAGGACTGGTATAATGTTATATCCTCAGCTGACAAAAATTATGCGGTTGATGTTGCGGGCGGATCTTCTTCTAACGGAGCAAATGTCAGGCTTTGGGATAAAAATTATGCCGATGCCCAAAAGTTTTACATTGAAAATGCCGGAAACGGAGAGTACAGAATAAAGACAAATCACGGTAAATCTGTTGATGTGTGCGGCGTTTCACCGAAAAGCGGAGCAAATGTATGGCAGTGGGAAAATAACGACTCACAGGCACAGTTATGGAAAATTTATAAAAAAAGCAACGGACAATATGTTTTTGTTAACTCAATCAGCGGCAAGGCTCTTGACGTATCCGGTAACAGACACAAAACAGGACAAAATATACAGGTATATGACTTAAATGCATGTAACGCTCAGTCCTTCCTTCTTGTAAAACCTTCTTCATTTGACGAAGAAAACAGGGGCTTGGAGAAGATACATAACCTGTCCCAGATAACTTCCACCGACGGACGCAGCATTAATTCCATAGACAATTACAAGATTCATCCTGCAATAAACGGCGGCAATTATACCTTGGACATTGCCAATGCAAGGCGCGGAAACGGAACCAACGTTCAGCTGTGCGGCAATAACAACAACATGGCTCAACATTTTAAAATTCAGCAAACTGCGGACGGAGAATTTGTGATAAAGACAGGTAATACAAATTTCCAAAGTGCTCTTGACGTTTCGGGAAACAATAATATATCCGGTACCAATGTTCATCAATGGCAAACATATAATAATGCCGATGCTCAAAAATGGAATATTTACCGTAAGAAGGGAACGGATCAGCTTATCTTCAAAAAAGCTTCGGGATATACGGTTTTAGATATTTCCGGAGGCAGATATTATTCCGGCAACAATATCGGTACATGGTTCTTTAACGGTTCCAATGCTCAGTTATTCTGCCTTGAACGCGTTAAGTTACATGAGATAGTAGATGTTCCGTACTATAATCAAAATGCTTTGGGAGCTCCGGAAGGGTGTGAAGGAACATCTCTGTTACAGGCACTTCGCGCCAAAGGTTATCAGCCTAACCTGACATTAAATCAGATTTTGGATGCAATGCCTAAGGCTGCACTGCCCGTAAACGGTTTTGTCGGTTCACCGTACAATGTTACTTATTGGCTGAATCAGGTTATTTATCCTGCTCCGTTTACTTCATTTGCCTCCCGCTACTGTAAAGTCGAAAATATATCCCATAAGGGAGTGAAAAGGCTGAAAGAAGAAATAAAAAAAGGTAATCCATGCATAATATGGGTTACAGTGAGATTTAAATCTCCTAATACAAGAGTTTACAGTGCGATGAACGGATGGCGTGGTTACAGCAACATCCATGTTATGACCCTTACGGGTTATAATGAGGGCAATAACGGTTATCGTGTAACTGATCCCTTGAGCGGAAGTTATTGGGTAAGCGGTTCTGATTTTGAAGGCGTATATAATGCCATGGATATCGGAGCCGTAGCAATTATCTAAGCTCTGAAGACTTAATTGAAACATCTAAAAATATATGAAAATCGTCGGTTTAATGATACAAGCATATTTGTATACAACTTAACAACAGGTCAACTTGAAGTTTATATACTTATTAATAAAGCGATTAAAAATATCATATGATTAAAGTATAAAAGCGGCTGTCGCTCGGATATTTTCCGGGAGGCAGCTGTTTTTGTTTTATAAATACCGTAAAAATTGAAAACATAATTTAAAAAATTAATCTTTAAAATTCCGTGTTTTATTCCTACAAATTTTCAAAAATATAAGAATATTATATACCTAAAATCATATCTGAATTATTGACAATAACATATTGCACCTATATTATTAATTTATTAATACAAAGTAAACATATATAAAAAGTAGGTAATGAATGAGAAAAATCATTAATAAAAAGGAAAAAAACATCCATACGAAGATTTTGAAATCCAAATATAAAAAAGCTGCGGCTGCATTATCATTTATTTTATTCGGTTCTTTATTGTTTGCGGGGTGTGCAAATAATACCGCTTTAACTTCTCAAAATAATAATTACAATTCAGAAAAAAAGGTCGTTACAATAGGATATTTGCCGATAACACATTCATTGGCGGTGCTTAAAGAAAAAGAATTATTAGAGAAGAATAATTCCGATATACAGATAAAACTTCAAAGATTCTCTTCGTGGACAGATCTTATGGACGCATTAAATGCGGGTAGGATAGACGGAGCTTCGGTTCTTATAGAGCTTGCAATGAATGCCAAATCAAACGGAATAGACCTGACGGCAGCGGCTCTCGGACACAGAGACGGAAACGTCGTCGTGGTATCAAAAGACATTGAATCGGCACGGGACTTAAAAGGAAAGACATTGGCGATACCGTCAATTCAGTCATCTCAAAATATATTGATAAATGAGATGCTTGAGAAGAACGGTCTTACAAAAGAAGATGTAAAAATAATACAAATGCCTCCGGCGGAAATGCCGTTTTCATTGGCAAGCGGAGCAATAAGCGGCTATTGCGTAGCTGAACCATACGGAGCGGTGTCGGTATCAAAGGGTTTCGGCAGAGTACTTTCCACATCCGACGAATTATGGAACAACTCGTTATGTTGTGCATTGGTGTTCAATCGGAATATTACAGACAACAGAAAAACGGCTGACGAATTAATAAAAAATTATTATAGAGCATCCGAAGAACTTGAGAGCGGCGAATCGGCGGAAACCGCAGAGAAATTTCTCGGTCAGGAAAGTTCGGTTATTGATGAATCAATGCAGTGGATAAATTTTAGAAATCTGACCATATCAAAGGAAGAATATGACGCTCTTTGTGAAAAATTAATTAAATATAAAATAAACGAAAACCCGCCGTCATATGAAAGTTTTATATACAACCCTTAAAAACAGGAGAAAAGTAAGTTGAAAAAAATATTTTACGTGATTATATCATTTAGTGTTTTAGCGGCTATATGGCAGCTGGCGGTTACGGTTTCGGGAGTAAACAGAGCATTATTTCCCGGACCTGCGGAAACTGTTGCCGCATTCGGAGAACTGCTTACTACCGGACTGAAGGGAAGCTCTTCGGCGTTGAATTTGTGGCAGCACATAGGATTCAGCATGTACAGATTTATAATAGGATACGGTCTTGCGATAATATGCGGAGTTGCAGGCGGCATTGCACTTGGAATATTTTCTAAAGCATTTGCGTTTGTAAATCCGATAATACAGTTAATCAGACCTATTGCGCCTGTTGCGTGGCTTCCGTTTATAGTGCTTATATTCGGAATAGGCGATATTCCGGCAATGGTAATAATATTCATAGCGGGATTTTTCCCGATATTGCTATCCTCTGTAAGTGCGGTTAATTCCATTGACAACACATATATCAAAGTAGCGTCGAATTTCGAGCTTACAAAATGGGAAAATGTTACAAAAGTTATATTTCCGGCATCATTTCCGCAGATTATGAACAGTTTAAGGCTTGCTCTCGGCACTTCGTGGATATTCCTTGTATCCGGTGAAATGGTAGGTTCCCAGTCCGGGCTGGGATTTTTGATAATGGACGCTAAAAACGCCGTCAGAATGGATGCTCTTATGGCGGTAATAATCACAATAGGCGTTATAGGTTTTATTTTGGACTATATTATCAGGAGCATTGAAAGAAAAGTAAGTAAGAATTACGGTATAAGGTGATTATATGGATGATATGTTTATAGATTTTGAAAATGTAACCGTGTCGTATAAAGACAGAAGCGGAAATGAAAATATTGTTCTTGAAAATGTAAATCTTTCCATAAAAAAGGGCGAATTTATTTGTCTGTTAGGCCCGTCGGGATGCGGCAAATCAACACTTTTAAACGCCGCTGCGGGATTTGAGAAAGTGAGTAAGGGAATCGTCAAAATTGACGGGAAAGCGGTAGAAAAGCCTTCTCTCAAATACATAACAATATTTCAAAATTACGGATTGTTTCCATGGAGAACAGTAATAAAAAACGTAGAATTGGGACTTGAGAAAATGAAAGTTCCGAAAGAAGAGAGAGAAAAAACAGCTATGAAAAACATTGAACTTGTGGGTTTAAGCGGCTCCGAACATAAGCATCCCGCAGAACTTTCCGGCGGAATGAAACAGAGAGTTTCAATAGCAAGAGCACTTGCCGCAAATCCGGATGTATTATTTATGGACGAACCATTCGGAGCATTGGATGCCATAACGAGGATGAAACTTCAGGATGATATTCTCAGAATATGCAGAGAAGAGAATAAAACAATATTATTTGTTACACATGACATAGAAGAAGCTGTTTATCTTGCAGACAGAATAGTAATTTTGGACAATGCCAATAGGGGTATAAAGAGTATTGTGAACATTAATATGTCCGGAGACAGAGACAGAACATCGGATGATTTTCTTGCGGCGAGAGATAAGGTTTTTGACATATTTAAAATGAAACATGAAAACAGAATAGAATATTATATTTAAACAGAGCGTACGGAGTTATCCGTATGCTCTGTTTTTATTATATAAGCCGAAGTTTTATTTTACGTCTGCTATAGAAAATAAACCTCTAAATACCGGCTTCATGTTCTGACGGCATAAATATATAGTTTACATATTAACTGTGTATATATTAATATATACATAAGTACTTAAAAGTTTAGTTTTACCGAATATGAAGGTGTTATATGCATGATGATAAAACGAACATTAACTATTCGAATTGTACCAATGCCTGGATAAGCGGAAAATGGATTGATGACATATTGCTGCCTCCGGATAAACGGGGAAGTGATCCCAATCTCTTTTACAATGCTTTTTACAGAATAAAAGGTGTTGAAGATAAAGTCGGTTATGTCAATGACCTGTTAAAATTCGGACAGGATATAAAGTCATCCGGAAGACAGGTTGTCATTGTCAATAACGAAATTCCGGAAGTAAACGAAAATGATAAACAGTTTTTTTTATCCGAAGATAATATTGATAATCTTATTGAAGCTATAAGCGGCCAAATAATATCCGATAATGTTAAATTACAGCATTCAATGAGAAACGCATTTTCATCGGTTGCGTATGAAATATGCAGTTCATCGGATGTGGATTTTAACATGATAAGCGGAAAACTGACATATTTACTTTATCAGTTAGACATATATAAATCCAAACTGTTTACAGGCTGCAAAGACGGAGACATTTCCTGTTTTATACATATGGGGGCATGCAAAAACGAAAATGAATGTTTATTTATAAAAATGCTTTCGCGAATGCCCGTTGATGTGTTGATTTTGGTTCCGGATAAAGCAAATTGCCTTGTTAACGACAGTGCTTTGTATGAAAAAGAATATGATGAGAGTATGAATTTAGACCGATTTCCTGAGGAAAATTCCAATATAAGGCTCGGAACAATGGCATATCATGCCGAAAGAGAACTTGACACATTGCTTTATAAAGACTCAGGGATGTTTCGGGACAGACAATTTAAAAAATTAAATATTATTACATTACAGACCATGTACGAGGAGACAGACAATCTCTGGCATGAAGAAATAAAATATCGCCCGTACTTCAGCGCAAATGAAGATTCGGTATCAGTGCCGGTTATATTCTCCAAGATTTCCGGAGTCGAAGACGGAAATCTGAAAAAATATTGGAAGCATATTCAATCGCTTATAAATAAAGACACATTTTTGGTAAGCAATACACATATTATTTCATATGTGATAATTAATAACATGAAGAAATATGCGAAAGATTTTTTTGAGAACGGATCTTTGAAAAAAGATAAGATATTATCAAGCCCCAAATATAACTACAAAATGTTAAAAACCGAAACTCAGGATTTAATATTGGAAAAGCTTGAACTGCTTATTAAACAAAAGACAATAATTCAACAGGACAGTGATTCCGTATACAATATTATTGCTTCGGTATTAAGTATGCCTAAAGAAATAGTGCGTATGATTCAGAACTTTGATTTTACAAAGAGAAACCCGAAGATACTGTATGTTAATACGGAAGAGAGAACGATTTCTTATGATGATTCCATTCTTCTTGCATTCCTTAATTTAATGGGATTTGACATACTTTTGTATATTCCTACAGGTTATGTAAGTGCGGAAAAATATTATAATGACAGTATTATGGAAGAGCATAATATAGGAGAATATGTTTTTAACATAAAAGAAATAAAACTTAATCCTTCTAAGTATAACGAAAAAGCATTATGAAAAGGAGAAACATATGGCATTAGATTTTACAAAGGTTGAAAAGACTCCGAAGGATATCATAGACGTTGATACATCAGTAAAAGAAGTTGAAATGTCGGATATTGACAGCAATATCGAAAAAATGGAGAGTTATGATGTTACGGCCGATGCGCAAAAGACAAGAGAAGTATATGTTAATTCCGAGGAAGTGGACAGACTTGTAAGCAAAATTGAACTTAATAACCTTGAAAGCATAGTATATTTTGGTTCTGATGTTACTAATGAAATTTCCAAGGCATCCGATTCTGTTTTAAACAGTATGAGCATTTCACAGATTAATGATACGGGCAAAATGATGAAGGCTCTTTCCAAAATTATGGATGAGTTTGACATTGATGAAATAAAAGAGGAGCCCGGATTTTTCGGACGTATATTCGGAAATGCAAAGAAACAGCTTGAAAAAATACTTGCGAAATACCATACAATGGGCGATGAAATAGATAAGATATATGTACAGCTCAGAGGTTATGAATCCGAGATAACTCAATCAAACCGTAAATTAAACGATATGTTTGATGCAAATGTGGAATTTTATCATGAACTTATAAAATATATTCTTGCGGGAGAGCAGGCCTGCAAAGAATTGAAAGATTATATTGCAAAAAGACAGTCGGATCTTGAAACGACCGGTGATAATTCCATACAGTTTGAACTTACGACCCTTAATCAGGCTCTTATGATGCTTGAACAGAGAGTACATGATTTGAGAACGGCGGAAAATGTTGCAATGCAGTCAATACCTATGATTAAGACAATGGAATTCAGCAATTACAATTTGGTAAGAAAGATTAATTCGGCTTTCATTGTTACACTTCCGGTGTTTAAACAGGCTCTTTCTCAGGCCATTCTCTTAAAGAGACAAAAGATACAGGCGGAAGCCATGGCTGAGTTGGATGAAAAAACCAACGAAATGCTTATTAAAAACGCCGAAAATACGGTTGAAACATCCAAATTAACTGCTCAGCTTGCTTCAGGCAGTTCCATTAAGATAGAGACTCTCGAAAAAACATGGGAAACAATCACCAACGGAATTGAAGAAACAAACAGAATTCAGGAAGAAGCGGGAAGACAGAGAGAAGAAGATAAGGCAAGACTTGAAAAGATAAAGAAAGAATTTAACGAAAAATACAGTATGCCTGAAAAGAAAAAATAATTCGACATTCACGCATTAAAAATGACGGTTAAACACATAAAAACATATGAAATGTAACCAATATTTTATAACCCCAGTAATACAGCTTGTTTCATGGGGTTATTTTCATTCCCACGGCGAAAAAGGGGCAAAAAAGGGGCAATTTTATAAAATATGTACATTCTTAATTTCTTCATTATATTTTTCTTTAAGTTTATCGGTTATATGTAAATACACTTGTTTAGTTATATTACTTTCCGAATGTCCGAGCCTTTCGGAAATAGCCTCCAAACTCATACCTTGCTCAAACATTAAAGAAGCGTGGGTATGCCTTAAAGAATGAAGTCCAAGAGGGCGACCGAGATATTTACTACAATAAGATTTAAACGAATTGTACAAACTGCAATAATTACATATCTTACCTTTTGAATTAAAAAACAGCAGCGGAGAACGTAGACCGATTGCTATTTGCATTGTTTTATTATCCGCAATCTTTCTTTTAACAAATTCAAGCAATTCATCTTGCATGTAAATGATTCTATTAGAAGTACTGCTTTTAGGTGTAGTAATTTGATTATCATGTATGGTTATCGTTTTATTAACGATTATAGTTCTTTTTTCAATGTCAATATCACTTGTATGTAAAGCAAGGGTCTCGCCTATTCTTAATCCGCTGAGAGCTAAAAAAGTAAATATATCTTTGTGTTGCTTGTTTTTGACATTCGATAGTAATTCCTTTAATTCTTCCGCTTCAAGATATTTTTCTCCTATTTCTTTCCTTTCGTTATCATAAAATAAAGTTAATTTATCTAACCAATTAATACTATCAACTAAGTCTTGTTTATAAGCCCAATGCAGTACAACTTTTAATAATTTGATTTTATTATTAATAGTATTCGCCTGTTTAATCGATTTGCTCAGCGCATTAATAACATAGGCAGCGGTTAGATTGTTAATCAATACATCACCATTTAGCTCGCGTACTAACGTATTAACCCTTGATGTTAATGTGTGGTAAGAGCTTGATTTAACATGATTAGCTTGATATTCAAGGTAAAGCTTTGATATATCCGAAAGCGTGTATTCTCGTTCGGGAGCAAAGCTGTTCAACTGCTCAATCTTATTTTTTAGTAAATCCATAGCTTCTTTGCGTTTACTTAACGTATTTTTCTCAATCGTCACTGATACACGTTTAATCTTCCCGGTTAAATAATCCTTATACCGTTGAACGCATTTAAATTTCCCGTTCGGTAATTTCTCAATATACATAATTTCCCTCCTCCTTATACAGAACAAATATTCTATATATGATTATAATAAAGCGTAAAGCGGCGCATTGCAACAATAATGTGGCGTAATATGTAAATAAATTTCTGTTGTTATTATTCTTATTGTGATATATTATGATTAAATTAAACGAAAGGGGGATATTGAAATGTATAAAGTTGAAGATGTAGCCAATTATTTTTTATCAAAAAAATCAATGTCACCTAAAAAATTACAAAAAATAGTATATTATGCATACGGCTGGACACTTGCTCTTTTAAATGAAGATATAAAAGCCTTAGATAACCGTTTATTTAATGAGCCGATAGAAGCGTGGATTCACGGCCCGGTTATACCTGAATTGTACCAAAAATATAAAAACTATGGATGGCAAGATATAGATAAGATTAATGATAATCAAGATGATTTATTTTCTGAAGATGTAAAGGATGTGCTAAATCAGGTATGGGAAGTATATGGTGAATATACAGCAAACGAACTGGAGACAATATCACATAAGGAATTCCCTTGGAAGAACGCAAGAGAGGGATTGGCACCGTTTGAAGCGTCCTCGGTTAAAATATCAGATGAAGATATGTTCCGGTTTTTTAATGAGCAGGCAAGTGATTAATGGGAAAAAGAGTAAAACCACCGCAATCGGTAAACAATAAACGAATCGGAAATAAAACTTGTAAGTCTGTGGCTGTAAAAAACAACACCTCGTTAAAAGATTATTCAGGATTGCTTTTTTCATTTTCTAACTTTAAATTTTATCCGATTAATATAAAAGGTGTTTTTAATAATTATTATAAAGCGGAAGAAGATTACATACGAATCGTTTCGAATATCCTCGAAAACGGATTACCGACTTTATCGAATGAAAATGAACAATTATTCAGTGATGTAACAAAATTAAATTTGTTGCATATTCATAAAATCGAAAGAAAAGACGACATACTACGACAAATTTTTAAAGAATATGGATTTAACATGCCGTGAGCAAGAAATCCCCCACCTCTATAGGTGGTGGGATGAATTGTGATAAACACGGCGTTTCTTGACTTTGGTATCTGATAATATTATAATCTAATTACGATTCAGTCTTATACATAATAAAGGTTGTAAATGGTATGAAATTAGATAATAATAATCATTCAGTATTCATGTTGCATTATCATCTTATCATGTGTGTAAAGTACCGCAATAAGGTGATAAA
>JALEKK010000010.1 GCA_022769005.1 Lachnospiraceae bacterium
GTTGAAGAATATATAGATTACTACAATAACAAAAGAATTCAGGCAAAAACAAAATGGATGCCACCTGTACAATACAGGATAGCATCCATGTGTTCCGCCTAATTCATAAATATGTGTCCAGGATTCTGGGTACATATCAATGTGCAAATATCGAAGGTTTTTTAAAATACGCTGCCGTTAAAAATACGGAACCGGCTTGAAATAGGATACCGGTTGTGTATGTTAATAATATAAGTCATATTCAAATCAGTAATCATATAATATATGGTTTCCGATTATGGTATAGCTCGAGTAATTATTTGTTTTCCCGGTGTACATATGGAAGAAATGATAAGGAACGTTTCGCCTTCCGCCAAGTACTTCCTTTGCCGCCCGTATACAGTCTGAATCGGCGAGTTTATTTGTAAGCGCGAGTTCAAAGCGACCGCTTGCCACGGGAGTAAATTGTCCTCTTTGATATATAACGCCGGATATGGTATTAGGGAAATATGAACTTGCAACTCTGTTCATCACAACGCTTCCGACCGCAACCTTTCCTTCGTAGGGTTCAACACCCGCCTCGACATATATTATTGCCGCCATCATATCCAGGTCTGATGCTGAATAGTCGTATGACGGGGCGTTTGAACTGCCCGAAGAGTTTCCGGAATCCGATGAGACATTATCGGAATTGTCGGATGACTGACTGTTATTTTCGCTGTTCTGACGCTCTGCCTCTAAAGATGCAAGGTATGCCTGCCTTTCAGCTTCTTCTCTTGCCCGTTTTTCCTCTTCCAGTTTAACTTCATAATCCTTAGCCTGAGCCATCAGTTTGTTGAGAGAGTCTTCCGATATGCGAAGTTCCGCGGTTTTATCCGCAACCATGTTTTGAAGACTTTCGGCTTCGGCAACAGCCTCGTTTTTTAACTGATCGAGAGCCTTCATTTCTCTTGTTACCGTATCTCTTTTATCCGCGACTTCTTTTATTATACCGGCAAGCTTTGATAATTGATTTTTATCATAACTTACGATGCTTTGAACATACATGGTTCTGTTCAGAAAATCATCAAGATTCGATGATGAAAACAGTACATCATATACGGATTGTCTTTGATTTTCGTATGAATATTGAATTCTCAATTTCATTGCTTCATACATTTCTTTTTGCTGTTTTTCAAGATCGGAAATTTGACCGGATATATCGGCAATTTCATTTTGTTTATTGTTTATGTCGGAAGTCAGATTTTCGATTTTTTTACTTGAATTATCTATTTCGCTGCTGAGATTGCTTATATCGGAAGATATTCCGGATTGCTTTTCTCTCAATTCTTCAATCAGCTTATTGGTATTATTCAGACTTTCTTCAAGTGATTCGGAGAGGGTCTTTTTTGGAGCGTTGAATATACTCGAAACGGATATGCCGAAGGCTGCAATTATTATAGCCGTTAATTTTATGGATTTATATTTCAACTGTTCCCTCCTTGAATTTATTTATTTGATTTAATTACACATTTTAATATTGGAGTATTATAACATATTTTTATCAGCACGCAAAAAGTCATGTTAATATCAGCCTGTATCTTGTCAAATGTAATAATCAGCAGAGTGTATTGCCGTAAACCGGAATAATATGAATGTATACGGGAGATATCAAACCGGCACGTTGATAAATGAATTAAAGCTTTTGGATAACGATAATCCGAGTAAGAAATTTTGTATACAGACGGATAAAGACTAAAAAAGGAACTCCGAAAATCGAAGTTCCTTTTTTATTAAAAAGATTTTAATTAATCTTCAACTTTATATTCAAATGCAGGGTAAGCATCTTCACCGTGCTGGTTGATATCAAGACCTGCAACTTCTTCTGAAGGATCAACACGAAGTCTTGTGAAGATTCTTGTGATAAGAAGAGAAATTGCCGTCATACCTGCTGAATAACCTGCAGCAATAGCTGTTGCAAGTATCTGTATACCGAACTGGTGAACACCGCCGAATACGAGACCGTCGCCGTAAGCAACAGTAGGGTTAACTGAAGCCTGGCAGAAAAGTGCAAGACCTATACAACCCGTGAAACCTGCCATACCGTGGCAGCCGAATACTGACATAGGATCGTCGATACCGCCCTTTGCGATAGCCTTTGTTGTAAAGTAGCAGATTGGGCTTACAACCGCTCCGATAATGAAAGCAGCCCATACAGGAACGAAACCGCAGGTAGGAGTAGCAGCCACAAGACCGCATACGAGACCTGAAGAAGCACCTACGATAGTAGGTTTTCCTGTAGTTGCAATGTCAATTATAGCCCAAGAGCAAAGAGCTGTTGCAGCCATAATGCATGTTGTTAAGAATGCATGAGCAGCCAATCCGTCGGCATGAAGGCTTGAACCCGCATTGAATCCGAGCCATCCGAACCAAAGAATGCTGGCACCGAGGAATACATAAGGCTTGTTGTGAGGCTCGAAAGACTTCTTACCGAATCCGTCACGTCTGCCCAACATAGCGGCAAGTACGAGGCCTGACATACCTGTGGCAACCTCGATAGGGAAACCACCGGCAAAGTCAATTACTCCCATCTGCTGTAAGAAGCCGCCGCCCCATACCATATGTACAAGAGGGAAGTAAACTAATACAGACCAAATCATTGAGAATACGAACATTGCGCCCGCTCTCATTCTTCCTACACCGCCACCTGTTACAACGGCCGGTGTAATCATAGCAAACATCATCTGGAATATTACATATGTAATAACAGAAATAGATGATGATGTTCCGTCGATAGATTCGTAAGGACTTAATCCCATGAGGAAGAAGTTGTCAAATCCACCGATAAATGCATTAGCGCCGCCACCGTTTGAGAATGATAATGTGTAACCAAAAACAACCCAAAGCAATACGGAAAAGCCCATGATGCCGACACTTGCCATCATTGTGTCAATTACGTTCTTCTTGCGAGCAAGACCGCCGTAGAAAAACGCAAGACCTGGTGTCATAATGAAAACCAATGCTGCACAAATGAGCACGAATCCATTACCCGCAAAATCCATGTTTTTATCCTCCTTTTTTATTAAGGTGTGCCGCCTGAAAATATAAAAAATGTATAAACGGTAACCTGTAAACATTTAATAAATTTTAACAAATACAGATTAAATCGTCAATGCCAAATGCATTTCAGAGACCGTTTTTTAGGTTAAATATTGAATTTTGCGCTTATGAATTCTGTTTTACGGCTTTTTAGATTTTCGTTTTGATTTTTTGGATTTGCCCCTTCCGAGGAATAAAAACAGAATCCCCATACCTATAACGATAACCGCTATAAGAATAAAAGCATGCATAAAATAATCTTCCGGGAGTATGTTAATAATCGGATCTTCTTCAGGGTAGAACAACCAGTAATCATTTCTAAAGGCAACTTTGTGAAATGAAGTAAACAGTGAATCAAAGTTTACGGCGGACCATATTCCCAGGCAAACAGGAAGTGCAAGAGTTATTATTCCCGCAATTCTGAAAAAAATTGTGCTGTGTTTTTTCCTATAAATATATATACTCCACGGAATTGCAACGGCAGCCGTTGAAGGAAGAAGTATCTGGAAAATGACAAATATGTTTTTTACTTCTTCAAAGTGAATTTTCCCGGTTGCGGACATAGCCAGATCGGGAAAGGAAAGTTCACCACGATTAAAGATTGACATGTAATTTATAAGTGCGTTGTAGTTACGATATATTAAATCCGTCGAATAACCTGACTGCCCGGGAATATCCAATGCGTTTACGTCAAAATAATAGAGCGGCGTAAAAAACACCGTAAAAGTAACGGCTCCGCTTATTACCATAATTGTCAGAATAATCGGCAGAATTATGTTGTGTGCATATTTCATTTGTCAGCTCCTAAATACAGAATTTGGGTTATTATAGCACAATTATTTTATAAATATTTTACAATTCTACAAATGCATATAAAAACATGAAATTATGGGCAAAATGCATAAATATACATTTGTTCTTATGATAAAATATAAGTATATGATTTAGGGGATATTTATATCTGAATATTTGGGGAGGAAACAATATGAAAAGCTTAGACAGTAAAACGGGCGTAAGCGGTTTTTTCGGAAAGAGACTGTTTATTGCTCTTATTGCGGTATTGTTGTCTGTAATTTTGGGACTTACATCGGTGGCGGTAGTCAGCGTAAGAGCAGAAGATAACAATGATACTTTGATTACATATGACAGCCCGGACAGTAAGGTATGGTCTAAGATAGAAATTTTGGACGAGTCCAGAGAAAATGTTGTAATGGATGTTTTAGCCAACAACAAGAATAAGCCTTATCTTGAACAGGGTAAAACATATTATCTCAGGGCTTATGTAAAAAAACCTAAAAATGCTACAAGATTCCATTTCCTTGTGGGCGATACAAAAGATAAGGGAATTACGGCGACATATAACGGCGTAAAGGTAGTATCACCTCCCGGAGGCGCAACAAATACAGGCCTATGGAATCCAATTCATTTGATTACTTTTACGAAAGAAAAGATCTTGATGATCCAAAATACGGGTATAACGAAACAAGTACTTCACCTGTCAATAAAAGAACTTTAAATGACGGATACTGGGAATACGGAATAAAAAGTTCAATAGCGACAAATGAAGAATATGAAGTCCTGATAGGATTCGAGATTGATCCGAGTGCATATAACAATGTGGATGTCATAGACGGAGCGATTCATCTGTATATGTCTGACGGAAATCATAATTATACCGATCAGATAAGCATCAATATTCCGGTTGAGAAGAATACTTCATCAACTTTTCCTACGGGTATGGGAAGCTCTCAGATGACTCCCGGAGGAGTTTTTCAGAAAGGCGTTTCCATCTCGGCAAGTAACCTTTCGTATATGTACGAAAAGATAGAATTCGACTTTGTGTACTCAAAGGAATTATCTTTTGAGGATTTCGGTTTTAATGATCAGTATGTAAAGTACAGTTATACTGGAGGAAAGATTACAATAGGCAATCAGGAGTCCGTACCGGGTTCATCTGACATGGTGAAAAGACATATAGTAGTTCACAATGGTCTGATGAATAATCTGATGTATTTAAATTATAAAGTGCGCTTTCCCAAGGACTCCGTAAAGATAGGAAGTACTTATGAGACGTATTTTTCAAACGGTACAATTAAATATTACAATAATGACATTACGGAAAGCATTCCGGGAGACGGAAAATATTCATATACAATAGTTGATCCGACGCTTGAAAAAATCTCATACCGTGCAACTGACAGAACGGTTTATAATGCGACTGAACAGACGGAAAATTACATGACTCAGTTTGGAAGCCTTGAGATATATAATGATCTCAGTAATGAATCTGTTAAAAACAAAGTGCTTGAAGTCAATTATAATAAGAATAAGGCGAATGCCGAAATATTGGCAATTACCGTTCCGGTCGGATCATACGGTCTGGAAGACAATAAAGAAAAAGATCAGATAATATATATAACCGGAACAGATGAAAACGGTAATTGTAAAACGGTTACTTTAAACGGAAGTGATCTAAGTTACAGAAATTATCTCTTTAACGGATGGCCGATATATTATTACAGAATTACGGCAAAGGATATAGGGCTTAAAAATATAACATATATGAAAACATATATGGGAAAAATATTACCTCTTTATCATACGACAACGTGGGACGCATATTGGTCTACAGGAGGAGCGAATGCCTGTGCGGCGTTTGGAAGATTCACAAGTGCAGATCCCGGAATTGTGGTAACCAATGAATATAAAATCTACAACGAACTGGCTGAAGACAGAGAGCTTCCTAAGGGAAACGTTACGATTCCCGTAACCGTAACGGGAACATCCGATAACAGAGTTGCGGCATCCGGAGGATACAGCATATACAGTATAGATAACAGAGGACGAGAGACATACATCGGAGATAAACCTTATATACCTGCCGGCGGCAAGGTAAAGGGAGTTATGGATATAACCCCGTACGGTACTATGTGGTTAGCTGAAACGGACGGTAAAACCAACAGTGACGGTGTTTATAAACCTGTTCAGTCGGCAAACGGAACGTCTGCTATAATTACCGATCCGGAGATGTATCTCATACTTCCTCAGGGTATAGATATATCAGACCTCAGTTTCTCTCTTAGTAAGAGTAACCAGTTTAATATGCACAATTCGGCCGACAGAGACGGAACAAAGTCGTCGGATCTGAACTTCTCGATTGAGAGCGTTCCTAATACAAAAGACGATAAGAAAATATACAGAGTTACTTTTCCTAAAGATACGGTCATCGGATTGTATGATGCGGACGGTAACATCACAACATTAAGGGTTAATATCACACTGTCTACCGTAACGGGACTTCCAACGGATGGATACAGATGGAATGATCTCGTACAGATTAAGTCATCCATGGACACGACGGGAATGGTATATAACGACGCTAACAGCATTGGAGCGACCAATAACCTGAGACCTGACAAATACGGTATCAACGGCGGAAAATATTTGCTCGGAGTTACAAACGGATCTACTGAGAAAAAATTTAATATCCAGCAGTTAAGCGACATACAGGTTGAAGATTCCATAACCGTAACGAAGATCAACGGTGTTGACGTGTCGGATAATCACTGGTTCGTTTTGAATACGGTAGACGGAAAATACGATGAAAACAGTATTGCCCTCTTAGGAAAAAAGAGCGAAGGACAGTTGAAAATACAAATCCGTAATCAATCAGATTCCGCAAGCGGGGCGTATAAGACATTTATACCTATTCCGAAAGAGGGGACTTCCCTCGGAACGGCATTCCAGGAAAATAATTTCGGGTTTACCATGTCTTTGGACTCTGCTTATATTCCGGAAGGTTTTACGGTTAAATATGTCAAATTGAATAAAACGGATGTGGGAACTGACGGTTCATTTAATACGGACGGTCAATATACCGAATTAAGCGATGATAATAAAGATCAGGCTAACGCCATACTGTTGGAATCCGATTCCGTACCCGGCAATGCCAATGTCAGTGCATTATTTAATTTCAAGATTGACGATGGTAAACCGGCGGATCTTAATGTGTTCAGAACAATACACAAGTACTACCCTCTGCAGAATGATTCTGTTGCGGAGAGGGAACACCTTGATAATTATGTTGCCATGAGAGTCGCTACCGCAAGACTTACGGGAACCGTATTTCACGATACCAATTCCAACGGAATAATGGATGACGGTGAGGAAGGAATTGAAGGAATTACAGTTGTCGTTGAAGATAAAGACGGTGGTAAGAGAACGGCAGTAACAGGTGCCGACGGAAGATATACATACGAAGCCGTAAGAGAAGATGATATTACGGTCGAATTCAAAGGAAGCAATTCTGATGAAAAAATTAAAAATTACAGATTTAACGTTAAGACCGACGGACTCAATTATTCAAATGATAAGTTAAGTGCATCGAAAACCTATGAAAGCATAGGAGAAAATGAAGAACTTAACATACCTATGAATACATTTGTATCAATAAAATACGATGCAAATGCACCTGAGAACGTAAGCGTGACCGGTGATGTTCCTAAGACACAGGAAGCAGCGGAAAATGAATATATAAATGTAAAGGGAAAGCCTGACAACTTAACCGCAAGCGGATATATGTTTACAGGCTGGAATACAAAACCGGACGGAAGCGGAGACACATATCGTGCCAATTCTTCGCTTAGGGTATCCGGCGACATAATTAAAGACGGAACAATTACGCTTTACGCCATGTGGGAAGAAGCAGAATATAATCTGACATTTGATTATGCCGGCGGCACGCCATATAAAGATGAAAATATAGACTTAAATAATTTCAAAAACTTTAAAATTAAAATAAGTGACAGGGTTGACTCTGCATCATTGTCTGACTACAAATTAGACAATTATTTAAGTGATAAACTGGCCGGGATTTTGAAGATTAAGTCAGGACTTCCGGGAAACGGAAACAATTATTTATTCCCTATAAATGATTGGGGATACGGAAATGCATATCTTCCTACAAAGCTCGGATATACATTCGGAGGCTGGGACTTCAACGGATCCGGCTCCAAAAGCTTATTGGGAGACACTACATTTAACAATGCGTTTTATGTGGGTAACCGACGCGGTCCCGTTACCGACGATATAACTTATCGCGCAATATGGAATGAAAAGAAAGACTATAAAATCACATTCGATCCAAACGGCGGAGAACTTAAGTCGGGTGATATCGTATATACAACGGAAAATAAATATACGAAAGAAAATATAAGATGGACGGAATCAGACCTCGCATCTGATTATGTACCGGTAAAGAATGGATATACATTCGCAGGCTGGTCATATGACGGCGAAGTAATAAACGGAAATACACAATACAGAGATCTTGCCGGTAATGATGACAGTTCTGATAAGGTAATTACACTTACGGCCGAATGGGTAGAGAAAAATGATTATACCGTTAAATATTCCGTTCCGGGATGGAACATACCTGATAAAACGGTATCATATACTTCAAAGGATATTTATCCTGATCAGGCGGTTAACCCACAATATTCAAATGAATATTTTGCGGGATGGACATTGAAAGCATCCGACGCATCGGAATCGGATATAATAACTTCCGGTACAACATTCAAAGACCTGGTTGAAGGTGATAATAACTACATAACACTTTATCCGGTCTTTAAGACAAAGGCCGACTATCAGGTAACCGTTAATTACAATCCAAACGGAGGCACAAGTGCAGCGTCGACTGTTATTAACAGGGACGATCAAATTAAACTGCCAACCGTATCCAGAACAGGTTATACATTCGACCATTGGGTATATGAAGGCAGAAGAGTGGATGATAACGCAACATACTCAGAAGTAGAAGGCAGTAAGGATGACATTACTCTGGATGCCATATGGAAGGAAAATCACTATTCCGTAAAATATGTTGTATTCGGAGATGACGGAAACGAGTCTGAATCCAAGACGATTGATAATGTTCATTATGAGAGTACCGGATTTGACGAATACAAAGACGGTGACAAAGTTTGGAAACCTGAAAGAGCAGGTTATACATTTGACGGATGGGTATTGAACGGTACCAAAAAAATTGTAACGAATAATATGTCATACGGAAGTCTTGCCGGAGACGAAGGTACAGAACAGATAGTGCTGGCAGCCAAATTTACTCCGTTAAATTATACGGTTGAATTTGACAGAGAAAACGGAGAGGCATCATATATCGATCCTATAAAGAATCTTAAATACGGCGATGTTATTTCCATAAGTACAAAGCAGACAAAAACAGGATATGAACTGGAAAAATATCAGTATAAGAACTCTGACGGAACAATGACGGATATTAATTCCGGAGTTACAAAGATATCTGATCTCAAACCGGAGACACAGACATTGACACTCTATCCGGTATGGTCAATAAGAGGCGGATATACCGTTGCATATGACGTAAACGGAGGAAATGCCGATAAGGTGCCTGAGAGCAAGACAAACGTATACTGGAATACGGCGGATTTACTGAATGTGAATGTTCAGCCTGAGAGAACGGGATATACACTGTCCGGATGGACATACGGATCGTCAGTCGTTAATAATACCGTAACATACGGAGAACTTGCGAGAGACGGAAACGTAAAATCAATCACATTGGTTGCTCAGTGGACGCCAAGGACAGATGTGCGTTATACGGTTGAATATTATAAAGAAAATCCGGACGGCTCATATTCTTTGGACAGTGCATCAACCGAATCCAAATCCGGAACTACCAATGAAAAGGTAAGTATTAACACATTGGATTCTTCCGTAGTTAATAAATTTGACAGATATCATATAAGTTACAACAATGCCAATAATAATCTTTCAGATTACATAAAGCCTGACGGAAGTCTTGTACTTAAAATTTATTATGATATTAACGAGGCGGAAGTTCCATTTAACCTGAATCCTAATCCTGCCTTGGAATCGGATGTTCCGGCTAAACAATTTGTTAAGTACGGTAAACATGTAACTAAAGTAAACGATCCTGTAAAAGTCGGATATACATTCGGAGGTTGGTATTTAAGCCCTAATCCTTCGGATTCCGACAGACCTTGGAATTTTGATTCCGATACAATAACAGCGGAAAATGCTTTAAGCGGTAAAGTTACGCTGTATGCAAAATGGACAGCTAAAAATTACACTGTTTCATATAACATAAACGGCGGTGACCCAACGACAAAACCTGCCGACAAGTCAGACGTCAGATGGAACGACAACAATCTTACGGATGTTGCCGAACCAAAGAGAGAAATGTATGAATTTGCAGGATGGAAATACGGTGACACATATGTATCAGCTTCAGATAAATATTCAGATCTGGCGCCTAACGATACCGAGAGCGGAATAGAGTTGGTTGCGCAATGGAATAAAGCGAACAGTTATTATACCGTTAAATATTTCAAGCAAAATCTCGAAAATGACGGATATACTGAAGTTGAGAGTGACAGAATGATTCTTACGGGTAAAGTCGGTGAAGAAGTACATGCGGCAGTAAAGAATTACAACCAGTATCATTTAAAAGATTCATCGGTTTTAACTGCTGTTCTGCCTGAAGAAGACACAACCGTAATTGAAGTTTATTATGATTTAAATACATATAATGTAAATTACAATCTGAACGGAGCAACAAATCCTGACGGAGATTATGCTCAAAAGACAGTTAAATACGGTACTGAGATAACTTTGGAACCTGAGGTTGCAAAAGACAAATATAAATTCATCAAATACACCGTAAACGGCGAGGATCATAAACCGGGAGATAAATATACCGTAACGGGTAACACCGATATTGTGGCGGTACTTGACAGAAAGACGGAAAGTCTGGGAGACGTGTCCGCAATGTATATCGTTTCAAGCTATAAGGAAGATATTAACGGACAGTATCATTTAGTTGATAACAGTGTGAATTCCGCACATGACCTTGTAGGAAAGACTGTAACCGCAAATGTTGAAGATATTGCACATTATCATCTCAATACGGAGAAATCGGTTCTTTCCGGCGTTATACCGGATCCGAGAGAAGATCTTTCAGGCAAGATTATTCCTATGGATGATGCGGGTCTGGAAAATATCGAAAAAACAGGAAAGGTATTAGTGCTTAAGGTATACTATGATCTCGACGAACATGAAGTATCATATGACCTCGGAGGAGGAACGAACGGTGATGCGGATTATTCGGAAGTAAAAGTTAAGTACGGTTCAGAGATTACATTAAAAGATAATCCTGAAAGAGATGATTCGATATTTGAGAATTACACTGTAGACGGCGACGGCAATGCATACGAGCCGGGTGATAAAATTACAATAACCGGTAACACCGTAATAAAAGCCAACTATAACAGAAATACGACATATAAGGTTAATTATTATAAAGAGGATATGGACGGCAATTACAATCTTGTTGAAGATGACTCGACTACAAGAGCGGGAATAATCAATGACAAGGTTACGGCGGATATTCTTAATTATGATAATTATGAATTGAACAGCGAAAAATCCGATATTGAAGGATATGTTCTTAAACCGGATGCCGACGGCAACGGATTGGTGCTTAATGTTTATTACGACATCGTTAAACATAACATTAAATTCAATTTTGACGGCGGTAACTTTAATAATGAGGGTGAATTATCCGAATCCGCAAAACACGGTTCAAAATTCACGATTACCGAAGAACCGTTAAGAGACGGATATAAATTCATGTATTATACGGACGGAACCGATAAATATTACATCGGTGACGTATTAGACATGTCAGGAGACATAAAATTAACGGCTGTTTGGGAAAAGATTGATAAAGGCGACAATGATTCAAACGGCGGAAATGCAGGTAAAGGCGATAATGTTTCAAACGGCGGAAATACAGGCAAAGGTGATAATATTTCAAACGGAGAAAACGAAGGCGAAGAAATCAAATTGATTAAGTCCGATTCTTCCGGAAAGGCTGTAAAAACAGGAGATTATAACTACATACCTTTATGGACTGCCATAGCATCTTTATCGGTTGCCGCAGGAGTGTCGGCTGTTATTATGAACAGAAGGCGCAATGGAAAGAAAAATAAAAAATAATATATTTCCAAGGTAATTTTAATTGCCTGCGAAGAATAACAACTGTGTCAAAAATGCATGTTTTTATGAACTAAAAAGTTGCTTTGTTAAATGATTGAAAAACCCGCCCGTAAATCCATATGGATTTGCGGGCGGGTTTTAATATTTTACGGTTTATTTTTCAGAAAATCTGACTTTAAATGTAACAAGACCGTCATTGCATAAAACGATAATCTTTGCGTTATTGGCATCGGCAACAGCCTTTGCAATGGAGAGCCCCAGACCGTAATGACCTTTAAATTCGTGAGAATCATCCGATCGATAGAAACGTTCAAATATCTTTTATATTATCTGTTAAATAAACATTTAATCGGCATGATCGGATAAACAAGGTTTATTATCGATGCTCGGTCAGCATTATATAAAATGAAGATTGAAATAAAATTGAAGTATATTTAAAGAATCCGGCTGCATTGTAAGATTGATACGGTAAAGTGCGAAAAATAAGATTTGCTTCAGCCTGTAATTTTACGAAGTCGGTAATATGACAGTGACGGTTTTGCAAACGTTTACAATGTACATGAAAAATTTACATAATAAAAAAGAGAGGCTTATGACCTCTCTTTTCGGATAATTTAAAAATGTAAGTTATTCAGTGTCACATTTATCGCATATTCCGTGGAAAAATGTGATATGTCCCGATATCTTTCCCTTTGAAAAATGTGACTGTGCGTTATTAATAAACGCATCTTCGATAACATCATCATTTAAATCAAAGTCCATAACGGCATGACACTTGTTGCACTGAAAATGGTTGTGTGGTTTGAGATTGGCATCGTAATGAACAGAACCGTCTTCGCAAGGTATCGTAATTGCTTTTCCGTGATCAACCAGGAAAGCAAGATTTCTGTATACCGTACCCAAACTGATATTAGGGAATTCCTTGGATACATTCTGATATACGATATCTGCGGTAGGGTGATCATATCTGGATTTTAAAAATTCTTCGATGGCGTCTCTTTGCTTTGAATGTTTAACAGTAGCTGCCATAACAATCACCTCCGTGTTTTAAAATAAAATTAAAAGCTATTATAAGCACCTGTTTGCATAATGGTGTTAATAATAACTATTATTGTTTTTATTATATCATGCCGAATACATTTAGGGCAACCGGATATATGATGATTATTATATAAATTTATTATACAGATTCTATTAATTCTATAATTTTTCCTATGGCGTCACGTTGTTCGCTTCCTGCCATGTTTCTTATATATGTATCTTTATTGGCAAATACATATTCAATGGATTCAAGGAGCGATTCGGGGGTTATGTCTTCTTCAAACAGAACTTTAGAATATCCGCTTTTTTCAAATGATTCCGCATTGAGAATCTGATCGCCTCTGCTGGATGCAGCGGGAAGAGGAATTAATAAATTAGGTTTTTTAAGCGTTAAAAATTCAAATATTGCGTTGGCTCCCGCTCTTGATACAACCATATCGCTCATTGCAAGCAGGTCTTTCATTTCTTTGTCGATATATTCATATTGAACATATCCGGGGATGCCGTCATATTCTCTGTCAGCCTTATCCTTTCCGCAGAGATGCACTACATTATATTTTTTGAGCAAAGCATTAAGATTTGCATGAAGAGCCTCGTTTAATGCAACGGCACCGGTGCTTCCGCCCATACATAATATTGTAGGCTTATTGTCGGGAAGCCCTGTGAATCTGTGACCTTCTGCGGCGTTTCCGGCCAAAAGCTCTTTACGTATGGGAGTTCCCGTAAGAACGGGATGTTTATCTTCACTTATGTACTTGAGAGTTTCAGGAAAGGTCGTACATACGATGCTTGCCCGTTTTATGGCGATTCTGTTGGCAAGTCCCGGCGTCATGTCCGACTCGTGTATAATAACGGGTATTTTGAGTTTCCCGGCCGCCATGACCACGGGAACCGATACAAATCCTCCCTTTGAAAAAACAACATCGGGCTTCATTTTCTTGAGCAGTTTTTTTGCCTGATTATAACCTTTAAGAACCTTAAACGGGTCCGTAAAATTCTTAAAGCTGAAATATCTTCTGAACTTACCGGACTTTACGCCGTAATATCTTATGTTTTGCGCTTTTATCAAATCCTTTTCTATTCCGTCTTCGGAACCGATATATGCTATTGCATAATTTCTGCTTCTAAGCTCGGGCAACAGAGCAATGTTTGGCATTACATGACCGGCTGTTCCGCCGCCGGTCATAATTATTCTTCGTCTTCTTTCACTCATAATTTTATCCTTATTCCGTATAAATATTTTATTTTTATACTTTTCATAGTATTATACTAAACAAAATGTAATAAAAGTAAATAGAATATGCAGTAAATATTTGAAAATGATATACTACTTTGTTAGAATAATATGAATATTATACGGGGGTATCATCGTGTTAGGAATAATCGGAGCAATGCAGGAAGAAGTTGAGCAGCTTATTTCTGTTATGAATATAACAAAGGAAGAAAAGAAGGCGGGAATGGAATTTTTTGCCGGTCGTTTGGAGGGAGTGCCCGTTACGATTGTAAGAAGCGGTATAGGTAAGGTTAATGCGGCAATATGTACGCAGATACTTGTGGATGACTTCAATGTCGATGCTGTTATAAATACGGGAATTGCAGGTTCACTTCACGACAAAATAGAAATAGCAGATGTGGTGTTGTCGGAAGACGTACTTCATCATGACATGGATGCCACGGGATTCGGATATCCGAAGGGACAAATTCCGAGAATGGACGTATTGTCGTTTAAAGCCGATGCGGGACTTGTGGCTCTTGCAAAAAAAGCCTGCGAAGCGGCTACGCCCGATATCGGAATACATATAGGCAGAATTGTAAGCGGAGATCAATTCGTTTCGGATTCTGATGTCAAAAAGAAAATCGTTGACGATTTTAATGGACTGTGTACTGAGATGGAAGGCGCTGCAATTGCGCAGACTTCATATCTTAACGGTATTCCATTTGTAATAATAAGAACCATATCGGATAAGGCTGATAACAGCGCAAGTGTTGACTATCCTACATTTGAAAAGAAAGCGATTGCAAATGAAGTGAAAATAGTTAAAAAGTTTTGCGCATATTACAATGAATTATAACGGAACAGTATTATGTTAGATATAAAGTTAGATTATTCTATGAGTCGCGAAACGGTGGCTGACATAGATTCCATGAAGGATCGAACCATAGAGGCTAAAAATATGTTATTGTCCGGAACAGGCAAGGGCAGTGACTATATCGGATGGGTCGATCTTCCCGTTAACATGGATTCGGAAGAACTGTCAAGGATAAAGAAAGCGGCGGAGAAGATAAGAAACGAATCCGATATCCTTGTTGTTGTGGGAGTCGGAGGCTCATATCTGGGTGCCAGAGCAGGTATCGAGTTTCTCGTAAACGAATTCGATGATGTAAAAGTAATATTTACGGGCAATACTCTCAGCACGGATGCTCTTGCTTCCGTTATCAGAAGGCTTGAAGGAAGGGACTGGTCTATAAATGTCATTTCCAAGTCCGGAACTACACTGGAGCCGGCCATAGCATTCAGGGTTTTAAAGAAAGAGCTGGTGAAAAAATACGGAGACAAGGCAAGCTCAAGGATATATGCCACAACGGATAAGCACAAGGGAGCTCTAAAGACTCTGGCTGACAGTCAGGGATATGAGACATTTGTTGTTCCGGATAACGTAGGAGGCAGATTCTCGGTTTTATCCGCTGTCGGGCTTCTTCCCATTGCCGTAAGCGGAGCCGATATTGACATGTTACTTGCCGGAGCAAGGGATATGAGAGAGGCCTGTATAAACAACGACTTTGATGACAATATGGCGATGCAGTATGCCGCGGCAAGACATATAATGATGAATCACGATAAATCAATAGAGGTTTTGTGCACATACGAGCCTGCCACAAGGACTCTCGGCGCCTGGTGGAAGCAGTTGTTCGGAGAGTCTGAGGGAAAGGACCATAAAGGGCTGTTCCCGGTGACTTTGAGTTATACAACGGATTTGCATTCACTTGGGCAATATATACAGGACGGTAAGAGAATAATGTTTGAAACGGTCCTTGTTGTCGAAAGCTCAAATGATTCTATAGTAATAGAAGAAGAAAAATGCAATCTTGACGGACTTAATTATCTTTCCGGAAAAACTTTGGATTTCGTTAACGGATGTGCGCTGGAAGGAACCATGAATGCTCATATTGAGGGTGATACGCCTAATATAAAGCTGATTTTTCCGAAAAAGGACGAATATAACCTCGGGTGCCTGTTTTATTTCTTTGAATTTGCATGCGGAATAAGCGGATATATGCTTGGAGTTAATCCTTTTAACCAGCCGGGAGTGGAAAGCTATAAAAAGAATATGTTCAGACTTCTCGGAAGACCGGGATACGAAGAGTGATAAACAGAAAATACCACAGACGATGCATTAACGTGCCTGTTTGCCGTTTTCGGCACATGGGTGTCAGCTTTGTCTGTGGTATTTTTCTATAGGTTTAAGTATGTGACTAACCGTTTTACATGTTTAATCTTCTTCGATAACATGTATTTCAAGGAACAGAAAATCTGTTTCGTCCATAAAATTATCTCCGTAAAATCTGGTTTTCGAATGAGTTTTGAATTCTCTTATATTGCTGTCAAACCATATGGGCTCAGACAGATCGAATTTGTGACATGCGGCCGTTACGGCTTCGAAAATCTTTGTGGTTCTGCTTTTTTCTCCGCTGTCGGAATTATCTTCTATCACAATGTCATTTACCATGTGATTGTTATCGTCGAATGCTTTAAACCATATTCTCATATTATTCTCCCCAATTCATATCCGTCAGATAAAACAGAAACATAATAATTACGCGGCTGTATATTGTGTATTATCAAAACATTTAAGGCATATACAATAATACGAATGTGTATATATTTTAATAAATAAATTGTGATAATAAACCTTTTTATTTTTACTGTTATCAAAGTTTAGTCATTTGTGTCCTTTACTTTAATTATAAAATTGTATAAAATAAGAAACATAATTCTAAATTTTATGATTAATTATAGAGAGGTTGGGGTTTTATGGCAAGACAAATGAAAACTATGGATGGTAATACGGCAGCGGCTCACGTATCTTATGCGTTTACCGAAGTTGCTACTATCTATCCTATTACTCCTTCTTCCCCTATGGCTGACCTTACGGATGTTTGGGCAACTCAGGGAAGAAAGAATATTTTCGGCAATCCCGTTAAATTAGTGGAACTTGAGCACGAGGGAGGCGCGGCAGGCGCATTCCACGGCTCACTTCTCGGCGGTGCTCTTACAACAACATATACGGCTTCACAGGGACTTCTCCTTATGATTCCGAATATGTTCAAAGTTGCCGGCGAGCTCCTTCCGGGCGTTATTGACGTTTCGGCAAGAGCGCTTGCTACGCACGCCCTTTCGATTTTCGGAGATCACCAGGATGTTTATGCATGTCGTCAGACAGGTTTCGCAATGCTCTGCAGCAGCAGTGTACAGGAAGCCATGGACTTGGGAGCGGTTGCTCACCTTTCCGCAATTGACGGAAGAGTTCCTTTCCTTCATTTCTTCGACGGTTTCAGAACATCTCACGAACTTCAGAAAATTGAAGTATGGGATTATGACGACCTTAAGGAAATGGTTAACATGGATGCGGTTGAGGCATTCAGAAAGAGAGCTCTTCTTCCTGAGAGTCCTACTCTTCACGGCTCTGCTCAGAATCCTGACACATACTTCCAGGCAAGAGAGGCATGTAATCCATATTACGATGCTGTTCCGGATGTTGTTGAAAAGTACATGAACAAGGTTAATGCCAAGATTGGTACAGATTATAAGCCTTTCAACTACATCGGTGCTCCTGATGCGGAGAGAATTATCATCGCCATGGGTTCTGTATGTGAAACAATAGATGAAACAGTTGAATATCTTGTTTCAAAGGGCGAGAAGGTCGGAGCCGTTAAGGTTCGTTTATACAGACCTTTCTCAGCAAAGCATTTAATTTCAGTTATACCTAAGACTGTTAAGACAATCAATGTTATTGACAGAACAAAGGAGGCCGGTTCTGTAGGCGAACCTCTTTATCTTGACGTTGTAGCGGCATTAAGCAAGAGCGAATTGGCGGGAGTTAAGATTCTTAACGGAAGATACGGCCTTGCAGGTAAGAACACAACACCTATGGATATCATTGCAATTTTCAATAACGAAGATAAATACGATTATACCGTAGGTATCGTTGATGACCTTACAATGAAGTCTCTTGAAAGAGGCGAGCATGTAGATACCGCTCCAGCAGGAACGACATCATGTAAGTTCTGGGGTCTCGGAGCCGACGGTACCGTAGGTGCCAACAAGAACTCCATAAAGATTATCGGTGATCATACACCTATGTACGCTCAGGCGTATTTTGATTATGATTCCAAGAAGTCCGGCGGTGTTACAATTTCTCACCTTAGATTCGGTAATACTCCGATTAAGTCAACATACCTTGTGGAAAAGGCAGACTTCGTTGCATGTCACTCACCTTCTTATGTAAGAAAGTATGACATGGTTCAGGATCTTAAGGACGGAGGTACATTCCTTCTTAACTCTGAGTGGACACCTGAGAATATCGCCGAGCACCTTCCTGGTCAGGTTAAGAGATATATGGCTGAACACAATATCAACTTCTACATGATCGACGGTATTAAAATCGGAAGGGAAATCGGTCTCGGTAAGAGAATCAATACGGTTCTTCAGTCGGCATTCTTCAAGCTTGCAAACATTATTCCTAGTGACGAAGCAATTAAGTACATGAAGGAAAAGGCTCTTGCTTCATATGCCAAGAAGGGTGATGACGTAGTTCAGATGAACTATAAGGCTATTGATGCAGGTGCTGAAGCAATCGTTAAGGTTGAGATTCCTGAAGATTGGAAGAACTGTCCTGATGAAGATTTCTCAAAGACTGCAACAGTCGGCGATCAAAAGGTTCTTGATTATGTTAACAACATCCAGAAGAAGGTAAATGCATGTAAGGGAGATACACTTACCGTTTCAGACTTTAAGCAATATGCCGACGGTGAAATGCCACAGGGTACGGCTGCTTATGAGAAGCGTGGTATCGCGGTAGACGTTCCTGTATGGAAGCCTGAGAAATGTATCCAGTGTAACCAGTGTGCATTTGTATGTCCTCATGCCGTTATCCGTCCTGTTGTAATGACAGAGGAAGAAGCTAAGAACGCACCTGAGGGAATGCAGTATTCACCAATGACGGGTATGCCTGGATATTACTACTCAATAGTTGTATCGGTAGACGACTGTACGGGATGTGATTTGTGTTCAACACAGTGTCCGGGAAACAAAAAGTCAGATGTTCTTACAATGAAGTCATACGAGGAGAACCAGGACAAGCAGGCATTCTTCGACTATGCCGTTACTTTACCTGAAAAGGAAGAGGTATACGAGAAGTTTGCCAAGACAACGGTTAAGGGTTCACAGTTTGCACATCCATATCTTGAATTCTCGGGTGCGTGCGCAGGTTGCGGTGAAACACCTTATGCCAAGCTTATCACTCAGCTCTACGGTGATAAGATGATTATCGCAAATGCCACCGGATGTACATCAATCTGGGCAAGTTCAACACCTTCAACGCCTTATAACACAGACGTAAACGGAAGAGGTCCGGCTTGGGCTAACTCTCTGTTTGAGGACAATGCGGAGTTCGGATACGGAATGAAGCTTGCTCAGGATGCTATTAAGAGCGGTATAGTAAGAAAGCTTGAGGAACTCAACGATACAACATCCGATGAAGAGCTTAAGAAAGCAATCACGGAATACCTTGGTACATTAAATGACACTAACTTAAGTGCAAAAGCAACAGAGGAACTTATTCCGCTTCTTGAGAAGTGCGACGATCCTCTCGCTAAGGAAGTTCTCAAGGATAAGAACTTCATGTCCAAGAAGTCACACTGGATCTTCGGTGGTGACGGATGGGCATACGATATCGGATACGGCGGTGTGGATCATGTTCTTGCCGCTAACCAGGATGTAAATATGTTTGTATTTGATACGGAAGTTTATTCAAATACAGGCGGTCAGTCATCAAAGGCTTCTCCTGAAGGTTCTATCGCTCAGTTTACTGCAGCGGGTAAGGATGTTAAGAAGAAAGATCTGGCATCAATCTGTATGTCTTACGGATATATTTATGTAGCTCAGGTTGCCATGGGTGCCGATATGAATCAGTGCTTAAAGGCCATCAGAGAAGCTGAAAGCTACAACGGTCCGTCTATTATAATCGGTTATGCTCCATGTATCGCTCACGGTATCCGTAAGGGTATGGGATGGATCATGGAAGAAGAAAAGGCAGCGGTACAGTCAGGTTACTGGAACCTCTTCAGATACGATCCAAGAAGAGCTAAGAACGGTGAGAATCCGCTTGTTGTTGACAGCAAGGCTCCTAGCAAGGATTACAAGGAATTCCTTATGGGAGAGACAAGATATATTAACCTTGAGAAGAAGGATCCTGAAAGAGCTGCCAAGTTATTTACTAACGCAGCTGAAGATGCTAAAGCCAAGTATGAATACCTTAAGAAATTAAGCGAGCTTTAATTATGGAATGCCTTTGCTTTTTAAGGTGCTTTGATAACAGATACTTATCTGTACAATAATTATGTTTCAAATTATGATTTATCATAAACCCGAAATGTAACGATAAAAATGGCAGACCTCTGTTCTCCGAATAAAGGAGAGCGGAGGTCTGTTTTATGTTTTCTGCTGCCGTTCAGGTAATGCGTATTAAGAATTGATAAACAGAACCGGTAAAGTCGCATATAAAAGTTAATTATGATATAATGTGAAAATATGAATTAAGGGATTATGCATATTTATATACAAATAGCATAAATTATGGTATTGGATGTATCGTTGTTCAGACGATATATTCAATCGGAAACTTGGTGTGTATATGGGAAGAGCTATTGGGATTGATTTAGGCACAACAAACAGTTGTGTGGCAATATTGGATGGAGATACGCCTAAAGTTATCGCCAATAAAGAAGGTTACAGAACAACCCCGTCGGTTGTTTCATTTATGCCGGACGGAACATATCAGATAGGTAATCCTGCGAAAAGACAGGCCGCCGTCAATCCGAAAAGAACATGTTTTTCAATAAAAAGGCAGATGGGAAGTAATTTCAGACTGAAAATAGACGGTCATGAATATTCTCCGCAGGAAGTTTCCGCTCTGATTTTAAAAAAACTGAAGGTGGATGCGGAAGAATATCTGGGGGAGGAAGTAACGGACGCCGTTATTACAGTTCCTGCATATTTTGACGACGCTCAGAGACAGGCTACGAAAGATGCGGGAAGAATAGCCGGGTTGAATGTGCTGAGAATAATCAATGAGCCTACGTCGGCGGCCCTTGCATATGGTCTGGATAATGCAAAAGAGCAAAAAATACTTGTTTTTGATCTCGGAGGAGGAACATTTGACATATCTCTAATTGAAATCGCGGACGGTGTAATAGACGTCTTATCCACATCCGGTGACAATTTCCTCGGAGGCGATGATTTTGATGAGAGAATTGTTCAGAGAATCTGCAAAGAGATAAAGAGTTTATACGGTATAAATGTTTCAAAAGATCCTGCGGTAATGTGCAGAATACACGAAGAAGCGGAGCGCGCAAAGAAAGAGCTGTCAAGTTCTCAATGCACAAAAATTACATTGCCCTACCTGGCAAAAGCAAAAGATGAAGTGATTAACTTCGAAATGACTTTGACAAGGGAAGAATTTAACAGAATAATCAGCGACCTGATAGACAGGATAGAGATTCCGGTTAATAATGCATTATCGGATTCGGGCGTTAAAAAAGATGAGATTTCAAAAGTTCTTTTGGTAGGCGGGTCAACACGAATACCGGCTGTACAGGAGAAATTGAGGGATATATTGGGAATAGAGCCTTCAAGGAATGTTAATCCCGATGAATGCGTTGCATACGGAGCTGCCATTCAGGCAAGCAAGCTGACAGGTCAAATTGCAACCGGCTCTAACGCCGACGGACTTGTTCTTATGGATGTCACCCCTTTATCTCTTTCAATAGAAACCGTAGGTAAGATTTCTAATGTACTGATACCGAGAAATACAACCATTCCCATAAGACACTCCCAAATTTTTACAACAGCGTCTAATTTTCAGACTTCAGTTGACATAAAGGTGTTTCAGGGAGAAAGAAGATTTACGAAGGATAACAGACTTTTGGGGAATTTCAGATTATCGGGAATAAAGCGGGCGCTGGCCGGTGTACCGCAGATAGAGGTTACATTCGATATTGACGTAAACGGAATTGTAAATGTATCGGCAAGAGATCTCGGAACCGGAAAAGAACAGTCCATAACAATTACATCGTCGTCAAATCTTACGGAAGATGAGATACAGAAGGCGATTTGGAACGCCAAGATGTATGAAAACGGCGATGATGATAAAGTTAATCTGTATAAGGAGAAAAACCGGGCATCTTCACTGATTAATAAAGCAAAGACAATGGTGGCGGAACACAGAAAAGAAATAAGCAAAGACACAAAAAGGCTTATCAAACAGGAAATAAAAGCCGTCAGCTCGTTGAATTCAAAATTTAAATTCGGCAAAAACATGGATTCGGGAAATATATCAGCCGAAACGGAAGAATTGAAGCGTGCAAATGACAGGCTGGAAGCATATATAACAGAATAAAAAGTCATTGTACGGATATGACGACAGTTTCAATGCGTCAATGTCCGAACAATGACTTTTTTTGCGGAATCATATTATATAATTATCGGTATAATAATTATTTTCTTTTTCCAGGACATCCTGAAGCGTAATGGTATTCAGATATTGTCTTATCTTATCGTCCAAACCGTCAAGAATAAACTTAAATGTGGGATTGTCTTCACTTTCGCCGTTTGCGTCTTTGGAAAAGATATTTTCCGTTACGAACCATATATCGGATATGGTAATATCTTTTGGATCCTTTGCCAGTTTATAACCGCCGTGAGCTCCTCTTACGGTGGTTAAGAAGCCGGATTTATTGAGAACTGGAATTATTTGCTCGAGATATTTTTTGGAAATATTCTTTCTCTCCGCAATATCGCTTAATGATATGGGGCCGTTATTGTCGTGTCTTGCCAAATCTAATAAAAATTCAAGAGAATATCGTCCCTTCGTGGATATTTTCATTTAATCCTCCTTATACTTACAAAACAGATGAAGGTAACTTTGATACGATATAAAATCAATTCATACATATACTATATGAATATTATACTATAATTTTATTTTATGCAATAACCGTATAAAACGGATATTGCAATGATTCAATATTATTGATTATATGTTTTTTATAACATCATACAGCTTTTCCGCCGTTATTTTGTGTGATTCTGCCGCCAGGTGTTCGCCGTCTTCGGGAGATACGCTTGCAAATGAACCTATATTTAAATACTTGTAATTGTGTTCTTTTGAGTACTTTTCCAACTTCTTATGCAGGTTTTTCGATACTTCCAAAGAATGTAAATCGTAGTCGTCGCTTTTTGTCAGTGCATTCGATGATATAGGTGCGGGAGCCATAACAATTATCGCGGTATCCGGCTTAACGGAGAGAACGGTTTTTATTATGCTTTCCACCCCGGAGCAGATGGATGATTCACTGTTATTGAATACTTTTTTTACATCATTTGTCCCGAGGGCAACTACAAATATGTCGGGATTTGCGGCCAGCACGCTTTTCTTTATGTCTTTTATACCGCATTTTCCGGTTCTGAGAGGATCTTCAAACATTGTCGTTCTTCCGACAACTCCGTCTTCAACGACATTGTATTCAGACCCCAACAGAGTTGACAGAATACCGGTATATCTTTCCGACTCGGAAAATCTGCCGAGTCCGCCGGGGATATATCCGAATGTGTTGGAGTCTCCGAAGCAAAGAACTGTTTTCATGTTTTTCCTTTCCGTAATTTATACAAATAAATAATACAGTTTAAGTGTTTATCCGCTGTATTAATTAATATCCAAAAATATATTTGAGTAGATATTTTTATAACATAACTTTATAATCATTTAGTATATTATGTGAGATGATAACACATACTAAACTTATAGTAAATATAGTGATTAAATAAAATCAGTTATAATTATTACCTATATCCAGAGGAATTAAAGGAGATAAAATGTCGGGATCAATATTCGGTAAAAATTTTACGGCTTCAACGTGGGGCGAATCACACGGAAAAGCTGTAGGCGTATGCGTTGACGGGTGTCCAGCAGGGCTGAAATTGGATGAAGGCACTATTCAGAAACAGCTTGACAGAAGAAAGCCGGGTACAAGTGAATTTGTAACCAAGCGCAATGAAAATGACAGGGTACAGATTCTTTCGGGAGTGTTCGAGGGAGTTACTACAGGTTCTCCCATACTTATGATGATTAATAACGAGGATCAGCATTCAAAAGATTACAGTAACATAAAAGACGTATACAGACCGGGGCATGCGGATTTTTCGTTTGATTCAAAGTACGGCGTAGGAATCAGGGATTACAGAGGCGGAGGAAGATCTTCGGGAAGAGAAACCATAGGCAGGGTTGCGGCGGGAGCCGTGGCGGGTCTCATACTCGACCGGCTTGGGATAAGCGTAACGGCGTATACAAAGCAAATAGGTAATATAGAAATAGATTATGATAATTTTGATTTGGAATTTGCGGGCAATTCGGCACTCTGTATGCCTGACAGAGCGGCAAGTGAAAAGGCCGGTGAATATATAAGAAAGTTAATGTCCGAAAAAGATTCATCCGGCGGAATAATAGAATGTACCGTGGACGGTATAAAAGCGGGATTCGGAGAACCCGTATTCGATAAACTGGATGCAAATCTGGCAAAGGCGATATTCTCCATAGGAGCCGTTAAAGGCTTTGAAATCGGTGACGGATTTAAGGTTGCAAAGGCAAGAGGGTCCGAAAATAATGATGAATTTATTTCGGATAACGGCAGAATAACAAAGAGAACCAATCATTCGGGAGGCATACTCGGCGGAATATCAGACGGCAGCCAAATAATATTCAGAGCGGCATTTAAACCTACGCCGTCTGTTGCGAGAGCTCAGCAGACCGTGGACAATTCCGGTAATGAAACGGAAATAGAAATTCACGGAAGACACGATCCGTTGATTGTTCCAAGAGCGGTAGTTGTTGTAGAGTCCATGGCAAAACTTGCAATCGTGGATGAAATTATGGACGGTATGAGAAGCAGAATCAGCTTTATAAAGGAGTTTTATGAAAGATTATAATTATGAAATAATAAATACCGACAATATGGCGAAACATGCGAAATTTACCACTGTTCACGGTGAAGTTCATACACCGCTTTTTATGAATGTGGCTACGGTTGCGGCAATCAAAGGAGCCGTATCCACGGTTGATTTGAAGGAAATAGATACTCAGGTTGCTCTTGCAAATACATATCATTTACATGTGAGGACAGGAGATAAGCTCATAAAAGAGCTCGGAGGACTGCACAGGTTCATGAATTGGGACAGACCCATACTGACTGATTCAGGCGGATTTCAGGTATATTCACTTTCCAAGCTGAGAAACATATCTGAAGAAGGGGTAAAATTTGCTTCTCACATAGACGGTAGAAAAATATTTATAGGACCGGAAGAAAGTATGCAGATTCAGTCAAATCTTGCATCCACGATTGCAATGGCATTTGATGAATGCGCACCGGCAAAAGCTGAAAGGGACTATATGCAGCGTTCGGTTGACAGAACAACAAGATGGCTTGTGCGAAGCAGAGATGAAATAAACAGATTAAATTCACTTGATGATACCATTAATAAGCATCAGCTCTTATTCGGGATTAATCAGGGCGGAATATACACGGATATACGAATAGAACATGCAAAAGTTATATCTGATCTGGATCTTCCCGGATACGCCTTGGGAGGACTTGCCGTCGGGGAAAGCCATGAGGAAATGTACAATGTTTTGGATGAGACCGTTCCGTATCTTCCGAAGAATAAACCCACATATCTTATGGGAGTAGGCACTCCCGAGAATCTGCTTGAGGCGGTAGACAGAGGTGTTGATTTCTTTGACTGCGTATATCCTTCCAGAAACGGGCGACACGGTCATGTATATACAAAGTTCGGTAAAATAAACATGCTCAATAAAAAGCATGAAAAAGATATGTCGCCTATTGAAGAGGGGTGCGGGTGTGAAGCATGCAGAAATTATTCAAAGGCGTATATAAGACATTTGCTGAAGGCCGGAGAAATGCTGGGACTGAGACTGTGCGTAATGCATAATCTGTATTTTTATAATCATCTTATGGAAGATATAAGAGATGCAATAGACGGGCACAGATATTCCGCATTTAAAAAAGAACGAATAGAAATGCTGAAAAGCGGAGAAAACAGGTAATTTACTATTTTATAGACATATATGTGCATTTAGTATATACTTTTATAAATTGTAAATTTGCTCGTAATGGAGGTTAGTTATGGACGGCAACATGATAATTATATTCGTAATATATATCGGCGCATTGGTATTATTCGGATATTTTGCGGCTATCAGACCGGGAAGAAAGCGCAGAAAAGAGAGAGAAGCGCTTATGTCTAATATGAAACCGGGAGACTTTGTGCTTACAAGCAGCGGTTTCTACGGAAAAATTGTTGATATTATCGATGATACTGTAGTTGTTGAATTCGGTAATAACAGAAACTGTCGTATCTCTATGAAAAAGGACGCAATCGATCAGATTGAGCCTGCCGAAACTCAGCAGACAACATTTGTCGGAGATAAGCCTAACAAGGACGACAAATAATTAAATATTCAAACCACTCAGATCATGGCTGTTGGTTAATTGTGTATATTATCGGAAGTCGAAATGACAACCGAAATATTAAGGTCAGCACAGTTTAACCGGTTGCCGTGATCTTTTTGTATACTGATTTTTGTATGTTGAAAAGGACAATTAAATATATTATGATTAAAAGTATTATTTTAACATATATAAGTAATTTCCTTATTTTATATACATAACTTAAGTAATTGTTGAAAAAAGACTTATATATCAAATATAAAATACAGAACAGACTATATTTTTCACCGAAATATACAAAATCGTTCTGAATATTGAAATCGGGAGGCAGAAATGAACGGTAATATAACACTGATAGCAGGAGATGGAATCGGTCCGGAAATAGTTGCGGAGGCTGTTAAAGTACTTAATAAAACGGCTGAAAAGTACGGGCATACATTTTCATATAATGAGATCCTAATGGGAGGATGTTCCATCGATGTTCACGGAGTGCCTCTTACTGATGAAGCTCTCGAAATTGCCGGAAACTCCGATGCGGTACTTCTCGGTGCCGTAGGCGGAGATGTGGGCAATTCAAGATGGTATGATATTGCTCCTAATTTAAGACCTGAAGCGGCGCTTCTTAAGATAAGAAAAGAACTCGGATTATTTGCAAATGTGCGCCCGGCATATTTATACAGAGAGCTTGCCGGTGCATGTCCTCTTAAGGAATCCATAAGCAGTAAGGGTATTGATATGGTTATTATGAGAGAGTTAACCGGCGGTCTTTACTTCGGAGACAGAAAGACGGAGGTCGTAAACGGTCTCAGAACAGCTACGGATTCTCTTGTATACAATGAGGAAGAAATAAGAAGAATAGCCGTTAAAGCATTTGATATTGCAAGAAAAAGAAGAAATACGGTTACAAGCGTGGATAAAGCCAACGTTCTTGACTCTTCAAGATTATGGAGAGCGGTGGTTGAAGAAGTTGCAAAGGATTATCCGGATGTTGAATTGAAACATATGCTTGTAGATAATGCGGCAATGCAGCTTGTAAGAGATCCGTCTCAATTTGATGTTATGCTTACGGAGAATATGTTCGGAGATATTTTATCGGATGAGGCGAGTATGGTGGCGGGATCCATCGGAATGTTGTCAAGCGCTTCTCTCAGAGCCGATAAATTCGGACTGTATGAACCAAGCCACGGATCCGCTCCGGATATTGCGGGGCTTAATAAAGCCAATCCTCTTGCAACGATTCTTTCGGCGGCTCTTATGCTCAGATATACATTTGACCTTGAGGAAGAAGCAAAGGCCATTGAAGCCGCTGTTGAAAGTGTTTTGAAAGAAGGATTCAGAACAGGAGACATATATAAAGAAGGAATGACGCTTTGCTCAACAACAGAAATGGGAGACAGAGTGGCAGAGAGAATTTGACATAAGAAATATTATAAGGGGGTGCGCTATGAAAGATCACAGCAAAAACATAACACAGGGTATAGACAGAGCGCCTCAGCGCTCACTTCTTAACGCATTGGGACTTACGGCTGAGGAAATGAACAGACCTGTTGTCGGTATCGTAAACGGATATAACGAGGTTGTTCCGGGACATACGAATCTTGATAAAATAACTCAGGCCGTTAAGATGGGCGTTGCAATGGCAGGCGGAACACCTCTTGAATTTCCTGCCATAGCCGTATGCGACGGAATTGCCATGGGTCATATCGGAATGAAGTATTCACTTGTAACAAGGGATTTGATTGCGGATTCAATTGAAGCAATGGCAATCGCGCATCAGTTTGATGCTCTTGTAATGATTCCTAACTGTGATAAGACTGTTCCGGGTATGCTTATGGCTGCGGCAAGAGTTAACATACCGACGGTAGTTGTAAGCGGCGGTCCTATGTTAGCCGGAAGAGTAAAGGGAAGAAAGAGAAGTCTTTCATCAATGTTTGAGGCGGTAGGTTCATATGAAGCCGGCAAGATGACAGAAAGCGATGTTAAGGAATATGAGAACAATGCATGTCCTACATGCGGATCATGTTCAGGAATGTATACAGCCAATTCAATGAACTGTCTTACGGAAGTTCTCGGTATGGGTCTTCGCGGAAACGGTACAATTCCGGCTGTTTACTCCGAAAGACTCAAACTTGCGAAGCATGCAGGTATGGCCGTGATGAACTTACTTGAAAAAAACATCAGACCGAGAGACATTATGACAAAGGACGCCATACTCAACGCTCTTGCCATGGACATGGCGCTCGGATGTTCAACAAACAGTATGCTTCATATTCCTGCAATCGCTCATGAAATAGGTTTTGATTTTGATATTAAATTTGCCAATGAAATCAGCGATAAAGTTCCTAATCTTTGCCATCTTGCACCTGCGGGACCTACATATATAGAAGATCTCAATGAAGCGGGCGGAATATATGCGGTGATGAAGGAACTTGCGGATCACGGTCTTATTAATACAGAGTGTATGACGGTTACGGGAAAGACTGTGGGAGAGAATATTGCAAATGCCGTTAATTTAGACGAGAGCGTAATCAGACCTTTCTCCAATCCATATTCCGAGACCGGCGGACTTGCGGTTTTAAGCGGCAATCTTGCTCCGGACGGCAGTGTTGTTAAGAAGTCTGCGGTGGTGGATGAAATGCTTGTTCACGAGGGACCCGCAAGAGTATTTGACTGCGAAGAGGATGCGATTGAAGCCATCAGCGGCGGAAAAATTGTTGAGGGAGATGTTGTTGTAATTCGTTATGAAGGTCCTAAGGGAGGTCCCGGCATGAGAGAAATGTTAAGACCTACATCAGCCATAGCGGGTATGGGACTCGGAAGTTCTGTAGCACTTATTACGGACGGAAGATTTTCAGGCGCATCAAGAGGCGCTTCAATCGGACATGTTTCACCGGAAGCGGCCGTGGGAGGACCTATCGCTCTTGTGGAAGAGGGGGATATAATTCAAATCGATATTCCGGGACATTCCATAAAGCTTTGCGTAAGCGATGAAGAGTTGGCGGAAAGAAGAGCAAAGTGGCAGCCTAGAGAACCTAAAGTTACAACGGGATATCTTGCAAGGTATGCCGCAATGGTTACATCCGGCAACAGAGGAGCGGTACTTGAAGTTCCTAAAATCACATCATGTTACAACAGTTACAATAAATAATAACAGTACGATACGCGTTACTGATGCATATAAAAGCAGATTATTAACATCTGCATATGAATAAAAGAGGAGGTAAAATTATGCAACTGACTGGTGCGGACATAATTATAGAATGCTTGAAAGAACAGGGCGTGGATACAGTCTTCGGTTATCCCGGCGGAACGGCTCTTAATTTGTATGACGCATTATATAAGCATAGTGATGAGATAACACATTATCTGACATCTCACGAGCAGGGTGCGTCACACGCCGCAGACGGATATGCAAGAGCAACGGGTAAAGTAGGCGTTTGCTTTGCAACATCGGGTCCGGGAGCAACAAATCTTGTTACGGGAATAGCTACCGCATATATGGACTCGGTTCCAATAGTGGCAATTACATGTAATGTTGCCGTTAACGCATTGGGCAAGGACACATTCCAGGAAATAGACATAGCCGGTGTTACAATGCCGATAACAAAGCACAATTTCATCGTAAAGGATATAAAAAATCTTGCGGATACCGTAAGAAGAGCCTTTAATATCGCCGCAAGCGGAAGACCGGGACCTGTATTGGTGGATGTTACAAAGGATGTAACGGCTGCGCTTTATGAGTATGAGAAAAAGGAACCTTTACCTATTGAAAGAGGCGGAGACATTAATGAAGCGGATGTGGTATCAGCCGTAGAACTCATTAAGGAAGCCAAAAAGCCTTTCATCGTTGTGGGCGGCGGAATTACCGTTTCAAATGCATCTGACGAGCTTAAGGAATTTGTTGAAAAGGTGGATTCTCCGATATGTGAAACTCTTATGGGAAAGGGATCGTTTGATTCCAACAATTCACTGTATACGGGAATGATAGGAATGCATGGTTCAAAGGCATCCAATCTCGGAGTTTCAAGATGTGATCTCCTTGTTGTTATAGGAGCGCGATTCTCAGACAGAGTTACGGGCAATGCGGGAACATTTGCTAAAAACGCAAAAATTATTCACATTGACATTGATCCTGCCGAAATTAATAAAAACGTTGATACAGCTGCAAGCATTATCGGAGATGCCAAAGAAGTATTGAAGAAAATCAACAAAATACTCCCTAAACAGGATCACGGAGCATGGATTGAAGAAATCAACGGGATAAAGAACAAATTCCCTCTTCCTCTTATTACCGAAAGATTGAACGGACCGCTTATAATCAGAAAACTCTATGAAATAACAAAGGGAGATGCAATCGTAACAACAGATGTAGGTCAGCATCAGATGTGGGCGGCACAGTACTATAATTTCACAAAACCAAGAAAGTTCCTTACTTCAGGCGGACTCGGAACCATGGGATACGGACTGGGTGCAGCAATAGGAGCAAAGGTGGGAAAACCGGACGACATAGTTGTAAATGTTGCCGGTGACGGATGTTTCCGAATGAACATGAACGAGCTTGCCACGGCATCGAGATATAATATTCCCGTAATTGATATCGTAATTAATAACCATGTTTTGGGAATGGTAAGGCAATGGCAGACTCTTTTCTATGACAAGAGATATTCCAATACAACACTTGAGGATAAGACAGACTTTGTAAAGGTTTCCGAAGGACTCGGAGCGAAAGCATACAGAGTTACAACCATAGAGGAATTTGAAAAGGCACTTAAAGAAGCAATAGAGCTTAACGAACCGGCAATGATAGAGTGTATAATTCACAACGACGATAAGGTTTATCCTATGGTTTCGCCGGGCGGTAACATTGCGGATGCATTTGACGAAAACGATATTAAAAACAGGAAGTAATTCCATAATTATTAATGCATATAAAACAAAAATGAAGTAATATAAAAGTATAATTATATTAGTATACATTATCACTATATAGGAGGAGAAAATATGTCACGAGTTTTTAATTTCAGTGCCGGACCGGGAATGCTTCCTGTTGAAGTATTGGAAGAAGCCGCAGCGGAAATGCTTGATTACAGGGGTACAGGCGAATCCGTAATGGAGATGAGCCATCGTTCAAAGGAATACGGTGAAATTATTCAGACCGCGGAAGCCGACTTCAGGGAATTATTGGGACTTCCCGACAACTATAAGGTTTTATTCCTTCAGGGCGGAGCATCAACACAGTTTGCAATGATTCCGATGAACTTTATGAAGAATAAAAAAGCGGCTTATATTATCACGGGTCAGTGGGCAAAGAAGGCATATAAAGAAGCACAGATTTACGGTGACGCAATTGCGGTTGCTTCTTCGGAAGATAAGACATTTTCATATATTCCGGATTGCTCTGATCTTGATATACCGGAAGATGCCGATTATGTATATATTTGCGAGAACAATACAATTTACGGTACAAAATTTAAAGAACTTCCAAATACAAAGGGACATAATTTAATTGCCGATGTATCATCATGTTTCTTATCAGAACCTATGGACGTGGAGAAATATGCCATGTTCTACGGCGGAGCTCAGAAAAATGTAGGACCTGCAGGCGTTGTTATTGCCGCAATTCGTGAAGACCTTATTACGGAAGATACACTTCCGGGAACACCTACAATGCTTAAATATAAGACTCATGCGGATAGTAACTCAATGTACAATACTCCGCCATGTTACAATATCTACATTTGCGGAAAGGTATTCCAGTGGATTAAGAGAAACGGCGGTCTTCAGGGAATGAAAGAGAGAAACGAGATTAAGGCTAAGGTTCTCTATGACTTCCTGGATAACAGTAAGTTATTCAAGGGAACTGTAGAAAAGAATTCAAGATCTCTTATGAATGTACCTTTTGTTACCGGCAGTGATGAACTTAATGCAAAGTTTATTGCAGAGAGTAAGGCAGCAGGTCTCATTAACCTTAAGGGACACCGTACCGTAGGAGGAATGAGAGCTTCCATTTATAATGCAATGCCTCTTGAGGGAGTTAAAGCTTTAGTTGAATTCATGGATAAGTTTGAAAAGGAGAATGCATAATGAGCATAAATATTCATTGCCTCAATAATATTTCAAGTGTCGGATTGGACCTGCTTCCTGACAGCTACAATAAAGATGCGGCTTTGGAAGAAGCTAACGCTATTCTTGTAAGAAGCGCAAAGATGCATGATATGGAATTAGGCGAAGGCGTAATTGCGGTTGCAAGAGCCGGCGCGGGCGTAAATAACATCCCGCTTGATAAATATGCGGAAAACGGCATTGTGGTATTTAACACACCGGGTGCCAATGCCAACGCCGTAAAGGAAGAAGTTATTGCAGCCATGCTTATGGCTTCCAGAGATTACATCGGCGGTAACGAGTGGGTAAAGGCAAATGCGGAAGACCCTGACATTGCAAAGACTGCAGAAAAGGCTAAAAAGCAGTTTGCGGGTACTGAGATTTACGGTAAGAAACTCGGAGTAATCGGACTCGGTGCAATAGGAAGACTTGTTGCCAATGCAGCTGTTGAATTGGGAATGGAAGTTTACGGATACGATCCATACTTATCCGTAAGCGCCGCATGGGCAATTTCAAGAAAGGTAAACCATATTTCCGATGTTAACGACATATTCAGGGAATGTGATTTTATTACCATTCATGTACCTGCTCTTGATTCAACAAAGGGAATGGTAGGAAAGGAAGCTTTTGAGCTTATGAAGAACGGCACGGTTATTATTAACTGTGCAAGAGATATTCTTGTTGATGAAGCTGAGCTTCTTAAGGCAATCGAAGCGGGCAAAGTTAAGAAATATGTTACGGACTTTGCCAATCCTACGGTAGTTAATAATGACAATATCATTGTTCTCCCTCACTTGGGAGCTTCAACCGAAGAAGCTGAAGACAACTGTGCGATTATGGCTGTTAATGAGATTCGTGATTTTGTTGAGAACGGAAATATCGTTAATTCCGTAAATTACCCTGCATGTGACATGGGCGTATGCGCTGCAGAGGGAAGAATCACGATTTGTCATAAAAACATACCTACGGTTCTCAGCAAGATTACATCTGTTATCGGAGAAGCCGGCGTTAACATTTCCGATTTAACAAATAAATCAAGAAATGATTATGCATATACAATTCTTGACCTTGACTCTGCGGGGGATAAAGCTCTTATCGAAAAGCTTGAAGAGGTTGAAGGAGTTATCAGAGCAAGAATTATAAAGTAATTTACGTTTAAGTGCGGAAATACAGCTGAAAAACAAACAGATCCTAAATTAAAAAATCATCTTAATCTCGTATATGAGACTAAGATGATTTTTTTAGATGACTTATTAAATTATGATTATTTGATACCCTGAACTTCCTTTATTGCGGCAAGGAGATCGGAATATTCTTCATATGCTTTAATATGCGGATGTTCTTTGATTATTGCATCGGTACTTTTAAATAAAAATCCCGCTTTGCTCTGACCGATCATACCGATATCATTATATGAATCTCCTGCAGCAACCGTTTCGTAGCCTAATGACTGAAGAGCCTTAACCGTAGTTAATTTGGCATCTCCCGGAAGTCGCATAACAAATCCCGTAATTGTTCCGTCCTTGTCAACTTCAAGAGAATTGCAGAAAAGCATAGGATAGTCCAATTTTTTCATAAGCGGAGTCGCAAATTCCTGGAATGTATCGGAAATGACAACAACCTGAGAGAAAGAGCGAAGTTCGTCCAAGAACTCTTTTGCTCCTTCTTTTGGGCTCATTTGTGCAATTGTCTCCTGAATATCCTTAAGCTTTAAATTATGTTTTTTAAGAATACCGATTCTGTAATCCATAAGCTTATGGTAGTCCGGTTCATCTCTTGTAGTTACAAGTAATTCATCAATTCCGCGCGCTTTTGCAAATTCGATCCAAATTTCCGGAACGAGAGGACCTTCCATGTCCAAGCATGTAATAAACATAATAAATAATCCTTTCTCTAAAAGTGGGTAAAAGCTACAGTTAATCAAAAATTTAAGTAAAAATATAACATGGAGTATACAGTAAAAATATGCGTTTGTAAAATCGTACGTAAGGTCTGAGTTTTTTCGTATGCTTATTCGGTTAATACATGTTATTCGGCATCGGGAGTGTTGTCACGGCTGTATTTTATTCTTTTCATTAATTATTTATTTGAGTATTGTTAAGCCGTTAAACTATAATATAAGTTATAAATATATATTTAACCGTTAGGAGGATAAAAGTATGGGAATTTTAGAGAATATAGGTAAGAAGATCGGTGACGTAAGCGGCAAGGCGGTTGAAAGAACAAAGCAATACACCGATATCTCATCAACAAATTATAAAATAAAGGAAAGTGAGAAGGAATTAAAGGATCTCTATGCTAAAATCGGCGAGGCATATGTTAACAAATTCGGAGATGAAGCCGATGAAGAATTAAAAGAAAATGTTGACGCCGTTAAGGAACTTAAGCAGAAAATATATGAATTAAACGATCATTTAAGCGATGTTAAAGCGGCAAAAGACGGCAATAAGAGATGTGAACACTGCGGAGAAATTATTCCGATAGATGCAAAGTTTTGTACGAAATGCGGTAAAGAAACGGGACAGGCAGATGAGGACGGAAACCTTATAGAGGAATCGACGGATGTAAAAGAGTGCCCTGAATGCCATGCGGTTATTAAAGACAATGCAGATGTATGTCCTGCATGCGGTGCAAAAGTAAATGAGTGAAATATATATACATATACCGTTTTGCAACAGTAAATGTATCTATTGCGATTTTCTCTCAGGCAAAGCCGATGAAAGCGTTCATTCAAAGCTGACTGACGCAATGTGCAGAGAGTTATATTATCGTAAAAATATGATTAATGATAATATAACGAGTATATTTATAGGAGGAGGAACACCCTCCTCCGTTTCTTCGGCATTGATAAGCAGGTTACTTGACGCTGCTTATCAATATTATTCAGTGGAAAAAGAGGCAGAGATTACATTAGAATCAAATCCCGGAACATTGACTTTAGAAAAGCTGTCAGCATATAAAAATATCGGAATTAACAGATTAAGTATGGGGTTACAGTCATCTGACGACGATGAATTAAAGATGCTCGGAAGGATACATACATTCGGAGAATTTCTGAAAAATTATGATTTGGCAAGGGAAACGGGGTTTGACAATATCAACATAGATATTATGCAGTCTCTGCCGTTTCAGACTGCGGATAAATATAAAAAAACATTGGAACGGGTAATAAGCTTAAGACCTGAACATATTTCTTCATACAGCCTTATTGTGGAGGAGGGAACACCTCTTTTTAACAGAACTGATTTATTGAAACACTTGCCTGATGAAGACACGGAAAGAGAGATTTATTATCTTACAAATGAGTTGCTGTCCGAAAACGGTTATATTCACTATGAAATATCAAATTATGCGCTTGAATCAAGAGAGTGTAAGCATAATCTGGGATACTGGAACAGAGACAACTATATCGGAATAGGGGTAGGCGCATCGTCACTTGTTCGTGATTTCAGATTCGCTAATATAAGAGATATAAACAGATATACGGAACTTACGGAATATTATTCGGGGGTATTCTCTGAACAGTCATGGATAGATAAAGACAGTATTGAAGAATTAAGTGAGAAAGATAAAATGTCTGAATTTATGTATCTCGGTCTGAGGAAAACAGACGGAATATGTGCGGATACATTTAATAATGAATTTAATATATGCATTGAAGAGATATTCGGAGACGTATTGAATAAATATATAAATCTGGAACTTATGAAAAGAACGGATAAGGGATATGCATTGACTGACAGAGGAGTCGATATAAGTAATTATGTATTAGCGGATTTTATATTGGAATAAAACCCTATTAAATGCTTTAAACATTTTAAAAACATATCCAAAAGGCTGTATTTTGACAAATGTAAAAAGAATTTAGCAGGGTTCATTAAAAAAAGTCAGAAAGCCTGTTTCATTTGTTTTTGTCATTCAAATGCATAAGCTGAATATAATTTTTTGGAGTAGTACCCAGAAATTCTCTGAACTCTCTCAGAAAATGAGCAGGGTCGTTATAGCCATATTTTTTTGATAACTCTATATTGGTTTTGTGAGGAGAGCCGTGCATATCGCTTAAAACAGCTTGTATTCGCAGATATTTCATATAATCTTTAGGTGAGTATCCAAAACTGTCTTTGAATAACCTGCTTATATATCTTGGCGTAAAGTCCAGATCCAAAGCTATTTTAGAAACTGTTTCATCGTAATCAGCTGCTTTAATGGCTTTTTTTATTGCGTTTCCGGATGATCCGGTCTCAAGCAAACGCTTCGAGTTCTTTAAGTATGACAGAAATATTTTACATTTCCTCGAAAATGATTCGGCTTTCCTGAAGTTGCTGATAAGGTTGTATTCATAGGAATTGCCTGTAGGAAAATAATGGAAAATATTGTCTACAAGTTTTGCGTGGGGTATATTCGGAGCGTCGGTTTCAATAAATACGGAATCGTCATCAAAGCGAATTCCGAATATATGATCATAATGGGGCAAATCCATGGAAAAAAGTTCCGTGGACGGACCTACACCTATGAATTCCGAAGCACCCGTAAAAAATGTGCTGTCATTGTAGCATATAAGCCAGTCTACATACGGAGAAGCTATAAATGTAAGATTAATGGCTTTATTGGTAGTGGCAGACAGCTCATAGCATCTTATATGGTACGGATTTTTAATTTCCTCATTGTTAACCAATATTATATTGTCATGCGTATTGATATATGGCTGTAGAAGTTGCAGATTGTTCATGTTCAATACCTTTAATATGTTATATCAATACCTTTAAATATGTTGCATATTTAAGTGTATTATAGCATAGTATGTTATCTGTTTTACAAAGGTTTTTATATAAAAATATTGACAATAAATGTTTGCGGTTCTATAATACAAACATATTTTCGATTACATTATTCTATTATACGTTTCTGTATATTTTCATTTTTAATTTTTTATATTTAACAATTGAATACATAAAAGGAGGTATCAGTTGGCTGAGAAAATCAATATTTTGATAAGCGATACCGATTATCTGATGAATTTTTCCAATGCATTAAGTGCCTGTTTGGGCAATGATTATGAGATTTCATCATTTTCCGATTCGGATATTTATTTATCCGATAACAGTGAACCGTCACTGCTGATTGCGTCGGATGACGAAGCTTTCCGGGAGATAATCAATTCTCATAAGGGACATATACTTTTATTGGGAAAAGACGAACATGAATCACATGTAAACGGTGATGTTTTATCGGTATATAATCCCGTATCAACCATAATCGGAAAAATATATGAAATTCTTGAAGAGGGTTCGGAAAATGATGACGGCACTTCTGACGAAAGTGACGACAGTACTCCGGAGATTATTTGCATCATGGGTTTTTGCGGTGTTCATGAGAGAAATGAATATTCAATGAACACTGCGCGGGCAGAAAGTGCAAAGGGACGGGTTCTCTATATCAATATGGATGAATTCAGTCCGTTGAGAAATGATCTGTCGGTTCCTCTGGATACGGATATTTCCGATGCACTGTATATATATCGGGAAAACGGATTTGTATATACGGATAAATTGCAATCGGTTATCAATTCTTACGGAGAATTTGATGTAATAATGCCTACAGCATGTCCCGATGATTTATGTGAAACCGATGCGGAAACTTTAAGCAGGCTGGTTAGAGACATAGGCGGGAACATGGGATATCGCGAAGTGATAATAGATGTCGGATGCACGGTATATAAATATTGGGAAATGATAGGTATATCAGACAGGACATATATAATTTTTGACGAAAAAGAGAGAAACAGGCAGGCACTTTTATTTGAATATTTAGAGAAGACAGACAGATCTTCATATATAAGAAAGACGGTTTGTTTACCGACGGAATGTGAGGATGAGTAAAGAAGAGATAATAAGTTATATAAGAAACAGAATCTACAAATATATAGATGTAGACGACGAATGTACGGATGAGTATATAAGGGAGAGAATAAGCCGTGAAATTCACCTGTTTTCCAAAGATAACATTATTTCGGTCAATGACAGGGAATATATAAGTAAAAGAGTTTTTGATTCTATAAGAGGGTTGGATGTTTTGGAATCTTTTCTTCGTGATGACGATATTACGGAAATAATGGTAAACGGCACCGAAAATATATTTATAGAAAAATCAGGCAGCATATACCAATCCGATGTTCATTTTGAAGACGAAAAGAGATTGAACGACACGGCTCTCAGAATAGCTTCAAAATCAAACAAAATCGTAAATGCCAAAAATCCGATATTGGATACCGTATTGGATGACGGATCCAGAGCGTGTGTTGTGCTGTATCCCGTTTCAAGAAACGGAACTTCAATTACGATAAGAAGGTTCTATGATAATCCGCTGACCATGGAGGATTTAATAAAGATCGGGACTATATCCGAAGAAGCGGCAAATTATTTAATAACTGCAGTTAAAAGTAAAAAAAATATTTTCATAAGCGGCGGAACAGGCTCCGGAAAGACAACTCTGTTGGGGATATTGGGGAATTATATAGCGGAGGATGAAAGAGTTGTGACCATAGAGGACTCCGCGGAATTAAATCTCTTCAGAATCAAAAACTGGGTAAGGCTTGAAACAAAGGGAATCAATGCATCCGGAGACGGAGAAATAACCATAAGAAGGCTTATTAAAACAGCTCTCAGAATGAGACCGGACAGGCTGATTGTCGGCGAAGTGAGAGGCGATGAGGCTATAGACATGCTGCAGGCTTTAAATACGGGCCATGCCGGATCCCTGTCAACCGGTCATGCAAACAGTGCGAAAGATATGATATCAAGGCTGGAGACAATGGTTTTATACGGTATGGATATACCTGTTCAGGCTATAAGGGGACAGATTGCTTCCGCTCTGGATATTATTGTTCATCTCAGCCGAATAAAGGATAAAAGCAGGAAGGTTATGGAGATAAGCCGGATATCCGGTATATGCAACGGTCAGATAGTTTTAAGTCCGGTTTATAGATTCGAGGAAATCGAAGCGGAAGGAGGGAAGACGTCGGGTGAACTTAAGTATGTTCAGGAATGACATTTTCACAAAAAAATGCATAAAACCGTATGAACATATAATAATCTGTTCTGTCGGATGTATATTGTCGGTTGTGCTGGGTATTACATTTTACGATGTATGGTGGAGCGGTGTTGTATTTATCCCGTTTACGGTTTACCTGGTCAATGTATTAAAAAAGGAGATTACCGAAAAAAGAAAACAGAAGGAGAGAAAAATATTTCTGGACGGTTTGGAATTAATGTTATTGTCCCTTGAAACAGGATTATCGGACGAGAATTCATATATAAATGCCGGGGAAAAGCTTATTGAGGTTAATCCGAAATCCGTAACCGCGCAAATATGGTACTCATCCGGGGCAAGATTATTGAGAAATGAAACATTAGATGATATTTTATATGATTTTGCGGACAATACGGGAATGGAAGAAATAAGTGAATTCAGAGATATTTATATGATTGCAAAAGTAAGCGGAGGGAATTTAATTGAAATTATCGAAACAATTATTGACAGATCCAATGACAGATCCGAGGTGGAAAGAGAGATAAGGATAATTATAAGCGGTAAGAGATTTGAAGAGCGAATAATGTGTCTTATGCCGTTTATGATGATTATCTATTTAAGAAGCAGCGGTAATTTTATTAATTCTCTCTACGGCAACATACAGGGTGTGATTATCATGAGTATATGTGCATTTGTGTATGTTATCGCATTTGTGAGGGCAGAGAAAATTGTGGATATACGGTTATAGAAGCTAATGAGCATATCTGGAAAAACAAAGAAGTTATTGTTATTTACAGCCATAATAACGGCATTATTTGTGTTTTTGACTATTTACTCGGGAGGGGGCAAGGAGAAAATAACTTTTTTGCTCAGACCGCAGGATTCTTCCGAAAAATATGAATTGGAAGCATATGTAGGCGGAGAAATCATAGACATTGAAGGCGATATAGGAAAAAGAAAATATACGGGCGAAGAAGCGAAGTCAGAGTTAAAAAAACTGTCTGACAATATGAATGAATTAATACTCGGAAATAATAAAAGTTTAAATGAAGTAAGAGAAAAATTAAATTTAATAACGGAAGATAAAACTACGGGTGCAAGACTGGAATGGTCAACCGATAATTATGATATTTGTACATACGACGGCTATATTAATAATGAAGAATTTGATAACGGTGAAAGTGTAAATGTAACGCTGTATTGTATTATGACTCTCGGAGATGAAGAGCTTGCCGGAACATATAATATAAAGGTTGTTTCCCCTCTTATGAACGAAGAATTAAGTAATAAGAAGAGAATACAGGATGAGATACAAAAAAACGACATGGCTGCGGCAAACGAAGATAAAGTAGATCTTCCGGGTGTCGTAGACGGTAAACATGTTGAATATATAAATAAACAAAACGGAAAATCACCTGTTTTAATAGTTATATTGGGATTTGCCGCATCCGCCTTTCTTATTGCAAAGGAATATCAGGATAAAAGAAATTATGAGAAAAACAGAAAATATGAACTTACGGCGGATTATCCGAGTATTACAACAAAACTGTATCTGCTTATATATGCCGGAGGGACAATAATATCATCGTTTGAACATATAGTAAGGGAGTATGATAACAACATTAAAAGGGGACGTATGAAGCCGAGGGCAGCATATGAACAAATGAAAAAGTGCCTCAATAATATTAATAACGGTATGGGAGAAGCAAAAAGTTATATTAAGTGGGGTAATGATTGCGGGATTAATGAGTATAAAAGATTAGGGTCATATTTGTCCGAATATTTAAAAAAAGGAACGGGAGATCTGAAAAAGAAATTACGTCAGCTGTCATCTGAGAGTATGGAAACGGCTGCCGCAAATGCAAAAGAAAGGGGTGAAAAGGCAGGATCAAAGCTTGTGGTTCCCATGATTGCCATGCTGTTTACGGTTATGGTAATCGTTATAGTTCCCGCATTTGATTCTTTTTCCGTGTAGCTGATAAACATATTTTATTTAAGGAGGCATTATGATTGGAAGAATAAAAGAAACCTTAACGAATAAAATTTTTTACATAAAAGAGCGAATAAGATCACATTTCATTAATGTTTGGAAAAGAGAAGACGGAATGGGAGTTGTGGAAGTGATTTTGATTACCGTTGTCCTCATTGCTCTTGTAATTATTTTCAAAAAACAAATTTCAAGTGTGGTAAATACAATTTTATCAAAGATGTCAAATCAGGCTAATCAAGTTTAAATATGAAAATTACCGTTATAAAACTAAAAGCACATATTACGATTTTTGCAACTCTTGTTTTTATTGTTGTTTCGGGTTTGCTTTTTAATCTTATCCATTCGGTTATTTATACATCATTACAGTTCTCTTTCAATGCGGCATGCAGAATGGCGTTAGAGGGAACATTTGCGGGATTTAACAATGAAGTATTTGAAAAGTACGGAATATATCTGTTAAAGGATGCAGGAAGCGAAGATATAATAAAAAGGCTTATCAAGGATAACATTTCGGAGAGTTCCCTGGAGTTTACGGAATTGAATACTACAAAGGATGTATACATAACGGATAATAACGGTGAGCATTTCTACAATCAGACTTTGGATTACATGTCGCACGAGGGGATAAGCGAGGAAGCGGCTAAATACGCAAACATGTTTAAAAAGGAAGACTACGGGCAAAAAGCAGATTTTAACGACGATATGGAAAAGCTGAACGACTTAATAGACGCTGATATGTCGGAAAGCGAAATGAGAGACAGGATAAAAGAGATAAAAACCGGAGGAGGCATCAGTTCAGGTGACTTGAGTGCGGATATTGACAGAAAGATTGACGACATTGACGGAAGCAAAGCAAGTGAAAGCAGTGTGGAACTGCCGGACGTACCGGGTGATTTATACGATAAAATGAATTCGCCGGATAATAATTCTGTCGATGAAATTTTAAAAACAGAGCGCATATCGGAAAAAAATATTAATAATATTTCATTTACATCTTATGCATCCGAATCACATGATTTCAAGAAAAGCAATAATGTCGGTAAAACATTTATCAATAATGAGATATTCAGAGAATATCTGACATTAAAATTCGGTTCTTTTACCGGCCGAAAAGAAGAAAGCGAACTGTTGGATTACCAATTGGAATATATCATTATCGGCAAAAAGTCAGATAAAGAAAATATAGAAGGAGTTACCGGTCGGCTTAAGCTTATAAGAGAGGGGATAAATGTCGGATATATTTTTTCGAATTCCAAAATGAGAGCGGAAGCAAAAGCCCTGGCGTCAGAACTTTTCGGATGGACGGGGAATCCGGTTTTGGTACAGATTGCCGAATACGGGATAATCCTGTTGTGGGGCTATGCGGAAAGTGTTGCCGATGTTAAAGCGCTGTTAAACGGAGATAAGGTTCCTCTTGTAAAAAATGAGTCCACATGGCATGTTTCCATAATCGACCTTATTTCGCTTAACTATGAGCCGGATAAGGAAAAAACGAATTCCGGCATTAAGTATAATGAGTATCTCAGGGTGCTGTTGAGTATGGATAATGTGGATACACATGTATTGCGGGCCATTGACTTGATCGAGTTACACATGATCGGAAAAGGAGACGAAAGTTTTAAAATGAGTGAATATATATTTGAAAAAAACATAACGGCAAAATGCAATCTTCCGTACGGGAGGAAAGAATATATCGTTGATGCGGAATATGCATATTCTAACAGAATGTGAAACAGGGGGAGTGGTTGAATAACATAAAACGGGCAGAGATAAGTTTAGTAAAAGCCGGCGGCGGGGTAACTCTTGAAGCGGTACTCATTATTCCCATATACATATTTGCGGTTTCTGTAATTATTAATATCATGATACTGTTGGGTGTGGAAATACGAGTCAGAGAAGCTGCGTTTGAGAGTATAAGGGAAGCAAGCGGTAAGGTGTATATGTATGTTGATGAAGATAACGGAACCGCGCTCCCTTTGGGAAAGTCAGTATTGTTCAGCATCGACGGAAACATAAAACGGAAGCTCGGTGATTCGCTTACATTGTCAAGGGCCGTAAAGGGAGGGATAAACGGAATAAATGTTACCTCTTCGGAAGTTTTGAATAATAATTCAAAAATAAAATTAAAAATAGAATATTCACTTAATACTCCGTTTTCTTATTTTAGTGCGGGAGATATTAAAGTATCGCAAAATATGGAGACATACGCATGGCTGGGCGAAGATTATATGGGACACAGAGAAAACACAAAATATGTCTATGTAGCAAAACACGGCACAGTTTACCATCTGACTCCTCATTGCTCTTATCTTAATACGGACATATATGTCAGCAATACGGGGGATATCATATACAAAAGGAATGCTTCGGGAGCAAAATATTATGCCTGTAAGAGGTGTTCTGACAGAGGTACGGTTGGAACCGTGTTCTATACACAATACGGTAACAGGTATCATTCGGACAGGGAGTGTACGGAGATACATCATGATTACAAAAAGGTGCCGTTATCAGAGGTTGAAGGAACAATGGGAAAGTGCTCAAAAGAATAAATGCCGTAAGAGCAGATTCATGATATGTTGTATCGTCATTAAGGAAGGTGATTATATACTGTTAAATATTTCAATACTGATTTCTTTTTTAATTCTCAGTTTTTACGACATTTTAATAAAAGAAATTCCGGTTATACCGGTAATTATGTTGGCAGTTTTAGTCTGTTTCGACCGTATTGTATTCGGGGGACTGAGGATAGATTCCATAATTTTAGATACTTTTCCCGTATTTGTCATGCTGATTTTCAGTTTGTTTTTACCGAAGCAGAGCATAGGCGCAGGAGATATTTATCTGTTTGCGGTTATCGGCGTCGCATACGGTTTCTGTGATTTAATAACAGTCATATTTTCTTCATCTGTTATTTTTATTGTTGTAATCTTTTTATTAAAACCTTTTATACCATTTAACAAAAAAACAACAGTCGGATTTGTTCCGTTTATAAGTATAAGCACCGCTTCACTGATTTGCTTTTAAACAAGGGGAGGTGACTGCAGTCATAAGAATAAATAAGTGGTTTAATTGCCGAATTGAAGCCGGTACAACCGTTGAAAATGCAATATTGATACCGTTGTTTACGGTAATCAGCATATCCCTTATTGCACTGAGTTTTTTTATACATGACACAATAATTATAAAAAGTGCAGCGTGGGAAAGTGCGATTGATGTTTCTTCAGTTACAAAAAAGGATATTTCCGGAGATGACATAATATACAGACAAAATGTTTTGAATGACAAACTGAAGGGAGAAACTCTGTTTATAAGAAATCCGTCGGTAAATATATTTGCCGACGGCGGCAGAGTCGACGTGTCGACAAATTCAGTATTTAAGATGAATTTTTCATTTTGGAACGATAAAACAATAAATACCGTAACTTCCGCAAAAAGGGTATTTCCCGCCATGGAGTTGAGAAAAATAAAAGCGATAAAGAATACATTTAAAACAATATTTAATTGAAAGAGACATATATGGATTATAAAAAGACAGTTGAAAACAATTCAAAATATTTAGTTTGTAAATGCGACGATTCTAAAAAATCATACACATATAAAATGCTGCAAAATAACGATATTGAAAGCCTGATTAAGCCTGCGGAAAGGAATATTAACAGTGAATTATATCTATACTATAAAACGGACAGTTACAGAACAATGGAAGAAATGTTTAATGACAGAGAATGTTTTATAAGAGATAAAGACATAAATGAGCTATGTAAATCATTTATGAGGCTGGAACATGATTTATCGGATTATTTACTCAACATAAATAATGTGGTAATAAAGCCGGACACACTGATGTATGACAGTGAGAAGGGTATGTATGTGTTTATTTATATACCGGAGTACTCCGACAATGAAAACGAATTTCACAATTCGCTGCTTATTTTATGGGAATATATATTGTCGAAATATGACCATGATTCAGATATGAAAAGGACAATGAGAGTATATGAAACATATCAAAAAATAAGATCATGTAATTACACCATAGGAACGCTTTTATATAACATAACGGGCGTTGAAATAATAAATGAAAAAAACGGGGAAAACACAGGTTCACATGCAGACCGTGCAGGAGCGGCGGAAACGGCGGCAAAAAATACCGTTCATGGGAATAAAGGAACGGTTTCGGAAAAATATACAACTCAGGGAGCATCATATTATTCGGACGAAGATGATAAAATCAATATATGGGAGGATTCGGGATGTGCCGATGAATATCGGAGAGGACATCATGATTTTTCGAAAAACAGCACGGACTCTTCCAAAGGAATTCCGGAGTTAAAAGAAAAATCGGGCAGACGGATTGAGTCTTTCGAAAAAATATCAAAGTGCGGAATTACAAATAATTACGGGAGAAAAACGGAAAAGTATTTATTCATAATATTCATGGCAGCTGCCGCAATATGCACCGTTTTGATATTATTGCCGATAAATATGAAGCGTCCGGATACTTTTATTTTGTTTATCATAATTGCAGTCTCTTTATTCATATGTTTTAAATTCAGACATTCCGTAAACAATTCAAAATCTAAAAAAATACAAATCATCTATAACGACAGGGAATATAATCCGGAACAATTTCCGCTGACAGTAGGCAGCAGGGATGAAATGGATATTTCGATTCGGGAAAAGGGTGTCAGCAGACACCATTTAACCATATACGAAAGCGAATCGGAGTACTATATTGAAGATAACGGTTCTACCAACGGCACATTTATAAATAACAAAAAGATAAATCCGTTTCAAAAGAGAGTGATTTTAGACGGTGATGTTATATCGTTGGCTGATGTCAAATTAATAATTTGCATTAGTTAGTTTATAAAATTAATATATTATAAATTTGCTCACATATTATTTAATATGCTAAAATAGGGTACAAAAATTAGGGAGGTTTATTAATGAAAAAGAATGATTGCATTTTTTGTAAATTAGCCGGTGGGGACATCAAGACCAACGCTCTCTATGAAGACGATACAGTAAAAGTTATTTTTGATTTATCGCCTGCAAGTCGCGGGCATGTGCTTATTATTCCTAAAGAACACTTTTCCGATATTTATGAACTGGATGACGATACGGCCGCGCATATATTCAAAGTAGCCGTTAAAGTCGCCAATGCAATGAAAAAGACACTTGGATTTGACGGCTTAAATGTCGTTCAAAATAACGGAGAGGCTGCCGGTCAGACGGTATTTCATTTTCATATGCACCTTATTCCGAGATATGAAGGAGATAAGGTGAATGTAGGATGGGAACCCGGCAGTATAGATGAAAAGGGAATAGATGAATTAAAGAATCTTATTGAAAAAGAATTATAAATAATCATATGACAGCGTTTGAATCGACAAAATCATATTCATATGATTTTAATTGATTATATTTGTTTAGGAGAAATAAATGGTTGAGTTAAGTAACACAGGGGCATATTTAGTAAACGGCAATGAACTGATATTCGACACACCGGATAATGCTGCTCGCATAGCCGGTGAGTGTGCCGTTGGTAAAGAAGAAGCAAAGAAAAATACTATTGCTTACGGAATATTGGAATCACACAACACATCCGGAAACATGGATGAACTTAAAATCAAGTTTGATAAGCTTACATCTCACGATATTACATTTGTGGGAATTATTCAGACGGCAAGAGCTTCAGGACTTGAAAAGTTTCCGATTCCTTATGTTCTTACAAATTGCCACAATTCACTTTGTGCAGTCGGCGGAACAATTAACGAAGACGATCATCTTTTCGGACTTTCGGCGGCAAAGAAATACGGCGGAGTTTACGTTCCTCCTCATCAGGCAGTTATACATCAGTATGCCAGAGAAATGCTCGCGGAGTGCGGTAAGATGATACTCGGATCCGATTCACATACAAGATACGGGGCACTCGGAACAATGGCTATGGGCGAGGGCGGCCCTGAACTTGTAAAACAGCTTTTAAGCAGGACATATGACATTAAAATGCCGGGAGTAATCGCGATTTATTTAACCGGAGCTCCTCAGCCGGGGGTTGGACCTCAGGATATTGCCCTTGCCATTATAGGTGAGGTATTTGCCAACGGTTATGTTAAGAATAAGGTAATGGAGTTTGTCGGACCGAGTGTAGAGAATTTATCCATGGATTATCGTATCGGTGTTGATGTAATGACAACCGAAACAGCGTGTCTTTCATCGATTTGGAAAACGGACGAAAAGACTAAGGAATTTCTTGAACTTCACGGAAGAGCGGATGCATATAAAGAGCTTAATCCGGGTGCCGTTGCATATTACGACGGAGTTGTATCCGTTGACTTATCAAAGGTTAAGCCAATGATAGCGCTTCCGTTCCATCCAAGTAACACATATACAATAGAAGAGTTGAACGCCAATCTTGAAGATATTCTTCGTGATTGTGAGATTAAGTCGGAAGCTATTCTCGGCGGAAGCAGAATTAATCTCGTTAATAAGATTAAAGACGGCAAACTTTTGGTGGATCAGGGAATCATCGCGGGATGTGCAGGCGGCGGATATGAAAATATTTGCGATGCGGCAGATATCTTAAAAGGAGCGTCAATCGGAGATGATGAGTTTTCATTGAGTGTGTATCCTTCAAGTACGCCTATCTATATGGAATTACTGAGAAACGGAAGAATGGCTGATCTCATGGAGACGGGTGCCGTTGTAAAAACAGCATTCTGCGGTCCTTGTTTCGGTGCGGGAGATACTCCGGCCAATGATACGTTTTCCATCAGACATACCACAAGAAACTTTCCGAGCCGCGAGGGCTCTAAGCCTCAGAACGGTCAAATTGCGTCAGTTGCTCTTATGGATGCAAGATCCATTGCCGCAACGGCTGCAAACAAAGGTATACTTACACCTGCCACAGAGTTGGTTGACGTGCAATATACAAAGCCTGCATATCATTTTGACAGCAAGATTTATGAGAACAGAATATTTGACAGTCACAATGTTGCGGATCCAAGCGTTGAGTTAAGATTCGGACCGAATATAAAGGATTGGCCTGAGATGGTTGAACTTCCTGAGAATTTACTTATCAAGGTGGTTTCAGAGATACACGATCCTGTAACAACAACCGATGAACTTATTCCTTCGGGTGAGACGTCATCATATCGTTCTAATCCGTTAGCTCTTGCGGAATTTGCTCTTTCGAGAAAAGATCCTGAGTATGTCGGAAAGGCTAAGGCCGTGCAGGTTGCGGAGAAAGCAAGAGAAAACGGTGAATGTGTAGGTACTGCATTCCCTGAAATCAAACCTATTATGCACGCATGCAAGGAAAAGTTCGGCAATAATAAGCATAATACAGGTATAGGAAGCACCATATTTGCCGTTAAGCCAGGGGACGGATCGGCCAGAGAACAGGCGGCTTCGTGCCAAAAGGTATTAGGCGGATGGGCCAATATCGCAAATGATTATGCAACCAAGAGATACCGTTCTAATCTTATTAACTGGGGAATGGTTCCTTTCATAATAAAAGAAGGAGATCTTCCGTTTGAAAACGGCGATTATATCTTTATTCCGGGAATAAGAGATATGATTGCAAACGGCGGTGAAAAGATTAAGGCGTATGTTGTAAATAAAGACATGAAAGAATTTGAGCTTGAAACAGGCAGATTAACGGAAGATGAAAGACAGATCATTCTTGACGGATGCCTGATCAACTATTATAAAAATCACTAATTCCCATATTTAAACGGACAAGGGGTTATCGCATAAGCATAACCCCTTATTGTTGCAAATATGAGAAATTAAAAACATATAATGAGGGGAAATAACAAAGGGAGGTTATCATGTCCAATAACATATTAAACGGTGATTTAAACACTTTGGAAAATATTATTGTTGATGTTAATACCTACTCCCTTAGCGCCAGAAGACACGAAGAAATTCTTGATGAAATTGACACCATGGTCAAGAAGAGCGAAGCGCTTAAAAAAGAACTTGCAGATGAAGTGAACAGTAAAGTTCAAAGCGGTGAAAAGGCAATATGCGAAGGCTATGACAGAACCATTAAAGATGAAAGAGCCAAGCTTAAAAGTGTAAAAGCTGAGAGAGAAAAAGCTAAAGAAGCAGGAATGCGAGACAGAATATATGACGAAACAATTGATATAAAAAAATCAAACGACGAACTTATCAGAAAAAGAAAAGAAATGTTTAAAGCTGATAAAGTTCCTCCGTTCTGCTCAAATAAATTGTTTTACGCATTTATTTATCCGCAGAGCTTTACGGATTACATTTTATTTTTTGCAATAATGATCGGAATATTTGCCGTATTGCCTTACATTCTTGTATTGTTTACATCCATACAGACATGGGGAATAGTTACTTACGAAAGCATAACAGCCATATTGGGCGTAACCGTTTTCAGAATTATCAGAAATGCGACATTGCTCAAGCATTATGATGTAATAAAAAAAGGACGTAAAATTACCGACGAGATAAATTATAACAAGGGTATCATTAATAAAATAAAAAAAGGCATTAAGTCAGATACAAGCGAAACCATGTATAATCTCGGAGAATTTGACGATGAGATAGATGCAGTTTCCGCTTCCATAAGAAATACCGAAGCAGAAAGAGCGGCGGCGCTGGAGGACTTTGAAAAGAATGTAAAGCCGGACATTATAAAGAACATAGAAGAAGTCAGAAAACCCGCAATAGAAACTCTTCTTGAAGACATAAAGAAGAAAAGGGCTGAAGCCGATAATATTGCATCAGAACTGAAAACCAGGAGAGCATACATTTCTTCCAATTACGAGGCATATTTAGGTCAGGACTTTGTTACAATACCGCAATTAAAAAGGTTAGAGCAGATTATGAGAAACGGTGATGCCAAAACCATAGGCGGCGCAATAGATGTATATAACAATATTTAAGGGGACTCTATATGACTACTAAAAATGTGTCTGACGCGGACCGAAATCAGATTGACGATCTTGAGATGGTCAGGAAAAAAAGAAATAAACGCAGGAAAAACAGAAAGCTGAGAATAATTTTTATAATTATTGTTGCGGCAGTCGTAGCGCTTATAACTTTTTTTACAATATTTAACATGACATACGGATCATATAAAACAGAACAATCATGGAGCAGAGAAAGCGATACCAATACTAAGTTTGTCCCATATAACAACGGTTATATAAGATACGGTTCATCAGGCGCTGCGTTTGTAAGCGGTGCCGGAGTTCAGCAATGGAATGTATCTTATTCAATGCAAAATCCGGCAATCAGTCAAAAGGACAACAATCTTGTTATCGGAGATGTAGGTGGCAACACCGTGGTAATGCTGAATGAAAACGGAGAAGTCGGGCGCATAAACACAGAATATAATATTTTAAAAGTTGAAGCCGCAGGCAGCGGTATAGCCGGAGTTGTAATGCAATCCGATGCCGACAACTATATAAATATGTACGGAGGAGATTCTTCGCTCATATATTCCATAAGAACAAATATAACAGGGGACGGATACCCTGTTGACATTGCAATTTCAAACGACTCTACAAAACTTATTGTTGCATATGCAAAGACCAATGATTCCACGGTTGTTTCAAACCTGGTATTTTATAACTTCAGCGGAGATGCCGGCAATAAGGATACCAGGGTAGTCGGCGGATATAATGACTTTGACGGAAAGCTTGTAGGTCATGTTGCATTTTTGTCAAATGATACGGCCATAGCTGTATCGGAGAATTCGCTCAGATATTATACTGTCGGAACCACGCCTTCGGCAGGAGAGAAAATAGCTTTAGATTCCAAGATAAAAGATGTGTTTTACAGTTCCGGAAACGTAGGTATAGTATCTGAGACCGGAAATGAAGAAAATCCGTATAACATAAAGATATTTAATTCTAACGGCGGAAAATTATCAGATGTAAATTACGAAACCAATTACGACACATATAATTTTGACGGGAATACCGTTCTTATGTACGGAGGTTCGAATTTTGCGATTATGAACCTTAGCGGAAAGTTTATAACAAAACAAACCATTGACGGAACGGTTACAGCCTTTATTTCTACCGGTAGAAGAGGGAAATATTATCTTGTGGATGACAGATTTATTTCTCAAATCAAATTGACTTAAAGTGCATTATCAAACAGACACAGTGCCGGATTATATCATTCCCGTCACTGTGTTTGTTTTATTAATTAACGGTGCATATTTATTCATACTGAATTAAAATGTATTTAATTTTAAATGACATTAAGTCAATTACCGGTTAAGGAGGGATTATGAACCCAATACTCATCGTTGTAATAATTATATTGGGGCTTCTGGGGTTAAAAGGAGCTCTTAAGGGATTGTTTAAAATATTATTTTCGATAATAACACTTATTGCCTGCATTGTTATCGCAGGATTAATAACAGTTCCCGTAGCAAATGCCGTGAAAGATAATACGGGAATGTATAACGGTGTGGACGGACTTGTATATAATGTTGTTAAAGACAATAAAGCAGTTAACAATAAAGCGGACTCATCATTTGCGGCATTGAATATCGATCCCGAAATGACGGTAAGCGAAGAATTCGTCCCTGTATTAAAGTCTGAATCGCCTTTGATTGCAAGCGGATTGAATGCCAATATTGACGGTTACCTGTTGCCTTCACTGGTTAAGAATAATCTGAAGGTTACGTCAAAAGATGTAAGTGACAACATTAAGGCGGGTGAAACCGTTAAAAGCATAGTGGTACATACATTTTCACATAAGATTTCATGGATTGTATTCGTTGTTATTATATTTATTATATTGTTTGTAATATTGGAAATAATATTCTGGATTATTTACAGGATATTAAATGTCTTTTCAAGATTACCCGGTATATCACTGCTTAACAGAATAGGCGGATTTGCCATAGGTGTATTTGAAGGATTGATTATAGTATGGCTTGGATTTACGATTTTGACATTATTTGCGGGAACACCTTTCGGAATAAGTTGTTTCGGATATATAAACAGTAATGAATTTTTGACATTTATATACAATAACAACCTCATAATGAAGCTTTTGGGATTCGCATAACAGATGAGTGTATTGAATTCTGTTAATGTTTCGCAACAGATGCGTTGACCCGGAAAGGATATTGCAATGGGAGACAGTGAAGAAAAAAGAATTAAATTGTCGGTTGTAGCTGAAAAAATGAAGCTGACGAATCTGACGCCTGATATAGACTTATCAAAAAAATACCTTACGGTTCCTGAGGTTAACAGACCGGCTCTGCAGCTTACGGGCTTCTTTGACGGTTTCGATAATGAAAGAATGCAGGTAATAGGAAGAGTGGAAAGAGCGTATTACAACTGCCTTTCCAAAGAAGACAGAATAAGCAGATTTGAAAGTATCATAGAACATAAGGTGCCGGGTATAGTATTTTGCAGAAATATACTTCCCGATGAAGAAATAATTGAGTTTGCATCGGGAATGGGAGTTCCGTTAATGCAGTTTGCCGGATCCACATCGGCGTTTATTGCCGAAATCATAAGATGGTTAAAAGTAAGACTGGCGCCTTCAATTACAATTCACGGAGTTTTGGTTGATGTAAACGGAGAAGGCGTTCTTATAACCGGAGAAAGCGGAATAGGAAAAAGTGAAGCTGCTCTGGAACTTATTGTAAGAGGGCACAGACTTGTAACGGACGACGCGGTAATTATAAAAAAAGTGAGCGACGAAACACTTGTCGGTAAATCCCCGGAAATAACCAAACATCTTATTGAGCTCAGAGGAATAGGAATTATAGACGTAAAAGAAATTTTCGGTGTGGAAAGTGTAAAGGATACACAGCAAATAGATATGGAAGTTCATCTTGAAGAGTGGGATGAGAAGAAAACATATGAAAGAATGGGACTCAACAGAGAATATAATGAATATCTCGGGAATAAAGTTGTAACTTACAATCTTCCCGTAAGACCCGGAAGAAATATCGCCGTTATTGTTGAAACTGCCGCGGTGAATCACAGACAGGAACAGATGGGATATAACACAGCTCAGAGATTGTACGAAAAAATTACAAAGCAGCAAATGGAAAAAGATATGGAAGACGACGATGTTGTCGATAATTTTGATAACTGGGAGAAAATGGACTAAGAGGTTAATATGACTGATGAATTAAAACTTATTACGGCGGAAAAGCTCACTGCTATTGTCGGTAAAGACAGAGTTTTGACTGATGAGCCGATGAGTGAACATACAACATTTAAAATAGGCGGCAACGCGAAAATTCTTGTGCAAATATCATCGGAAGACGAGATTGTGGAAATAATCCGACTTTTAAGAGACAACAACGTTGATTATTATATTATAGGCAACGGAAGTAATCTTCTCGTGTCGGATAACGGATATGACGGGGTTATAATCGAACTTCTTGACGGTTACTCCGATATTGAACTTCTTGATGCGGATGAGCTTGAAACGAAGTGTTCGGATAAAGACGAATACGTATACGTAAAGGCTCTTGCAGGTACAAGAATGTTGAAGATTGGTAAATTTATGGCGGAGAAGTCTCTTGAAGGATTTGAATGTCTCGGAGGCATCCCCGGAACCGTAGGCGGCGCAGTGGTAATGAATGCGGGAGCATACGGAGGGAATATATCGGACGTATTATTATATGCAAGGGTAATAACAAAAGAAGGCAATATTTTGCGGTTAAATGCTGAAGAACTGGAACTCGGATACAGGACAAGCAATATAGAAAAAAACGGATATATTATCTCAAGCGTTGTATTAAAAATGAAAAAGGGCAACAGTGAAGAGATAAAGGAGCGAATTTCTGATTACACACAGAGAAGAACGGGGAAACAGCCGTTGGAATATCCAAGCGCCGGAAGTACGTTTAAAAGACCGGAGGGGCATTTTGCCGGTCAGTTAATAGACGAAGCGGGACTTAGAGGATATAAGTCCGGAGGAGCGCAAATATCGGTTAAGCATGCCGGCTTTGTCATAAATACGGGAGATGCGACGGCGGAGGATGTTATTAATGTCATTACTCATGCACAGGAAGAAGTGTTTAAACGAAATAATATCAGGTTGGAAACAGAAGTGAAAAGGTTGGGATTTTAATGTCGTTTTCCAAAAAAGTAAAAAAAGAATTAGAGGCTGTTACGGATGAAGCGTCACAGGATTGCAAACGGGCTCAACTAGCCGCAATGATGGCCTGTACGGGAGAAACGGACGGAGATATTTTAAAAATAAGTTCCGACAATGATATGGTAATTGATATTATGGCTAAACTCATCAGGGAACTGTATAACGTTGAAACCGTCAATACATCTCCCATATTAATATCGGGAAATGAATATGCCGTAATCAGGGAGGGACTGAAGACAGATTCGGATATTCGTGATATACCCGTGATGCTGTTTAAATCGACATGCTGCAAGAAAGCTTTTTTGCGCGGAGCATTTTTGTGCAACGGTTCCGTAAATACCCCGGAAGGCGCTTATCACTTTGAAATTTCTTCCCCGTCAAAAAAGTTTGCCGGGATAATAAAAGATATATTATTTTCATTTGAAATAGACTCAAAGCTTATCGAGAGAAAAAGCCACTATGTGGTATATCTGAAGGACAGCTCCGAAATAGCGGATGTGCTTAATATTCTTGGAGCCCCGTTATCTCAAATGGAATTTTACAATGCAATGATATTGAAAAGCGTAAGAAATGACATAAACAGAAAGGTTAATTGTGAGACGGCAAACCTCAATAAAACCGTTGCTGCGGCGATGAATCAGATTTCAGATATTGAAATCATAAGAGATACTGCCGGGCTGGATACACTTCCGGCTTCGCTTCTTGAGACGGCTCTGTTAAGACTTGAGAACCCGGATGCAAGCTTAAATGATTTGGGGCTGCTGCATAATCCTCCGATCGGAAGATCCGGAGTTAATCATCGATTAAAATCAATATCAAAAATTGCCGATGAATACAGAAATAACAAGTAGGTATAACTTAATATTATTAGGTGACCGCTTAAGATAATAAATTATATGCTTAATTTTATTAAGCGGAAAACGATATATATGTTTGTGCACGGCATATTATACTTAATAAACTAAAATTCCAGTAGAACAAATGTGATATTTTTGATAAAATAGAACATATTATTTGAAATAAGCATTTATTTTATTATTCTACAAAATTTGTTCCAAGGAGGTAATTACAATTGAATAACGAAGAGATGATGCAAATTACACCGGATAATAAGGAGTTATTTCAAAAATTGCTTCAGGAATGTCTTGACACAAATAAAATAAATCCTAATCTGTATATTGAGTACGACGTAAAAAGAGGATTGAGAGACAGCAACGGAGAAGGCGTGCTTACCGGTCTCACTGAGATATCGGATGTAAGCGGCACAGAGAATGTTAACGGAAAAAAGATCCCGGTAGACGGACATTTGTATTATCAGGGTTATGAGATAGGGGATATAGTAAAAAAGTTTGAAGGCCACAGATTCAGATTTGAGGAGATAACATATCTTCTTTTGTTCGGAGACCTGCCTACCAAAAATCAGCTTGTAAGTTTTATTAAGGTTCTACACGATTTAAGTGAACTTTCAGGTTCTTTTGTCCGTGACGTTATCATGAAGGCGACAAGCACCAATCTGATGAATTCTCTCATGAAGAGTGTCCTTACTCTTTATTCCTACGATGAAGATCCGGATAATACATCAGCCGAGAACGTCCTCAGACAATCACTTCAGTTAATCGGAAAACTTCCTCTTATTTCATGTTATGCATATCAGTCATATATGCACTTTAAAAAAGACGGAACTCTTATGATAAAAAATCCGAGAAAAGATTATTCAATAGCGGAGAACATTCTTTATATGCTCCGTGAAGACGGTGAATTTTCACCTCTTGAAGCAGAGGTTCTTGATATTTGCCTTGTTACTCATGCGGAGCACGGCGGCGGAAACAACTCAACATTTACAAACCGCGTCGTTACATCTTCGGGAACAGATACATATTCGGCAATAGCGGCCGCAATAGCTTCCTTAAAAGGTTTCAGACACGGAGGTGCCAACCTTCAGGTTCATCACATGTTTGACAATATTAAGAAAAATGTTTCCGATTGGGAAGATACGGAAGAAGTGAAGGCATATTTGGGTAAGATACTTGATAAGCAGGCGTTTGACGGGGCGGGTCTCATTTATGGTATGGGACATGCTGTATATACACTTTCAGATCCGAGAAAGGTTATATTAAAAGAATTTGCCAAGAAACTTTCGGTGGAAAAAGGAAGAGAGAAAGAGTTTGCCTTATATGAACTTATAGAGAATGAGTCTCCCGACCTTATTAAGGCAAGACATCATATGTTTAAGCCTGTATGTGCAAATGTAGACTTTTACAGTGGATTTGTATATTCAATGCTTGGAATTCCGGAAGAGATGTTTACTCCTATATTTGCCATTGCGCGTATATCCGGATGGAGCGCTCATCGTCTCGAACAGATTGTAAACACAGGTAAGATTATCAGACCTGCTTACAAATATGTCGGTGAACACAGGGAATATGTGGATATTGAAAAAAGAGTGTCTATATACGAATAAGGAGGTCTTATGTCAGTTTACAAAGTAGTAAAACTGCATAAGCCGTTTGACAGAGTTATAGAAGTGCCCGGCTCGAAAAGTATTACGAACCGGGCGCTTCTTTTGGCTTGTATGACAGGCGGCAAATGTAAGCTAAAGGGAGCTTTATACAGTGACGATACTATACATTTTATCAGTTCTTTAAGATCCATGGGATTTAATGTTGAAATATCTGATAACGGAGACATTGAAGTTACGGGACAGGGCGGTAATATACCGATAAGTATAGGAAGTATAGATGTCGGAAGTGCAGGGACGGCTGCCAGATTTCTGACTGCATTTTTGGGATTATCGGATTGTATTTATACCGTTAACTGTTCGGAACAAATGGCGAAACGTCCGATGAAGCCGTTATTTGATATTTTGTGCAAATTAAAGGCGAAGATTACATATTTGAGGAGCAGAGAGCATTTGCCGGTTAAAATAATGGGAGCAACTCTGGCCGAATCCGTTTACGGAGACGTAACCGTTGAAAGCGAATATGATAAGGATTTAAGTGAATTGCTGTCCCTGTCTTCGGAAGAAAAGGAAGAAGAGGTTGTTATAGACGTTCCGTCTGATATGAGCACACAGTTTTTAAGTGCATTGCTTATGATAGCTCCCGTATATGCCAATAAAGTGATGAAAAAAGTTGTTTTAAATGTTACGGGTAAAAGAGGGCTTGGTTCATATGTAATTATGACAAGAAGGATGATGGAAGAATTCGGAGTCTCCGTAGAATGTGAGCATGATAATGATACGGGATTTGTAAAATATATTATAGATACCGGAAAGTTCTACAGCAGAGATGAATATGAGATAGAACCGGATATATCATCGGCAAGTTATTTTTACGCCGCTGCGGCCGTAACCGGAAGCAGAGTTAAAGTAAAAGGCGTTCACAAAAATTCACTTCAGGGTGACATAAAATTTATTGAAGTTCTGGAAAATATGGGATGCAAAACAGAAGAACAACATGACGGAATTGTCCTTGAAGGACCGAATCACAAATTGAAGGGGATAAGAGTCAATATGCGGGACTTCTCAGATCAATCAATGACACTTGCGGCGATTGCTCCGTTTGCCGATTCAGACGTGGAAATAACAGGCATAGAACATATAAGAGGTCAGGAATCGGACAGAATAAACGGAATGGTCACCGAATTGAGAAGAATGGGAATCAGTGCCGATGAACTTGATGGAGGAATAACGGTTAAGCCGGGAAATCCTAAAGCTTGTAAAATAGAGACTTATGAAGATCACAGAATGGCAATGGCTTTTTCTTTGCCCGGATTACTTACGGACGGAATTGAAATAGATAATCCGGAATGTACAGGTAAAACATTCGGGAATTATTGGGATAAGTTAAATGAACTTTATTAAGAATCAGGGATGTTGCAGTCTGACATCATTTTTTCTGATTTAAAAATATCAGTCATAAATATAATAAAGAATTTATAATTCTTATATGTACAATTTAGCAAAGACTAACTATAATGAAAAATTAAACATGACTTAATTACTATTAATGCAGCTCTTTGGCTGATATTATTAAGGAGAACAGAGATATGACGAAAATTGATATTATATCGGGATTTTTGGGCGCAGGCAAAACGACGCTCATAAAAAAACTTTTGACGGATAAAGCATTCGGAGACGAGAAAGTGGTTCTTGTCGAAAATGAATTCGGAGAAATAGGAATAGACGGAAAACTTTTTGACGAGGCAGGTATTGAAGTTCATGAAATGAACTCAGGATGTATCTGCTGTTCGCTTGTGGGTGATTTTAAGACTGCCCTTAAGCAGGTTGTGGAAGAATATCATCCTGACAGGGTTATTATAGAACCTTCAGGTGTAGGAAAGCTTTCGGATGTTATAAGTGCGGTTAAAGAAGCTGATATTGATGACGTTGTAATTAACAGTACAACAACTATAGTCGATGCGGGCAAAGCTAAGATGTATTCAAAGAATTTCGGTGAATTTTTTGATGATCAGGTAAAAACCGCCGGAACAGTTATTTTGAGCCGTACACAAAATACGGACGAATCAAAGATTATGGATGCTGCGGAAATTGTTACGGGGCTTAACGAAAGATGTAACATTATCACAACGCCATGGGATCAGTTGACGGGAGTTCAAATTCTTAATTCAATAGAAAACAGATCAGACCTTATTGATGTTTTGATTGATGAATTAAAGCATCCGGGTCGTCATTATCACGATCACGGTGACGGACAATACCATTTTCATGCCGAAGATGAGGAACATGAACACGGAGAATCATGCGGATGCGG
>JALEKK010000011.1 GCA_022769005.1 Lachnospiraceae bacterium
GCGGCCACATATACAAGACCTTTTCCGTCTACGGTTATACCCTCTGTATCGGGACCTGCGGCGTCGGGATCTGCGGCATCCTTTTGAAAGCGAACTCTTTTACCGTTTTCAAATCCGCTTGCAAAACTGATATTTCCGTCCTTTGAAACATCCATAATCCAGAATTTCCCGGTACCGTTGTCAACCGCATACAGCTGTCCGTTATGAAAATCAAGCCCCGAAGAATCCTTTAAAAACATGGCTTCTTTATCTATTGTTTTCACTTCGTCCGGTCCCGGCCAGTTTATCGTTTCGGGCTCATCTGTCTTTGGAGTATCCGAAGGCGTATCACTTTTATCCTCAAACAGTTCGTTAGGAGCATTTTTTGTCTCTTTCATAACTTGGAATTCGCCGGTTCCCTCCGGATATCTTCCTATTGAAGCTAACGCTGTATCACCGTTATATGAAGCATGTTTCTCCCATGAACATTGATCCAAAAGTACTCCGTTATTGTCATATAGTCTTATTGAATCTCCGCTTCCTATTCCTATGGCGGTTTCAAATGTTCCCTCAGTATAGGAGCTTCCGGAATAAATGAGACCGTTATCCTGTGCATCCGCAACGTAACGTCCTCCGGCTTTGATAACCGTGCCCGTAGGGAATTTCCATCTGTGATCGTCAGAATTGTCCCTTATTTCATATCCCGACAGGTCCACATCGGATGAACCCGTATTAATTAACTCCACCCAGTCGTCAGGCGAAGAATTCACCTCATTTATCAGAACTGCCGAATTGCTCTCTCCCGCATATGACATTTGTGCCATGAAAGGCGCCGTAACTGACGCCCCGGTTATAATTGTACTGAGTAACGTTCCGACAATAAGTCGCTTTTTCATATAATTTTCCCTTTCGATCAGTAAATTTTTATATTTTGCCGTCTGATGATTCTGCCTGCTCATCCGCTGTTTTAAAAACAAGTATTGCTTTCGCTGAATTTGTAATAGACATTGTTATAAGTTCATATCCGTTTTCAGCCATTTCATTTGCCTTACTCTCTATTGCGGAAGACATGCTCTTTGTTTTCGGAGCATAATCTATGATTACGGTTTTATAACTCATGTTTACCTCCTTATTTTTGAATATGTATTCACCGGAATAAATCAAATAATAAAACTCGGGCTTTGATTTTTATATCACAACTGTGTCATATCCGTATAATGTCCGTATTATATCCGTGTAAAATATTTATGCGACTTATAACAATGGGTATATATTGTAAAAATAAACCCTCACTTTACACAAAATTTACATGCCCGTGACTTTATATCGTGTAAAAAGTAGTATTATATTATTGTTAAATATTATTCAGTGGGAGAAAATAATGAATTACTCAATAATTGATATCGGATCCAACTCCATCAGAATGTCGGTATACCGTACCGATAAAAAAGGCGGCTTTACACAGCTCTTCTCAGAGAAAGAAATGGCCGGACTTATAAACTACATTGCGGATAACAAAATGACCGAAGACGGCATTGATAAAATATGTGATGTATTGGATGAATTCCTTACAATTTTATCAAGACTCGGTATGGATAATCCCATCGTGCTCGGTACCGCCGCTTTGCGTAACATTGACAACACCGAATATACGGTTCAACAGGTGCATGAAAGAACGGGTGTGAAAATACAGGTTTTATCCGGAGAAGATGAAGGCCGTATAGGTTATATCGGCGTGCACAATGAGACCAACCTCGAAAACGGTCTCATGGTCGATATAGGCGGAGGAAGCGTGGAATTTGTACGGATCAAGGACGGTGACATATACGGTTCAAAAAGCTATCCTTTAGGCTCTCTCAGTCTGTTTAAGGCCAATGTTTCCAAAATATGGCCTACCAAAAACGAGCTTTCTTCCATAGAGCATACCGTCGGAGAATTATTGTCCGATCCCGAACTTAATGACATGAGAACGGAACAGATATGCTTTATAGGCGGAACCGCCAGAGCCGTTTTAAAAATCTGCAACCGTTACTTTAAAAAGCCCCGGGATAACCAAAATTTAGCCCCAAAAGAACTTATTGAAACGGTTCGATTGCTTAAAAGTAAATCTACCGAGGCAAGAAACCTTGTGTTAAAGGTCTGCCCGGATCGTATACATACCATCATACCCGGAACTATATTTCTTACGGGAATTGCCAAACATACCAAAGCGAAGGAAATTTTTATAGGAAAATACGGTTTAAGGGAGGGATATTTATGTCAGAGAATAAAAAATTGACGGATCTTTCTTTTACGCAAAATCGTGAACTGAGTTGGCTGCGCTTTAACGATCGAGTTCTTTCCGAAGCCGAAAACAGTTCTGTCCCCCTTATGGAAAGATTCCGATTTATATCTATTTTCACAAGCAATCTGGATGAATTCTTCATGGTACGTGTAGGCAGTCTCTTTGATCTTGCCGCAATTACTCCGGATTACATAGACTCCAAATCGGGTGATACTCCCGAAGAACAGCTAAACAACATATTTTTCACCGTCAGACCTCTGTATAAAAAAAGGGATATGATTTACGGTAACGTAACAAAAGAGCTGTCAAACAGAGGCGTCATCGAGCTGTTATTTGACGAACTTACCGATGCGGAAAGAGAGTATGTTATAGACTATTCAAAGGAATATATCAAACCTCTTATTTCACCGCAAATAGTCAATTCCAGCCATCCTTTTCCGGAGATAATAAATAAAAACATATACATTGCCGCATTACTGGAAGAAAAAAAGAATGAGCGTGTCGGACTTGTTGAAATTCCCGATTCCGTTCCGAGAATTATTATGCTCCCCGGCGATGGATGCCGATATATACGAACCGAGGAAGTCATTAAGTCATATATTAAAAAGATATTCCCTTCTTATGACGTAATAGACAGCATAATTTTCCGCGTTACCAGAAACGCCGACATAACTCTTGATGAAGAAAAGTTTGACGACGACGGTACGGATATGATTGCCCATATGGAAAAAGTCCTAAAGAAGAGAAAGCGCCTTGCGCCTGTCAGATTGGAAATAAACGGAGATTCCGAAAAGCTTGAAGAAATGCTCATTAAGAAACTCTCCATAAAAAAGGAGCAGGTTTTCAGATGCGAATGTCCCCTTAATCTTGAATATGCATATTCGCTGAAACCTAAAAGCCGTTCCCTCTACTATCCGTTATACAATCCAAAATATCCCGATTATCTGATACCTCAACAATCCATGTGGAAACAGATTGAGCAGCGTGATGTACTTCTGTTCTTTCCGTATCAGTCCATGCAGCCCTTTTTTGACCTGTTAAAAGAGGCCGCAAACGATCCGGAAGTCGTATCAATAAAAATGACGGTATACAGACTTGCAAAACATTCCGTAATAGCCAGACTGTTGTGTGAAGCCGCAGAAAACGGAAAAGAAGTTACGGTGCTTATGGAGCTTCGCGCCCGATTTGACGAAGAAAACAATATTGAATGGGCAAAGGAACTTGAGCACGCCGGTTGCAAGATAATTTACGGAAGGGAAGGTTTTAAGTGTCATTCCAAGATATGTCTTATTACAAAAAAATCCGGAAATAAAATATCTTACGTTACTCAAATCGGTACCGGTAATTATAATGAAAAGACATCGACAATTTATACCGATTTCAGCCTTATGACGGCCGATCGCAATATAGCCGCGGATGCAATAGAATTCTTTCAAAATATGATGATCGGTAACCTGAAAGGCAATTATAAACATTTAATGGTGGCGCCGTATTCCATGAAGAACAGATTATGCGCATTAATTGACGAAGAAATAGCCAAGGGAACTCAAGGTCAGATAATAATAAAAGCCAATGCCGTAACGGACAGAGAATTAATTGACAAATTCTCAGAAGCCTCCAGGGCAGGAGTTAAGGTTATACTGATTATACGGGGAATATGCTGTATCTTACCCGGTATCAAAGACAAAACCGATAATGTTACCGTAAACAGCATAGTCGGCCGTTTCCTGGAACATTCCAGAATATATTCTTTCGGAAAGGGCGAAGATCAGAAAATGTATATTTCATCGGCAGATATAATGACGAGAAATCAAAACAAGAGAACCGAAATCGCCTGTCCCATAAACAGCACCGAAATAAAGGCCTTTCTCAACAGATACATCCGCCGTTCCCTTGCCGATAACGTAAACAGACGTATCATGCTCTCCGACGGTGAATATACAATGCCGGAATCAAAGGGAAAAGAAAGTTTTGACGTACAAAAGTATTACCTGAATCACGTTATCCATCTTGAAAAGAGCAGAATACAGAATAAAAAAATACATGTAAGCATATTGGATAAATTCTTCAGACAAAGAAAGAAGAGAAAATAATTTTCAGATAATATTTAAATATTTGAACAGGATATGCCATATTGTGAATTACCTGTAATTCATAGTTAGCTTCTCGGTTAAACAATAAAACGCCGTTTGTTTTGTCTGAACGACAAAACAAACGGCATTTTATTGTTTAACGAAATCACCGCAGAATATCGGCAAATGTTTAACTCTTATTCTTCAATTTAATTCTTATTAGGATGAAATGTCGGAACGATATTCATAATAACCGGTCTGATATCTTCCACTTCGCTGTATGCAAGAATCTTCAAACGTCTCAAATTGTCATAGAATCTCATTTTATCCTCTATTATGATAGGCTTGCCTATGTGTATAAGCTTATTTGCGGTATCCTGTAATCCTTCTTCGTCCATAAGCAACTCTTCATATAATTTCTCTCCGGGTCTTAATCCCGTATACTCTATATTCATATCCACACCCAGAGTATACCCGGAAAGTCTGATAAGATTTTTTGCAAGATCGTCTATTTTTACGGGATCTCCCATATCAAGAACAAATATCTCACCGCCTTTGGCATATGCTCCGGCCTGAAGCACCAAGGATACAGCCTCCGGTATTGTCATGAAATATCTTATTATGTCGGGATGCGTAACCGTAACGGGACCTCCCGCTTCGATCTGCTTTTTGAATAACGGTATTACGGATCCGTTGCTTCCCAATACGTTACCGAATCTTACGGCCACAAATCCTGTTTCTGATGCCTCCGCATACATTTGAACTATCATTTCGCATATACGCTTTGTGGCTCCCATAACATTAGTCGGATTAACAGCCTTATCGGTAGATATGAGAACGAATTTCTCAGCTTTATATCTGTCAGCCATTTTAGCAACATTCCATGTACCTATGACATTGTTTTTAACAGCTTCGTTAGGGCTGTCCTCCATAAGAGGCACATGTTTATGAGCGGCCGCATGATATACTATGTCCGGACGATATTTCTTAAACAGGTTATCCATTTTCTCTTCGTTACGGACAGAACCTATAAGTGTTTCTATATGAACATTCGGCATTGACTTCTTTAATTCCTGCTGTATGTCATATGCATTATTCTCATATATGTCAAATATTATAAGTAACTTCGGGTTATGACTTGCGAGCTGTCTGCATAATTCAGATCCTATGGACCCTCCTCCCCCGGTAACAAGTATGGTTTTCCCTGATACATATCCCATAATGGAGTCCATATCCACTGTTATGGGGTCTCTGCCCAAAAGGTCAAGAACGTCAACATTTCTTATATCCTTGACATTTATTTCACCGTCTACCATCTGATATACACCGGGAACAATCTTTAATTCGCAGTCCGTATCCTTGCAAATGTTGAGAATCTTGCTTTTCTCGGCATTTTCAATTGAAGGAATTGCAAATATAATCTGATCGATATTATATCTTTTGGCATATTCTTTAATGCTGTCTCTTCCGCCGACAACCCTTACGCCTCGTATATATCTTCCCCATTTAGCGGAATCGTCATCAATGATGCATACAACATCCTGATTTGTAAGATAACGAGAATCCTGAAATTCTCTGAGAAGCGTATTGGCTGCTTCTCCGGCGCCTATAATCATAATTCTTACGGAACCTTCCAGGTGTTTTTCCCGCTTTAAGAATATTCTCAAAAGTCTGTATATGAATCTTGACGCCGTGACTCCCAACAGCATAAAGCAGAATTGCATGAAATACACCGTTTTCGGAAGCGGGTTTCCCGTGACAAGAGTAATCAATATATATACTCCCACGGAAGAGAGACAGGCCAAAGTTATCTTATACAGTTCGGATATGGATGCATATCTCCATAAGCTGTGATACAGCTTAAAGAACCAAAATAACGCTATGGATGCGGCCGTATAAACAATGGCCGTATGCTTATATATTTCGGCATAATGGTCCGGTATGGACAGTATCGAGACGTCGAATCTCATAAGCAGCGCCAATATTACGGAGGCATTCAAAACGAATATATCGACAATAAACAGAATTAACCGCCTTATAAACAATTGCCTTTTATTCTTGTTTTGATCTCGTTCCAATTTATTTCCTTTCCAAAAAGCCCTTAACAATGCCCACTGCACTTCCCAATCCGTACGCCGTGTGCATGGCACAGAAAAGAAACGGAAGAAGGAGAGTCGTCAGATTAAAGTCCTTTTTGTTTTTTATCATGGCGGACAAAGACATTACAAGCGCCATTCCGCCGTATGATTTACATACGAGCATAAGCATCTTTCTTGCATACTCGCTCTTTGTAATTCTGTACATCATAAATGTTGAAACAACAGTTGTTAAGAAAGCGAGAGGTGCCAGGTGGAACGGTCTTATACATTTTGGATTTACGAATAATGTTCTCGCTACCCAATATCCGTTACCGTATTTTTGTTTAATACTTCCGAAAAGGGTAGGTCTTATAACCTGATATGAAATAATGTCATCGTAATAAGCGAGCTTAAAACCCGCTTTTCGAATTCTGTAATTCATATCGTTATCTTCCGTCCTGATAAGATTTTCGTTGTATCTTCCCACCTTATCAAATACTTCTCTTCTAAAAGCCGCATGAAAAAGCGATGTTACATACTTGGGTTTTGAAGAATTATGCCTGCGCCTGTACGGAGCAATGCCCGCGCCGAACACGGATGTCTCGGCCATGAGAAGAGTTTTGGACATTCCGCTTCTGCTCTTTGTTATAACCGGTCTCGGTCCGCCGCATACATATTCTCCGGCCTCCAGTTTTTCAACGTTTTTTCTTATAAAATCATTCGGTATCTCACTGTGTGCATCCACTCTGAGCAGCGCCTCACCGCTGTAGTTGTCAAGAGCCACATTCCATGCACAGGGCTGAGTCACTCCCGGGTTTGAACATACTTTTACATTTCTGAAACCCATGTCCGGAATATCTTCTTTGTTAAGAAGCGCAAACCGCTCCATCATTCCTTTGGTATTATCGCCCGACATTGAATCTATAAGTAAAACTTCAATGTTTTCATGGGGATAATCCTGCCTTCTTAAACATTTTAAAAGCTCAGGAAGGTACATTTCCTCGTTATAAGCAAATATACAAAAAGTGATAAACATATATTACTCCTAATCCATTACCGCAAAAACGGTTTTTGCCAAAATATATAAGTCTTCTCCGACCGATGCTTTTTTTATTCCTTCAAGATTATATTTCATTTTTTCCGGCAGAACTTTTCGAATATAAACATCATCCGGGTTCTTTGCTCCGTCAAGCAATTTCGCTTCATCCTTATATGCTATACTTGCCGCTGACGTAAGACCTGCGGGCAGCAGAAGCGTAGCCGTCATTTCATCTGTATAATGCCTGACATATTTTTCAACTTCCGGTCTTGCACCCACAAATGACATGTCACCGCCGATAATATTGAACAGCTGCGGTATTTCATCCAACCTGTATTTTCTAAGCGTCTCGCCGATTTTTGTTATTCTTCTGTCCCTGCCCACCGTAAGAGAACTTCCCTTGTGTGCGTTCTCGGTCATTGTCCTGAATTTGCATATGGGAAACTTTCTCCCATATTGTGTAACTCTGTCCTGAATAAATAAAATACTTCCGTCCGATGATTTTTTGATTTTGTATGCTATAACACCCATCGGAACGGCCAATACAACAAGAAGAGCCGTTCCCGCATAGAAATCAAATATTCTTTTAAGGCTCAGGTAGAGCTTTTTCTTTTTCAGAATATCATAATATTTTCTGACTTTTTTATTTTTCATAAATGACGGCAGTTCCCGATATGGAATTAATGACATGGCATCTCCCCGTATACTTCATTAAATTTATCTGTAACGTAACGAACATCGTCATCGCTTAAAAGCGTATGAAGCGGCAACGATATTTCGCAGCGATACATGTCATATGCATTTGGATAATCCTTTATGTCAAATCCCATGTTCTTATATGCACTGAGCATCGGCAAAGGCTTGTAATGAACGTTACATGCCACTCCCCTCTCGGCCATGCGTACTATAAATTCATTCCTTTCAGCCTCGTAAAGTCCGGGTATTCTCACAATCATAAGATGTCCGCTTGACGTAAAATCCTTTCCCATGTGCTCCGTAATCTCTATATCGCCCTTAAGTCCGTTTTCATACATGGATATAATTTCTCTTCTTCTTGCAAGCATTGAATCGTATCTCTTTGACTGAGCTGTTCCGATTGCTGCCTGTATATCCGTCATGTTGCACTTATACAGAGGTGCCACAATATCATATTCCCATGATCCGAGTCTGGATTTTGCAAGAGCATCTTTATTTTGTCCGTGCAATGAATAGAGCATAAATTTGTTATACAGTTCTTCGCCGTCAATTTCATCATGCTCTTTCCATGTTATTGCTCCGCCCTCGGCGGTGGTGAAGTTTTTCACCGCATGGAAAGAGAAGGAAGTAAAATCAGCGATTTCTCCGCTCATCTTTCCCTTTTGACTTGCTCCGAAGCCGTGAGCCGAATCAGCGATGATAACCGGTCTGCCGTAAGCTTCCTGATACTTTCCCTTTGCTTTAAACAGATGTTTTTCGGATTGAACAATATCCGTAATCTCATCATAATCTTCAATCACTCCCGCAAAGTCCACAGGGATTATAGCTTTTGTTCTCTCGTTAATAAGATTTTTAAGCTGTTTTTTGTCAATCTTAAAAGTTCCCCTCTCAACATCAGCCATAACCGGAGTTGCACCTACATGACATACCACACTTGCGGTAGCTGTATATGTATACGCCGGAACAATAACTTCATCTCCCTGTCCTATTCCCAATATTCTGAGAGTCATCTCCATCGCGGCTGTTGATGATGAGAAACATGCCGCTTTGTCAGTGTTGCACCTCTTTGCAACTATTCTCTCCAATTCCTTGGTTTTGGGACCGGTGGTTATCCATCCGGATTTCAATGCGTCTGTAACCTCTTTTATTTCTTCGTCTGTTATATCAGGCGGAGAAAACGGTATCTTTCTGAAATCCCCTGTACTATCCATAATTAACTCCAATCTGTTATCTGTTTTCAACAAACGAAATAAGTGTGTTTTTATTGTTGAGTGCGGGATTTTCCATTACTATATGCAATAACCAGTTAAGGGTTTCACCTATTTTTTCGCCGACAATTCCAAGTTCGGTCAAATCATTTCCGTTGACTGCCAATCCCTTGAGACTGACGCAATCACCCCTGTCAAGAATTTCCTCATACAGCCTTTTTATGGTTTTTAAGTGTACATTCCTTCCCCGTGAATTCAATCCCGTATAATCTCTTTTCATTCTTCCGTCTGCTTCAGCGAATTCAAACATCAATTCAAGCAATTCCGTCCCGTATCTGTTAATCGCCTCTCTTACGGATATGTCATTCTCCTCTATAACGTCGTTGATGTCATTTTGATGTTCAATAAGCTTTACCACCGTATTAACCGTAAAGTTATCCAGTTTCAGTTTTCTGAGTACGGCGCGGGCTTCCTGCGGTTTTCTGTACCTTAACAGAGCCGTATACCTCATAATCGCCATTTTGGGCACATATCTCAAAAGGCCCAAGGTTTTTTGCGCTGAAATCCCTGACAAAATATCATACAGAACCGGGAGTATCTCCACAAATAATCCCGTTTTTGCATATTCTGCGGTAACTTCCGGATGATCCGACATGAGGGTTTTGGTAAGTTCAACCTGTATTCTTTCGGCGCTTACCTTTTTTATGTTCGGAGCCATCTTAATAATTGCATTATAAGTATTAAGTTCTATATTAAATCCGAGCTGAGCCGCAAATCTTATGGCTCTCATCATTCTCAAAGCATCTTCGCTGAATCTGTCTTCGGGATTGCCGACGGCTCTTATTATTTTCCACTCCAGATCCCTAAATCCGAGAAACTCGTCTCTCAGTCCGCATTCATCATTATATGCAAATGCATTTATCGTAAAGTCTCTTCTTCGCAGATCTTCTTTCAGATATTTGGAATATCTTACGCTCTCCGGATGTCTTCCGTCCGTATATGCTCCGTCGATCCTGTACGTAGTAACCTCAAAAGCTTTTTTCCCTATGAGCACCGTGACGGTTCCGTGCTTTATCCCCGTATCTACGGTTCTTTGGAATATTTCCTTTACTTCTTCCGGCGTTGCCGATGTTGTTATGTCCCAGTCGTCAGGCGTTCTGCCGAGCAGCGAATCTCTTATACAACCTCCCACGGCAAAGGCTTCATAATCATGATTTTCAAGTTCTGATATAATAAATTTTACTTCGCCGGGCATTTCTATCTTCATTATGTTAATAACTCCATATCATATTGTATCGAACCATAATTATCTTCCATAATACCACAATATGGTCATATATTCTCGTAAAAATACCATAAAAAGAGGATTAACGACGTAATCCTCTTTTCTTCTATATCATTCCCACATTTCCGCTTATCCACATATATGTAAGAACCACCTCTACGGCGGCAAATGCACTGCATGTAATCACGCGTCCCACATGGTTTTGTCTCGCAAGTATATCATATGCGCCGAGCCATATTACATAATCGCCGGTTATAAATCTCGGCGTACTCATTACCGCCGACGTAAGAGGAACCGCAAGGGTAAGCCCTCCGAAAACCGCTTCCGAATACATTTTTCTGATCAGCATATAAATAAATATCGCAATTGCGCCGATACATACCCATCCGAGAAGCTTGTGATATATATCAGATTTCATTCCGATTGCATCCGCCAATACTCCTATTATCGGGAAGTGTTCCTCGGTTCTCCATGCTATCTGCACATTTTTAAATGCGAGGGCATCTCCGCAAAAGAAATATAAGAAAAGCATATAAGAAAACGTTCCTATAGGCGTAATTATTACCGAAAGTAATTTGACCGGCGTCGCAAATATATGCCCTATAAACCTGAATATATTTCTTCTTCCCGTGGTATGAATCCAGTCCGTATACATTTCAATAAGGAGAGGAACCACAAGCAATACTCCCATGTTTCTTGTCGCTCCGGCTCCCGCAACGGCAAGTCCCGCAAGAAAGAAACGCCTTTTCTTCATAAGGAAAAACGAAAGTACTATAAATAAAATATATGTACCCTCCGTATATGCCGTTCCCATATACATTGTAAACGGACCCATAAACATAAACCATGCAATGAGCATTCCGTCTTTAAATATGCCATTGAAGAAATCCGTTACCTTATTCCCGTCCGGATTGGGTCTTACGTAAAAATCCCTTTCGTTCTTTGTCAGTCCCGTCATGCGGACTGTCTTTACCGCTAAAAAAGCTGCCGCAAATATACATACGTTGGATATTATCATTCCTATATAAAATGTCGGAATAATACCGAACGTAATGAATCTGAGTCCCATGCAAAGCAGAGGATACAACGGGAAAAACGCCCAGTTATTTTGCGGTTCGTTCGGAACTACCGGCAAGGTATATCCGTGTTCCGCAAGATTAATATATCTTAATGCATCCCATCTTCCGAACATTACCTCGAATGAATCGTTTGTATTCATAATTGCCCTTGCAACAAAATAAATTATTACAAATGCGGCTCTGCTTATTAAAAAAGCAAAAAGCAGTCTGAAAAAAAGCTTTTTGTTATCATTTTCCATTTCCATAATATCCATGCCAATCAATTATTAATTGTTATGCTCTTTATTCTGTATGTATACTTCTCAGCTTTTAAAGTAACCACATACACCTTGCCCCTGTCTAATCTCGGAAGCTTAAATTCAAATCGGCCTACTCCGGCAAATTCTCCCAGATATACATCATCTCCGCCCTGTTCCTTTATATAAACTTCGGCTTTTCTGTCGGAAACAGGATTATAAGATGCGTTTTTAAACAATGTATGCGCTATCTGAGCCGATGAATCCCGCTCCGTAATTTCATAATCACTGTTAGGATTATGAAATCCGGAAACATCAATAATCATCTTGCCGTTTTTTATATTTTCATCAAATTTATAATACAAAAAACTCTCCGTATCGCTGTTAATTATTCCGTCTGTTCCGACGAACTCGTCGTTAAGCCATCCGCTTCCGAGGCGAAGGCATCTTTTGAATATTGCAAAGGGCGGTTTTCCCATATATTCCACCGTTCCGGGCATATATGTAAAATTGCCCTCTCCCGGCCATGTTTTCAAATCATGGGTGATATAATACAGCCTGTATTCATCCGAAATTTTGGGATTTTTGGCAAATACCAGCACAACCCCGAAAAATAATACGAGAACTCCGCATACAATGTAAATAATTATATTCTTTAACTTTTTCATAAATCTTTACAACTCAACAATAATACATTCGCAATTTCCGTCTATGGATACGGTTTTATCGCCTGCAGGGACAAAAAACACGTCCCCCGCCTTATATGACTGAACCGTTTCTTCCAAAGGAGCTTCCTTTGTTCCGGTATATACATTTCCCTCTCCCGAAATGAATACCAGCGCCTTAAAGGACTTCCCGTCTATTGCAACCTCAAAATGATCGTCGACATTTACCAGGTCTGTCTTAAAGAATTCACAGTCCACCATTGTCTTTTCAGTATTCGGTCTGCAGAAATGAGAGCATTTATTTTCAGACGCGGTCTCCTTTGCGGCTCTTACATTAAGTTCTATGTCCGTTACGTCTATGGCTTTATCAACGTGTAATTCTCGCGTCTTTCCCGTCTTGGCGTCTACTCTGTTATAGTCAAACATTCTGTATGTAACATTTGAACTTTCCTGAATTTCACATAATACAAGGCCTTCTCCGATTGCATGTATTGTGCCCGCCCTTACAAAGAACACGTCGCCCTTTTTAACGGACATCTTACACAGCAGCTCAGGCAGTCTTCCGTTTTCTATGCTCTCTCTCAATTCTTCCTTTGTAACAGGTCTGTTAAGTCCGTAATACAAATATGAATCAGGAGCCGCATCTATTACATACCACATTTCATTCTTGCCGTAATCGTTTTCATGTTTCATGGCATATTCATCATTCGGATGAATTTGAATCGAAAGAGGTTTCTCCGCATTAATAAATTTAATTAATAGGGGGAATTTAACCACATCTGCCGCCGCTTCCCCCATGGCGTCCCTGCCTAAAGCATCAATAAGCTCTTTTAAAGATAATCCGTCATATTTGCCGCCGCATACCTTTGACGGTCCGGCGTCATGAGCCGACAATTCCCAACTTTCGGCTATACATGACCTGCTGTCTCCTTTACCGTACATTGTTTGGAGCTTCGTTCCGCCCCATAACTTCTCCAATAAAAACGGTGTTAATTTATATATATATAATGAATCGTCCATAACCATCCTTAATAAACACAGAATCGCTTATATACAAAAAATATCTATATAGTCAGTAACCATATAGATATTTTACCTTAATCTTGTATTTTACTTATTTATTTGATAAATATCAACATAATACTTTAATTCATTACATCCTATAGGATAAGGAAGCATTGATCCTCCGTATACGGTTTTAGGTTTATTCAGCATACTCAGATTGGATTCAACAGATGATACTTTTTCCATTTGAAGATCATCCGTTCCGTTTATAACGTCAACAACATCATTATACAGAGCAACTCCGAGAAGATTGGCCTCCGTCTGTCCCTGAACGATATTTTTATTTATCTCTTCGGCGGAAGCCGATTGACCGATAAAGTAAATATTCCCCTGAGAGTGTTCTTTTACAATGTCATATGTGGAACTGAGGCTGTCATATATAATCGGATATACGTCAAGTCCCTTTACAATCGACAAATATGTATACAGCGCAGGTAATTCGTTGTTGCTCACTATTACAGAGTCGCCTTTTTTAAACTGTTCTCCCACCTTTTCCAGTTCCTCAAAGGACATTCTCGTATCGTCTTTATAATTGCGAAGATATTCCAAAGGCTTCATAAACAGAATTGACGACCATATTACCATACCGAACGAAGTTCCCACTCTGATCCACATACCTGCGGACTTAGGTATTTGAGCCAGTATAATTCCGAACAGCAGCAATATGAACACCGAATATACGGCCGTATATCTTGCATAATAGTAATAATATCCTATGGATACGTTCATTACTACGGAGTAAAGGACAACCGCATACAGAAATACAATTCCGATTGTCATGTTTGCCCCTGATTTTAATATTACATTCGGGTATATAACCAAAACAATCAATGCAACAATCATGGCCGCAAATGCCGTCTGACTTGCGTATGAATAAAATGATGTGGAATATATATCGCTTACTCCCAGAGAAGCATATGAACCGTTTCTGTAGGCTCTGAAGAACATGCCAAGGGCAATGACGAGAAACGCTCTGATAACCCATGAAAATATTATTTTTGCCGTTCTCGCCCTTGCAGCCCTTTCTCTCTCTGATAATTCCCAATGTCTGTTGGCTCTGTATATATGGAATATCATAACGGTTACATTTATCGCAAGAGCGATAATTACCGCAACGGTAACCAATAAAGTAATATTATCGGTACTTATTCCGAGTCGTTCAATAAATTTATAATTGCCCTTTGTATATCTGGCAGACCAGCTTAGCATAAACATAAAGCCGATAACATATGACCCGAGTATTATAAGGTTGTTATACAGCCATATAATCGACCTGTCATATATATACAATACAATGAATATTACAAAAAACATCGGAAGCATTGTATATATTGAAATATGGAACAGGCAAAATGCTCCTATAGGCAATGTTGAAAACAGCTTGATTATATTCTGCTTTCTCCCGTCTTCATCAAACACAAGACCGTTATATATGTCCTCATCTCGTTTAATGCCGCATATAACCATATATGCAAAGAACAGCATAAGCATTATGAGCACGCTTTCGGTTAAAGTGGATTTATTAACCCAAACCAGTACGGGAGAAATCGAGAAAGAAACGGTTATTCCGCTGCTTAAGAATATACCTGCCCCCAATTTTTTGCATATTTGATACACAAGAACAACGGATACGAACATCAGCCCCAGATTGATGCCTCCCATTTGAGCCGCTCCGAACATACTGCCCCACCATGCAAGCAAAGCGGGATATGTGTTAACTCCGTGAATTACCGCTCTTGTGGAATCATCTGACAGTCTGTAGTAACCCAGGACGTTTTTGTCCAATGTTCCTACTCCGTCCGTAAATACATTGCCCGTCAGGTGCTCAACTCCCGGATATGTATATATATTGCCGAATTGACCGTTTAAATAGGCAAGCGCTTTAACCTGGTAAACACCTTCATCCTGTCCCATTCCGAAATATCCGAATCTTTCTCCGAAAACGACGGCAAATCCCACAAATATAACCACGGGAATAACCCAATCCGGAATGCTCTTTACGGATATATCGACTTTCGGATAGAACCTGAACGCCAATCCCAATCCGAATATACAGCCGGATATGACCAGAGTAAGTATGCATGCATTATTAATCGTATATTTGTCAACCGATAAAAATACGGCACTGCTGATTATGTATAAAATTACATAGCTTCCAAAGGAGAGAGCCGCAAGTGTCGTGCCGTCTTTCCTGTTGAATATTCCGGAAAAAAACAGCCACAGCATGACCATTGTCGCAATTGAAAGTGTTATGATCATATTAACCTCATAAATTCCGCATATTTTCTACCAATCACAGAATAATCATATTCAAGTGCGGTCTTGTATGCATTTTCCTTTAATTTATCCCGTAAATCGGAATCATTAAATATTTTTTTAAGTGCTTCCGATATTCCGTGTGCATCTCTTTCTTTAACAAGAAGGCCGTTCTCTCCGTCTTTAATCAATGTAGGTATTCCTCCCGAATTACTTGCCACAATCGGAAGCTTTGATCCCGCAGCCTCAATAAGCACAAGTCCGAAGCCCTCTTTTTGTCCCGACTTTGCCGTTACGCTAGGCATAATGAAGGCATCCGCGGATGCATACATGGTTTTCAGCTCATCATGTGTCTTTGCTCCCGCAAATACTACATCCGAGTTAATGTCCCTCAGTTTGTTTTTAAGTTCTGCGGCGAGACTTTTTAATTCTTTCTTAAGCTCTCCGTCACCCGTAATTACCAATCTCGTATCAGGGACATATTGCATTGCTTCAATGGCGTACGCAGCACCTTTAACCTCCGTCAGACGACCTACAAACAGAGCGACTTTTCTTCCGTTTTGCTTAAAGTAATTCTCTCTGCGATGCTGTTCCCCGAATTGATTAACATCCACTCCCATGGATATGACGGCGTTATTTCCGTTGTTGTATATTTTGCATGTGTTATCCATAAGCTCGGAAGAAACGGCGGTTACTCCCCAAGCGTTTGACAGCGCCTTTTTTTTCATATCTCTGAATACGGGATTATTCATACTGTTAATATCACTTCCGTGGCATGTAATAACATACGGAACATTCGTCATTTTCAGCGCCTTGTAAGCGATGTAACCTCCGGGTATAACCCAGTTGGCATGTAATATGTCAAATGTACCGATTCTCTTTTTTATCTCATTTACAAATGCATTATAGAAAAAAGGTAAAAGCAATCCGCGTTTCTTATCCTGCTTTATTCTCGATACCATGGCTCCCGGTGCCGTAAGTGTCTCTCTTTCGTGTATCGGGAAATAATGGAAGCGTTCGATGCTTACACCCTCCATAACTTCTCTGTCAAGAGCTCCCGGAGATGACGGAACCAATACGGTAACATCTGCATACGGCAATAAAGACTTGGCAAAATCCAGTATAAATCTGGGTTCCCTGTCACCCTTCCACCTTGGGAATGTGGTTGCAATTATCAATACCCTTCGCTTAGACATATTTTCTCTCCTGTTGTGAAGAACCGCCGTTTAAAGCGCAAGCACAACGGCATTATTAATCGTTATACCGGTAAAACGGCAACTTTTATGTATTAATGTCAGTTTCATCAGAAGTATCTTTCTGAATATCCTTTTCTTTTTTTATATTGATAAATTCAATATCCTCGTAGTCTTTCGGATCCTTGCCGCAGGCGGCGTCAAATTCCCGCTTTCGGTTATGGTATCTGACTTCCTGCAGCAGCTTTCGGTTGGCTGAGAACAGATCTCCGAGTAATCCCGCTATTATGGATATGAATCCGAGTATAATCAGTGTTGAAGCAAATATAAGTCCCTGCGTATGTCCCGCTCCGAGACCCATAAAATAGAACACAAGATATCGTATATAGAATCCCACTCCGATTCCGCCCAGGATAAGTCCGAGGGTCATAAAGAATTTAAGAGGTTTATATACAAGTGTCGCTCTTATAATGGTCATCATGGAACGGCGAACATATCCTCCCATACTCTTGAACAGTCTGGACTCTCTGAGTTCCGGATTGGTTCTTATAGGAACGGACATTATGGTCATCTTTTCCTGTCCTGCCTGTACTATTGTTTCCAGCGTGTATGTATATTCATTTATAACATACATTTTTAAGGCGGCCTGTCTGGAAAAAGCTCTGAATCCGCTCGGAGCATCCGGAATGTCCGTTCCGCTGGCCTTTCTTACAACCCAACTTCCGAAATGCTGGAGTTTCTTCTTAAGCGGAGAAAAATGTTCCGTTTCGTCAATAGGTCTCTCGCCTATGACAATATGCGCCTTCTTTTCAATAATCGGTCTTACGATTTTCTCTATATCGTCAGCTACATATTGATTATCGGCATCTGTGTTGACTATTATGTCTGCGCCGTTTTTTAGACAGAAATCAAGTCCTTTCATAAATCCCTTGGCAAGACCCTTGTTTCTCCTCTGTTTAACTATGTAGTTAACTCCCCATTCTCTTGCCACTCTCTCTGTATCATCCTTGCTTCCGTCATCTATGACAAGATATTCTATCTCGTCTATTCCGTCTATATGCTTTGGCAAAGCGTTAAGTGCAATCGTTAAAGTTTCCGCCTCGTTATAACACGGAATCTGTATAATTAATTTCATTTATGACTCCACAATAAAAACTGCACATTGTCATGTGCAGTTTAATAACTATATTTGAATTATCACTAAAACATATTAAATCTGTTACTGATAATAATATATAACTACAACTTTATATTGTAACTGCAATTATATATTTTTGTAAAGATTTTTAAGCATGGAAATCTCTCCTATATATCCCGCTTCATCGTTGGGTGTTTCAAGGTAAAACGGCAGTTTCCTCAGGTATTCGTGATTTATTATTCTCTCAAATGCTTCCGTGCCTATGGAACCTTCGCCTATTTTTTCATGTCTGTCTTTGTGACTTTCAAAAGGGTTCTTTGAATCGTTTATGTGAATCGCTTTTAATCTGTCCAATCCTATTATTTTGTCGAATTCTTCCATAACTCCGTCCAAGTCGTTAACTATGTCATAACCCGCATCATATACATGACATGTATCCATACATACTCCCAGTTTATCGCCTGACTTTGTTCTCTTTATTATTTCGGCAATTTCTTCAAACCTCGATCCTATTTCCGTTCCCTTGCCTGCCATGGTTTCAAGTAATACGGTGGTATGCATGTCTTCCGTCATGACTTCGTTAAGCGCCTCCGCAATAAATTCAATTCCTTTTTCCGTGCCCTGTCCCACATGACTTCCCGGATGGAAGTTATACATGTTCCCCGGCACATATTCCATACGCATCAGATCGTCTTTCATGGTGTTTTTCGCAAACGTCCTTATATTTTCATCTTTTGAACATGTATTAAGAGTATAAGGCGCATGACAAAGTATCTGCTCAATGCCGTTCTCGCTGCAAAACAGGCGAAAGTCCGAACAGTCTTTTTCATCAAGAGCCTTAGCATTTCCTCCCCTTGGATTTCTTGAAAAATATTGAAATGTATTGCCGCCCATTTTAACTATTGTTCTGCCCATATTCATAAATCCTTTTGAAGCAGATAAATGACATCCTATTTTAAACATATAAACTCCCGTTATCTTTATTTCACCATCCGCCGGACGGATAAAAGCAACACATGCATTCGGTTTACAACAACTGCTTATATATTACGTTCTTGGCGACTCCCCTGTCAGAAGCGACCGCTTTCATGGCGCTTTTTCTGTCCATTCCCATGTCTTCGTAATATTTCATGTGTTCTTCAAGGGGCATCTCTTCCCATTTACGCTTATTTTCTTCATCCTGTAATTCCATGCTTTTGCCCGCAACCACGATGACATATTCTCCCCTCGGATCGTTTGAATCATAATATCTTATAACTTCGTCCAATGTCATATGCATTGCCGTTTCATGTAATTTCGTAAGTTCTCTTATAACCGCCGTATGTCTGTCTCCTCCGAAAGTTTCTCTGAGTTCTGACAATGTTCTTACAAGGTGATGCGGCGACTCATACATTATTATTGTTCTTGTCTCTTCCTTCAATTCCTCAAGGATTCTGTTTCTCAGTTTCTTATCCGTCGGAAGGAATGCTTCAAAGGCAAATCTTCTCGTATCTTCCCCGCTTATGGTCAGAGCCGTTATACATGCGCATGCTCCGGGAAGAGATGTGACTTTTATTCCCGCTTCAATACATTGTTTAACAATTTCTTCTCCCGGATCCGAAATTGCCGGCGTTCCCGCATCGGTTATTAAAGCTATGTTTTCACCCTTTAATAACTTTTGCACAAGAGTTCTGGCCTTTGATACCTTATTATATTCATGGTAGCTTGTAAGGGGCGTGTCAATATCATAGGCATTCAGCAAATGTATGCTGTTTCTGGTGTCCTCGGCCGCAATGACATCAACTTCCTTAAGGGTTCTTAACACTCTAAGTGTTATATCTTCCAAATTTCCTATAGGTGTGGCGCACAGATACAATGTTCCCGTATTTCCGTAATTTTCCGATTCGTTTTGCATAATCTTATCCCGTAATAATTTAATGTCTTTCCGTATGTTATCCTTATGTATATTATAGGCTTTTATTAATTTTTCCCGTAAAGTCTTATTAATTCATCCGTATATACTCCCTCTTCTTTATATATAATCAAAGGGCTTTCAATAATCAACTGTTCTCCGCCTCCCTTTACGGCTTCAATAAGCACCAATGTAGCAGGCGAATAATCAAACGAATGAACCGTTCTCAATCTCTTCGGCTCAAGATTTTCATTTCTCAAATCTTCAAAAACAGATATGAGGTGCTTCGGCCTGTGCACAAAGAAAGCCTTCCCTTTTATTTTTAAACTGTAAGAAGCGGCCTTTGCAACATCACGGAAATTACATTCGATTTCATGTCTTGCGACGGCTATGGGACTTGCGGAATTTTTTAATCCCGTTCCCGCCTTCATATACGGCGGATTACATGTTACCACGTCAAATGCATCCTTTAACGAACACGACGGTTCTGAATTATCACTTCTCTCTATTATTCGATTTTCTCTTTTACTTATATGCAATTTCCCCTTCGGTATATCGCACAGATTGCCTTCTGCTATTTCAATATGTCCAGAGACATTATTTAATTCGACATTTCTCTTTGCCAGGTCGGAACAACGCTTCTGAAGCTCCACACCCGTCCAGTCCGTTCCCTTTCCCTTTGCATACATGAGCAGCGGCACAACTCCGTTGCCTGTACACAGATCCAGACATTTGTCTTTTTTTGATGCATCGGCAAATGCAGACAAAAGAACAGCGTCTATTCCGTAACAGAATAACGCTGTGTCCTGAATTATTTTAAAACCGCCTATTTCCAAGTCATCCGTTCTTTCACTCATATTCCCGCACATGAAAGCGCATGGTCACCGGGGGTAACCGAAAGACATGCGTCATCATTAATTCTCCGATATTTTTCTTTATTCTATCAGATAACGGATAAAATTGTAATTCGAATTACATTCAAATTACATAGTCGCCTTTTCTTTCGTCAATAACTCTGCTTGACTTGTGTTCGGAGCGGGTGTCAAGCTCCCCGTACTTATGTACCGTTACGGAATGAGGCTTTACTCCGATTCTGCTCTTTAATGAAATGCTCACTCTTTCGGCAATCTCTTCGTCTTTTTCCGTATTATCTTCATTTCTCTCAATTTCAACACTGTATTTACATGCAAAGTTATCCTCAAATACTCTTATTCTGTATTCTCCCGTAATCCCCTTGAGGTCACGAACAACCGCTTCGATATCGCTTGGGAATACATTTACGGCCGAAATAATAAACATATCGTCTTTTCTTCCGTTTATATGGATTCTGCCGTGAGTTCTTCCGCATTTACATACTGATGTATCTATTCTTCCTATGTCTCCGGTTCTGAAACGAATAAGAGGCCTTGCGTGTTTCCTTAAAGTTGTATATACAAGTTCGCCGGTTTCACCCGGAGGCAATACTTCTCCCGTATTAATATCCACGGTTTCAACAAGAATATGATCCTCCGCAATGTGAAGACCGTCTTTTTCTTCGCACATGGCGGCACAGGCTCCGAAAATGTCGGATAAGCCGTAAAAGTCAAATATCTCTGCTCCCCATAAGTCTTCAATAGCCTTCCTTGTGGAGTCAATGGAACCTCCCAGTTCTCCGGCCACTATTATCTTTCTTATGCTGAGGTCTTTCTTTGGATCGATTCCGGCTTTTAACGCCTTTTCTCCCAACTGCCATGCATATGAAGGACTTGTCCACATTATCGTAGGCTGATATGTCTTCAGCACAAACAAAAGTCTTTCGCTGGGAAGAGTGCCTCCCCATATGGATAAGGCGCCGAGATTCTGAGCTCCGATAACATCAGGTCCTCCCACATAAAGCGAAAAGTTAAGGCCGTGCAGGTATCTGTCCGTAGGGCGCATTCCTATTTGCCAAAACCAACGGCTCTCTGTTTCCTGGAATTCGTCAAAATCCTTTTTTGTAAACGGGCTTACCGTAGGAACTCCCGTGGAACCCGACGATGTGGAGATAAATACAACTTCTTCTTCGGGTACCGCGCATAACTCTCCCAGAAATGATCCCACCCCCTGTGTGTCTCTCTGAGTTCTTTTGTCAATAAACGGAAACTTCCGAATATCCGAAAGTTCATTAATGTCTTCCGGTTTAACTCCCGCTTCATCAAAAGAACGCTTATAGTAAGGCGCGTTGTCATATGCAAACTTTACAATTTCCTTTAAATCTTCAAGCTGTCTTTTTTCCAATTCTTCTCTAGGCAGCGTTTCTAGTTCTTCATTCCAATATTTACTGTTTATATCCCTGCTCATAATTATTTTCCACCTGTAGTTTTAAAATTTTTATCTATGAAATCCCATTTTCTGTCTCTTGATTCTTTTATAAGTTCTATATCTTCATCTGAAAGATGTTTAAATCTGCCCTGTCTTTTAAGGTACTCTCCCACGTCCGAAAACTCCTTAGGTCTTCTGTTGAGTGTATATGTGCCGTTCTCGTATTCCGCAAGATACCATAAACCGCAATCAACGATTTCTCTTGCAATATCAACCGTAATATCCGGCTCTATTCCCCAGCCGGTATGACAAGGAGCCATAACATGAATGTACTTTGTTCCACGTATCTTAGAGGCCTTCTCAACTTTATTCATAAAGTCATTAATATATCCTATGCTTGCCGTTGCCGCATAAGGTATGTCATGCGCCGCAATTATCTCAAACATGTTTTTTTTCGGTCTGATATTGCCGTGAATCGCTTTACCGTTCGGAGTTGTGGTTGTGGCTGCTCCGAACGGGGTAAGAGAACTCTTTTGCATTCCCGTATTCATGTATGCTTCATTGTCGTAGCATATATAGAGTATGTTGTCGTTTCTGTCGATTGCTCCGGATAATGCCTGCAGTCCTATATCCGCCGTTCCGCCGTCTCCCGCAAAACCCACGGCATGAAAATCGGTTATTCCCTGTGCTCTCAGCCCCGCCTCTATGCCGGTAAGCATTGAAGCCGTGCCTGCAAATGTTGAAATAATTGCATTATTTGAAAAACACAGCTGCGGAAAATTAAAGCTTACTGCAGACATGCATCCGGCGGGAATTACCGCAACGGAACGCTCTCCGAGCACTTTAAGGGCAATTCTTAAAGCCAGACTTCCTCCGCATCCGGCACATGCCTTATGTCCGAAAAAGTATTCCTCTTCATTTAGATTTTTTGCATTTAATGCCATTACTGTTCACCTATCCCCAAGAAATGTATTCCATATATGTTATTCTCAAGATTTCTGTATATATTCTCAATTTCGCGGCATGAAATGTTCTTTCCTCCCAATCCTCCGATATAATTAGATGTCGGGATATTAACATTGTTCTTTCTGAGAGCCGAATTAACATTTGTATATACGGTTCCCTCATTTCCGAAGGAGATATCCTTTTCAAGCACCGCAACTCCCTTTGCATTTTTTACGGCTTCGGCTGTTTCTTCATTCGGAAAAGGACGGAGATATCTGATTCTTATAACTCCCGCTTTTACTCCGTCTTCTCTTAACCTGTCTGCCGCTTCTTTCACAAGACCGGCCACGCTTCCCAAAGTGATTATTATATAATCGGCGTCTTCCGTATTGTATGTTTCGATAAGTCCCGTATATTCTCTTCCGAATATGTCGGCAAATTTCTTTTCCGCCTCCTTTATTACATCTTTGGCATTCATAATCCCCATATGTTCGTTGTACTTAAATACGGTATTCTGTTCCGGTCCTGCCGAAAAAGCCATGTTTTTTGGATTATCAAAATCTATTTTGTTATCCGTTTTAAAAGGAGGAAGAAATGCATCAGCCTGCTCCTCATCCGGAACATCCACCACTTCATATGTATGAGTTAAAACGAAACCGTCCAGATTTGTCATAAAAGGCGTGGATACTTTAATATTTTCCGCAATGTAGTAGCTCATGAGCGCAAGATCCAGACTCTCCTGAGCATTTTCCGCATATGCCTGAATCCATCCGCTGTCCAATTGAGATATTGAATCTCTCTGATCTCCGTATATATTCCATGGAAGCGCCGTCGAACGGTTGGCGTTCATCATTACAATCGGAAATCTACCACCTGCAGCATATGTCAGACATTCCGCCATATACAGAAGTCCCTGTGAAGACGTTGCCGTAAACGTTCTCGCCCCCACGGCAGAAGCTCCTATGGCGCACGAAAGAGCCGAATGTTCCGATTCAACATGTATAAATTCCGATTTAAGGCTGCCGTCCGCAACCATTTCCGAAAGCCTTTCAACCACCGTTGTCTGAGGTGTTATAGGGTATGCCGATATGACAAGGGGCTTTGCAAGGCGTATCCCCTCGGCAAACGCTTCATTTCCCGATAAAAATTTCTTTGCCATTATTCCGCCTCCATTTCTATGGCTCCGAAAGGACATACTCTGCGGCATATTCCGCATCCCTTGCAGAAATCATAGTCCACCTTTACTTTATTATTCTCTTTGTCCTTTGATATAACGCCGTCGGGACAGTAAAGATAGCATTGAAGACATCCCGTACACTTTTCCGGACATACGACAGGCTTTTCACTTCTCCAACCGGCGTTTTCCGTTACCAGATACCCGGCTTCATATGACGGCGCATCCGGAATCTCAGGTATTTTATCTCTCAAATAAGGTTTCATTTACTCACCCCGCTCACCGATTCAAAGGCCGCGACCGCGGCTTTTATGTTCTTTTCATGCAGCTTTTCGGGCATATACCCTCTTATTGCTTCCGCAATATTTTCATAATCCGTTATCTTCGATACTCCCGCCAAAATTCCAAGCATAACCGTATTTGTTATAGGTCTGCCGATTATCTCATTCGCCATGGCATCGGCGTCTGCCGCGATTATTCTTTTATCATCAAAATGTTTTTTTGTGTTGATAATAATTTTCCCGTTTTCCTTAAGTTCATCAAAGGAATCGGAAAATAATGTATCGTCAAGATATATAACATAATCAGCCTTTTCAATTTCGCTTCTGTCTCCGATCCGGCGACTGTCCAGCTTTGTGAACGCTCTTACGGGAGCCCCTCTTCTTTCAGGTCCGAAAGAAGGAAATGCAATCGAATAATTGCCGTCCTTTGCGGAATATGCGGCTCCCAACAGTTTTGCTGCGGTAAACGCTCCCTGGCCGCCTCTTCCGTGCCATAATATCTCTATCATCTGATCCACCGTTATCTCTTCCATCTGAGTAAATATGACTGTAATTTGTTAACCAAAAGCGCAACCAAAGTAACTACCACACCTATGACAAGAAGTCCCACTATGGTACGCGTATAATCTCCGAAATCGGAATATTGTTTCACATAATATCCCATTCCGCTCTGCGCCCCTATCATCTCTGCCGAAGTAAGCAAGATGAAAGAAACCGAAAGCCCCTGATTGCATCCTATAAATATCTGAGGAACGGATGCGGGCAATATTACCGAGAAGAGCATCGTTCTTTTATTCACGTTAAGAACCTTTGCCGAATCCGTAATCTTTTTTTCAACATTAACAACGCCGCTCATGGTACTCGCAAGAACAGGCCAAAATGTTGCAAGAAATATTACAAACACCGAAACCGAACGGAAAGTAGGTAAAAGCGCTATTCCGTAAGGTATATAAACTATCGGGGGAATCGAACCGAAAAACTTTGAAATATATGTTGCCGCTCCTCCCACTCTTGCATTCCAGCCGAGAAAAAGTCCCAGAGGTATTGCAACAGCCAAAGCAATAAAGTATCCCTGTGCGATAATTCCAAGCGAACTTCCTATGTTGACAAAAATCTTATCCGAATCTTGTACGGCCTGCCAAAACACCTTTCCCATAGGCGGGAAGAGAGCTTTGTTTAAAATATCAAATTTGTTTGTCAAAAGTGTCCAAACCGTCAAAAATCCGTATACGAATCCGATTATATCCAAAAACAGATTAAGACTTTTTTCCTTTTTTGCCAGAGTCGAAACAACAAGCACCAACGCCTCAAGCCCTATTGCAAACCAAACGAGATATTCCGTATATACCTCTCCGGATATGGAATCCGGCAAAAGCTGAACCGCCAAAAGAGCCGCAAACAGGAAGTTTGTCACCCTTAAAAATCGTTTTTTCAATGTCATTCCAAAACCACCTCATCTTTGTCGTCATCGAATTCATCAATGTTTTCTCCGTGAAACAATGACAGCAATTCTTCATGGAAAATGTTATATTCATTCGTTCTGATAAGCTCTTTTATATTCCTCGGTCTCTCAAACGGAACCCTGATTTCCCTATATACGCGCCCCGGACCCGGAGACATTAAGATAATTCTGTCCGAAAGCAATATTGCCTCGTCAAGGTCGTGAGTTACGAAAACCACGGTCTTTCTTTTGCCGTAACCTTCCCACAGCCTCATAAGGAGCTTTTGAAGATTGACTCTGTTTTTCGCATCAATGGCTCCGAAAGGCTCATCCATAAGAAGAATATCCGTATCCATTGCAAGAGCCCTTGCTATAGCCACTCTTTGCTGCATGCCTCCCGACAGCCGGTTCGGATATTTATCCGCGAAATCGCCAAGTCCCACCTTGTCCAAATATTCATCCGCCAGTGCAAGCCTTTCTCTTTTATTGAGTTCTTTTTTTGCCTGCTTTATACCGAATGCCACGTTATTTCTTGCCGTCATCCAAGGAAAAAGGGAGTAGTGCTGAAATACGACTCCTCTGTCCGTTCCGGTACCCGTTATCGGTTTTCCGTCTATGGTCACAGATCCGGATGACGGAAAATTGATGCCTTCAAGAATACTTAAAAGCGTGCTTTTACCGCATCCGCTGGATCCGATAATGCTTACAAATTCTCCGTCTTCAACGGTAAATGTAACATCGTCCAGAGCTTTAAATTTATTCTTTTTTTCCGTATATTCGACTGTCAGATTTTTAATCTCTATTTTTCCCAATTTCTTCACCCTTTTCTTGCGTGACGGTTAACCCGTCTTATTATTCATATTGAGAAAAGTGCTTCTCAAGTTCCGTATATGATGCGTCTCCCGGATTTTCGTTTAAAAGACTGTCAAGAGCGTTCTTATAAACGGATGTATTGTAGAGAGGATTGATATCATAGTCTGTTGTATATCCGATATCTACTATGCTTTTCTTAAGTTCCTCCGTTGCCTGCTTGTCCGGATCCGGACTTGAAGTTCCGTATCCTCCGTATATCTCCGTATTTATATATTCAGGATCGATGTCGATATATTTTTTAACATCTTCAACCGTCTTATCTCTGTTTTCCTGCGAGAATTTATATGCTTTAATCAAAGCTCTCTCAAAAGCGTTATATGATTTTGGATTGTTGTTAAGCGCATCCGTAGTTGCAACCTGGCGGCAACATGGCTGATTTTTCAGTTCTTCTATCTCAGAACAATAATAAACCGGCACATATCCCTGCCCTTTCGCAAGCGAAGCATAAGGTGAGTATACGGACGCCGCATCTATTGAATCACTTTGTAATGCCGCATATGCGTCTTTTTGGCTGTCAAAATAAACTATGTTAACCTCATCGCTTCCCGTTCCTATTTTGATTCCTTCATTCTTCAATATAATTTGAAGCTCCGCGTCCTGAATACTGTTCTTTACCGAAGCGACGTTTTTACCTTTCAATATATGAACATCGACATCATTTACGCCTTCCGTATATTTAGGCTTTATTACATATCCGTGTCCGTTAGTCATTGCTCCGCCGAAGATTGTGAGGTCATGCCCCTGACTTTGAAATGTGATTGCAGGCACCGAACCTATGAACGCAACATCCAGTTTTCCGGATTCAAGTCCCGACGCAAGCTCCGATGAACTTGAAAACTGCGTAAGATTTACATTAAGTCCTTCATCCGCAAAATATCCTTCTTCCTGAGCCACAAACGCCAAAAGATGAGCAGTTGAATTTAAGTATCCCAAGTTAAAATCAGTTTTCTCAAGTCCTTCCGCATTTGCAGCCGCGGTCGCGGTTTTTGTATCCGCGTTTCCGCATGCCGTAAGTGTTAATGCAAAAGCTCCCGCAATAATTCCCGTTATAATTGTTTTCTTCATTTATCATTCTTCAGTAACTGTCAGATTACTGTTTTCCTTTCTTAATTTTCACAATGTTAAATATTTATCGGTCATTTTTCTTCGTTGCAATTATTAAGCGTCACATTCGCATTAAACACATTTTCATCTCTGTTTCCTCCCGTTACGTAATCATTTTGTTTATGTAGTGTAATTTACACATAATTCAAAAAAATGAAAAATATATATATTTTATTAAGTGTTATAAAAATTTTTTATACTTTATCTCTGCACTGTGTATATAATTTTTAATTATTGCTTTAATTTTCAATAAAAAAAGGATGTCTCCGGTAAAATCCGGAAAACATCCTTTAAACAATCTTATATTTAATTTATTCTTCTATATCCATATCTCTTGGGTGCAGCGCCCTTTCGTCACCGGGGCGTATCACCTTTTTGAATATGAGATCTTTTACGTTATATTCTTCTATCTGAGTTTCCTCTTTATCCTCCACTTCCGCCCGAACCATCTGTGTGAGGACATTAACCGCCGTTACCTTTCCCTTTTTCCCGGTTTCGGCAACGGTAATTTCCATGCCGATATTGGGCATATTCCTCTTAAGATCAAGATAAGTCGAATTCTCATATGACAGGCAGCACATCAGTCTGCCGCATATTCCCGAAATGGTTGTGGGAGTAAGCGGAAGATTCTGCTCCTTTGCCATTTTTATGGAAACGGGGGCAAATTCCGGCAAAGTCTTTGAACAACATAAGTTTCGTCCGCAGACGCCGAGACCTCCGATAAGTCTTGCCTCATCTCTTGAACCTATTTGTCTCAGTTCTATCCTCGTTCTGAATACGGATGCGAGATCCTTAACAAGGCTTCTGAAGTCTACTCTTGTTTCGGCAGTAAAATAAAATATTATTTTATTGCCGTCAAACAGACATTTTACTCTGACCAATTTCATGCTCAGACCGTGTTCCTTTATCTTATCTTCGCATATGTTGAAATACTCGGACTCATTGCGTTTGTTTAATTCATTGCGGCTGTCGTCATCTTCCGTTGCCACTCTGATAATCGAACGGATGGGCTCCTCTGCCTTCGGGTTATTGTCGTCCGTAAATCCGACGACCTCACCGTATTCAACTCCTCTGTCCGTTTCAACAATAACATGGTCATGCAGATTCACATCCAGATCCATTGCTCTGAAAAAACTTAACGGTTCAGCCCTTTCCGTTCTGACACTGATTATATCTTTCACCGGCTCAAGCCTCCTTAATCACGCTCATGCGCTTCCGATAAACTGTTGACCACGCCTTCATGAATAGTGATTAAGAATAATTCTGCGGCAATATCAAAGTTAACATTTGCATCCAGTCTCAATTTGATTACTTCCACGCCTTCAATAATTTTATTCAGACCTTCATATGAAGCATTTTGCGCCTGTCTGCTTATATCCGTTATTTCCGACTTAAACACAAGACTGTTCATGTCTCTTGTACTTTTAAACATAAGTACGTCTCTGTACCATAATTGAAGAATATCAAGATAATCTTCCAATCTGTCAACTTTATGTGAATCCAGTTCTTTTATGTATGACATGGTTTCGTACAATGCCATATCCGGAACTTTTTTTACAAAATCAATAACTTCATCCTTAAGCTTCTCCATATCCGGATTTGACAGGTAATCAATCGCTCTTCCGAGCTTACCGTCAGCGAATGTAACGGCAAATTCAATTTCCGAATCGCTCTTATTCGGAAAATGCTCATGTAAATATGTCTTCATGGTTCCTCCCGGAACATCTTCCATATCCACAACAACACATCTTGATTTAATTGTATCGAGTAAAATGTCCGCATTGGTTGCCAACAATATTATAACGGCATATTCCGGAGGCTCCTCAAGGGTCTTAAGAAGCGCATTCTGCGCCTGAGCCGTAAGCTTTTGCGCATCTTCCACGATATATACTTTTCTGTCATATTCATATGGCTTAATAACTATATCGTTAATCAGATTCTCTCTTATATCATCAACGCCTATGCTTTTTCTTGCGCCTTCATTACATTTAATTCTTATTATATCCGGGTTACTTCCCGCTTCCGCCTGAACACACGAATGGCACTTTCCGCAAGGTTTTATGTCATTATCTGCGGCATTGCCGGACTTCACAAGCTTTACAACATTCTCGCACAGTAAGGTCTCCGCAAACGCATCCGCAAGGAGTCTCTTACCGGAACCGCTTTCTCCGTTAAAAATATAGGCATGCGACAGCTTTCCCGCACTAATGGCTTTCGTAAGATATGTCTTAATATTATCCTGTCCGCAAATATCTTCAAAACTGTTCAAAACAACACCTCTATTATTCATAATCTGCTGGTATTATACCACTATTCCTTAAAACATGTCTTAAATAAGTTATAACTGTCGTCTGACTTATAGAACTTATTATCTCGCTTAATTTATAATTTTCCTTGTATAAATTTTATACTTAACCTTTAACCCTTTCGGCATATACGAGCATTCTGTATTTTCCCGTGGCACCGTATGGTTCACATGTCTGTAATGTTATCATATCCTTATCCTTTTGAATAAGAACCTTGTCAAATTCGTTCGGATTAATAATTATTCTTTCGGTGACTTTGTAATCAAGCTTCTCCCACGGATTTGTAATGTAAATATGATCACCGGGGTTCAGCTTTCCTATATATTTAAACATTGTTGCGCCGTAAAATCCTCTGTGTCCGGCAATAACGGTATTTGTATTATTGCCGCCTATAGGTGCGGAAGTTTGCCCCAATACTGCCGTACCGTTGGCCATATGATTATAGTCCGCACCGAGATATATAGGCAGATTCTCGCCTATGGCGGGAATTGAAATATAACCTATCATATCATTCGGAAGTCCGTATTTGGATATATCCACCGGAAATATTTCATATCCGTCAACATCGACGATTTTCCCCTGCCCTTTTTCGACAAGACTTTTATTATATTCCTCAAGAGCCTTTCTCAGTCCGGCATAATCCGCCGTCAATGTATTCGATTCTGCCTTCTCGGAAAATTCCGCTATCGCTTTGGAATTTAATCCCTTGTGATACCAGTCATTTATAAACGGGAACAGGAAAATACCGGCTCCCACAACAAATACCGATATTACAACGATGAGAGCAATCCTTTTCCCGATACTCATTTTTTTCTTTTTTCGCTTCTTTTTGACATTATTATCTTCCATGCTTCTCCCCCAACGATTAACGGACATTTATCCCGTCAATGTAAATCAGAGCCCATAATCTTATAATTATCGTCTTCTCTCCTGTCGGTATTTTTCGATTCGGTTCTTCCCAGAGCTATGGTTGTATATCCGCTTCTTATGATTCTTGCAAGTCTCTTCTTATCATTCTTTTTTGACAGAATAAAAAGAATCAGCATAATCGAAAACAAACCGAGGGCAGCCGCTGCCGCAATCATCTCAAGTATTTCTATCTGACTGAAAGCTCTTCTTCTTTTCGCCTTGTCATTAAGGTCGGATTTCTCGTCAACGGTCATTCGGTCAGGATAAATATGCTTTCCTCTTACAAGCAAACGGTGGCTGTTAACACCGTATGGCGTACATGTTACGAGAGTTATGTAATCCTCCTTCGGATCTATGGTAAGAGAACTTACATCCTGCGGAAGAACCACTCTTATATCATCCACCTGATATGTAAGCGTCTGGTTCATAACATGGATGTAAAATACATCACCTATCTTTAACTGATCCAGATTCGTAAACAACGGATTGTTCGGAAGACCCGCATGAGCGGTAAGTACACTGTGAGTTCCCGTACCGCCCACGGGAACCGATGATCCGTATAAATGTCCAACTGCATTCTCCAGTGTCTTTACGTCCGTTCCGTGCTTTATCGGAAGATTTACGTTTATTGCGGGAATTTCAATGGTAGCCATTACCGTTGAATAGTTGAGAACTTTATTATATCTCTCAATGTCTTCCGGTTTATCCGAATAAACAAGCGGCGTCTTTCCGTCTGCCGATCTGTACAGCGAATTGTTGTAATCTACCGCATCCTGAAGATATTTTCTGTAAACACCCTCGTCAAGATTGGATACTTCCTGAATATAATTATTTGTAATGCTTTTCATCTTCATGTCCGCAAGTATGGATGAAATAATGGGATACATAAGTATGGCGGCACCCAGCGCAAATATTATCAGAAAGAATATATATCCGCCTCCTCTCTGACGCCGTGCTTTCCGCCTCCGCTTTGCCATGTATTCACTTACACCGTCCACAAAAATGTATTTATCTGATACTTTGTTTTTTTTACCCATATTGTTACCCTAATATAAAATGTAACCTTTTTATTTTATTCTTATAGCCACGTTTTTTTCACCGAACATCTCTCTCAACTGTCTGATATACTCGTCGCTTGACAATACGGAATCTGAAAGAACAAGCATTTTCTTACCTTCTTCACAATAAACTATTAAACAGTCATTACCCGTAAAATGTTCGTTTATTCCGATTATTTTGTCCCTGGCTTTTATATATGCTTCTTCATTTGCAAATCTTACCCATACTTCCCGTTGCATTTCATCTATGTCGGTTATTGTTTCCGCCAAAAGCTTCGCCGATGAATCCGCATCAATACTTACTTTGCCGGAAATAATAAGTTTTGCGTCCATATGAATCAGTCTTCTGAACTTGTCATATATTCTCGGAAATACAACCACTTCTACAGAACCGGTTTTGTCCTCAACGGTTGCAAAACACATCTGATCCCCTCTTTTGGTCATTATCTCTCTCACGGCAATGACCATGCCTCCGATGGTCTGTACGGAACCTTCCGGCAATTTCGACTTCTTTTCCTCAACACCCTCGTCGCCGTTTTCTTCCGTTACCGCAAAATCAACCGCCCTTGCCGTTGTCTTCCTGCCGAAAAGCTTTGAATATTCATCCAGAGGATGACCGCTTATATATATGCCGAGGACTTCTTTTTCGTTATCCAGCAGTTCTTTTAAAGGCATTTCCGGAATATCCGGAACTCTCATATCAAAACTTGAATCTTCGATATCGCTCTGAGACATAATGTCAAACAGTGACATTTGCCCCGATATGCTGTCTTTGCTTTGTCTGTTGGCATTGTCAAGCATGCGTTCCGAAACGGCAATTTTGGCCTTCCTTGTTCCCTCAAAACAGTCAAGAGCTCCTGCTTTTATCAGGTTCTCCAGACTGCGTCTGTTTAAATCGGAACACAGCCGTCTTACAAAGTCCGACATGGATTTATATTTTCCGTTTAAATTCCTCTCTGTTACGATTCGGTGAATCACCGGTCTTCCGAGAGCTTTTATTTCATTCAGGGCAAAATTGATTGACCCGTTGTCGGCTTCAAAATATTCTCCTGATTCATTTACATTCGGAAGCTTAAGTTCAATTCCCATTTGCTGGCATGAATAAATATATCCCGCTACCTTATCCGTGTTATCTATCACGGACGTCATAAGCGCCGCCATAAATTCCACCGGATAATAAGTTTTTAAATATGCGGTTCTGTAAGTAATCACCGCATAACATGCTGCATGTGATTTGTTAAATGCATATTTGGCAAAATCTATCATTTCATCAAATATCTTTCCCGCGGTTTTTTCGTCCGTACCTCTTTTAACACATCCGTCCACGCCCTCTTCTTCGTTGCCGTATATGAAATTTTTTCGTTCTTTTTCCATTACGTCCGACTTCTTCTTCGACATGGCTCTGCGGACAAGGTCGGATCTTCCCCATGAATAGCCAGCCAAATCACGAACAATCTGCATTACCTGTTCCTGATAAACTATACATCCGTAAGTTGAGGAAAGAATCGGCTCAAGTTTTTCGGATTCGTATACTATACTGCCGCGATTATTCTTCCCCTTTATATATTGCGGAATAAAATCCATGGGACCCGGTCTGTAAAGTGAAATACCCGCTATGAGATCCTCAAGACTTCTTGGCATAAGTTCTTTCATAAACGCCTTCATTCCCGAGCTTTCAAGCTGAAATATTCCTTCGCATTTTCCCGTACTTATATAATCAAATACTTTTTTATCTTTATAATTGATGTTATCAATTGAAAAATCCGGATTTTTTTTGCGAATCATGTTAACGGCATCTCTGATAACGGTAAGGGTTCTTAAACCCAAGAAATCCATTTTGAGAAGTCCAAGCCTCTCAAGAGTCGTCATTGTAAATTCGGCAACAACAGCATTATCCGCACCTACCGCAAGAGGCACATAATCATCTACAGGTCTGTCACATATAAGTATTCCCGATGCATGAACGGAGGCGTGTCTGGGCAGACCTTCCAATCTTCTTGCCCTGTCAATCAATTCGGTGACTTCTTCATCCGTTTCATACAGTTCTTTTAAATCTTTATTTAATTCAATGGCTTTATCGATGGTTATCCCTATGGTTTGAGGAATCATTTTTGCAACCATGTCTCTTTTGGCGTATGGCATATCCAGAGCCCTTCCGACATCCTTTATTACCGCCCGCGCAGCCATTGTTCCGAATGTCACAATCTGGGATACACACTCACTTCCGTACTTTTCTATTACGTAATTAATTACCCTGTCACGGCCTTCATAACAAAAATCCGTATCAATATCGGGCATGGATACCCTTTCCGGATTCAAGAACCTTTCAAAGACAAGGTTGTATTCAATCGGATCTATGTCCGAAATAAATAATGTATATGACACGATGCTTCCGGCTGCGGAACCTCTGCCCGGTCCCACGGGAATATTGTGTTCCTTTGCAAAGTTTATGTAATCCCAAACTATCAGAAAGTAATCCACATATCCCATATTGTGAATTACCTGCAGCTCATAGTTAAGCCTCTCCGTCACTTCATTTTTAAAATCCCCGTCATCGAGCCTATCTCCGTATCGCAGTTTCAATCCCTTTTCACAGAGAAAATTAATATATTCCCACGAAGATTCAAATTCTTTCGGATACTTGAATTTAGGCAGTTTCGTAACGCCGAATTCTATGGTCACATTACATCTGTCTGCGATTTTTTGTGTGTTTTCCAATGCCTCCGGAACGTAATCAAATAATTCCGCCATCTCTTCCGGTGATTTTAGGTAATACTGACCTCCCGGATATCTCATTCTGTTTTCATCATTTACGGTGGTTTGTGTCTGTATGCACAACAGAATATCATGCGCTTCCGCATCCTCACTGTATGTATAATGAACATCGTTGGTACAAACAAGCGGAATACCTGTTTCATCGCTCATCTTTATAAGTTGTCTGTTAACCTGCTTTTGTGCAGCAATACCGTGGTCCTGCAGCTCCAAAAAAAAGTTTCCTTCACCGAATATATCTCTTAATCTGACAGCTTCTTTTACCGCTTCGTCATACATACCCATGGTGAGATTTCTCGGTATTATTCCGGCAAGGCATGCACTTGTGGCAATGATACCCTTGTGGTATTTTTCCAATATTTCATAGTCAACTCTCGGTTTATAGTAAAAGCCTTCGGTAAATCCTACGGATACTATCTTCATGAGATTTTGATATCCCTCGTTATTTTCCGCAAGCAGAATAAGATGATTATATTTGCTTTCACCCGATTGCTTTTCTTTGTCAAATCTCGACCCGGGAGACACATATATCTCACATCCTATAATAGGCTTTATTCCGTTTTTCTTCGCGGCCTCATAGAAGTCAACTACGCCGTACATAACGCCGTGGTCCGTAATCGCCAGCGAATTCATCCCCAGTTCCGCCGCATGTTTTGTAATTTCACTTATCTTGCTTGACCCGTCAAGCAGCGAATACTCTGTATGCACATGCAAATGTGTGAAATTCGGCATATTCTCCTCCCGTATGATTTCATATATGATTTCGTATAATTCAATATAATAAACATATTTTGTGTAATTAATAATTATAACAATTTTTTTCAATAATAAATATATATTTAATTATATAAAAATATATATTTATAACATTTTAAAAACCCCCTTTTGAAGCGCAACATTCATGTCTGAAATAAAGCACCGCAATAAGGGGGTTCATAAACATATTTAATTTAAACCGTCACAGAAACGTCTGTATTGATTCAATTGCTAAAGTAGTCTTAACACCGTAAGAAATTATATTTTACGGCAATTCGACTTAATTAAGATTATCTGTGTTATTATCAGAATCCGTGCCGTTATCGGATACATTTTCCTTTTCAAATAATTTGTTCTTTATTGCATCCTCAAGTTCATCAATGGTAACCGAAGGATTTTCCTGACACTTTTTGAAAATATACATAAATTCCTTTCCCGTAATTGTTTCGTTTCTGAAAAGGAATTCGGCAATAAGGTCAAGAGACGTACGGTTCTCGCTTATAAGGCGCTTTGCATTTTCATAACATTCTTCAAGAAGAGCTTTGATTTCATTATCTATTTTGGTTTCCGTTGCATCAGATACATTTGAAACGGTTCTTCCTTCAAGATATTGATCCTGAACGGTTTCAAGTCCCATAAGGCCGAACTCCTTGCTCATTCCGTATCTTGTAATCATTGCTCTGGCTATCTTCGTCGCCTGTTCTATATCGTTGGAAGCTCCCGTAGTCACTGAAGGGAATACAAGCTCCTCGGCAGCTCTGCCCGAGAGAATGGTTGTAAGTCTTGCAATAAGTTCATCCTTTGTCATCAGGTATTTTTCTTCTTCCGGAACCTGCATTACATAACCCAATGCGCCCATGGTTCTCGGAACGATAGTAATTTTCTGCACCGGTTCCGCATTCTTCTGAAGCGCCGTAACAAGAGCATGTCCCACTTCATGATATGCAACAACCCGTTTCTCTTCTTTGCTGAGGATTCTGTCCTTTTTCTCCTTACCGGCAATTACAACTTCCACCGCTTCCCAAAGATCCTTCTGTGAAATGGCTCTTCTTCCGTGCTGCACGGCTCCTATGGCGGCTTCGTTTATCATATTTGCCAGATCCGAACCTACGGCTCCGCTTGTTGCAAGAGCTATCTCATGAAGATCGACCGTTTCGTCCAGCTTAACATTTTTGGAATGAACTTTGAGAATATCTTCTCTTCCCTTTAAGTCCGGCTTATCCACTATGATTCTTCTGTCAAGTCGACCCGGACGAAGAAGAGCTTTATCAAGCACTTCAGGTCTGTTTGTTGCCGCAAGTATAAATAATCCCTTATTGGAATCGAATCCGTCCATCTCCGCAAGAAGCTGGTTAAGAGTCTGCTCTCTTTCATCATTACCGCCTGATAAACGGCTGTCCCTGCTCTTACCGATAGCATCAATCTCATCTATAAAAATAATTGACGGCGCGCTGTTCTTCGCTTCTTTAAATAAGTCCCTTACTCTTGAAGCGCCTACGCCGACGAACATTTCGACAAAATCCGAACCTGATAATGAGAAGAAAGGAACTCCCGCCTCACCTGCAACAGCCTTTGCAAGCAAAGTTTTACCTGTTCCCGGAGGTCCTACAAGAAGAGCGCCCTTAGGAAGCTTGGCTCCGATATGAGAATATCTTTCAGGTTTCTTAAGAAAGTCTACAATCTCCTGAAGTGATTCCTTGGCTTCTGCCTGACCGGCAACATCTTTAAATGTAACTCCCGTCTCATTCTGTTTGTACAGCTTGGCCGGGCTCTTTCCGACTCCCATGATTCCGTTTCTTCCGCCGCCCATTCGTCTGAGAAGAAAACTCATGAAAATGACCATGATAACTACCGGAAGGACATATACGAGAAGAGCTTCAAGAATAACATTGGATTTCTCAGGAATATATGCGTTAACGACAACTCCCCGTTCTTTCATGAGATTAATAAGCTGAGGATCATTTACGAAACCGGTATAGTAAATTGTGCCGAACAACCCCTTGTTATCGTTGCCGTTGTCGGCTTCCGTGGTCTGAGTAGGAGCCCATTCCATGGCTGCTGCGGATGTTTGAGAAGTATTATCCGTCTGCTCATTGTTATTATTCTCTTTCAGAGAATCCATATATTTATTATATTCTTCATCGCTTCTGAGCTTATAAGTTATCCTGTCCGATTCATAATTAACCTCTGAAACCCGTCCGGAGTTTACACTGTTATAGAATTCGGTGTAACTTGTTTCCTTATATTTAACATTGTCAATAACGCTTCGAATTGAACTGATAATTATAAGTGTAACTATTGCCGCAATAATAAGTGTCACAAAAACTCTCGCTCCGCCGCGCTTATTATTGTTTTTGCCGTTGTTGTCGCCTTGTGGATTGTTATTATTATAATCGTTCATCTTCCCCTCTGTATGAATCGCTGATAAATGCCGCCAATATCCCGTAAATAAGGACATCTTGCCGCAAATTGTAAATTAATATACAGATTCCTTTCATTAACATATCGATACTTACAATATCGTTTTTGATAAATAGATTTTATAACAGATAATGTTAATAATGTCTATAAAATGAGAATATATATAAATAAAAAATTTCTAAACGAAAATTTCTAAATAAGTAATTGTATATACTCTATGGAAATTTTAACATATATATACTATAATTGATATTTAAAATATTTGTCGTGACTGCAGATATCAAATATGGACAGATACTGCAATGCAATTCATATTCATTTAGGAGGTTTTTCATGCCGGTAAAATATATTTTTGTAACTGGTGGAGTTGTATCGGGACTTGGTAAGGGTATTACTGCCGCATCAATAGGCAGACTTCTTAAAGCCCGCGGATTTTCCGTAACAATGCAAAAGTTCGATCCGTATATCAATATCGATCCGGGAACAATGAATCCGATTCAGCATGGTGAAGTATTCGTAACAGATGACGGCGCCGAAACGGATCTCGATCTCGGACACTATGAAAGATTTATAGATGAAAGCCTTGATAAACGTTCAAACGTAACATCAGGCAAAATCTACTGGTCGGTTCTCAGAAAAGAACGCCGCGGTGATTTCGGCGGAGGAACCGTTCAGGTTATTCCTCATATAACCAATGAAATAAAATCCGCCTTTTTCAGAGACTACGATACCGAAAAAACCAAAATCGCAATTATCGAGGTCGGCGGAACCGTAGGAGACATAGAAAGTCAGCCTTTTATTGAATCCATCAGACAGTTCCAGCACGAAGTCGGCCGAGAAAATGCAATTATCGTTCATGTAACCCTCGTGCCTTATCTTAAAGCTTCCGGTGAAATGAAAACAAAACCGACGCAGATGAGTGTTAAAGAACTTCAAAGCATGGGAATTCAGCCGGATGTGCTCGTATGTCGTACTGAGCTTCCGCTGGAACCGGGTATCAAAGACAAAATTGCATTGTTCTGTAATCTTGATAAGTCACACGTTCTCGAAAATCTCGATGTGGACATACTTTACGAAGCTCCTCTTGCTCTTGAGAAGGAGCGTATCGCTCAGGTAGTATGCGAATCACTCAAAATAGATTGTCCCGAACCCGATCTTACCGAGTGGCAGGAAATGTGCACCGCGTGGAAAAATCCGGCAACTTCCGTTAATATAGCTCTCGTAGGTAAATATGTTCAGCTTCACGATGCTTATTTAAGTGTTGTGGAAGCTCTCAAACACGGCGGTGTTGCAAACAGAGCTGACGTAAATATTAAGTGGATTGATTCGGAACTGCTTAACGATGATAATGCAGCTGAATTATTAGGCGACTGTTCCGGTATCATTGTTCCCGGCGGATTCGGCGACAGAGGTATCGACGGCATGCTTTCAGCCATCAAATATGCAAGAGAAAACAAGGTTCCGTACCTTGGAATATGCCTTGGAATGCAGTTGGTTCTCGTAGAATTTGCAAGAGATGTTCTCGGACTTACGGATGCCAATTCCATAGAATTCGATCCTAATACAATGCATCCTATTATTCATCTTATGCCGGATCAGGAAGATATAGATGATTTGGGCGGAACTTTGAGAAAGGGCTCATATCCTTGTGTTCTTCATAAAGGCACCAAGACATATGAAGCATACGGTGAAGAAACAGTACATGAGAGACACAGACATCGTTATGAAGTAAATAATGATTACAGGCAGGAACTTACTGCTAACGGATGTGTTCTTTCCGGACTTTCACCTGACGGAAGAATCGTTGAAATGATAGAGTTAAAGGACCATCCATGGTTCGTTGCGACACAGGCTCATCCTGAACTCAAATCAAGACCTAACAGACCTCATCCTTTATTTAAGGGATTTATAAAGGCTTCTATAGACGCTAAAAATTAATATTACATTTCAGACAAAAACAAAAGGGAGTATGAAGAATCTTTCATACTCCCTTTTCAATTCCTTATTCGGATTTCAAATGTTAAGGATACGGCAAACATTATATACTGCAAATGAGTAAAAATAACTGATGTCCGTATTTCAAATCCGAATTTTCTTTTATAATTATCTTTTAAGCACCTTTACACATATCTTCCCACCGTCTCCGGAATCATCGAAAATATAAACGCCAAGCACTTCCAATCCGCGGCAAACCGCCGTTACAATATTGTCAATTCCTTGATTATTCCATATTTCGCCCGGTATAATTTCAGGTATTCCCGGAGGATAACAGCACACATTTTCACATGCCGTTCTTCCGACAGCATCATTTATGTCAATTAGTTCGAAATCCCCCCTCAGAAACATATCCGCAGCTGCGGACGGAAGCATTGCCGTACTCTTGCGAACCATTTCATTATGTATTTCCATGTTTTCGCCGCATCTATATGCATTCATTTTATTATCAATTTCTTCCAGGGCATTGCAGAATCGTTCATAATATTCATCTGTATCTCCGATGCCCGTCATAGCAATCACATATCCGCATGAACTCATTTCAAGCTGAATCCTGTATTCCTTCAACAGAATATCATATAAATACTTCCCGTCTGCACAAATGAGGACTATTTTAGACATGTCATACCTTTCAAACGAAAGAATTTTTTTATCCCTAATTACTTCAGGAAAATCCTCATTTTCCTGATACGAATTTTCATAATGCGTATTTTCGAAATACTTGTTTCCGGAATGTAAATTATCAGAATCCGTTTTTACAGAACACTTATTTTCAGGATATAAATTGACGGAATCTATATTTAGGAAATTGTTATTGTCAAAATAAATATTTTCCGATTTATTATTTATATCGAACTCATAATCCATTGTACATGTCAACAGTCGTATATTTTTCAAATTCACCAGTCGCCTTCTCATTCTGACAAGTCTGTCTGTATACTCTTTAAATAATTTTTCACCCTTCTCCTCTATTAGATCAAAACAGGCGCTTATACTTCCCATAAGTAAATATGACGGACTTGTAGTTTGAAGAAAATTCCAAAAATACTTTACGCGTTCAATATTAAACCTGTATTTATAATTTTCCGTACTTATATTATTCTCTCCGTGAAATCCACAGGTACTTTCAGAAGTATTATTCTTTGGGATATTTTCCTCCTGTTGAGAAAATAAATCTTTAATCGCAGGGTCTTTAGTCCCATTGACAATACATTCCGGTTTAATTACTGCATTGTTTACATTGTACGTCTTTTTAAATAACATCAGGGCTGAAGAAGTAAATGCCGGCAAAGTCTTATGTAAACTTGTAATCACAATATCCGCACCCTTAGTAACGGAGCTTTCCGGAAACAAATTACTAAAAGGAAAATGAGCACCGTGAGCTTCGTCTACAATAAGTACGGCACCGTATCTGTGTGCAATATCGGCTATAGCGGAAATGTCCGACACTATCCCCTCATATGTAGGAGATGTAATAACAACAGCTTTAATACCGGGATTGTTAATAAATATATTCTCATCCATAAAAACGGCATCAACGATACCACACTTTTCATCATATAAATCGGGATAAATAAAAACCGGTTCCAGTTTTCTTGATATTAAAGCATTATAAACCGAGATATGACAATTTCTTGATATAAGAACCTTATCCCCTTCTTCACATACCCCTGATACGGAAGCTATCACCCCTGCGGAGCTTCCGTTTACAAGCAGCAAAGAATCATCAGCACCGTACAGTCTTGCGGCTCTTTCCATTTCATCTCTTAAAATATCATCCGCATTATGAAGGTTGTCAAAACCGTCAATTTCCGTAATATCCAAAGAATACGGGTTCGGCATGTCAATAAGATTACTGTTTCTTTTTGCCCCCGGCATATGCATAGGTACGTAATTATCGTTTACATACCTTAATAGTCTTTTGTATAGTGAATCCTTCATATACCATCCTTAAATTATCCGATTAAATATACAATCCATATAATACGCCTTCATACATTTATATGTACCGTATATTTTCATTTTGTTATAAAATTTATATACGGGAAATAATAAAAGCCACACCTTAAGGTGTGGCTTAAATACAGTGCCTGGAACCGGAATCGAACCAGTGACACGAGGATTTTCAGTCCTCTGCTCTACCGACTGAGCTATCCAGGCATAGTAGCGGGGACAGGATTTGAACCTGTGACCTTCGGGTTATGAGCCCGACGAGCTTCCGAGCTGCTCCACCCCGCGGTATAAAATTAAACAACTTATGTTGTAAGTGGATGGAGAAGGATTCGAACCTTCGAAGGCGAAGCCAACAGATTTACAGTCTGCTCCCTTTGGCCACTCGGGAATCCATCCATATAAAAGCCGACAGTCGGAGTCGAACCAACAACCTATTGATTACAAATCAATTGCTCTGCCATTGAGCCATGTCGGCAAACAAATGGGACCAATAGGGCTCGAACCTATGACCCTCTGCTTGTAAGGCAGATGCTCTCCCAGCTGAGCTATGATCCCATATTGCATTATTATAATGAAGAGCCGAAGCTCTCAGCGACCCGAAAGGGACTCGAACCCTTGACCCCCGCCGTGACAGGGCGGTGCTCTAACCAACTGAGCCACCGGGCCTTGTAATTGATTGAAATCAACTCGACAAAAACTATAATAACTAAATTATATAAATTTGTCAATAAAAGATTGTTCCTTCAAAACTGCATATGATCAACATCAATGTTTAGGTCAAGTTTTCGATCTATTAGTAACAGTCAGCTCAATACATCACTGTACTTACACCTCTGTCCTATCTACCTCGTAGTCTACAAGGAATCTCTCTACTTAACGTATTGGATAACTAATCTTAGGGGGGGCTTCACGCTTAGATGCTTTCAGCGTTTATCCTTTCCGGACTTGGCTACTCGGCTATGCACTTGGCAGTACAACCGATACACCAGTGGTCCGTACATCCCGGTCCTCTCGTACTAGGGACGGCTCCCTTCAATTATCCCACGCCCACGCCGGATAGGGACCGAACTGTCTCACGACGTTCTGAACCCAGCTCGCGTACCGCTTTAATGGGCGAACAGCCCAACCCTTGGGACCTGCTACAGCCCCAGGATGCGATGAGCCGACATCGAGGTGCCAAACCA
>JALEKK010000020.1 GCA_022769005.1 Lachnospiraceae bacterium
AACGGTTATTTAATGAAGTCGGGAGAGGCATATAATCAGCCAACTCAGAAGAGTATGGACTTAGGACTTATGGAGATTAAGAAGTCGACAATTAATAATCCTGACGGTTCAATCAGGACGACAACGACAACGAAGATAACAGGTAAGGGACAAGTTTATTTTGTAAACAAGTTCTGCGGAAAGAAGGAATAAATATGGAAATAGGTAAGTTGAGAGAAAGCGGTAATCACAACATCGGTAACTGCAACAGCGGTAATTGTAACGGTGGTGATTGCAATAGCGGTAATCGCAACAACGGTAATCACAACAGCGGTAATCACAACAGCGGTCATTGGAACAGTGGTGATTGCAATAGTGGTGATTGTAACAGCGGTAATCACAACAGCGGTAACTGGAACAGCGGTAATCGCAACAGTGGCGAGTACAACAGTGGCGATTGGAACAACGGTCATTACAACAGTGGTGACTGGAACAGTGGTGAGTACAACAGTGGCGATTTGAACAGCGGTAATAACAACAGTGGCGATTGGAACATCGGCGATAACAATAGTGGTGATTGGAACAAGACTTGCTTTTCAAACGGCTGTTTCAATACAGAATTAACAAAGATTTTCCTATTCAACAAACCTTCTGATTGGACATTTAGAGATTGGTTGGATTCAGAAGCAAGATATATTCTAATGGACTGTCCTTCAAATATTACTGAATGGGTGCCGGGCTATGTCATGACAGACAAAGAAAAAAAAGAGCACCCAGAATATTTAGTAACAGGCGGGTTCTTTAAGAATGTTGAAGGAGAAAGGCAAGAATGGTGGGATGGTCTTGCAAAAGAAAAAAAGGACATTGTGATGAGCCTTCCAAACTTTGACAAAGACATTTTCAAAGAAATTGCTGGAATTGATGTGAAAATAGGCGATTGAATGGGCAATTTAGAAATTTTTAAAGCGGAAAGGAGAGGGAAATATGGAAATAGAGGAGATTAAACGATACATCACATACGACGAAGCGATTGACGTTGTCGGAATATCTTCCCGAACGGTCCGAAAATTCAAGAAAGAAATGGAAGATAACAAGCTTATCGGGACGAGGTATCCGAAAGAGGCGGTAATCAGCTGCGGAAGAATCGTAAGAATTTGGCTGCCTGTATTAGTTGATTACATGAATAACAGATACAGGCTGTTGGATAAGAATATGAAGAAGTATGTGGAGCCTTACGGAGGAAGGGCAAAACAGGGGTTAATGTATTGAGTGGGGGATAAATATGATTAATATGATTGAGGAATTTCGAGGGGAATACAATGGTATGCATATTGCTGTTGTATTAAGAGAACTTGGATACAGGTGTGGGTATGTCGGCGTGAAAAAAACAGACGAAAATCTAAAAATATTAGACCGAGTTAATGAATTAGAAGTCCATGGCGGCGTTACATTTACGAGCGTTGGAAATGAATATCCAATAAGAACGAGCAGAGAACTTATATGGATTGGATTCGATTGTGCTCATCATCTTGACGGAATGGACTACGATGCGGCTTTAAAATTGGCAACGGATAAACAAGACATAATGTTTTTAAATACGTTACGTGAAGAGAGCACGGGACTCCATGCATGGAGCGTGGTGGAAGTAATATGCGAATGTTGCAAATTAGCAGATGAGATAATAACGGAGTTGAAATGATTATAAATGACAGAACAGACTGCAATGCGGTGTTACAAAGAGATCTTAAGCAATTAAAAAATAAATATCCAGAATTATATGATTTGGCTGAAAAAAATTATTTAGAAGCTAACGAAGATGTGGAAGTTAATCCACACGGACACATTATCATTGATAAATTGACGTCATACCATGCGGTTAGGTTTTTTAAATTATTATTACACTTATATGACGAGGAGTTACATACATATGACCAAGAATAAAATGAAAAGAAAGCACCGGGACAACAGTATTGTATCGTTGACTGTATTGATAACAACGACAATCGCGTTTATAGCATTAAGCTCAATCGAAAACATTAATACAATAGCCTTGATATTAGCGTGTATAGCATTTTTAGGAACGGTATTTAACACATTGTATGTATGGGCGAGTGATTACGAAGAGGAGAAACAGAGCAGACATGGAAGAAAAAATTGAAAAGACAGGAACGGAAAAAGCACTTGAATGGCTTGCCTTAAATGCAAAATTGCAGCAAAAAAAGAACGCCTTACGAAAGGCGCTCAAAGAAAAGGGAATCCTTAAAAAGGGGGCAACGAATACATACGATAAGTATTCGTATTTCAGTGAAGCCCAATACAAGGAACTCTTCACCGAATTATTCAGTGAACATAATCTTGAATTAAAATTCACTGAGTTAGATTATACCACATTTGAAGGTTCGGAAAAACAAGCAAACGGTAGAATGCCTAAATTAAAATTTACTTTATTCGACATTGAGACGGGGTTTAGCGAGGATACAGTTATAACCGGGGAAGGTATTGATAAAGGTGATAAAGCAGGATACAAGGCTTATACCGGGGCATTGAAGTACTTTCTTGCCAATACATTTATGGTTGCCACGGGTGACGACCCGGAGAAAGAAAGTCCCGATAACAGAATGAATAATGTGGGAGAGCGCAAAGCCTCGGCGAGGCAGGTCGCTATATTAAAAGAGAAGTATACGGGTGATAACTTAACGAAATTACTTGAAGCGAACGGAATAAACAAGGTTGAAGATATGCCAATGAAAACGGCGTCGAATATTATAAGCAAAATAATGGGAGGCTGAAATGACAAAAAAGGAAAAAATAAAAGTAACTCAGTTATTAGCTCAGCAAATTACGGGCGAGAATACGGTAAAAGACAGCATTGATTTATTAAAGATTCTGCGTAAACGAAAAACGGAAGTATATTTAGATGACCACGACATCGAGACATTGGTTTTATGTAATTCAGCCATGTTGAGCGTAGTAGTGGATGTATTGGAGGAATTAGCGAAAAATGAGTGATTATATAACAATTGCGTATTGCCAAACAGAAATAGGCGACAAAACGGAATACATTTTAGCTAAAGCTCCGACACAAGAATACATCAGAGCAGGGGATGAAGTTGTGATTGATTTTTGCGGCGAAAGAAGGGCGAAAGTACTAAATACGGCAGATTTTAAAATCGGCGAAGAAAGGTACAACTTGTTACTTGATTGGGCAGGAGTTAAGGATGTGCCAAAGGTAGTAGAAAAGATACTTACGCTCAATATTAAATGGGAGGGTGAAGATGAACGAACTAATCAAGGTATCTAACGGCGAAGTTACGTTTACTCCGGGGACGCTGGAGGTAATAACGCAATACGAAGAAGCGTTTAAAAAGATAAAAAATGACTATGACCAATTAAAAAAAGACTTACTTGAAGAAATGGAGCAAAAAGGCGTTTTAAAAATCGAATCGGAACATATCAGGATTAATTATATAGAGCCAACGGATAGGGAGAAATTTAACACTTCAGAATTCAAGAAAGAATATCCGGATATTTATGACGAATTTATAACAATGGCACCTGTTAAATCAAGTATAAGAATTACGGTGAAGTAAATGGATTACAGCGAGACAATAGCAGGACATACATTGGAGTACTACGACAGAGAACATCAATATATCGTAGACGGTATATGCGTGCCGAGTATTACTCAGATTTTAGCTTTTAAATTCGGACAAAAATACAAAAGCGTACCGGATGAGGTTTTGCAGAATGCCGCCGCCAGAGGGACGGCGGTTCACAAAGCAATAGAGGATTACTGCCTAAACGGAACCGAATCCGAATTGCCGGAAGTTAGAAATTTTAAATTTTTGAAAAAACAATACGGCTTTGAGGTGTTGGAAAATGAAACGCCGGTTATCCTGTTTAGAAATGAAAAGCCGATAGCAGCGGGGAGGCTTGACTTAGTACTTGAATGCAAAGGGAAAATCATTGGGGCTGACATAAAATGCACCGCTAGATTAGACCGTGAATACGTAGCGTATCAGCTTAATTTGTACCGGATAGCTTACAAGCAATGTTACGGCATTGATTGGCAATTATTAAGGGTTGTTTATTTAAAAGGCGACAGGAGACGATTTGGAGCATTACCAATCAATGAAACGGCGGCGTGGGAATTAGTAGATGAATACGAGAGAATGAGCGTTTAAATGGCAAGATTATTTAACGGATACCACGAAAAATCAAATAATAATCCTATGGACGGGTATTTTGATTTATTGGCAGAAGTTTATAAAATTACCGCCAATGATTACAAAAATGCGCTTATAGTTCTCAAAAAATGCCCGACTAATGAACATGCGCTATCTACAAAATATGTTTGTGAGAAATTTTTTAAAAATAATCCATATGAGATAGGTATAGACGGCGAACTTATAATGTCGGAAATTGAAAGGCAGATTAAAAGCGACAATGAATCGGTTTCCAAAAAACAAAAAAAATTACTTGAATTAGTGTTTGACCAAAATTTAAACAACAATGAAATTAGTGAACAAATTGGACTTACACAGAACAGAGTAGGCTGTTTATTACGACAATACGGAATTAAGAGAGGTACATAAATGAATAAAGTAATATTATGCGGTCGATTAACCAAAGACCCGGATGTTCGTTCCGCAACAAGAGCGGGGGAGGAATTGAAGGTCGTAAGATTTACGCTTGCTGTTGACCGAAGGTTTAAAAAGGATGGAGAGCAGGCAGCGGACTTTATCAGTTGCGTGTCTTTCGGTAAAACGGCGGAATTTATTGAGAAATACGGAAAGAAAGGAACAAAATTCATAATTGAAGGACGAATACAGACAGGCAGTTACACGAATAAGGATAATCAGAAAATATACACCACAGACGTGGTTGTTGAAAGTCTTGAATTTGCAGAAAGCAAAAAAGAGGAGGCGAATAATCCGCCTGCTGATTCTGACGGCTTTGTTAACGTCGATTTTGAAAACGATGACCTTCCGTTCATTTAAGAGATAAATATGATTGGTAATCCGCAAGAGATTATACAGTGGCTGTTTGAACAAAACAAGGATAAGCGATTCGAAGTCAAGGAATATCATAAAAAGCGCTCATTAAATGCCAATGCATATGCGTGGGCGCTTATCGGAAAAATAGCCGATGTATTAAGAAGCAGCAAGGATGAAGTATATCTTGAAATGCTTAAGAAATACGGACAATCGGAAATTGTATCGGTATTGTCAGACATTAATGTAACGGGATATTTCAAATATTTTGAAGAAATAGCCACTGTTAAATTGCAAGGCAAAAACTTCACTCATTACAAGGTATTCAAGGGAACATCTGAATACAACACCGCAGAAATGGCGGTATTTATAGACGGTGTAATATCCGAGGCGGAGGAGTTGGGGATTGATACGCTTCCTCCGGATGAAGTTAAGAAAATTAAATCACTATGGGGTGAACATGATTAAATGCGAAATCGGGATAAAACTCCCCTCATTGAATGAATATATTAACGCTTGCCGAAAGAACAGGTACGCAGGAGCGGAGATGAAGAAGCGAATCGAAAGCGATATAGCTTATTTCATTGCCAAATTACCACGGTTTGAGAGGCCTATAAATATACACTTCCATTGGATTGAAGGTAATAAGCGGCGAGACCTTGATAATATAGCGTTTGGAAAGAAGTTCATATTAGACACCTTAGTCAAAGCAGGGAAATTGAAAGATGACAACCGGAAATGCGTAACCGGATTTATTGACACTTTTGAATACGGGTCAGAAACGAAGGTAATAATGTATATAGAGGAGGTTTAAACATGGTTCATTCGTTTGATATAGAAATTGCGAAAGAATACGGAATACTTCCGGCTGTATTACTTAACCATTTGTGGTATTGGATTGAACACAATCGGGCAAATGATAAAAACTATTACGACGGGGAGTATTGGACGTTTAACAGTATTAAAGCGTTTGAAGAATTATTCCCGTATGCAAGTCAAAAACAAATTCGAACAGCCTTAAAAAAGTTAATAGATGATGATGTTATAAAAACAGGCAATTATAACAAACTGACATATGACCATACCACATGGTATGCGTTTACTGAACTTGGCAAATCGATTATGCAAAAATGTAAATTCGATTGTAACGAAAAGTTAAATCGAATTGCCCCAGAGGGCAAAACTGATTATGCCAAAATGTCAAATCGAATTGCCCCAGAGGGTAAACCAATACCAAATAATAACACATATATAAAACAAGATAATAACTTAACAAATAATAACACAAATAAAAAGCACGCTGAGCGTGCGGTGTATTATCCCGAAGACGAAAGACTTGATGAAACATTTAAAGATTTCTTAGAAATGCGAAAAAAGAAGAGAGTGCCCAATACAGACAGGGCGGTTAAATTGGCTATCAATAAAATCAATGATTTGGCAAAGAGATTTGACGGAACATTTGACAATGAAAAAGCAATCAAGTTAATAGAACAATCTATATTAGCCGGGTGGACTTCAATTTATCCGCTAAAAGAGAATACAAACAAAGCAACATCGGGCGGTATAGATTGGGATAATGTTTAAAATAACCCCGCTCATGCAATTGTGAGAGGGGTATATAACGAAAGGGCGAAACAGCATGACAAAAGAATTTAATTTAAATAAAAAAATAGCTGATTCAGGTATACAGGCATTTAATTGCATTAAGGACAAAATCGAGCCGGAACACGCAAGAGCTATTGGTTGGGTTTTGACAAAATTAAAATTACTTGAAGAACAGGGAGCGGAGATATTAAAAGCGGATTACGATTATATAAATCATCCGTTTCACTATACGAATGGTAAAAAAGAATGCATTGATGAAATGATTGAATTGTTTGGGAAGGATAATGTCGCGATGTATTGCGATATTACGGCTTACAAATACAAATACAGGCAAGGTAAGAAGCCGAATACGCCAGCGGAACAGGATAAACAAAAGGCAGAATGGTATTTAAATAAGGCTAAGGAGTTGAGAGGCTATGACGAGGGAAGAAACGAAGAACATAATACGAGTTCTAATGGCAGCGTATCCGAATTTCAAGCCTGAAAATCTAACCGAAACGATAGGCGTATGGCAAATGATACTTGACGACGCTGATTATAAACTAATATCAATGGCGGTTAAAAGCTATATAAGAGCAAATAGCAGCGGATTTGCGCCGAGCATTGGCGAATTAATGGAATATGCTAATAGATTAACATCTCCGGAAGAAATGACGGAGACAACAGCATGGGGACTCGTTATGAAAGCAATCAGGAATAGCGGCTATAATTCCGAAGAGGAATTTAACAAACTGCCTGAGCGAATACAGAAGGCGGTTGGAAGCCCTAAACAGCTGTGGAGTATGGCTGTAGATGAAAATTTCAACGAGCAAGTAGCTTCAAGTAATTTCATGAGAGCGTATAGGACCGTTGTTAATAGGGAGAATGAAATGAAAAAAATGTCTCCGGATGTAATGAAACTGATTGAAAATATAAACAATACAAGGATATGTATGAATGAAAAATGAATTATGTATTATTAGCCCCGGCGTAGTGATGATTAACGGACATGTATACTCATGGTTTAACGAAAGAAAGCCCGGACTTGTACGGCACGAGGTGTTTTTCGGGAAAAACAGACAGAAATCTATTGAATATGGGCTAGTTATATTTATTAAACCTGAAGACCATAACGGAGAAACATACGGTGTTCATTGTAAGAACGGGCATGAATTCGATGAATATATTAAAGCATTGGCTCAGAGGCAGGCAATGAAATATTACGGGTGGAGCATAATCGAATTTAGAGAAATATTCGGAAAATCGTATATAGGAGAATGGCATGACTGATTTAATGAAAACGCTTGAAGTATCCGACTATTCGGAAGTGCCGAGGGCGTTAATGGAAAAAATAACAAGCAAACAAGCCAATGCATTTTTTGAAAAATTTAAAAACGAAAATAGAGATGGTGATATATTAAGAGATTTTTTTCAAGAAAGATATGCCGCGCGAAAAGATTTAAAACAAGATTACACCCCGGATTGTTTGGGGAAATTAATAAATGAATTAACCGGCGATAGCGCAAAGGTGTTAGATATGTGCGCCGGAACTGGGGCGTTAACGATACACGGGAGCCAAAATGCAGAGTTTTTTTGCGAAGAATTAAACGGGGATGTAATACCATTCTTACTATTCAATTTAGCGATTAGAAACATGAAAGCGACAGTTTTAAAAAAAAACGTTTTAACGGGGGAAATTATTGCGAAATACAGCGTGGCAAAAGGAGATAAATATGGAGTTGTATCCAAAGATAATATCTAATCCACCTTATTCATTAAAATTTGATGAACAAGAAATTGATTCTAAAAAATTTAAATATGGTATTCCAAACTCAAATTATGCCGATTATTTATTCATACAGTCGGGATTAAGCCGACTAAGTGAGGGCGGAACGGCGGCCTTCATTCTTCCACATGGAATACTGTTTAGGGGAAATCGAGAAAAGAAAATCAGGGAAGCATTGAACATCTTGAACGGCTGAACAAAAGGGATGCAGCCATTGAACCTGAAGAAGATGTGATTGATGGTGAAAAGGCTTGGTTTTGTCAGGTCTGCAACAGTGAAGTGTTTTCTGATGATCAGTTTTGTGCTTCTTGTGGTCAGCGGTTAAAGAAAGGAAAAGAACAATGATTGAAAATGTGAATCATCCAAAGCATTACAACATCCCAGGAAGGAAAGAATGCATTGAAGAAATGGTTGATAAGTTTGGAATGGAAGCAGTAGAAACCTTTTGTGCTTTGAATGCTTACAAGTACATATACAGGCATGAACTGAAGAATGGTCAGGAAGACCTGGATAAAGCTAAAAACTATCAGAAGATGTTGCTTGAATATATCAGGGAAGATCCAAGGTTCAAGATTGCAGACCACTATGGACTGGAAGTTCAGATGCAGCAGTTGATTGAAGAAATGGCGGAACTGACACAGGCGATTTGCAAAGATAAGAGGGCAAAAGGACAAGGACAAGCACTTGGTGAGCCATGGAAGTATTCAGACATTCATGCAAACCTTGTGGAAGAACTTGCTGATGTGAAGTTAGTTTTGGAACAGGTCATTTATTTGATGGGTGTTGAAAAAGATATTCAGGAAATTATTCAGGAGAAAACACAAAGAACACTTGAAAGGATGGTGGAAGAATGAACTATTTGAAAGTGCAGCAGAATTTGCTAAAAGCAGCAGATGCAAGGGATGGATGGAAGCACAAAGACTTTCATGTTGTATACTCGGTGACGGATGATCGGGTGTGGGTTTGTCCTGAAGGGTGCTGGATGATGGGAATTCCAAAGGATCAGTTCTATTTGGATGTGGACAAGATTTGGAAGGATTTTCAGCCATTTAAGACTGAAACATTTTTAAAAGACACATGGGATTTGAAACCTGCTGTTGACACAAACACAACAATTCAGGTGACAGAATTCAAGAAGAAACTGAACCTTCATAAGTTTGTGGTGGATGGTGAAGAAGTTTACATTCAGGAAAAATATTTGGAATTCTTTGATCCTGATGCACACTTTGAAGGAAGGAACAGCAAAGCACCTTTGTATGTTTATGAGAATGATGAACTTGTTGGACTGATTCTTCCAGTAAATCACAAAAAGGAAGGGGAAAACTGATGCAGGCAATTAAAGCATATACGCAGATTTATGGTGATATAGACGGTCAAGAAATATTAAATAAGATTGAAAGATGTGGAAGAGTCTGCTACAAATCCGAAAGCAAAATCGAAGAAGGTTCTGCTGCAAAGTTTGTCGCAGGAATAATCAAACAAGGACATGAAACTGTATTAGAACACGCTTCCGTTACGGTGAAGTTTGTTGTTGATAGAGGTGTTAGTCATGAGATAGTCAGACACAGGATCGCATCGTATTGTCAGGAATCGCAAAGATACTGTAATTATTCCAAAGATGACTTCGGTTCTGAAATTACTTTCATCATTCCTGAATATATTGAATATAAGTCGTCAGCTTGGAATATGTGGAAGACTGCAATGAGTGAAGCGGAAAGTTCATACTTTGAGCTTCTAAATTATGGTCTGACACCACAGGAAGCAAGAGCTGTTCTACCAAATAGTACAAAGACAGAATTAATTATGACTGCAAACCTTAGAGAGTGGAGAACATTCTTTAAATTAAGATGTGATAAGGCAGCACACCCACAGATGCGAGAGGTTACAATTCCTTTGCTTAAAGACTTCCAGGAGTTAATTCCTGTAGTGTTTGATGATATTGGAGTAGGAGTATGAATAGAGCAGAACGAAGAAGGACTGGAAAAAAAGGTCACGAACCGGTCATCAACATTAAGACAAGCGATATCAATCAAATAAAAGAAAATGCGATTATGGAAGCATCAAATAAAGCGTTCTTCCTCATGCTGGCAATACCTGTCATGATTATTCACGACAAGTATCCACAACTCATGAGAAAAGAAGTTGATGGAAAGTCCAGAGAAGAAAGATTTGTTGAATTATGTATTGATTTATATGACAGTTTTGAAAGAGATTTTATAACAGTTGATGATCTGCATCAATGCCTTTGGGAAGAAGCAGGTATCAAAATCGAAAGGAGTTAAGAATGGGATATTTAAAAAGCCTGCTGCAATCAAGCACCATGGCAATCACACATGCGGTCTGTTTGAACACTCCATGATGGTTGCACAGATTCTTGTGGAAATGACACAGAAGTTTGGCATCCCTTGGACAAGACCTGAATCACCATACATTGTGGGAATGCTTCATGATGTGTGCAAACTGGATGACTACATAGACGAAAATACATCTGATGTTGTGGTCATGGGAAGTGGTTCACCTATTAGCACATGCCCAAAATGGGCATACAATCCTGCACCTATGTTCAAAGGTCATGGTGACAAGTCGGTGATGATGCTGTCACAGGTGATGACCCTGACAGAAGAAGAAATGTTGTGCATCAGATTTCACATGGGTGCTTATGTCACTGATGATTGGGATGCTTATGACAGAGCAATCAGGAAATATCAGTCAGTGTTGTTCACTCACACTGCTGACATGTATGCATCAAAAGTGAAAGATGTATAGGTGAAAAGTCAAGATAAAAGTCAAGATGTCAAAGCCTGAAAGCCTTGATTTTACTGGAAAAGTCAAGATGTCAAGATGTTTTCTATTTAAGGATATATAAAAGAATGAAATCATCAAAATTTAATGATTCTCTAAAAAATACTTATAATAGTAAAAACACATCACATCTTGACTTTTCAAAAGGTCAAAGTGATTCAAAGCCTTGAAAATAAAGGGTTTCTTGAAATCAAGATGTTGAATTCAAGATGTTGACTTCTTGAATTAGAAAGGAAGGTGTGAAATGTGACAGCAAAAGAATATTTGTTGCAGATAAAGGAACAAAGAAATGACATTCTGAACCAGGAAGAATATATTCAAAGATTAAGGGATTCTTTAGGTGTAGCAGGAATCAGATATGACAAGGAAAGGGTGCAAAGTTCACCTGAACCTGATAAATTTGCAAAAATCTTCGGTCAGATATTTGAAGAAGAAGAAAAATTGCAGCAGATGAAGGACAATCTTGCATTGACAAGGGTTAAAATCATCAATCAGATTCATCAGATTGAAGACAGCAAGCATCAGAAAGTTTTGTATATCGTGTATGTTGACGGA
>JALEKK010000026.1 GCA_022769005.1 Lachnospiraceae bacterium
AGTGAACTGTCCTTCCGAATTTTAAATCACCGCAAAGTCCGATTGTGAAATCGGATAAGCTTCCCTTCAATTCTTTTATTGTCATAAGGTCTGCCAAAGTCTGAGTAGGGTGTTCATGTCCGCCGTCACCGGCATTAACTATCGGAACGGTAGCATTTTCCGATGCAACAAGAGGCGCACCTTCCTTTGGATGTCTTATTGTAATTATGTCGGCGTAACATGATACGACCTTTATCGTATCGGCTACAGTCTCGCCCTTTGAAACAGAACTTGATTGGGCAGAAGAAAAGCCAAGCACATTACCGCCCATATTCATCATAGCGGCTTCAAAACTCAAACGAGTCCTTGTACTCGGCTCATAGAAAAGTGTTGCAATTTTAAGTCCATCACACAGATGCGAATATTTTTTCGGATTGACCTGAATATCATGTGCAAGAGATAGAAGGTCGTCAATTTCTTCTATAGAAAAATCTTCCGGACTTAATAAATGTCTCATAGTACCCCTCCTGTAATTTTTTACCATTTTACAATGAAAAAAAAAGTATGTAAATGGAGAAATCGAATTTATTTAATTATAGGGAAATATAAATATTAAAATATTTTTTTTCTATGCTATACTATAACGGATAAACATGGTATACAGACGCGTGAAATTATTTTAAGTCTTTACCAAAATGAAAAAGAGGTGCAAATAATGAGCAGAATTCTAAAAGCAGTAACAGCCAACGGCGAAGCAAGAGTGTATTTGGCTGAAACAAAAGAATTAGTTGACGAAGTAATTAAGAGACATAACATGAGTCCCGTAGCCGGTGTAGCTATAGGAAGATTGCTTACGGCGGGTGCCATGATGGGTACGATGATGAAAAACGAGCAGGATATCCTTACGATAAGAATAAAGGGAAACGGACCGATAGGAGACATGCTTGTGACTGCGAAACCTAACGGCGACGTAAAGGGATATGTTACAAATCCGCAGGTTTTTGTTCCTCTTAGAGAAGACGGAAAGATAGATGTGGCAAAGGCTGTAGGTATCGGAGTTTTAAGTGTAACAAAGGATATGGGACTTAAAGAACCTTATATCGGCGACTGTATTCTTGTAACAAGCGAAATAGGCGACGATCTTACGTATTATTTCGCAACAAGTGAGCAGACTCCGTCGGCGGTGGGGCTTGGAACTACTCTCAACAGTGACAATACCGTAAAAGCTTCAGCCGGATTTATTATTCAAATGATGCCCGATGCAACGGATGAAACAATAGGAACAATAGAAGTAAATATTGCAAATATTACATCGGTGTCGGGACTTATCGAAGAAGGAAAAAGTCTTGAGGACATACTTGCCATGATTTTAAAGGGACTTGAATATAAAATAGTGGAAGAGATACCTGCCCGTTTTAAGTGTGACTGCTCAAGAAAGAAGGTTACGGATGCGCTTTTAAGTCTCGGTTCAGAGGAACTCAAGAGCCTTATAGACGAAGGAAAGCCGGTGGAAACCACATGTCAGTTCTGCGGAGAAAGATATGAATTCGGGCTTGACGAGCTTTCGGTTATGGAACAGGCAATGAGAGTTAAAGAGCAGCTCAGAAGATCTAATAGTGCGGCAGCCGAAGAAGACGGAAACGAGAAATCTGACAAAAAGGAAGAAAACTGACTTGGATAAGGGGAAAAAATCAAAAAACAATATTATACTTATCGGTATGCCCGGCAGCGGTAAAAGTACAATAGGAGTTCAGCTTGCAAAGTGGCTGGGATATAAGTTTTTGGATTCCGACCTTGTAATGCAGGAAGTTATGGATAAACCGCTGGGTGATATTCTTAACGAATTGGGTGATAAGCGTTTTATTGAATTTGAGGACAAAACAAATTGCGCAATCAATACGGAGAGAACCGTAATTGCCACAGGGGGAAGCGCGGTATACGGTGCTTCGGCAATGGCTCATTTTAAAGATATGGGGCATATAGTTTATCTCAAGACAGATGTAAAGGTCCTTAACGGAAGACTCGGAGACCTGTCTGTCAGGGGAGTGGTATCAAACGGAAAATCCACAATAGAAGAAATATATGCAGAACGACAGGAACTTTATGAAAAGTATGCGGAGGTAACCGTCGTTATGAATAAAGACGAAAGTTACAATTCGGCAAGAAGGGTATATGAGGTATGTAAGGACCTGATTGATAATTAAACGGAAGGAACGGTATGGAAAAAGAAGAATCAACATACAAGAATTTTATTGAACAAATCATAGATAAGGATCTTGAAGAAGGAAAAACAGACAAAATAATCACGAGATTTCCTCCGGAACCTAACGGATATCTTCATATAGGTCATGCGAAATCGATATTCCTTAATTACGGAATTGCGCAGGAATATAACGGCACATTTAATTTAAGATTTGACGATACTAATCCCGGAAAAGAAAAGGATGAGTATGTGGACGCAATATTAAGTGACATTAACTGGCTTGGTGTTACATTTGACGGAGACGTGAAATATGCGTCAAATTATTTTGAAAAAATGTACGATGCCGCTGTTACACTTATAAAAAAAGGCAAGGCATATGTCTGCGATCTTACGGCGGAAGAAATAAGAGAGTACAGAGGCACGCTTACGGAACCGGGAAAAGAGAGTCCGTACAGGAACAGATCCGTTGAAGAGAATCTTGATTTGTTCGAGAGAATGAAAAACGGTGAGTTCGCAGACGGCGAAAAAGTGCTTCGTGCAAAAATTGACATGGCATCGCCCAATATTAATATGAGAGATCCGGTTATATACAGGGTAGCTCATCTTACACATCACAGAACAGGAGACAAATGGTGCATTTATCCGATGTATGACTTTGCTCATCCGCTTGAAGATGCTTTCGAAGGCATTACACACTCTCTTTGTACTTTGGAATTCGAGGATCACAGACCGTTATATGACTGGTGTGTTAATGAAGTTGGATTTGAGAAGAAACCTCAGCAGATAGAATTTGCCAAATTGAGACTTAAGAATGTTGTGACCGGCAAAAGATATATAAAGAGACTTGTTGAAAACGGTGACGTTGACGGCTGGGATGATCCGAGACTTGTATCCATAAGCGCTCTCAGAAGACGTGGGTATACACCGGAATCAATAAGGGAATTTACAAAATTGACGGGTGTAACAAAGGTGGAAGGCGAAGTTGAGCTTCCGATGCTTGAGTTTTGCATCAGAGAGGACCTCAAACCGAAATGCAATCGTATGATGGCAATACTTGATCCCGTAAAGGTGGTTATTGATAACTATCCGGAAGATAAAGAGGAAATGCTTACAATCCCTAACAACATTGAAAATGAAGAGCTGGGAGAGAGAAGCGTACCTTTTTCAAGAGAGATATATATAGAAAGAGAGGACTTCATGGAGGAGCCTCCGAAGAAATATTTCAGATTATATCCGGGTAATGAAGTAAGACTGATGAACGCATATTTCGTTACATGCACGGATATTGAAAAGGATGAAAACGGCAATATAACTCTTATTCACTGTACGTATGATCCTGAGTCAAAAGGAGGAAATTCTCCGGACGGAAGAAAGGTTAAGGGAACTGTTCATTGGGTAAGCGCAAAACATGCAAAGAGTGCGGAAATCAGATTATATGACAATATAATAGATGAAGAAAAAGGTGTCTTTGCCGAAGACGGAAGCATCAATGTTAATAAGGATTCACTTATAGTAATTAATAATGGAATGCTTGAACCGGAACTTATGAATGCAAAGGCTGAAGACAGATTTCAATTTGTAAGAAACGGATATTTTGTATGCGATCTTAAAGATTCAAAAGAAGGTCAACCTGTATTTAACAGAATTGTATCTCTTAAGAGTTCTTTTAAGTTATAATAATGCCCGATATTCCCGTTAAGAAATTACATTCACTATCAAAGTGTTTTTTATTGCATAATATTTTCTTCTATGTTAGTATATGTTTCAATACTTAACGGTAGTAAGTATTATTGATATGGAATTTAAAGATATAATCATATTTGTATGAGAATATCCGGAATTTATATGTTGTTGTTTGTTAAAATTATGGGGAGTAGCTGTTTTGTTGACAGTTACTCTTTATTTTACTATTTTGAGGTGCATCAATATGACAGACCATAATATAGGACTAACAACTGCGGAAGCTAACAGAAGGGCGGCTTCCGGAATGTCCAATGCGACAGAAAAAAACACATCCAAAACAGTCGGGCAGATTGTGAGAAGTAACCTGCTCACGGCATTTAATATTCTGTTCTTCTTTTTTGCGATATTGGTAATCACAACCGGATCATTTAACAATTTGACATTTATCATAGTTGTTATTGTCAATACCGTAATAGGAATAGTACAGGAACTTAATTCCAAGAGAATACTGGACAATCTGTCTGTTTTAACGGCTCCCCATTCTAATGTAATAAGAGACGGTAAATTACAACGGATAGAAACAGAATCTCTTGTTAAAGGAGATATATGTGAATTTACGACAGGGGATCAGATAAGTGCTGATGCTGTGGTTTCTTACGGAGAAATAAAAGTAAACGAAGCGCTGGTAACGGGTGAATCCGATGAAATAATTAAAAAGCCCGGAGATAAGCTTTTGTCGGGCAGTTTTGTTATATCCGGAACATGTAGGGCAGAGCTCACGGATGTGGGTGAGCATTCATATGTTAACAGATTAACAAGAGAAGCTAAGGCAAGTAAGGGAAAGAGCAGCACTGAAATGATGAACTCTCTCTCAAAGCTTATTAAGCTTATAAGTATTTTCATGGTACCTATAGGTGTAATAATGTTTTTGCTTGATATGTTTGTCCTCAGGTTTGACTATGTGCAAACAATAAACAGCGTTGTCGCATCTCTCGTAGGTATGATTCCGGAAGGATTATATCTCCTTACAAGTATTGCCTTAACGGCCAGCGTTGCCAAACTCGGCGTGCAGAAAGTATTGGTACAGGAAATGGCGAGTGTTGAGACTCTTGCCCGAGTAAATGTATTATGTCTCGATAAAACAGGTACACTTACGGAAAACGAAATGGCGTTTGAAGCGCTTGTACCTCTTGACGGATACGATGATACCAATCCTAATCAGCCTACGCTTACACAGATGCTTGAGGATTTTGTGGGTGAAATGTCAAACGACAATGTTACGATGGCCACATTAAAGAAGACATTCGGAAAAAATCACAAGAGTAGAGCGGTCAGGCTGTTTCCGTTTTCATCGGTTGTCAAATATTCCGCCGTGGAGTTTGCGGAAGGTACATTTATATTAGGCGCTCCCGAAAAGCTGCTGCTTGACAAATATTCCGAATATGAAGAGCAGATAAAGGGTTACATGAACATCGGAAACAGAGTTCTTCTTTTCGGGTATATTTCCAAAGAAGACGGAAAAGTGGAAGACGGCAAGCCTATTGCAAATCCGGTTATTCCTTTGGGGTTGGTATTGCTTACAAATCCTGTCAGAAAATCTGCGAAAAAAACCATAAAGTTTTTTCAGGAACAGGGAGTGGAAGTTAAGGTCATTTCAGGCGATAATCCCGCAACCGTGGCGTCCGTAGCCAAAAAAGTAGGGATAAAAAATGCGGATGAATACGTTGACGCATCAACATTGGAAACAGACGCAGATATATATCGTGCCGTAAGAAAATACACCGTATTCGGACGTGTGGCGCCTTCACAAAAGAGAAAGATAGTTGAGGCGCTGCAGCTTGATGAAAAAGTCGTAGCCATGACCGGAGACGGTGTAAACGATGTGCTTGCTCTTAAGAAAGCCGACTGTTCCATCGCAATCGGAGAGGGATCGGACGTGGTAAGCAAGGTTTCTCAGATCGTTTTACTGGACGCAGACTTCTCAAGAATGGAGTCCGTGGTTTCAGAGGGAAGACAGGTGGTTAACAACATACAGCGTTCCGCATCGCTGTTTCTCAATAAGAATATTTATTCATTCCTTACAGCCATTCTGGTTATGATAATAGGAAGTGCAACTCCGATTTATCCTACTCAAATGTCCTATTTGAGTCTGGTTACAATCGGAATACCGGGATTTTTCCTTTCGTTTGAACCTAACAATGAATTGATAAAGGGTAATTTCCTAAAGACGATTTTGCGTAAGGCACTGCCGGCAGGTTTAACCAATTTTGTAATAGTTTCGGTGGTTACCGTGTTGGCGAAGATATTGAATATAGAATTCAATCAGAGTTCCACAATGTCAATTTTGTTGCTTCTGTTTGTAGGAGTGTTAATGCTCTATAAAATATGTACGCCGTTTAGCAAATACAGATTATTTATATGGTGTCTCACAATATTCTGCACCATAGGAGGCATGATTATTCTTCCTAAGTTATTTGAGATTCATCCTCTTGAAATATGGCAGATTATATGGGTGGCGGCATTGGCTGTTGCTGCGGTATTCCTATATCAAATATTCTATAAGTTGGAAGAAAAACTTATGAACAGATTTATAAAAAGAGTTAAGAAGAACGGAGGTAACAATTGGATAGGGAAAATAATGCGTCGGATAGGCTTGGTATAATGCCGGTTAATAAACTGGTGTTCAGCATTTCGCTTCCGGTCATTATATCAATGATAGTTCAGGCGCTGTATAACATAGTTGATTCGGCTTTTGTTGGAAGTTACGGTGATATGCCGCTTCGTGCGCTGTCACTGGCGTTCCCGATACAGAATTTATTTATATCATTTGCGGTAGGTTTCGGTGTCGGAACCAATGCGCTTGTTGCGCGATATTTAGGACAAAATAAAAAGAAAAAAGCGAGCAGTATTGCCAATACGGGAATAATGCTTTCGATACTCGGATATTTAATATTCCTGGTTTTAGCGTTCTTTATCTGTGAACCATTCTTCTCATTCCAGACGGAATTCAGGGAAGTTGTCGATTACGGTGTAGAATATCTTTCGATAGTAATGATCGGAAGTATCGCCATTTTTATTGAAATAATTCTTGAAAGAATACTTATGGCGACGGGAAGAACAAAGCTGAGCATGGTTTCCCAGGCAACGGGCGCCGTTATAAACATTATCCTTGATCCTTTAATGATATTCGGATACGGTCCTTTCCCTGAAATGGGTGTAACCGGTGCGGCAATCGCAACGGTTATAGGTCAGATTGCTTCAGCAATAATTGCTCTGATTTTAAACCTTGTATATAACAAAGAGGTTACGCTCAGCATCAGACAGGTATTTTCATTCAGATTTAAGGAAATGGGAGAAATACTTAAAATAGGTATTTCATCAATTATACTTAACGCAATTACATCGATTGTTGTTCTTGTGATGAACCAAATCCTAATTCGGTTCTCGGAAAATGCCATAACCGCATACGGCGTTTACTTTAAACTGGTCAGTATTGTATATATGCCTATTTTTGGACTTAATGCTGGAATTGTACCGATTTTAAGCTATAATTACGGGGCTAAAAAGCTTGACAGAATAAAGCAGGTATATAGAATAAGTATTATATTTGTGGCTATTGTAACGGTTGTATGTACAGTGGTATGCCAGTTATTCCCGGCTCAGTTATATTCAATTTTTAACGCCACACCGGAAGTAACCGCAATCGGAATTCCGGCAATCAGGATAATGTCCATAGGTTTTGTAATGGCGGGAATAGATACCATTAATTCAACCATGTTCCAGTCTATCGGTAATCCGATGCACAGCCTTATATGTATTTTGTTGAGACAATTTGCAATCCTTATTCCACTTTCCATAGTGTTTGCGCTTACGGGTAATCTTATTTTGGTATGGTGCGCTTTACCTGTTTCCGAGGCGTTTGCACTGTTTATGAGCTTTATGTTTATGAAGACTCTTAACAGAAATATTCAGAAAACAATAGGAAGCGGACTTCAAAATGCATAATTACTTAAAAATTGGATTATTATTCAATTTACTAAATTAATTAAATATATTAGAATAAATGGGTTATGGACAGTGTTACAATTTTGGTTGTTAATTTACGTTTCATAACCCATTATTTATTTTAAGAGATTGATGGAGATTTTGTTATGTCGAGAGAGTTATTTGATATGCATTGCCATTCGAGAGAAGGTTCATTCGATGCGCATGTACCTTTATCGCAATATGCATCAATTCTTAAAGAAAAGGGATTTACGGGTATGGTCGTAACGGATCATGACTCTTACAAAGGTTATTATCATTATCACGATAATAAAGATATTTTCCCTATACCGGATGATTTTGTAATCTTAAAGGGCATAGAGTATGATACAAGAAATGCGGGTCATATTCTTGTGATAATGCCCGATGATGTAAAATCGGATTTTTTGCAGATTAAAGGTCTTACCATTGATCAGCTTGAAAAAGAGGTTCACGGTAAAGGAGGTATAATAGGATGTGCGCATCCGTTTATGCCGGGACCTTGGGCATACGGCAATACATATTTCGGTAAAGATCATAAGAATTTTCCGAAGAAGTTTGATTTCATAGAGACTTACAACAGTACTATTAACCCTATATATAACCTGCAGGCAGAAGCTTTTGCTTCGTATTATGACAAGCTTGCGACAGGAGGTTCGGACGCACATGTTGAGGCGTCAGTGGGAAGGGGGTTTACCCAATTTCCGGAAGGAGTTTCCATAAAATGCAATAATGACCTTATTGCGGCAATTAAGGGTAAAGTTGAGACAACAACGGGCGGAAGCATAGTTGATAAAGTTATAAAGGATAAAAGCAGACCGATAAAACGAATTGTAGACGCCGCATTCTGGGTTTATAACAGATTCGGCGCAAATAAAAACAAGGGTCTGTTGCTCAGTATTATTAACGGTTCCTTCATTGAAGAAGACTTCTTCGGAGATGATGAGGACGCAAGAAACAAGATTTTAAAATATGCCAAGAAGCTCAAAAAACAGGAACAAAAGAGATTAAAAGAAAGAAGAAGGATTATTCAGAAAGCGCTTGACAGGGGTGCAAAGCCTTCAGAACTTAAGCTGAAAAAGAAGAATAAGATACATTATCCTATTAAAACAATTAAGTATACTAACAATAAAAAAACTTCACGTAATGAAGACAACGTAACGCCCATAGAGGCAGTTACGGGTAATGAGAGGACTGAAACATATGGGAAAGTACAGTGATAAAATTTTGGTAACAGGACACAAGAACCCGGACACGGATTCAATATGTTCGTCAATTACATATACTAATTTTAAAAACAAACTTGAAAATACGGACAAATATGCAGCCATGAGGCTCGGAAACGTAAGTGATGAAACCAAATTCGTTCTCGATTATTTCAATATGCCTGAGCCTGCTTTAATTGAAGGCGCTCTTGAGGAAGGTGATAAGGTTATACTTGTTGACCATAACGAGAAATCCCAAACCGTTGACGGAATAGAGAATGCCGAAGTCTTGGAGATTATCGATCATCACAGACTCGGAGGTCTTGTTACAGCTACTCCGTTGTTTATGAGAGTTCAGCCTGTTGGTTGTACGGGAACGATTGTATATCAGATGTATAAAGAAAACGGTATTGAAATAAGCAGGGAAATGGCGGGTCTTATGGTATCGGCAATTCTTTCCGATACTTTATTGTTCCGTTCTCCTACATGTACGGAAGCCGATAAGATTGCGGGCAAGGAATTGGCTGCAATAGCCGGAATCGATCCGGAAGTATATGCAAAGGAAATGTTTAAAGCAGGAAGCAATTTATGTGAGAAATCCGCTGAAGAAATCTTCAATATAGATTGTAAAAAGTTCGAAATGGGAGAGAAAGTAATTACTGTTGCTCAGGTAAGTACGATTAACTCCGATGAGATTGAAGATATACATAAGAAGGTTTCAGACTTTATGGGAGAAGGAATAAAGGCTTCAGGCTGCGATATGGCATTTCTTATGATTACGGATATTATAAATGAAAGTTCAACAGTGGTTTGTGCAGGAGAAGGAGCCATTGACGTTATGACAGACGGCTTTGAAGTTGAAGCAAACGGAGATGCTGTTTATCTTCCGGGTGTTGTTTCAAGAAAGAAGCAGATGGTTCCTGCAATTATGGGGGCGTTTAAATAATGAGAAGATTAAAGCCGACAGACGAGTGCTGGTGTGGCAGCGGCTTAGCCTATAAAGACTGTCATGCGGCATTTGACAGAAAGTTAGACGGATACAGAAAAAAGCATATAAGAGTACCGGGACACAATCTGCTTAAAACTCCTTATCAGGTTGAGATGATAAAGAAGAGCGCTGAAGTAAATGTTGCAGTGCTTGATTACGTAGCGGAGCATATAAAGCCCGGAATTACAACTGAAGAGATTGATCAGATGGTATATACGGAGACCGTAAAAAGAGGAGCTGTTCCCGCACCTCTTAATTATGAAGGATTTCCGAAATCCGTATGTACTTCCGTTAACGATGTTGTATGTCACGGTATACCGTCAAGCAGTCAAGTGTTAAATGAAGGAGATATTATCAATGTGGATGTCTCTACAATACTTGACGGATATTTCAGTGATTCTTCAAGAATGTTTATGATCGGTGAAGTTTCCGATGAAAGAAGAAAACTGGTAGAAGTAACTAAGGAATGTGTTGACCTCGGTATAAAGGCCGTTAAGCCATGGGGATTCTTAGGCGACATTGCGGATGTTATTCAGAAGCATGCATATGCCAACGGATTTTCCATAGTAAGAGAAATCGGAGGACACGGTGTGGGACTGGAATTTCATGAAGATCCGTTCGTTTCGTATGTAATAAGAAAGGGAACGGGAATGATGCTTGTACCGGGCCTTATGTTCACCATCGAGCCGATGATTAATGCGGGAATGGCAGGGGTATACACGGACAGGAGAAACGGCTGGGAAGTTCACACTGAGGACGGCAGAGATTCTGCACAGTGGGAAGTACAGGTTCTTGTAACGGAAGACGGTTGTGAAGTGATAAGCTGGTAATCGGAGAAATTTAATGAATGACAAAGGATATAATCCTGAAGTGATATCATTAGATAACAATATAATTATTAAAAACATAGAAGATTTTGATTTAAAGGAAACATTGGAATGCGGACAGTGTTTCCATTTTTTGAATACAGAGGAATCAGACAATAATTATACATATCTAATTTCATCATTTAACAGGGGATTAAAAATAGAACAAAAAAACGGTGATTTGATATTCCATGACACTACCGTTGATGAATATAACAGCATCTGGAAGGAATATTTTGATTTGGACAGGGATTATAAAAGCATTAAAAAGGAAATCGGTGATGCAAGTCCGGAACTGAGGGATATAATCGAAAAAAACAGCGGCATTCGTCTGCTTAATCAGGATTTTTTTGAAACATTGATTTCTTTTATTATTTCCCAAAACAACCAAATTCCCAGAATAAAAAAACTTGTAAATGATATATCCGAAAAATGGGGAAGCAAGTCATTTTCATACATTGACAACATATATAATTTTCCGGATGCGGGAACGATGGATAAGGTTACGGAAGAGGAACTCAGAGAGTTGAAAACGGGATTCAGAGCGCCGTATATCGTAGACGCCGTATCAAGATTCAACAGCGGTGAAATCAACGAAGAAGAGCTCAGACAGGCGGATACCGCGGAATGTGAAAAGAAACTTTGTATCATCAGGGGAGTGGGTAATAAGGTTGCAAATTGCGTGATGCTTTTTTCTCTGGGGAAAAGAGATTCATTTCCGATTGATGTATGGATGAAACGAGTTCTTGAACAAGTTTATTTTAACGGAGAGGAAAAATCAAAAGAATACTTGTTTGATTTTTCAAAGGATAAATTCGGAAGTCTGGGCGGCTATGCTCAACAATATTTATTTGCGTTTGCCAGAGGTATAAGGTAGGCTTTGATATATTATATAAAACGATGAATACTGACAGGAGGTGCACATGTACAGAAAGGCAGAAAAATCGGACTTAGAAGAATTGGTAAGACTCAATTATGAGTCATTTTCAGATTATCCGTTATTCAGGGTATTGAGAGAGGACTGTGAATCGGAAAAAGCGTACGAAAATCTCGTATATGCTCTTATGAACGTATATATAAAATCCAATTTCGGCAAAGCGACATATATTGTAAGAGAGATACATGGGAAAATTGCCGCTTTTGCACTGCTGTTACCGCCTAATCACAAAAGGTCCTCCGTTTTAAAGGATATTTTATACGGAGGTACAAAGGTAATAAGTATACTCGGAATAAAAAAAGCAATTGCATTTAATAAATTCCTTGACGAAACTACCGAGGCATTTGAAAGTGTAATCGGAGAAGAACATTGGCATCTCGATCAATTTGCGGTTTCTCCCGCAATGCAGGGACAAAGCGTCGGAAGTAAAATGATGCAGCAGGCCGTGCTTCCGTTCTTAAGAAGAAAAAATGCAAAGTGTCTCACACTTATTACAAACAAAGAAATAAACAGAAGATTCTATGACAAAAACGGATTTATACAGGTATTTAACAACGAAGTGATATGGTCAAACCAGGTTGTTGATAACTGGGGATTTAAGATGGATTTATAAACTAAATATAAATAATATTATAATTGTGGAACATTTTAGAAATTCCTTGACATGTAATATTATAAGTGTTAAATTCACTAATAAATAAATAGCACTCAATTTTATAGAGTGCTAATAATCGAATAGGGAGGCTTACCATGAAACTTACACCACTTGGAGATAAAGTTGTATTAAAAGCTATTAAGGAAGAAGAAAAAACAAAATCAGGTATTATATTAACGGGAGAAGCTAAAGAAAAGCCACAGCAGACAGAAGTTGTTGCAGTAGGCCCGGGCGGAATCGTTGACGGAGAAGAAGTTAAGATGCAGGTTAAGATCGGCGACATCGTAATTTATTCAAAATATTCCGGAACAGACGTAACACTTGAAGACGAAGACTACATTATAGTATCTCAGTCGGATATTTTAGCAATCGTTGAGTAATTATTTAACGATTCAATCACTTTTTTGTAATTATTTTGATATAAGTAAGGAGAAATATAATGGCAAAAGAAGTTCAGTACGGTTTAGATGCAAGAAAGGCACTTGAAGCCGGCGTTAACAAACTTGCAGACGCAGTTAAGGTTACTATCGGACCTAAGGGAAGAAACGTTATTTTGGAGAAGTCATACGGCGCTCCTCTTATTACAAATGACGGCGTTTCAATCGCAAAGGAAATTGAGCTTGAAGATAAGTTCGAAAATATGGGTGCACAGCTTGTTCGTGAAGTAGCTACAAAGACAAATGATGTAGCCGGCGACGGTACAACAACAGCTACCGTACTTGCACAGGCAATGATTACGGCAGGCATGAAGAATATTGCGGCAGGCGCAAATCCTATTATTCTCAGAAAAGGTATGAAGGCAGCCACAGAAGTTGCGGTAGAAGCCATTCAGAAAATGAGCCGTAAGGTAACAGGTAAGGATCAGATTGCAAAAGTAGCTTCAATCTCGGCTGCAAATGAAGAGGTAGGTCAGCTTGTATCAGATGCAATGGAAAAGGTTACAAGCGACGGAGTTATAACAATCGAAGAATCCAAGACAATGAAGACAGAGCTTGATCTCGTTGAAGGTATGCAGTTTGACAGAGGTTATGTATCTGCTTATATGGCAACGGATATGGATAAGATGGAAGCTAATCTTGATAATCCTTACATCCTCATTACAGATAAAAAGATTTCAAATATTCAGGACATCCTTCCTGTTCTTGAACAGATTGTTCAGGCAGGCGCAACTCTTCTCATCATTGCGGAAGATATCGAGGGAGAAGCACTTACTACACTTATTGTTAATAAGCTCAGAGGAACATTTAATGTTGTAGGTGTTAAGGCTCCGGGATATGGTGACAGAAGAAAAGAGATGCTTGTTGATATTGCAACTCTTACGGGAGGACAGGTTATTTCAAGTGACCTCGGAAATGAGCTTAAGGATGCAACAATCGAAATGCTCGGTCGTGCAAAGTCTGTTAAGGTTAAGAGAGACGAAACAATTATTGTTGACGGTGAAGGCAGAGCAGAGGACATCAAGTCAAGAGTTGCTCAGATTAAGCAGCAGATTGAAGAAACAACATCTGACTTTGACAAAGAGAAGCTTCAAGAAAGACTTGCAAAATTATCAGGCGGAGTAGCTGTTATCAGAGTCGGAGCAGCTACGGAAACAGAAATGAAAGAAAGCAAGCTTCGTATGGAAGATGCTCTTGCAGCTACTAAGGCAGCTGTTGAGGAAGGTATCATTTCCGGCGGCGGAAGCGCATACATTCACGCATCCAAGGAAGTTCTTAAGTTAGCGGATACTCTTGAGGGAGATGAAAAAACAGGTGCTTTAATCGTACTTAAGGCTCTTGAGGCTCCTTTATTCCAGATTGCCACAAATGCGGGACTTGAAGGTGCGGTAATCGTTAACAAGGTTAAGAATTCTGATGTTGGTATAGGTTACGATGTACTTAAAGACGATTATATCGACATGATTGAAGCAGGTATTCTTGATCCTGCAAAGGTTACAAGAAGTGCACTTCAGAATGCTACAAGTGTGGCTTCAACTCTTCTTACAACGGAAGCTGCCGTTGGAATAATTCCTGAACCGGCTCCTGAAATGCCTGCAGGCGGTATGCCGGGAATGATGTAATAATGTTATGAATTGTTTTATGACATTGACGTAAAAGAAATTCCGCATACATTGTTTATCGTATAAATTAAAAATCCCAAAAGTAAGTTATTACTTACTTTTGGGATTTTTTTATGTTCATTTTTAAAGCACAAACAGTCCGTAAAATTGTAACTGTATTTTATCAAGTCCTGATTTTTTTATTTAACACAAAACCACATAGGGGGGTTAAAGCGTAAAAAAGGCAACATTATACTAAAAAAAATATTTATTAAAACTAAAAAAACTTTATTAAATATGCGGAAATGAGGTTTGTAAATGAAAGATGAAGAAAGAGCGTCACGTTGGGCAGACGGAAGCAGTTACAATGAATATATTCTTGAAGAATTCAGTTCGTTCAGAAAACAGGCGTGGAAAGATCGTATAAACAAAAAAATATACTTTAAAGGCAGCGGTCTTGATATTCTCGACATAGGAACGGGACCGGGATTTTTCTCCTGTATTTTATCAGAAGAAGGACATAATGTGACGGGAATAGATCAGTCTCCGGGAATGCTTGAATGCGCAGAGGAAAACGCCGAACGCCTTAATGTGCGACCGAAATTTATTAAAGCAGACATTAATGAAATAGATACAAGATTTCCGAGAGAATCGTTTGATGTAATTATTTCGCGAAATGTCACATGGACTCTTGAGCATCCAAAAGAAGTTTATAAAAAGATGAAAGAGTTACTCAGACCCGGAGGCATAATTCTTATTTATGATGCAAACTGGTTTAAGCATAATTTTGATGAGGAACTGAAAAAGAAAGTAGAGCGGCTTGAAAAGGAACATTTTGAAAAATACGGTGTTGAGAGGAAGGTAACGAAAGCTGATTACGAATACTACGATACAGCTCCGCTTACTAAAGAAGACAGACCGAACTGGGATATAAATGTTCTTAAAGGAATGAATATGAATGTTTCCGTTGAATATGATATAGGTCGATATGTATATGAAGATTGGGAAAAAGAACTGTATCGTGAATCGCCGATGTTTGAAATAGCCGCAATAAAGCTTTCCTCAGATGAAGTGCAGAAGAACATGAAAGATTACTGGAACGAAAGAAGTAAAACTTTCGGTTTCCCATATGCTGAAATGGATGATATCAGACATGAGGTTGCTCATATTCTTCCAAGGGAAAAATGTAAGGTTCTCGATGTAGGTACAGGAACAGGTATTATGGCTGCTGTAATGTCAAGCTTAGGTCATGAAGTAATTGCCGTTGATATTGCTGAAAACATGATAGAGAAGGCGAAGGAAAATCTTTACAGCCTTAATCTTAAAGCGGAATTTGTATGTACAAACTCTGATGAACTGCCATTCCTTGATAATACATTTGATGTAATCTGTTCAAGAAATCTTATCTGGGCTTTTCTTGATCCGGAAAAGGTTCTCAGACAGTGGAGACGAGTTCTTAAACCGGGCGGTTTACTTTTATATTATGACGGTAATCATTACAGATATTTATTTGATGAAGAAACAAGAAAAAATAGAAATATTTTGATTGAGCATCTTGGAGATATCCACGGACACAGCGAAGAAGATAAGAAGAAAGTGGATTATTCAAAATGTGATGAGACTGCATATGATCTTCCATTATCAAAACTTAACAGACCGGCTGAATGGGATGACATAGTTCTTCCACAGTATAATTTTGCAATTACTCAGGAAATCATCAGAATGCCTCAGAGTCTCATACCATATGGAAGATATAAGCCAAACGGTGGATATTATACAAATTTCCTCATTTCTGCAATTAACTGCAAAGAAGATTAAAAATAAAATTATAGTAAAAAAGGTTTTAAAATGGGCAAATATATTATTAAGAGACTGATATGGCTGATTCCCATTATGATTGCCGTATCACTCGTCGCTTTCTTTCTGATGTATCTGTCGCCCGGTGATCCCGCGGAAATGTATTTAAGACAGGAAGGTAATTCACCGTCACTGGCTGAAATAGAAGCAATGAGAGAACAGATGGGACTTAACAGACCCGTGTTTATTCAGTACTTCAGCTGGCTCGGAGGCGTATTTACCGGAGACATGGGTATTTCATACTATACCCACAGACCGGTAGCACATGAAATATTGTCATATTTTCCAAATACACTTTTGCTTGCATGTATTTCTGTTGGTTTAACAATTATTATTTCCATTCCTTTGGGAATAATTGCAGCAGTCTGGAAAAATAAATGGCTGGACGGTCTTATCAGAGTCCTTTCATTTGTTTCCGGTTCTTTACCGGGTTTCTTTGCAGCAATGTTAGTTATCATTTTATTCAGTCTGACCTGGAAAATGTTACCGACTTCTGCATCAGGTAATCCTACCGGAATATGGCTTCCTATAATTACTCTTGTAGTAACCATGTCAGGGCCGTATGTCAGACAGGTAAGAGCTGCAGTGATAAATGAACTTAACAAAGAATATATACAAATGGAACGCGCCAGAGGAATAAAGGAATATATGATACTTTTTGCCGGCGCACTAAAAAGTTCATTACCTTCAATACTGACTATAGCAGGTTTGAATTTTGGTCAGCAGCTGGGTGGAACAGCCATTATAGAACTTGTGACATCATATCCGGGAATAGGTCGTCTGGCTGTACAGTCTATTACAAACAGAGATTATCCTCTTATGCAGGGATATATTCTGGTTATGGGAGGCATATATGTACTTGTTAATCTTTTAGTAGATATTTTACATGCATATGCTGATCCAAGAGTTAAAGAGAGATATATAGCAGAAGGCGACAAGGGCAAAAGAAAGATTCATGCAAGGCAGCTGGAGCTTAAAAAGAAAGAAGAAAGAAAAGAAAAAGAAGCAAAGGGTGCATGTAAAAATGCATGCAACAGTGCGGGCATAAATGGTGAGTAAATTTAATTTTAATGATTTAAATGTCAGCCGTGGTATCGGCTCAATAAGAAAGACATTTAATAAAGGGAGCAGTGGTAAAAAGAAAGCTGCAAGAAATTTTAAAATATGGCTGATTATCACGTTATCTATGCTTGGTGTCATATTTTTCATGCAGTTTTTTCCACCATATGATCCATATCAGATTGACGTAAAAAACATTATGAGCGGACCGTCAGCGGAGCATTTGCTGGGTACTGACTACCTGGGGCGTGACTTGTTATCACGACTTATGGTAGGTGGAACAAGAAGTGTTTTTACAGCCATACTGGTTGTTATTATAAATGCTACTGTTGGGACGCTAATAGGAATAATAAGCGGATATGTAGGTGGTAAGGCAGATTTAATTGTAATGAGAATTACTGATATGTTCCAGGCATTTCCAAGACTTGTATTTACAATTTCCATAGCAGCAATGCTTGGCGGAGGTCTCGGATGGAGTGTACTTGCCATCTGTACAGTTGGTTGGACACCATATGCAAGACTTGCAAGAGCACAGGCACTTTCCTTAAAAGAGAGAACATTTGTCAATGCGGCAAGAGTCACAGGTCAGTCAAGACCGGCAGTGTTATTTAAAACAATATTACCTAATGCTCTTACACCATTGATAGTAGAAGCGAGTATGGACGTTGGCCGTGTAATACTTGAGTTCGCGGGACTTTCATTCCTTGGACTTGGAACAGCAAGACCATATCCTGAATGGGGATCAATGTTAAATGATGCTCAGACATCATTTATGATAGTACCTCATACAGCATTGGTACCGGGAATTGCCATACTTATAGTTGTTGTAATTGTGGGTATATTTGGTGACAGTGTAAATGAATATTTAAGTTCAAAAGAAGATTAAAAGGAGTCATAGTTTATCATGAAGAAAAAGGCAGTATTAAAGGTTTTAGGAGTATTATCAACAATTTCCGTATTCGGAGGAGTATTGGCAGGATGCGGCGGGTCAGCCGGCCGGAGTTCGGAAACGAAATCGGCGGTTGCGGATTCGAATGCGGAATTAAATTATATCGTTACACATGCAAATACTCAGACAACGTTGATTCTTGATCCTGCCGTTGATTATTCGGGTCAAAAATCAATGAATGCGGGTATGACCGAAGCATTATTCTATGTGGATGATAATACACATGAAGTTACGCCGTGGCTTGCGGAAAGTATAAAGCAGACCGATAACACAACTTGGGTTATAAAGATAAAAGACGGCATTAAATTCAGCAACGGCAAAGAATTTGATGCTGCTGCGGCAAAAGCAGCCATAGAATATATAATAAAGGACGGCAACAATAAGAGATTGCGCGGATTATTAAAAGCTTCATCTATTGATGCAGACGGTTTGACGCTTACCGTTCATACCGACGGTATTAACGCCGTAGTGCCTAATGTTTTGGCTGATGTCAATATGATAATGTTCGATGTAAATGAGAACAGTGACGATTACAACAAAGGCCTTACAGGTACAGGACCGTATATACTCCAAAAAAAGGATGCCGAAGGCAATATGGATCTTATAAGAAATGAAAATTATTGGGCCGGTAAACCTGCCGCTGCCGCAATTCATACCAAATCAGGTCTGGATTCAACGGCTCAGGTAAATGCCATGTTAAATGAAGAAATCGACTTTGTTCAGCTTTCCGGAACTCAGGGAGCAGACATTTCAAGATTCGAGGCTGATACCGGTAAATTTGACATTAAGCAGTTTGATCAGGGGAGATTATTTTACCTATATATAAATCCCGATGCGGTAGGAACAAAAGATGCGAAAGTTCGTGAAGCGCTTCAATATGCATTTGACAGAGATGCAATAGTAAGCGGTGTTTACGGCGGGAGAGCATCCGCAACAACATCAATTTTCCCTAAGGATTCAAGATTTTATCAGGAAAATGACAACGCAGTATCACATAATGCGGAAAAGGCCAGAAATTTACTCCGCGAGGCGGGATATACGGATACAAACAACGACGGATTCGTCGATAAGGACGGAGTTAACTTAAAGCTTCATATTGTTAATTACTCAGCCAACGGATTTCCTACCTTATCGGAAGTACTGCAGTCACAACTGAAAGAAGTTGGAATAGATGCAGATCTTGAGACCTCCGGAACGATTACGGAATCACTTAAATCCGGAAATTATAATATCGGAACATATGCATACAGCACTCAGACAGACGGAGACGCATATAATTATTTGCAGCCGGTATTTAAGTCTGACGGTACTTCCAACTTCAATTCATATTCAAATGCCGAAGTTGATAAATTGCTGACGGAGCTTACATCAACAACAGATGCAAATGAAAGAGCACAGAAGATAAAGGATATTCAAAATGCAATATACAAAGATGACGATACTCATATTTTCCTTTGTCATATTCTGAGTTATAAGATTTCAAGAAAGAATATTACCAATATGACAGGTCCGTTCTTAAGCGATAACGGTGATAACTCCATATTGTATAAAATAGGAAAGACTAATTAAACAACGACTTATATTGTAAATGTATCCGAATTATATTGCGGTTGTATCAGGCTTATTAAAAGGAAAAATATGGATAACATACTAAGTATCGAAGACATATATGTAAACTATGCCGAAAAACCTGTATTAAGAGATGTTAGCTTAAACATTAAAAAGGGGCATATACTCGGTGTTGTAGGAGAATCCGGAAGCGGTAAGAGTACAATTATTAAAACTGTTTTAGGCATTCTTGGTGATAACGGATGGGTTAAAGATGGAAAGATAATATTTCAGGACAGAGATATTATT
>JALEKK010000014.1 GCA_022769005.1 Lachnospiraceae bacterium
AAAAAGGAGGCTGCATGATAAAAATAACCTATTGGTCCGATTATGTTTGCCCTTTTTGCTATATCGGTGAAATAAGATTATTAAAAGCAATCGAAAAGCTCGGAATAGCAGATCAGGTGGAACTTGATATGAGAAGCTTTGAATTGTATCCGGATGCGGATAAAGATAAATATTACAGCGGCGTAGAGAAGATCGCCGCTACATACGGAATAACTGAAGAACAGGCGAATGCTCAGCTTGAATCGATTCAGCAAATGGGGTTGGCAGAGGGAATAGATTTTTTCCTTAAAACTGCAAAATACACCAATACTTTCGATGTACACAGGCTAACAAAGCTGGCTTATTCCAAAGGCGACAAGAGACTTGCCAACAGAATGATTCTTTCGCTGTTTGATGCATTTTTCGGAAAAAACGAAGAGCTTAATAATAGAGACGTTTTGATTAGAATTGCGGTTGAAGCCGGATTGGACAAATCTGAAGTTGAAAGTGTATTGGATGGAAACACTTTTTCCGATGAAGTAAGAAAAGACGAGGCTGATGCAAATGCATTCGGTATCAGGGGAGTGCCGTTCTTTGTAATTAATAACAAATACAGCATTTCCGGCGCGCAACAGGAAGATTTCTTTGTCGGTGCATTAGGAAAAGTTCTTGCCGAACTGAATAAGGAAAAGACGGAAGAAAAGTAAGTTTTCACAGAGTGCCGCCGGATTTAACTCAAAGGACGGCAGAGCCATAATATTTAAGATGAACAGCCTGAAGTTAATTATGTGAAAATCGGTAAATCACGGTTTTTCGAATATGCAACAGGAAATTAAAATTGAATAATATGTTTAAAGAGATAGAGGAAAAAGAGGTTCCGGAAGATATAATAAAAAACAATGATTTTGTTATATTTCAGTTCGGAACAGAAAATTGTGCTCCGTGTAAGTCTATTTTTCATAAATTGGATATTTGGAGCAGAAATCATGAAAATGTGGTAATGAGATATATTCCCATAGAAAAGTATACGGAACTTTCCGCTCAGATGGGGATTTTATCTTCGCCTGCAGTATTGTCATTTACATATGGTAAACTGTTTATTTCAAAAAGCGGATATTTCAGTCTGGATGAAATATTGCATCGTATGGAGACAGTAATCGGTAACGGGAACGAAGATTAACGACGGGATGATAGCAGACTGAATAAAGTACGGTTAAGAACCGAGGGCTAAACGACTGAATAAAGCAAGGCTGACAGATAATCAGCTGAATAATGTACGGCTAAGAACTAAGAGCTAAACGATCGAATAAAATACGGTTAATAATTAATTGACTGTCGGGAATTGAAATGTCGAAATGTGCGGTTATTATAATTGAAAGGATAAATACGGATTTAGTATAAAACAGATTGTGAAGTTTGACTTTTTATAAATATGTCACTATTATTTATTAGGTAATTTTATTTTGATTTAACAGCCTGAGTCTCAGGCGTTTATTGAAGTTTATCACTTCGATACTTTTCCGTGCAAGATGAATAGGAGAATATAAAATGCGCAACAGAGAGCGTTTTGAGCATTTGTCCATTTTAGAGTTAAAAAAGATTGCCAAAGATAACGGAATAAAGGGAATATCATCTCTCAGAAAAGATGATCTTATTGATGTTCTTTGCAACTACGACTTAAATATTGACAAATGTGATGAAATCAGTAACGTAGGCACCGCCGTGAAAAATGACGATTCCGTGTCGGATCATACAACGACGGAGAGATATGAAGATTCCGCCGGTTCAGGCAGCAGATATTCGGATGCCGATAATCGTTACAACAGAAATAAATACGAAGAATCAAGGTACGGAAGCAGAAACGGCAACCGTATATCCGATAATACGGATCCGTATGCCTTAGAGGGAACGGAGCCGGAAAAGGTAGTCGGAATTCTTGAAATTGTTGAAAATGAAAACGGATACGGTTTCTTAAGATGCGACAACTTTTTGCCGGGACCGAATGATGTATATGTCTCTCCGGTTCATATTACAAGATTTAATCTTAAGACAGGCGATCAGATAGAGGGGCTTAAGAGAAGAAATAAACCTGAAGATAAATTTATGGCCCTCATATATATCGAAAAGATAAATGATGTTGAGATAAGCAAGCTCGAAAAGAGAAGAATATTTAATAATCTTACCCCTATTTATCCTGAGGAGAAAATATCTCTTGAAATTGAAAATAATAATGATATTGCCACAAGAATTATTGATTTGCTTTCTCCGATAGGAAAAGGACAAAGAGGCATGATAGTGGCTCCTCCCAAGGTGGGAAAAACAACTTTAATAAAGAAAATTGCAAATGCCATAACGCATAAATATCCGGATATTTATCTTATGATTCTTCTTATAGATGAAAGACCCGAAGAGGTTACGGATATTAAGGAGTCCATTATCGGCAACAGAGTAGATGTTATTTATTCAACATTTGACGAGCAGCCGGATCATCACAAGAGAGCGGCCGATATGACTATAGAAAGAGCCAAACGTCTTGTTGAATCCGGTAAGGATGTTGTAATACTGTTGGACAGCATAACAAGACTTACAAGAGCAAGCAATCAGACCGTACAGATAAGCGGAAGAACTCTTTCCGGAGGACTTGATCCTTCAGCGCTGTACATGCCTAAAAGGTTTTTCGGAGCCGCAAGAAATATCAGAGAGGGCGGAAGCCTGACAATTCTGGGAACGGCTCTTATTGAAACCGGAAGTAAAATGGATGAGGTTATTTTCGAGGAATTTAAGGGAACGGGAAACATGGAACTTATACTCGACAGAAAACTTCAGGAAAAAAGGGTATTTCCTGCAATTGATATTTATAAATCAGGCACAAGAAGAGATGATTTGTTGTTGGATGAAGATGAATTGGCAGCCGTTGACATTATTCACAAGGCGTTAAACGGAGTAAAGAGGGAAGAAGTGACGGAAAGATTATTGGATTTATTTTCCGAAACAAAGACCAATAAGGAGCTTGTCCAAAAGATATTAAATAAAAGATATATATAAGTATTGTATCTGCTACCGCGGTATTATTGATTGGGTGTATTTATTTATGCATAATATAATCGAATATGAACATAATCGGAGAATCATATGTCTATCATGTTTTATGATTTATAAATGATTCCATATAAGCATATTCATACATATGATTTAATTCCTTAATTGAATTAATCGGTACTCAGACAGTAATGTATGGAGGAATTGTTATGAGCATTTTCGATAAATTGAAAAATACGGCAAAACAGACGGTAAATAATACTTTAGGCGCAGCAGGTAAAAAGAGAGAGACTTTTGTTTTTAATGCACTGCCCGAAAGCCTGGCAGAGATGCAGGCATTGCCGGAAAGCTGTCTTGATACTCCGTTTAAGACAGCTGCATTGACCGTGCTTGCACTTTGTGCATATGCGGCTGACAGGGAAATCGGAACCGAAATGCTGAATTTTCTTCGCGGACCGCGCCCTATGAGCGGACAGGATATTTCATTTATTAATGACAGATATCGCGACGGCAAAACATATTTGCCGTTTACATACTTCAGAGGAGCTGTTCCGGACAATGATTATACACCTTCAGAACCGTTTACCGTTGATATTGAAAGCAGTTCAGATTCAAACTCCGAAGAGGGATATATGAAATTATTTATTCCGTGCGGAGGTGCGGATAATCCGAGACCTGTAAAACTGCGCATGCGTGGAAGCGACGGAAAATGGTTTCTATGGGAACAATATTTGCTCGTGGGAGTCAAAACTCCTAAATCAGAGGATCCGTGGGCATGATAAATCAAAAATATAAATATGCGACAATACATCGAAGATGAAATATTTAATTTTAAATATTTATAAGTAAACACAATAATAAATGCGGAATGACTTTGAACATGTCCCACGATGAGGCACATTAAAGTCATTCCGCATTTATTGATAAATCTAAAAAATATTTATGTTAAGACATTGTATGGTAAAAATGTTGTCGTATGATTTTTATGCATTATACATTATTCACTATGACTGTGGGCTAAATTATCTATATATTCAGCTGCGGATATGGCGGCCGAGTCGCCTTCACCTGCGCCTTTAATATATTGATAAGGTTCTCCGGCAATATCGCCGCATGCAAATACTCCCGGTATATTGGTTTCCATTCTTCTGGAAACTTCAACATGAGGTCCCACGGTTTTTAAACCGTCTATCAGTTTACCCGGAGATATTGCACTTCTGAGTATGAAGACACCGTCCGTTTTGTGTATTGATTCATTTGTCTTCAAAAATACAGGATCAAGTTTCGGAGCAAAGGGACTTGCGTTAGGGTCTTCTTTCACTTCAAGGAGAGCGGGATCAATACCGTCTTCTTTGGAAGCGTCTTCAAGACTTAATATTGAAACGGGCTTTTCGTTGACAATCGAAATATTATCTCTGTTAAATTCAATGGAATCGTACTTGTATACAGGCATATATGTTACATGATCGGCATATTCAGCCAGGAAATCAACTTCATGTTCAAATTCGGGACTGTATGAAACCACAATGGCATTTTTGTTCTTATATAATGCGGCGTCACATGTTGCACAGTAACTTACTCCCTTTCCGAGAAGTTCATCTTCTCCCGGAAACGGTTTGGACATAACAACGCCCGTTGCAAGGATAATTGTCTTTGTCGGAATCATTTCCTGACCCACCTGTACCGCGAATTTTTCGCCGACCTGATATATTCTGGCAACCCTTTCGTTTCTGATTTCAATATCGAATTTTTTAATATGCTCAAGAAAAGCCTTTGCCAATTCTTCTCCCGAAACGGAAGGCAGACCGAGATAGTTGTTTATTATGTGAGCCTTGTATACTTTTTTACTTGAATGAATATCTCCGAAAAGTAATATTTTTTTATTTCTTATTGTTGAAGTAAGCGCAGCACTTAGTCCGGCAGGACCGGTACCTATAATTATGACATCGTATTCGTTCACTACAGAAACCTCCGTAATCAGTAATCACTTTTATTTATATAATATAAACTGAATCAGGTATATCAGACAACGGTTCAATCAGCCGATAATGTTAATTACATTGTGTTAAATGTAACTTTAAAATGTAAATTAATTATATCATAAAATTATATTTTGCACAACATAATATAATCAATTTTTCAGGCAGAGCTTCGTATAATAATCAATAAAAATATATACGGTTTCGCATGCTTTCGTCCGATAAATGAAATAAACGCATATCATTCTATATGTTTTCGTTTAATAAATGAAATAAACGCATATCATTCTGTATGTTTTCGTCCGATAAATGATATAAACGCATATCATTTCGTATGTTTTCGTTCGACAAGTGACATAAATTCACATGAAATTCAGCCTTATAAACCTGTAAATACCCATATATTCCGCATAAAGAACATTTAACAAACAATAAATAACGGGGGCAGTAAAGTTTATAAATATAAATAAAACTTAAATGATTTGCTTTGATAAATTGCAGATAGTATACTATGCTTTGTTTATGTAACACAATCGATTAAGGAGTATATATGTCAAAAAAAGCTAAAATAACAACATCTATACTTGTGGCTGCTGGAATTGCGGTCGCAGTAATATTGATATTGGTTTTTACCGTATTTACCGGAAAAAAAATTAAATTATCCGATTATGTGACGGTTGATTACAAAGGCGTAAACAATTATGCCACGGCGGATGTAAGCATTAAAAAAGATGATTTATACAATGCTTTGACGGACGGTGAAAATGACGATGAATTAAAAGACCTTACAAAGCAGTATGTGGACAAACTTGAGGCAAAAACAGATTCTAAAGATTTGGCGAACGGCAATAACTTTGATATTTACTTTGTTCAGCCTGAAGATATCCTTAACGGCAATCAAAAGTTATCGGATTATATAAATAAAAATGTCGGAAGCGATAAATTTTCCTACAAGGCCGAAAATATAAAAGAAGGTGAAAAAACGGATATTTTTTCATTTGTAACGGTAGATATAAAGGGTATAAGTCCTGATGCGACATTAAGCATTGTTAACAGCTCGGATAACGAATTATTTAAAAAACTTGAATATAAAGCTGATAAGACAACTAATCTGAGTAACGGTGAAATGGTGACAATAACATGTACATCGGACATTCATATTATAGCCGATCAGGGTTACGTTCCGGTTTCCACCGAGACAAAGATTGAAATAAACGGTCTCAGCACATACGTAACAGACTCCGGTAAAATAACCGATGAATATAAGAATAAGCTCAACGCCGACAATATTTCCATGATTACAAATCAGACGGCGGATAAGACATTCAGAATGTTATATACCGCAACAAACAATGTCGGATATTTGACACAGCCTAATGAAGAAACCGCATCGGATATTAAACTTTCTGATGTTTATTTCTTAAAGAAGAAATCGGTTGAAACGGAAAACGGATCAGATAACGGAGAAACAACATCTTCAAACGGTGACAACAGTGAAGAAACAAAATCTTCGGATGGTTCATCGGCTGAAAATAATTCGGATAAGTCGAAAGAGTTTGACGGACCTGAAAACAAATTGTATATGGTGTACAGTGCTACGGTTTCAAACGGTAAAGGAACGGAAAAACTATATTTTACGGTTGAATATGACAACATTTATATTGCCGCAAACGGTTCTTTCGGAAATACAACCAAAGACATAACAAAGAGTTACAAAGTTTCATCAAACGGAGAAAAACTTGTAAATGAAAATGTTAACTCAGCCGACAATATGAAATATTACGATATAATCAAATTATAAACAGAATGCATTCCATATGATTTAAGCCCGAAGGCGATAACAGTATCATATGGAATGCATTTTTGTTATAGTAATGTAAAATTATATAGGAATCAAATTACGTATTTTAATTATGATAAACAGAACAGATAAAAAGACATTTTTTAAATTCAAAAAATGTATACCGACCATATTGAGGTATCAGATACTTACAAAAGCGTTTCTGCTGCTTGTTGATATGGCATTCAGATATGCAAGAGGAGGAATTCTTTGGACAAGCGACAGAGCGGTAATCAGCAGCGGAGATATTCCGTTTTTATTTACATCCGTTCAGGGATGGGGAATAATGCTGATAGGTCTGGTAATATTATCGGTATACATGGTATTTGACGTAAATGCCATGATAATATTAAGCAATAAAATTTTGCATAATAAACCGGTTCGTACATTGGAGGTTGTTAAAGAGGCGTTTCTTTCATTAAAATACTTTAACAATCCCTTCGGATTTTTTATGCTGATGTATATGGCCTTTATTCTTCCGCTTGCGGGAGTTGGGCTGAACGCCATATCTCTGACGGAAAACCTGTATTTGCCTAATTTTATAGTGTCATTTATACATCAAAATATACTCTTTACCATACTGTATTATTTCGGAGTCTTACTTGCATTCGTTTTTACGGTATTTAACATATTTACGTTTCACTGTTTAATTATAGGAAAAGAAGCTATGGCGGCGGCAAGAGAACATGCTGCGGAACTGATCAAAAAAAATTGGAATAATTTCGTATGGACATACTTTAAGTTCATATTAAAAAGTGTTCTGGTGGTGCTTATTATCGCGGGAGTTATAGTCGGGGCAGCGGCATTTGCTGTATTTGTCGTTAAAATAGACGATAATGATGCATATAGAGCGTTTTTGACGTTTATGTCTTATCTTGTATTATCCGTTGCGGGAATATTTATATTAATATTTGTACCGATGCACTATTTGACACTTACGAAAATGTACGATTTATATACGGGAGAATACGAGGAAATGTATTTATCGACTCGCAGAGATTATGCTTATATGTATATTGCGAGCGGGATATTTTCCGTTTTTCTGTTATTTTCAAGTATTTTTACCTCAGGCAATTTTGACGAAGAATTCCCGAAAGTTGCAAATACCAAGATAATAGCTCACAGAGCAGGCGGAAATTTGGGTGATGAGAATACCGTTCAGGGATTAAATAAAGCAATAGAAAAGGGCGTATGGGGCGGTGAAGTCGATGTACAAAGAACAAAGGACAATAAATATATAATCAACCATGACGATACATTTAGACGGCTGACCGGTAATAAAAAAACAACATCGGAATTAACACTTGAAGAAATAAAAAAACTTGAAGTTAAGGACAGTTTGCACAGTGAAGAATCGGGTCAGATAGCATCTCTGGAGGAAATGCTCGATGCCGCAAATGGGAAGATTGTTTTATACATAGAACTTAAAGGAAAAACGGCAGATGAAAAAACGGCGGATGACATTTACGGGATAGTGAAAAATAAGGGAATGCTGAATCAGGTTGTATTTGTGGGTTTTAATTACAAATTGATGAAATATATGGAAGAGAAACACCCAAATGCGGAAACAGGGTATTTGTGTTACGCGGCATTCGGAGAAATTGAAAATCTCGCTACCGATGAGATTATTATTGAGGAAGAGCTTGCGACTCCGGAAAATATCGATAAGATAAAGGCAGCCGGGAAAAAGGTCATTGTATGGACCGTAAATACTCCGATGGGAATGGCGAGATTTTATTCGAGAGGAGCAGACGGAATAATAACAGATAAAATTGATAAAAGTCTGAGTATAAAGAGTCTTCTGCAATCTGACAGGATTGATAAATACGGGGAAGCATATGACGACATGAAGCGGGTTATTTTACATACGATATTCGTATTATGGGCATAAAGCAGAAAAACAGGAGCGTTAATAAAATGAAGCGAAAAGAGTTATACAAAGGAATAGTAACGGACAGAATATATTTTCCGGCAAGAGCGGAAGTTGAGGTGGTTGAATCCGATAATCGGGAAGATAACGGCAAAACCGTACTTGTAAAAAATGTTATCCCGGGACAGAAAATAGAATTCAGATTAAAAAAACAATCATCCGGCAATCTGATAAATATTTTAGAAAAATCATGTTATGAAACGGAAAAAAGGTGCCAGGTATTCGGAGAGTGCGGCGGATGTGTATACCTTCCGATGAATTATACCGCTCAACTTGAAATGAAACGAAAAGAAATCGTGAGAATTATGGGAACCGCTCTTGATGAAATCCACAACGGGGCATATACAGGGGAGGGAGAAACACCGTATGTGCCGGAAGATAATGAATATTTTAAAATAAGCAATGAATTATTTGATGAAGCAGTTCCAAGTCCGAATGTATATGAGTACAGAAACAAAATGGAATACAGTTTCGGAGACGAGGTAAAAGACGGAGAAATCGTAATAGGAATGCACAGAAGAAATTCCAAATACGCTATTTCTCCCGCAGATGAATGTCTGATTGTACATGAAGATTTCAATAAAATCGTAAGAAAAACCAGTCAAATGGCAAATGAGTCGAAGCTTGATTATTATCATACAATGACAAGGGAAGGAGTATTAAGACATTTGCTCTTAAGAAGAAGTGCTTTTAACGGTGAAATCATGGTTGCAATTGTTACTACGACTTCGGATTCGGAGCGTACATCGGAATTTATAAAAAAATACAAGGACGCACTTCTTGAATCGGAGATTGAATTGGAAGGTAAAATTGCGGGAATTATGCATATAGAAAATGATTCGGTTGCAGATGCGGTAAAATGCGATAAATTGAATTTACTATACGGTAAAAATTATATAACGGAAAATTTGCTCGGACTTGAATTTAAAATCACTCCGTTTTCATTTTTTCAGACAAATTCAAAGGGAGCGGAAAAGCTGTACAGCGTGGTAAGAGATATGGTTTATACGGATAAAATGATTGAAAACGGAGAAAAACCCGTTATATACGATCTGTACAGCGGAACCGGAACGATTGCACAGATGCTTGCTCCGGTCGCAAAGGAAGTTGTCGGAATAGAAATAGTTGAGGAAGCTGTGGAGGCCGCAAAGGAGAATGCGAATCTTAACAGGCTTGATAATTGTGACTTTTTGGCGGGAGATGTGCTCACTTCCCTTGATGATGTGGAGGCTAAGCCGGACATTATCATCCTTGACCCGCCGAGAGACGGCGTAAATGCCAAAGCTCTGAAGAAGATATTGGAATACGGAGTGGAGAATATTGTGTATATATCATGTAAGCCCACTTCTCTTGCAAGGGATTTAAAGCTGTTTTATAAAGACGGGTACAGATTGGTGCGCGGAAAGGTAGTGGATATGTTTCCGGGAACGGGGCATGTCGAGACTGTAGTATTGATGTCAAAGGTGAACCCTAACAAGTAAATAAAGTGTAGTAATTACAAGGCTTTCTGAAAGGCTATCGTTAAAAAGTATAACGAGCCTCTCGGAAAGCCTTATTTTCTTGCTCAGATATAGCTAAGTAAGAACATATCTACAAGGGAGAGTTGACACTACAGAATGGATAACGAGGATTTGAACCCTCAAGGGGTTCAAAATAAATATTTATAAAATGTAATCATGATTTTAGTCATTATTAGTATATATTAGTAATAAATAGTGAATATTAGTTATAAATTCGCTTGAATTATGCTGATATATAAGTTAAAATAAAATGATTTTTTTGGAGGAATGATATGACTGAAGAAAAATGGGTTTCAATGGAAGAAATATGTAAACATCTTGGCAGTAGTAGAGACACGGTAAAAAAAATGATTAAAACTCAAGGTCTTCCAGGATATAAGATAGATAGGAAATGGAAATTTAAAATTAGCGAAGTAGACTCGTGGGTGCGTAGTAAGAATCGAGTTACTGGCGCAGAAGGTCGAGGTAAATCAGATGATTAAGGCTATTGATTTATTTGCGGGTGCGGGTGGTCTAAGCTATGGTTTTTATTTAACCGGGGAGTATGAGTTTGTTGCAGCAGCAGAGATAAATGAGAATGCCAGAGCAACATATAAACAGAATATTGCAAAACACTCAGAGAAATTTGAATTCATAAACAATGTGATAGGATATGATTTTGGCGCGTTAAACCAGAGAAAAGGCGGTGAGATAGATGTTGTAATTGGTGGACCACCTTGCCAAGGATTCTCCAACGCAAACAGACAAAAAAACCATCTTATTAGCATGAATAATAGTCTTGTGAAAGAATATTTCAGAGCGATTAAACAGATAAGGCCGAAAGCATTTGTTATGGAAAATGTGAGTATGCTAGAGTCTGATACACACAGATTCTATGATTCATATAAAGACAACGCTGAAATCGAAGCATTGATTGCACACGGATTTAAAATCCCGAAGAGAATAGATTCCTTAGTATTGGCTGACCGAGTGTTTGCTGACATAGATTTGGAACAGTTACCACAGGAAAATTTAGTGTCGTATGATATACCATCACAATTAAAACATTTACTAAGTGTTCTGAGAAAAAATTTAGGTAACGATAGAAGACTTCCGAATTTTTTAATCAAGAATGCATCACTTATTAAAAGAATGATTTCAGAATATCTAGCTGAGAATCAGGCTAGCACAGATAACGGAACCACAATAATGACGAATAAATTATCGACAATTTTGACATCACTGGAAGAGGAAAATTGGGATACTATAAAGACTGATCTTGATTATGTGGTTGATTTACAAAAATTGATAGAGTTTATTCGTGAAATAACAAGTAATGAACTGATAGGGGAATATGAGTATTCGGTAGAGCACGGATTAAGATTTATTACTCAATCGTATTCTGTAATTGATTATGTGAATGCAATTCTCGGAAACGAGTATATACAAAAGGGCAATGTGTTTAATGCGGAGTGGTTTGGTGTTCCACAAGAACGTAGAAGATTTATTGTGCTTGGAATAAGAAAAGACATATATGATTTAACAGGAAAGGAATTAGACTATAGCGAGATACAGAAGGCTGAAGTGATTCCTACAGTCGGAGATGCAATCGCCGATTTGACAGACTACGAAGTTGGATATGATAAAAAACAGGAGTTGCAACCATATAAGAAAGATGATGACTTATGTGAATATGCAGTGTTGATGAGAACGGGTAGTGATGGCGTAAAAAACCACATTACTACCAAAACAACAGAAAAGGCGTTAGACAGATTTAGAAAAATAAAGCAAGGGAAAAATTTTCACAGTTTGGATGTTGAGGATAAGGATACTTATTCTAAGCCAGAGAGAACACAGAATACAATTTATTTGAGACTGGATCCAAATAAACCAAGCGGTACGGTTGTGAATGTAAGGAAGTCCATGTGGATTCATCCAACATTGGATAGGGCGATATCTGTAAGAGAAGCTGCTAGATTACAATCATTTCCAGATTCATTTGAGTTTATAGGAACAAAGGATTCCCAATATCAGCAAGTTGGGAATGCTGTTCCACCTCTTCTGGCAAAGGGTATTGCTGAAATATTACTAAAATATTTAAAATAAATCTAAAAAACAAACAATATGTGTAGCCGTAGATTGTATTTATTCTACGGCTCTTTTTGTTTTTATATTCTTTTAAAAATAATATACGAAAAATGTTGATAATATTTGAGAAATAATATTGACAGAAATATGTATAAAAAATATAATGCAGCAAAGATATCAAAAATGGAGATTGTTATATGGCAAAAGAACGTGAAACTAAAAGAGAAAAATTTGTGAGACTTGCAGAAGCACGTACTAACAAAATAATTGATATGCTACAACTTCTTGGAAATTGTTCTAATTCAAGTGTGTATGATTTTTCGCAAGAGGATGTGGACAAAATCTTTTCTGCTATTGAATCTGAGGTTAAAGAAGCAAGAAAGAAATTTAACAAGATTGAAAGTAAAAAAAGTACAAGATTCACATTAGATTAAGGAGGGTATATATGGGACTTACACCTATTCCGCAAAATTACAAGCGAAACGTTGATTGGATTATCGGTGCATATGAAGATGCTGGAGTGGATTTTCCTAATGGATTCCAGAAAGATGCTATACAAAATGCTGTAGGAGCAAGACGGACCAATAATTGGAAAAATTGGAAATGCGATATCTCATATATTGAAAACAATAAAGGAAAATTTATTGTTATATCAGATAGTGGGACAATGGGATTAACTGGTAAAAATACTCCAGCAGAAGAAATTAATGAAATGATGGCAAGAGAAGAAACCTTGCCGGCTGAAGAAAGATTATCTCGTTTCACATCTATGTTTAACTCTGGAGGTAATGTTACCGGAGGCGGTTTGTATGGAGCAGGAAAGAGTGTGTACTCTGTTGCTTCTAAATATTATACTTACTATTTTGATTCTTTACGTGAAGACGGAATATACGTGGCTAATGTGAATAAAAAAGGTCAAGTAGAATCTGTTGCTTATGAAGGGGATGAAGCTAAGAAATTTATTTTTGAAGAAACTGGTCTTAGTGAAAAAACAACCGTTGGAACGAGAGTTATTATAGTTTCACCAAAAGAAGAACTTGTGAATGCAATAAATGATGGAACTATTATAAACGATATCCAAGAATCATGGTGGATTATCATCGAACGATTAAAGGATGATGCTGCCATTACGGTAAATGGGAATAGGGTTACCGTTCCGAACGATATTAAACAATGTACTCATGCATATGAATTGCCTTCACCAGAGAAATATCTATCAGGTTATAAAGTAAAGCATTTTGGATTATATGTTTTCGATGATGGAAGTAATAGATGGCAAGGTATTTCATATTATAGAAAAGGCATGAAAATCGGGGAGATTGATCTCAAAGAGATACCTAAGAATGTAGATGGTAAGTATTGGGGATATATTGAGGTTGATGAACAGTGGGAAGAAGAACTCTCTGATATTGAAGACAAAGTTCACTTTGGCGTAAGTAAAGGCAAAAAGAGGATGCTACAATATCAAAACCTCAAGAACTATACACAAAGCAAAGTAACAACTTGTTTAACTGAATGGGGATACATTAAAGATAAAGAAAGCGATGATAAGAAACTAAGAGATGAATTAAACCAAATAAAAGAAGATATTCAGGATCTGTTTAGAAAGCTTGATTTTGAAGATCTTGGCAAGGGACCTAATAGGGCAGATTTTGATGTTCGTTGGCAGAATATTAGATACCCTGAAGAAAATTCTGAAAGAGTAACTTGTGGGGATACTATCAAATTTTCTGTAAGAATGAGTAGTTCATATACAGTTAGTAAGAGATTTGAATATAACTTATCTGTTGTGAACCCACAAACTGGTTCGGTTGTTTCGGTTATAAAAAAAGACAAAATATCTATTGAATCCGGTGTAGTGAAAAAGCTTGACTTTGAGCATCGAATTACAAAGGATAATTCTGTTCAGTTCGCAGAAAATAGAATATTACTTTCTGTAAAAGTAATAGGAAGTGGAAAAGAAAAACGGAAGGAATTACCTTATTTCTTTGATACTGATAGACCAGATAATAGCAGGGAAGAGGTTAAATTAGCTCTTCATGAATGTATTTTTCCAACGGAGAGCAGTCGTAGGGTAAACTTCGGAGAGAAATTAAGAAATGTAACCTATTTGATTGAGAATAAGAGAAATGAGGCATTAAATTACCGTCTTAATATCAGTATTCATAATGCAAGCGATATTACTAATCCTAAGATTATTGATGTGGCGCAGCTTACAGGAGTATTGGCTCCGTTTGAAGAGGTAGTTACGGATCCGGTTAAAGAAATTGTTTTTGACGAGGCTATATATTCAAAATATCTAATGGAGGGTGTGTTGGAACTCAGAGCAAGATTGATTGCTAATGCGGATGATTCACAGTATGAAAAAGGTGACAAGATTACGTTTTATCATTATAAAATTTTCTTGAATTCAGATGAAAAACACGGAAGTGCAGATTCATTTGATATCAATCTTGTAAAATCCCCGGAAGATTACAGAAGATCTTGGAATACTCCTGGAAATGGAAGAACTATTACACTAAATATCGGACATGCTGCGTATACCAATTTGGAGGATTATGCAGACATTCAGCATGATTATCTGCGCGAGCAAATGTTAAAACAGTTCGTGCTATTGTATCTGTCTGAAGGAAGATATGATATGTTCGGGGATGTTGGAAAGGACTTTGTGGAACTTGAACCACAGGAAGCGGCGGAGCAGGTTTTACAGAAAATTGAGAGTGTATATTATCAAAGTTTGAAATCATAGGTGATGAAGAATGGGACATATAGTTAGATTTGATGCTGAAGGACATTTATTATATGAAGGACTTTTATCATCTCAAGAAATTGCAACTATAGATGAGATTCTTCAAGCTTTAAAAGAAGAAATTCCTCAGATAGAAGCTGATTTAGCAGAGACATATGGTAAAAGTGTATTATACAAGTATAATCTAGGTAAAATCCTAGGAGAACTTTTGACAAAGTATGATATATCATTTGCTGAACGTAGGAAGTTCTGGGATGAGATAAAGAATTTTGCTACAAAAGAAGACAGAAAAAGAAACGAAGGCACTAATGCGGAGACGCGTAGCTTTTATGGCCAGTGCTATAGACTTTCACAATATGATCAAGAGATTGTTGAAAAGCTATCATGGAGGCAATGGCAGGATATATTAGATCGTGTTGGAAACAGAGAAGATGAAAGAATCTTTGAATGGATTCGCCATAAAAGTGAAAAAATTAGAGAAGACGATTGGCGTGAATTTGAAAAAGGATTACATCTATATCTAAAAAATAAAGATACATCTGTTTTTACGGATAAAGAGTTGTTTGCAATATATGAATCGATTCTTGAGATGGCTAAATACTGGAGAATTTCATTTGGGCAGTTCTCTAAAGATTTTCCAAATAGCGCAAAAATAAAGAGTAAGGCGAGACGATCAAAGAAATACCAAGCAGAATGTTTCAGAATAAAAAAAGATTTGAGAAGAGACCTTGATGAAGAGATTTTTTCACAAGCATTTGAAAATGCGATGAAATAATATTGTTGAACACATTTGTGAGTATATTGATAAACAAACAAATATTCGACATAATACCCAAGCATAGGAATTTAACTTATCAGCTTCGCTACTTGATAAAACACAATCAAAAACTTAATAGGAATGTCACGGCTTAGTGACAAATCCCTTTTCATGGCCGGATAGAAGTTATAGATAATCTCCGTAGAGATACTATGTATTCTGTCCGGCCTTTTCTTTTTTTTGAATATATTTTAATCAATCACTTTTGATTTGAACGAAACTACAATGTCCTGCTTGCTGATGGCCTTCCGGATAAACTTCTTCTAAAGCTCATCAAGCCTGGCCTGAATACCGTCCGGGATCATCGTGTCGGCGGTCGTTATCGCTTTTGCAATGTTCTCCTGCACCTGCCGGAGGAAGCCGTCCTTGTCGTTGAGTATTTGGTTGAACGCCTTGGTTGTGACTTTCTGCATGAGTTCTTCCTTTACAGTCCGGCTGGTGCAGTTCATGGCGGCGCGGCTGGGTTCAAGGCGGCTGATGCATCGCCAGACGATGCTTTTATAGCCGTGGTTATTCCAGTGGACGCGCCGGTAGAGCTCGCCGCATTCACCGCAGATGACCATATGGGAGAAGCAGTTGTTGCCGGAGTAGATGCGCTTCTGACCGTTAGGCCCGGTGTGAACATTCCTGCGTCGAACAAGCTCCGCCTGTACCTGCATGAAGATTTCCAAAGGTTTATATCTATACCCGCGTTTCGACCACGATGCAGATCGATGGCTATTCTCTGGATGTGCAGCGCACCCGCATGTGGGACTTTGCGGAATTAATCATAGTTTAAATGCTGCGAGTGCGGCAAAGCAAAATGAAACACGAAGTGCTAACATCAGATGGGGCATTAAACAAAGAGCCGGTAACGGCAGTTTTGGTTTTTATCGTAGAAAATGCTATGGTTATGATAATGATTTTTATTTATAAGTCTTGGAGGGATAATTATTGATTTTGTGGACAATTCA
>JALEKK010000007.1 GCA_022769005.1 Lachnospiraceae bacterium
TAGTTGGCATTGTAGGAAAATCCAAAAGTTTAGATTTTCCCACAATGCTTATCTTTTGGTCTTTGGTTCGGAATAGTGTAGTGCTGGCGGTCTATCTCTTGTTTTCGGTTGCTTGCTTCCTTACCGTACATGAGCATTGTCGCCGGGGTTGTCGTTGCCGTAACCTTCCATCAGGTTGATTGCGCCCCAGATACCGAGACCGGCTCCGAGGGCTACGACGAGAGTCTGCAATACCTTGGCTGCACTGTTGAAAAATGCCATATCGAGGCCTCCCTATATGAAATCTGCCCTTCCGGGCGGTGTGATAGAGACTGCCTGAGCGTGACCGGTCACTTCGGATGCTCCTTCTCATGCTTTTCTTGCCGCGATCGGCCGTGAGCCCGTGATCTTCCCGTTTTCAGGCAACACAAAACGGCCCCGAAGTTTATAGCTTCAGGACCGTTCTATGTATGGCATGATTCAGTTGTGCTTTTATCTGATATTATATCTTCGTTTCTCAGTTCCGACGTTTGTCGAATCAGAATGCCCGGGGTAAAGTTTTGTATTGTCAGGCAGGGAAAAAACTGCCTCAAGGATACTCCGCTGCAAATCCTGGAAATTACCTCCCGGATATTGCCAGTTTCCTATGCTGCCTTGAAAAATCGTATCACCTACAAATGCGGCCAGCTCTGTTTCCGAATAATAAATAATAGAATCCGGCGTATGTCCCGGCGTATGCAGAACCTTCAGAGAAAATGCCGGATTGGCCTCTGACCGGACGACATCTCCATCCTTCAGGTAATTCACATTTTCTACGACTACATACTCTCCGCACAGAGCGGATAGATTCATGCGAGTGTCCAGAAGGTACATATCCTCATACTCATATGCATACACTGGGATACCAAGGGCCTTCCGAATATCATTCACTGCACCGGTGTGATCAAAATGCCCGTGTGTCAGTAGGATCTTCTCAATGGTCCAGCCCTCCTTTCGGATCATACGGAGCAAGCCTTCAGCCTGCGCGCCAGGATCAATCAGGAATCCATGTTTTGTCTGGTCATCGATATAGAAATAGCAGTTCTCTTCAAAGTATCCTTTTACGGTAAATCCTGTGATCATAATATTATCCGATATGGCAGCCATCCGGCCCGCAGCTCATTCCCTGCATGCCGACAGCTTCCTTTGCTTCTGCTTCCATAACCTCAGTCGATACAGACTCCATCTGTTTTACCGGCAGAGCCCCGGGAATCGCGACACGGTTTCCGATAATGAAATACGGTACTGCATGGATCCCGTAACGCTGGGATTCCCGCTCATCCAGCCTAACCTCATCAGCATACTTGTCGGAATCGAGAACTTCTGTGACTTCCTTTTCATCCATGCCTTCCTCAATAGCAATTCTTTTCAGCACATCATGATCCGCCAGTTCCAGGCTGTCGGTAAAATAAGCTTTGTAAAGGCGCTCGATCAGCCTATCCCTCAGTTCCGTGTCACTCTTTGCCTGTGCCAGCTTCGTCAGCCGGTACGCATCAAAAGTGTTGGTATACTGTGTTTCGGCATAGAGGGGGATTTTAGACGGAAATCGTCTTGTGAGATAGAAGAAGCGGGAACCGATTTTTTCGGCCCCCGCCCTCCAAATTAGTGTTCCCGAGGTGATTCGAACACCCGACCTACCGCTTAGGAGGCGGTCGCTCTATCCTGCTGAGCTACGGAAACATCTTTAAAATCTGTTCAATTATAGGAACAATATTATTTATTGTCAAGCAAATAAATAACAGGCCTATATGCATCTGTATAAAGTGTCATTAAACCGATATATAAGCCCGTTTTACTTTTTTGATTATATTTATGCTTTGTGAAGCTTGTCCTGACCTCCCATATAAGGTCTCAAAACTTCGGGAATAACTATGCTTCCGTCTTCCCTTAGATTGTTTTCAAGGAATGCGATAAGCATTCTCGGAGATGCCACAACAGTATTGTTAAGAGTATGAGCAAAATATCTCTTATTGTCGTCAGTTACTATCTTTATGTTAAGTCTTCTTGCCTGAGCATCTCCAAGGTTAGAGCATGATCCTACTTCAAAGTACTTCTTTTGTCTTGGTGACCATGCCTCAACGTCGATTGAACGTTCCTTAAGATCTGCCAAATCTCCGGAACAGCACTCAAGAGTTCTTACAGGAATATCCATACTTCTGAATAATTCTACGGTATTATTCCATAATTTATCAAACCATGCTTTGCTGTCCTCAGGTTTACATACAACTATCATTTCCTGTTTCTCAAACTGATGAATTCTGTACACGCCTCTTTCTTCAATACCGTGAGAGCCTTTTTCTTTTCTGAAACATGGAGAATAACTTGTAAGTGTAAGCGGAAGCTTGGATTCTTCCGTTGCGGAGTTGATGAATTTACCTATCATTGAATGTTCACTTGTTCCTATAAGGTAGAGATCCTCTCCTTCCACCTTGTACATCATTTCATCCATTTCACCGAAACTCATAACGCCGTTTACAACTGCGCTTCTTATCATGAAAGGAGGCACGCAATATGTAAAGCCTTTATTAATCATGAAATCTCTCGCATATGTAAGAATTGCCGAATGTAATCTTGCAATATCCCCCATAAGATAATAGAATCCGCTTCCCGCAACCTTTCCAGCTGCATCCAGGTCAATTCCGTTAAGACTTTCCATTATATCCACATGGTAAGGAATCTCAAAGTCCGGAACCGCAGGATCTCCGAATTTCTGTCTTTCGACATTTTCCGTATCATCCTTTCCGATAGGCACAACATCATCGATAATGTTAGGTATCGTCATCATGATTTCTTTGATTCTGCCGCTTATTGTTTCCGTTTCTTCTTCAAGAGTCTTTAATCTGCCGGCATTCTTTTCAACCTCCGCCTTAAGTCTTTCAGCCTCTTCCTTATCTCCCTTGGCCATACATGCGCCGATTTGCTTGGAGTTTTTGTTCCTCTCTGCTCTGAGTCCGTCAGCCTCTGTCTGTATGTCTCTTAACTTTATGTCAAGTTCCTTAACTTCATCCACAAGAGGAAGTTTCTCATCCTGAAACTTCTTTTTGATATTTTCTTTTACCAAGTCTTCGTTTTCACGAATTAATTTAATGTCAATCATTACAATATCCCTTCTTTTCCCAATTATGTCATAAAAAATATGTCCGTCCGACCGATAATCGTCCGATTTTAGTAACTATGCTCTGTTTATTCCGTTAAATAAGTCATATAATCTTTCAAACTCTTCTCTGGAAGAATAATCTATTTCGATTTTTCCTTTATTTTCGTCTTTTCTTCTGATTATAACCCTGCTTCCCAGCCTCTCTTTAAGCTCGTCTTCCATTTTTTTGTATATAAATGTCTCCGAAGAATCATACTCTTTCTTAGGCTTGTTTTCCCTGAGAGCGTTTATTCTTTTTTCGATATCTCTTACGCTCAGATTTTTTTCAAAAACTTCGGACGCAATTTGGAACTGCAGATCTTTGTTTCTGATTCCGAGCAGTGCCCTTCCGTGTCCGCTGCTTATCTTTCCTTCGGATACCATTTCCATAACTCTCGGATCAAGCTTCAAAAGCCTTATTGAATTACTGATTGCGGATCTGGACTTGGAAACCCTTAAAGCCAATTCATCCTGCTTTATTTTATAATCCTTAAGAAGTCCGTCATAGGCAAGAGCTTCTTCTATAGGGTTTAAGTCCTCTCTTTGAATATTTTCGATAAGAGCGATTTCAAGCGCCTCTTTGTCCGAATAATCTTTGATTACGGCCGGTATTTCCTTAAGTCCGACAAGTTTTGAAGCTCTCCATCTTCTCTCTCCGGCTATTATTTTATAAAATTCACCGTTTTTTTGTACTACTATCGGCTGTATTACTCCCACTTCCTTAATGGACTGTGCAAGTTCCGTAAGAGCGTTTTCATCAAATATTTTTCTCGGCTGATCTTTATTGGGCTCTATGTCCGTGACTTTTATATATACCTGACCGTTTACGGTCGGGGTCTTACCTCTTGTTTTAACGGCTGTCTTCGACGGAACGGCTTTATCAGTTGATTTTGTTCCCGATTTTGATGCCATGGTTCCGGTCTTTGTTTTATCCGATTTGGCTAAAGAACTTTTTTTAACATCCTTTGCGGATTCCCCATTTGAATCTGCCTTAACGGGATTTTCTGTTTCTTCATCCGACGAAACCGGAATAAGATTGCCGAGTCCTCTTCCGAGCCCGCGATTACCTCTTCTGACAGTACTCATATATCAATTACCGATAAACGCGCTGTTATACATCCTTAAAATATTTCAAATAAGGTATAAACGGCGCCGTATTCCTTTCTGCATTATTTTTTCTTATCCAATGCTATTACTTCTTTTGCAAGCGCCTCATATGCCACGGCACCCGTAGACTTATCGTCATACATATTTATTGTAAGACCGAAACTCGGAGCTTCCGCCAACCTCACGTTACGCGGTATTTTTGTTTCAAATACATGCTCATGTAAATTCTCTTTGACATCTTCAACTACCTGATTTGCCAAATTGGTTCTTGAATCATACATTGTAAATACTATACCGTCCACCTTTAAAGAAGTGTTGAGTTTTTCTTTTATAAGATCCAGTGTCTTTAAAAGCTGTGTAAGACCTTCCAAGGCAAAATATTCGCATTGAACGGGAATTATAACGGAATCAGCCGCAACCATGGCATTTATTGTGAGCATATTCAGAGACGGAGGACAGTCGATTATTACATAATTGTAATTCTTTTTAACATCGTCTATTATGTTTTTTAATACATATTCCCTTTCGGCTCTGTCTATCAGATCTATTTCGATACCCGATAAATTCATGTTTGCGGGAAGCACATCCAAATTGTGATTATAAGCTTTGATAAGTACTTCATCCATGTCGCATTTGCCTATCATAAGATCGTAAATGCTGAATGTTAAATTATCTTTTTCTATACCTATTCCGGAAGTTGCGTTACCCTGTGGATCTATATCTATAAGAAGAACTTTCTTTCTGTTATCTGCAAGACATGCAGCTAAATTAATGGATGTCGTCGTTTTTCCGACACCGCCCTTTTGGTTTGTAACAGCTATTACCTTGCCCATATTACCGCCCTTTCAACTATGCGGAATTAATTTCCCGCGAACCGTCGTTATAAATCTACGGTTCAAAGACATAACACAAATACATAAAATATATTATAATGTTTCACGTGAAACATTATAATATATTTTATGTATTTAGTCTTGCCTTTTTATAAATATGCATAAGAAAATTCTATACATTGCTCTTAAAATATTAATAATATGTTTATGCCCGTTATGGTATAATTTCTTATGTAATCGGCTGTCTTGGCATATTGCATATATGATTGCGGATTGTAAGACATCCACTGAGTACAATACAGTGAAAGGAGAGACATATGGCATATGATTCGGCAATTTATTTACAGTCATATGCGAAACATATGAATTTTAAGCATGAAAAAATTAAGACCGACCACACTGCTGATTGATACCGCTCTTGCCCTCTTGGTTGTAAAGGGTATAAACAATATGATATTCAAAACGGCAAGAAAGAATAAACTTACGGGCGATTATGTGAAATATGATTTTACATATAAAAACACAACCGTTAACTATATAAAGAAGGGATCCGGATCCCCTATCCTTCTGATTCACGACATATCGACTTTTTCATCTGTCTATGAGTGGAATAAAACCATGGAGAAACTGTCTAAAAAGCATACCGTATATGCCGTTGATCTCCCGGGATGCGGACACTCCGAAAAAGATCCCATAACATATACAATTTATTTGTATCAGCTTATTATCGGAGCATTTATAAAAAGAGTAATACGACAAAAGACAGATATAGTTACATCCGGACTTTCTTCCGCAATAGCAATTCAATTAAAATATTATGAGCCGGCTCTTATTAATAAAGTTATTCTTTCGGCTCCCGTTGCTCCTTCCGCTATTGATAAACTTCCGGATAAATCCGACGAATTTATCAAAAATATGATGAATTTTCAGATAGCGGGAACAAGTATGTATAATATATATACTTCGAGACTCGGAGCATATATTAAGGCCTGCTCTCAAATATCAAAAGGAAACAGAAAACTTAAAAGGGACACATATCGTATATATTACGAAAATTCGCATATAGGCGGATCCAATAATAAATATTTATCTTCCAGCCTGGTTAACGGTTTCCTTTTCTCTAAGGAGAAAAAACTGATTCCTTCAATCGATAATATTTATATAATCAACGGTTATGATGAACCTGACAGAAGAGAAATCGTAGAAGAATTTAAAAAATTAAATAATACAACACATGTAATTACGGTTAATAATTCAAGATATCTCCCTCATTTGGAAAAAGCCACAACATTCTCCAACGTAGTTATGAAGATAATAAACGGCGCAATATAAAAAAGCTTCGCGGAATAAAACTCCGCGAAGCTTTTTTCAAAACGAATCTTTTTATTCTTTTAAATTATCATTGTTATGCGGGAAGCATTTTTATTATTTTCGAACTTTTATTTGTATTTGACATATTTAATTTTATTTCCAGCGGACTTCCTTGCAGCTTTTTTCTTATTTGCGCTTTATCTAAATGTTTACCTATGATTACGAATTGAGATTCATCCCTTTCAGAATCGCCCGTAACGGACCAATTCATTCCCACAAGATCAAACTTAATCCACTCATTTCCGCATTTCAAAGACCCTTTTGCACGAACCGCGTACCCCATATCCCTGTATATAAGAGAGTTAAGGAATGTGATAAGATGGGATGGGGACGAAAGACTTATGTTCCGCAAAACGATCTTATCCAATTCTTCCGATTCATCCGAATAATCCTTCGGATAATTGTCTGAAATACTTCCGTCATCCAAAAGCTTCATAAACCATTCAGAGTCAGCTGTCGAATAATCTTCACTGATAATATCAACATTCGGATTTATTGTTTTTATATCATCAATTACATATTTTATTAATTCAGGATCCGATGTTTTTCGGGATATTATAACACTGCTTGCATTTTTGATCTGATCTGTAAGTATGTCCGAAAATTCTCTCTTCTGCTCCGCATAATTAAGAGGATCTGCCATTACAACAGGTTTTAACAAAGATATTCTGTCATATTCCACTGCCCTGATGTTGCTTATAACACTGCTTAGTTTCGCCGCCCCCGTAGGTTCAACTATAAGATAATCCGGATCCACGGTGCCCGATATTGTAAGAATATCTTCGGCAAAATCCGATTTTCCGCTGCAGCATACGCAATTATTCAGCGATTCCCATACTTCGAGTTCAGAGGTCTCTTTCAGTCTCTCGGTATCCACGCCGCTTCCGGCATACTCATTCTCGTATATAACGAAATTTTGTCCCGTTTTTTCAGTCATGGTCTTTATAAATGTTGTTTTTCCCGAACCTAAAAATCCCGATACAACCAAAATCTTCAATATCTGAACCTCCTCCCTCTGTTGTAGTATTATAAGCACTCACATTAGTCGAGTATGATTACAGGCTTAATTAAATTATCAGCCTTATTTCTCATCATTTCCAAGCCTTCCGGAATATGCTCCCAACCGTGGAATACATGCGTTGAAAGAGGTGAAACGTCAAGCTTTCCCGAAGCAATAAGAGCTCCGAGCTTCTCCATACGAAGTCTTCCGCCCGGCATAAGTCCTCCGCTTATAACCTTATGACCCATACCTGCGCCCCACTCTACACGAGGAATGGTAATAAATTCACCCTTTCCGAGGTAGTTAACGTTGCCGATTTTTCCGCCCGGCTTAAGAGCTTTAACGGCTTCTTCAAATGTAGCTACCGTACCTCCGGCAATACATACTCTGTCAACGCCCTTGCCGTCTGTAAGTTTCATTACCTGTTCGGATATGGAACCGTCCTTATAACTTATAAAATCGGTTGCTCCGTAACCCTTTGCAGCTTCCACACATACGGAACGTGTACCTACAACTATTATTCTTGACGCTCCTCGTAAGTTTGCACCGGCAACAGCCATAAGTCCTACAGGCCCTATACCTATAACAAGAACCGTATCACCAAACTGAACGTCAGCCTGCTCTACTGCGTGGAAACCTGTAGGAACCATGTCAGATAACATACATGCGTCTTCATAGCTCATTCCCTCAGGAAGTAAAGCCAGGTTTCCGTCAGGATCGTTTACATGGAAGTACTCTCCGAATACTCCGTCCTTGTGATTGGAGAATTTCCATCCTGCAAGCATTCCGTTTGAGTGCATTGAGTATCCTGCCTGTGCCTCAAGTGAGTTCCAGTCCGGTGTAATTGCGGGAACAAGAACTTTGTCTCCCGGCTTAAAGTCTTTGACAAGTTCGCCGACTTCAACTACTTCAGCGCAGCACTCATGCCCCAGTACCATGTTAAAACGTTCGCCTACGCCGCCTTCATACACTGTATGAATATCAGATGTACATATGGCAACCGCAAGCGGTTTACATATTGCATCCTGCGGTCCGCATACGGGACGTTCTTTTTCTATCCAACCTGCTTCTCCGATTTTTAACATAGCAAAAGCTTTCATAACAGTTTCCTCCTATCCGAATAACTTAAACAATAAAATAATAAAACATTAAAACATTATTTTTATCATTATCAGACCGGTTAACTTTGTTATCTGTTTCCGTCTGTGTATATCACTTTATCCGAAAAAGTTGTATTTGATAGAACCAGAAATTGTTTTTTTT
>JALEKK010000016.1 GCA_022769005.1 Lachnospiraceae bacterium
CTGTTTAACAATAAGCAGAAACACATACACGGAAACGGGAACTATTATGTCTGCGGCAACCAATCTTGTAAATATGACATTGCTTTGGGGAGTTGTCATAAAAGCAAATATAAATGTAAGTATTACAAGAACCGCCACGGCTATAACAGTAATTAATGCGAGAATCTGAACGAATTTTTTCATAGATTTATTCCTTGATAATATGAATACATTAAACGACATAATATTTTTATCGGACAATTTACATTTTGTAAATGCGGATTGTCCTAAAGTGTTACAAAATTAAAAATATTTTTTATCATACTATCAGAAAAAAATGTATATAACAAATAAATTCCTTGGCTGTTTTATTTTGTCTGTTATTTTACATTTGATATTTCGTATTATATAATGACCCGTATATTTATTTCAAAATAGTTGTGTTTTAGGAGGGAAAAATGGAAAATTACGGAGTAGACAGACTTGGTATTGCTCCTTCCGCAGTATACAGAAATCTCTGTCCCGCGGAGCTTGTGGAAAAAACCATAATACGCGGAGAAGGCAGACTTACGGATAAGGGTGCGCTTCTTGTAAATACGGGAAAGTATACCGGCAGATCTCCTAAAGATAAGTTCATAGTTGATTCGGAAGGTGTTCACGAAAACATATCTTGGGGCAATGTAAACAGACCTGTTTCAAGGGAAGTTTTTAATTCGATAAAAAAAGATATGATTGAATATATGAACAATAAAGAAGTGTTCATATTTGACGGATTTGCCGGAGCGGATAAGAAGTTTACGAGAAAGTTCAGAGTTATTAACGAACTTCCGTCACAGAATTTATTTATCAGAAATCTTCTTATTCGTCCGACGGAAGAAGAACTTAAGAATTTCGGCGAAGCTGATTTTACCATCCTGGCAGCTCCGGGGTATAAATGTGCCCCTGAAAAGTACGGTATTAATTCCGAAGCCGCTATTATCATTGATTATGAAGCGAAATTTGCAATTATTGCAGGCTCTGCATATTCGGGTGAGATAAAAAAGACGGTTTTTGCTGTTATGAATTATGTAATGCCTGTTGAAGAAAATATTCTTCCGATGCATTGTTCAGCCAATATGGATCCGGAAACGGGAGATACGGCAGTATTTTTCGGATTATCCGGAACCGGAAAGACAACTCTTTCCGCAGATCCATCCAGAAAGCTTATAGGTGACGATGAGCACGGATGGTCGGACGAGGGTATTTTTAACTTTGAGGGCGGCTGTTATGCAAAATGCATAGATCTTGAAGAAGAGAGAGAGCCTGAGATATATAACTCAATCAGGTTCGGTTCGGTAGTTGAAAATGTTGTTGTCGATAATAACAGAGTACCGGACTATTATGACGACACAATAACGGAAAATACCCGCGTAGGCTATCCTGTGGACTTCATATCGAATGCACAGATTCCCGGTATCGGAGGCATTCCGAAAGTGGTTATCTTTCTTACGGCTGATGCGTTCGGTGTGCTTCCGCCGATATCAAAACTGTCAAGAAATGCCGCAATGTACCACTTTGTAACGGGTTTTACATCCAAGTTAGCCGGTACGGAAAGAGGAGTAACGGAACCGGTTCCGACATTTTCAACGCTTTTCGGTGAACCGTTTATGCCTCTTGACGCATCGGTTTATGCAGAGATGTTGGGCGAGAGACTGGATAAGTACGGCACTGACGTATACTTGGTAAATACAGGCTGGTCAGGCGGACCTTACGGAGTGGGAAGCCGCATGAAGTTAAAATATACAAGAGCCATGGTTACGGCGGCGCTAAAGGGAGATTTGAAAAATGTACATTATATTCATAACGATACATTTAACCTTGATGTTCCCGTAAGCTGTCCGGATGTGCCTTCCGACATTCTGGATCCGAGAGATACATGGGAAGATGTTACGGCTTATGATGTTCAGGCGAAAAAACTTGCCGGAATGTTCAAAGAGAATTTTGAAAAGAAATATCCTAACATGCCCGATGAGATAAAAGATGCGGGACCGAAGGGATAATATAACCGAAAAACAACAAAATAATCAGTCAGTATAAATAAAAAGTCATTTTTTGAATTTTATATAAGTTCAAAAAATGACTTTTTTGCTGTTTAGTATTGAATTTCTGACTTTTATATGCTAATATTATAACGCTTTAGCGTGATAAATTAACAGAGCGTTAAACAGGGATTGATGTATTGAGAAAAGTTTTGCGGAGGAATATTATGAAAAGGAAATTGTTTGGTTTGTCTATGGTAGCTGCTGCGGCAATTACATTTGCGGGTTGTGCAGGCGGCGGATCAACAGGCGGAAGCACAAAAGCCGACAGCGATGTAGATTATATTAAGAATAAAGGTAAGTTAATAGTCGGTATTACGGATTTTGCTCCGATGGATTATAAAGACGCCAACAATGAATGGGTAGGATTCGATGCGGATCTTGCGAAAAAAGTTGCAGCCGATTTGGGAGTTGAAGTTGAGTTTGTTGAAATCGACTGGGACAACAAGCTTTTAGAGCTTAACAATAAGAGTGTTGACGTAATATGGAACGGCATGACTCATACAAATGAAGTAAAAGACTCCATGGAATGTACGGAGAGCTATTGCAAGAATGCTCAGACAGTTGTTCTTAAGAGTACGGATGCAGCCAATTACACTGATGCAAACAGTGTAAAGAATTTAACATTTGCCGTAGAAGCGGGTTCTGCCGGTGAAGCGGTTGCAAAGGAAAACGGATATAATTATACGGCAAAGACTTCACAGGCAGATGCTCTTCTTGAAGTTAAGTCCGGAACATCACAGGCTGCCATAATCGACCTTCTTATGGCTGGTGCAATGGTAGGCCCTAATACGGATTATTCGGATCTTACACATATTTTAGAGTTATCTGAAGAAGATTATGTTGTAGGATGCCGTAAGGGTTCGGATCTTGCAGCATACATCAACGGAGAATTTAAAAAATTCAAGAGTGACGGTTCATTCGAAGAAATAGCTAAAAAATACGGCGTACAGGATGCAATTGTTAAGTGATAATACGATACCGTCGGTTATTATTTAACCGTTATTGTATTATAAGTTTTATAAGATAAACGGGGCTGTCGCATATACAGTCTCGCCTCAGGATGTTGTTTCCGGGGCGGAAAATGCGGCAGCTTTGTTTATGTCGTACTGACATTAAGAAAGGATATACAAAATGTTCGTACAGGTTACGCTCTCTCTGTTAGAGGGCTTCCTTACAACAATGGAGATATTTGGTCTTACATTGTTATTTGCACTTCCGTTAGGTTTGCTTATATGCCTCGGCTCAATGAGCAAAATAGCGGTTATCAAATACCCGATTAAATTTATAATATGGATAGTCAGAGGAACGCCTCTTCTTTTGCAATTAATCATAATATATTTCGGACCCGGTCTTTTGTTCGGGTGGAATGCATGGGGAAGCGACAATGTCGGAAGATTTATAGCGGCATTGGTTGCATTTGTTATTAACTATGCATGTTATTTTTCCGAAATATACAGAGGCGGAATACAGGCTATTCCAATAGGACAGAGAGAAGCCGGAGAGGTTCTCGGTCTTACAAAGGGACAAATATTCAGAAAGATTATATTAAAACAGGTTATCAAGAGAATTATCCCTCCTATGTCCAATGAAATAATCACATTGGTTAAGGATACTTCTCTTGCGAGAGTTATTTCCGTGTATGAAATTATATGGAACGGTCAGGCGTTTATTAAGAGTGCCGGTCTTATATGGCCGCTGTTCTATACAGGAGCGTTTTACCTTGCATTTAGTGGATTGCTCACGTTAATATTCCACTATATTGAAAAGAAAATGGATTATTTCCGTTGTTGATGTGGAGATGAATATGGCTTTACTTGAAGTAAAAAATATAAAAAAGAAATTCGGTTCAACAGAAGTACTTAAAGACATTAATTTTGACCTTGAAGAGGGACAGGCAATATCAATAATAGGTTCGTCCGGAAGCGGTAAAACAACACTTTTGAGATGCCTTAATTTTTTGGAAATTGCCGACGGCGGAACCATTACCGTCAGAGGCAGACAGCTGTTTGACGGAAGCGATATCCGAACGAGATCCGATAAGGAAATAAGAGCCAACAGAACACATTTCGGTATGGTGTTTCAGCAGTTTAACCTGTTTCCGCAATATACCGCATTTGAAAATGTTACTCTTGCACCGATTATTCACGCCAAAGAAAACGGTCAAAGTATAGACAGTATCAAAGAACACGGCAGGGAAATCCTGAAACAGATGGGGCTGGAAGACAGAATGGATAACTATCCTCATCAATTATCCGGAGGACAGCAGCAGAGAGTTGCCATTGCAAGAGCCCTTGCAATGAAGCCGGATATATTGTGCTTTGATGAACCTACAAGTGCTCTTGATCCGGAATTGACCGGTGAGGTACTTAAAGTCTTAAGAGGATTGGCGGATAAGAAAACCACCATGATTATTGTTACTCACGAGATGGCGTTTGCAAGGGATGTCGCCGATAAAATTATTTTTATGGACGGCGGACGAATTATAGAACAGGGAGATCCTAAGCAGGTCATTGACAATCCGAAAGAAGAAAGAACAAAACAATTCCTTAGTAATTACGCAAAAAATAAAGAATAAAAAATAAAGAACGATGGCTCGGAACAGACTGCTAAGATGTTTCGGGTCATCATTTTTTTTAAAAATTCAAAAACGAATATACGGGCACCGTGACAAGTTTATTTATTTTATTGAATGTAGCCTATTAACATATTAACAGTGTACAATAAATATAAAATTTTAAAATAACACGGATTTGATTCGTAATATTAAGTATATGAAACAACCGGAGGGATATTGTGAACAAGCAACAATTAGCAGCTAAAATTTGGGAATCGGCCAATAAAATGCGTTCCAAAATCGAAGCAAATGAGTATAAAGATTATATTTTAGGCTTTATTTTCTATAAATTTCTTTCGGAAAAAGAAGTAAAGTATTTAAGGGATAACGACTGGACGGACGAATACCTTCCCGAATTAAGCGAGGAAGACGTGGAAACGGTTGAAAGTATCCAAAAAAATCTGGGCTACTTTATATCATACAACAACCTGTTTTCGACGTGGCTTGAAAAAGGCAAAGATTTCAGCGTACAGGATGTTCGCGATGCCCTTTCCGCATTCAGCCGTTTGATAAATCCTACACACAGAAAAGTATTTGACGGCGTTTTTGAAACTCTGCAGACAGGTCTTTCCAAGTTGGGAGACAGTGCGGCTTCACAGTCTAAGTCCATAAGCGATCTTATTCAGCTTATAAAAGATATTCCGATGGACGAAAAGCAGGGATATGATGTTCTCGGTTTTATATATGAATATCTGATTGAGAAATTTGCTGCAAATGCAGGTAAAAAAGCAGGTGAATTCTATACGCCGCATGAAGTATCGTTGCTTATGTCCGAAATTGTGGCAAATCATTTGAAGGACAGAGAAAAAATAGAAATATACGACCCTACAAGCGGTTCCGGTTCATTATTGATTAATATCGGAAAGAGCGCATCAAAGTACATAGAGGGAGAAAACAAGATTAAATACTATGCTCAGGAATTAAATCTCAATACATATAACCTTACCCGTATGAATTTGATTATGCGCGGTATTGAAGCCGACAATATCGTCACAAGAAACGGAGATACGTTGGAGGAAGACTGGCCTTATTTTGAAGAAAACGATCCTATAGGAACATACAACCCTCTTTACGTTGATGCGGTAGTTTCCAATCCGCCGTATTCTCAGCCTTGGAATCCGAGTGATAAGGAAAACGATCCACGATATAAAGAATACGGTATTGCGCCTAAAAGTAAGGCGGATTATGCGTTTTTACTGCACGAATTATATCATATTAAGCCCGACGGAATTATGACAATTGTTCTTCCCCACGGTGTACTGTTCCGAGGCGGAGAAGAGGGAGAAATTCGCAAAAATTTAATAGAAAAGAACAAAATCGAAACCATTATCGGTCTGCCCGCAAATATATTTTACGGTACAGGTATTCCGACAATCATTATGGTGTTGAAGCAAAAAAGAACCGATACGGATGTATTGATTGTCGATGCTTCAAAAGGCTTTGTTAAAGAGGGCAAAAACAACAAGCTTCGAGCTTCCGATATCAAGAGGATAGTCGATATCGTAACACACAGGGAAAACAGGGATAAATATTCCCGAGTTGTAAGTCGCGATGAAATCAGGGCAAATGATTACAATTTGAATATTCCGAGATATGTGGACTCTTCGGAAGATTCGGAGTCCTGGGACATATATGCTTCCATGTTCGGAGGCGTTCCGATCAGTGAAATTGATAAATTAAGGGAATATTGGCAATCATTTCCGACACTTCGAACTTCTCTGTTTGATAATACATCTGAAAGATATTGTAAGCTGTCGGCAGACAACATAAAAAATGTGATTAACGAACATGAGGATATTAAGGGGTTTAAAAGCGGTTTCCGTAATGCATTTGAAAACTTTGATAAATATTTAAACGATGAACTGGTTGCAAAGTGTGAAAGCGTAAATATTTCAAAAACGGAGGATATCATTTCCGAAAACATATTTGCAAGAACGGAACACATTCCTCTTGTCGATAAATATGAAGCATATCAGCTTTTTTACGATGACTGGACCGAAATTGCCGTAGATTTGGAAATAATACAAACAGAGGGTTTTGAAGCAACAAAAGTCGTTGATCCGAACATGGTAATTAAGAAAAAAGACGGAAAAGAACAGGAAATACAGGAAGGATGGAAAGGGCGTATTCTGCCATTTGAACTTATTCAAAATACAATTCTCGCTGAAGATACGAAAAAATTAAAAGAAAAAGAAAACAGACTTGCCGAAATTGTATCCGAATATGAGGAAATATTTGACACCCTTACGGAAGAAGAAAAAGAGGGAGACTTTGTAAACGAGAACGGTTGGGTAGCGGCAGAGGTTAAGAAAGCGGTAAAAAATGATAATATCGAACCCGAAACAAAAGAAAAAATCCAAGCAGTATCGGAATTGAATGCGGAAGAAAGACTTCTGAAATCCGAAATTAAAAAGGAAAGTGCACTGCTGCAGGAAAAAACAAAGAAAACCATAGAAGAATTATCTGACGAACAGGTAACGGAACTTCTTAAAATGAAATGGATAAAGCCTTTGTCGGATAACCTTATGCAGTTGCCGGACGTTATTGTAAACGAACTGGTAAAAAAACTTGATGAGCTGTCAAAGAAATATGAAATCACCTTTGCCGAAATCGAAACACAAATAGAAGAAACCGAGAAAATTCTTTGCTCAATGATTGATGACCTGGAGGGTGATGAGTTTGACATGCTCGGTCTTGCAGAACTTAAAAAGATACTCGGAGGAAGTGTGATATGAAGGGAAAATCAAACACTCCGGCTATAAGATTTAAGGGGTTTAGTGATGATTGGGAACTGCGTAAGCTGGGTGAATGTTTTACTGAACGGAAGGAAAGCATGCCTGACGGCGAATTAATATCTGTAACCATAGGTGAGGGAATCAAAAAGTTTTCTGAGCTTGGAAGACATGATAACTCGAATGACGATAAGTCAAAATATAAAAAGGTCTGTATCGGAGATATAGCATACAACTCAATGAGAATGTGGCAAGGCGCAAGTGGTTATTCACCATTTGAAGGCATTGTGAGCCCAGCATATACTGTGCTTTCGCCCAACACGGATATTGTTGACTCAAAGTGTATTTCATATCTTTTTAAACGATCAGATATGACTCATGTATTCCAGATAAATTCACAGGGAATCACTTCTGATAACTGGAACCTAAAATATCCAGCCTTGAGTGAGATTAAGATAAGCGTTTCCCCATATTTGGAAGAACAGCACCAAATAGCGAGTTACTTGAGTAGTTTCGATAACCTTATCACCCTTCATCAGCGTAAGCTGGAAAAGTTGCAAAACATAAAAAAATCTATGTTGGAAAAAATGTTTCCACAAAATGGTTCAAATGTACCGGAAATTCGTTTTAAGGGATTTACTGACGTTTGGGAACAGCGTAAGTTTTTTTCGGTCTTTGAAGGATTGCAGAATAATACCCTGTCGAGAGCAGATTTAAACTATGAAAACGGTACTGTTAAGAATGTTCATTACGGTGATGTGATGATAAAGTTTGGTGACTATATTGATGCCTCCGAAACAGATCTGCCATATATATCCGATGATGCTAAAGCCGATAAGTTTAAGAACTCTTTTTTGCAAGATGGGGACATAATAATTGCAGATACAGCAGAGGATGATACTGTGGGCAAATGTACAGAAATACAGGGCTCCGAAGGCTTGAAACTATTGTCAGGACTTCATACGATAGCATGTCGGCCAAAGGAAAAATATGGTCCGATGTTCCTGGGCTACTATATCAATTCTCCTGCATATCATAATCAGTTAAAGCCGCTGATGCAGGGAATAAAAGTTACATCAATTTCAAAGTCAGCACTTCAAGATACTGATATGATCATGCCAAAATCTATCGAAGAGCAGACTATGATTGGGGAGTATTTTGCAAACCTTGATAACCTTATCACCCTTCATCAGCGTAAGCTGGAAAAGTTGCAAAACATAAAAAAATCCATGCTTGAAAAGATGTTTGTTTAGGAGGTTTAATACAAAATGGAAAAAATAACATTATTTCACGGAACTCCTAATAAAATCGTTGTTCCCGAATACGGGAAAGGTGAGGAAAAACACGATTATGGAAAAGGGTTTTATCTTACTGAGAGTATAGACCTTGCAAAAGAATGGGCGGTATGCAGACCCAATGAAGAAAACGGTTTTGTTCATCAGTATGAACTTGAAACAGATGAACTGAAAATTCTGAGTTTTCAGGAAGAAGGCGTACTTGCATGGCTTGCAGAACTAATGAAACACAGGGATGCGTCCGATTCAAGGCGTTATCGCATGCTGTCAAAGAAATTTATAGAAAGATATGGGGTCAATACGGATAAATATGATGTTATTAAAGGCTGGAGAGCAAATGCATCATACTTCTATATTGCAAAGGAATTTGTACGAGACAATATTGATATGGATATTCTTGAAGAACTGTTATCATTGGGGGGATTGGGCATTCAATACTGTATTAAGTCGGAACTTGCATTTTCAAAACTACATGAAGTTGAAAACGGATTGCAAACCGTTAAATATGATGAATTCAATGAAAAATACAATCAGCGCGATATAACGGCAAGGCAGAAAATGTACGAACTTGTTGATTCTGATGCTAATCGTGTAACAAAAGTATTCAGTACGCTTTTTGAGGAGTTGTGATTATGAGAGCATTTGCACGGGAATATTTGAATGATGTGGTTGAAAATCAGGGTAAACTCTTTGATTATGTTGCTCAGACTTACCCGGATAAGGATACGGAAGATTTCATTAAGGCATATATGTCCGGAAAAACAAGAAAAAGTATTGATGAAGCTAAAGCCTATGTAAATACCATGGATGCAAAAGAATTATGGGAATATTTTACCGAAACCGAAAAGTATTCATTAAAGCCCGGTGTGGGGCTTAAAGGATTTATGCCGGATTGGATTGGGGAGTTTTATGCTTACTATCAATGGTATTACAACATTCCGAGTTCTGAAGTTTTAAAAAAAGTTCCGATTGAGTTTCTGAAAAAAGCCTATTACGGCTTGCATGATTTGGAACTTGATTTGGCTGTGCAAAAGGTCGGTGAAGCGTAATGGAAATTGTTTGTTTTCATAATCCGGATGAGGATAACGGGTATTTGAGTAATTGGTATCTCAGTAAGTTTATTGTACACGGCACTGAGTTCTCATCTTTGGAGCAGTTTATGATGTATCGCAAATCAGTCTGTTTCAATGATGAAGCGACTGCAACGGAAATTTTGTCAACTGACGATGTGGCTGAAATCAAGTTACTCGGAAGACAGGTTTCAAACTATGACGAGAGTACATGGAACGGAATTCGTCAAATAGTTGTTTATGAAGGACTTATTGCCAAGTTCTCACAAAATGACGAATTAAAAACTAAACTTAAAGCTACGGGTAGCGCATTACTGGCCGAGTGTGCCGTAAAAGACCGTATTTGGGGCATTGGGCTGTCAATGAAAGATAATGACAGATTTGATAAATCTAAGTGGAAAGGTAAAAATTTGCTCGGATATACTCTTATGATGGTGCGTGAACAGTTATAATAAACATACGCTTGGGAACAGCGTAAGTTTGGAGAATTGTGCTCAATAGTCACTAAACAGACAGGCTTTGATTACACAGCAACAATAAAAAAATCTTTAGTTACAGAGGCGTCGGAAGATACTTTGCCATATCTCCAAACGAAGAATTTCGCAGGGGTGAGCATTAGTTATGACACGGATTATTTTATTCCTAAATCAGTAGCTAAGGAGTTTCCTAAAATCAATCTTGATGAGAAATGTATATTGTTTTCCATTGTGGGAGCAAGCGTAGGAAATATAGGACTTTTCCCAGGAGATAAGCACTGCTTTTTGAGTGGGGCAATTTGTGTTTCAAAGCTAAATAATCATGATGATGCCGACTATCTATATCATTATATGTGCTCAGAAAATGGACAGGGCCAAATAAGAACTTGTACTAAAGGTGGAGCACAAGCAACTATAACTATTGAAGACATAAGAGAGTTTGATGTTTTGCTTCCTTCTGAACAAGAAAGAGCAAAGATTGGCGAGTTACTTTCATTGTTAGACAACCTTATCACCCTTCATCAGCGTAAGTTAAATTAAAAACAATACAATCGAAAGTCAGGAGGAAATCATAATGATTTTTAATAAAGAGTCGGATTTTGAAGAAGCTTTAATTAAAATCCTCTCTGAAAACGGCTGGGAGAAAGAAGTTCTTAAGAACTGTTCCGAACAGGATTTGCTTCAAAATTGGTCTGATATTCTGTTTGAAAACAACAGAGATATCGACAGATTAAATGATTATCCTCTGACAGACAGTGAAATGCAGCAAATTTTGGAACAGATAGAGGAGCTGAGAACACCGTTAAAGTTAAGCGGTTTTATCAACGGTAAAAGCGTATCAATAGTAAGAGATAACCCCGATGATAAATTGCACTTCGGAAAAGAGGTAAGTTTAAAAATATATGACCGTCAGGAAATTGCCGCAGGTCAAAGCAGATATCAGATTGCAAGACAACCTAAGTTCCGCACGGAATCGAAAATGTTAAATGACCGCAGAGGTGATTTAATGCTCCTAATCAACGGTATGCCTGTAATTCACATAGAACTGAAAAAAAGCGGAATACCCGTAAGTCAGGCGTGTCATCAAATTGAAAAATATTCACATGAGGGCGTCTTTGGCGGACTTTTCTCATTGGTTCAAATTTTTGTTGCAATGGAGCCGGATGAAACTGTTTACTTTGCCAACCCGGGACCTGACGGTGATTTTAATCCCGACTATTACTTTCACTGGGGCGATTTTAACAATGAGCCCATAAATAAGTGGGATAAGATTGCTTCTACTCTTTTGTCCATACCAATGGCGCATCAGCTTATCGGTTTTTATACGATTGCGGATGACTCGGACGGAATATTAAAGGTAATGCGGAGTTATCAGTATTTTGCCGCAAGCGCAATTTCCGATAAGGTGGCTAAAGCAAAGTGGGAAGATAAGAATCAGCTTGGCGGATATATTTGGCATACGACAGGATCCGGCAAAACAATGACCAGCTTTAAGTCTGCACAGCTTATTGCCGGTTCAAAGGATGCCGATAAGGTGATATTTCTTATGGACAGAATTGAGCTCGGTACACAGTCTTTGAAGGAATATCGGGGATTTGCCGAGGAAAATGAATCTGTTCAGGCTACGGAAAACACAAATGTACTTATTAATAAACTCAAAAGCAGCGATCCCGCAGATACACTCATCGTAACTTCTATTCAGAAAATGAGTAATATCAAACTTGAAACGGGAGGATTGAACTCCCGCGACATTGAAATTATGGGGGATAAACGGATTGTATTTATTGTGGACGAAGCTCACCGTTCTACTTTTGGGGGTATGCTGATTACAATTAAGAATACATTTTCCAAGGCTATGTTTTTCGGTTTTACCGGTACACCCATACAGGTTGAAAACCAAAAGAAGAACAATACAACAAGTACCGTATTCGGTAACGAATTGCACAGGTACAGCATAGCTGACGGAATAAGGGATAAGAATGTTCTCGGATTTGACCCTTACAAAGTATTAACCTTCAAAGACATAGATGTCCGTAAAGTTGTTGCATTGGAGAAAGCGAAGGCACAGACAGAGGAGGAAGCGATCTCCGATCCCGAAAAAAGTAAAATTTATTATAAATATATGAACTCTGATCACATAGGAATGGCGGGACATGATGATATCAGCGGCAAGTATATAAAAGGTATTGAAGATTACATTCCAAACTCGCAATATGAGACAAAGGAACACACGGTAACTGTTGTGAAAGACATTATTGAAAATTGGGTAAGGTTAAGTCATAACAGCAAATTTCATGCCATATTTGCAACAAGCAGTATTACCGAAGCGATTAATTACTATCGTCTGTTTAAGAATATTAAACCGGAACTTAAAGTGACGGCTTTATTTGATCCGAATATTGATAATAATAAAGGTGTGCAATTTAAAGAAGACGGGCTCGTTGAAATAATTACGGATTACAATGAAAAATATAATCAGAGTTTTACGATTCCCACATTCCACAAAATGAAAAAGGATATTGCGGCACGTCTTGCCCATAAGAAGCCATACGTAAGAATTGCAAATGAACCGGAAATGCAGATCGATCTTCTTATTGTCGTCGATCAAATGCTGACGGGTTTTGATTCAAAATGGATTAATACCCTTTATTTGGATAAGGTGCTTCAATATGAAAATCTTATTCAGGCGTTTTCCCGTACGAATCGTTTATTCGGATTCGATAAACCTTTCGGAACGATTCGTTATTACCGTAAGCCTCATACCATGGAAAGAAATATTGATTCTGCCGTTAAGCTGTATTCCGGGGACAGACCGCTCGGATTGTTCGTTCAACATCTTACGGAAAACCTGAAACAGATGAATGAACTTTTTGAAAATATCTCAGAGTTGTTTACGAATTCGGGAATTAAAAACTTTGAGAGACTGCCTTACGATGTTTTTGTTTGCAGAAAATTCGCAAAGGACTTCAACGTTTTTGATAAATGTCTGGAAGCGGCTAAAATACAGGGATTTAAATGGGATAAATTGTTTTATGCTGATGAAGAGACGGGCGAAATAACACGTTTGTCACTTGATGAAAACACATATTTAACATTGGTTCTAAGATATAAGGAATTACCGTCACTCTCCGGAAGCGGCGATGCGGCAGACGATGTTCCTTATGATCTTGTAGGGCATATAACCGAGATTGATACGGGTAAAATTAATTCGGATTATATGAACTCACGTTTTGAAAAATATATTAAGTTATTGAACAGTGAAGGTACAACACAAGAGGCATTGGAACGGGTTGAAACGGAATTGCATAAAACATTTGCCGCTCTTTCAAGGGAAGAACAGAATTATGCCGATATTTTTCTGCATGATATTCAAAGAGGGGATGTCAAAGCAGAAGACGGTAAAACTTTGAGAGATTATATAAACGAATATATGTCAAAAGCAAAAAGCGATCAGATTCATCAGGTTTCGGTGGTTTTGGGCGTAAATGAAGATATGCTCAGAAATATAATGAGCTTGAAGTTAAATGAAAAGAACATTAATGAATTCGGAAGATATGATGAATTAAAAAAGACCGTTGATAAAACAAAAGCAAAAGCGTACTTTGAAAAGATTGAAGGATCTAAAGTGATACCTCCCAAAGTTAATATTAAAGTTGACAGATTACTTCGTGAATTTATCCTTGAAGGTGGTTGTGAAATTCCTATGCCTGCCGATGATAAATAACGGGTGCCTGAGGAGTAGGGAAGTCCCCGGCTCTTTTTTATTGACGGAGGACGAAAATGTTAATCTTAATCTCTGCAGCCTTATACCCTTCATCGGTGTGTTTTATTATGGGAGGAAAATATGCCGTATAATGCAGATAAAATGGATTTATTTTACGATTATTACGCTCAATGGATTAAGATTTATAAAGACGGAGCAATCAGAAAAGTAACGATGGATAAGTATTTACTCACTCTTACATGGATTAAAAGACTGGCTCCCGATTTAAAAATATGTGAACTTACAAGAATTACTTATCAAAAGCTCTTAAATGATTATGCCGAGCTGCACGAGAGACAGACGACGATGGATTTTCATCATCAACTTAAGGGAGCCGTATTGGATGCCGTTGATGAGGGGCTTATTGAAAGAGATCCAACAAGAAAGGCAATAATTAAAGGGAAAAAGCCGAGAGAGAAAAAAATCAGGTATCTGAATCAATTTGAGTTGCACAGACTTTTATCGGATTTGGAACTGGGTCAGACGTTGAACTGGGACTGGTTTATTTTATTGGTTGCAAAAACAGGTATGAGATTTTCGGAGGCATTGGCAATAACGCCTAAAGATTTTGATTTTTCAAAGCAGTCATTATCAATAAGCAAGACTTGGGATTATAAAGGAAACACCGGATTTATGCCGACAAAAAATCAATCATCGGTCAGAAGAATACAAATTGACTGGCAGCTTATTATTCAATTCTCAACACTGGTAAAGGATTTGCCGGAAGATGAGCCGATATTTGCCGGAGGGAAGGTCTATAATTCAACGGTTAACGACATTCTGGCAAGACACTGTGAAAGGGCGGGGATACCTGTCATTGCCATACACGGATTAAGGCATACACATGCGTCACTGCTTTTGTTTGCTGGAGTATCCATTGCAAGTGTAGCACGGAGACTTGGGCACTCAAGCATGACCACAACGCAAAAAACATATCTTCATATTATTAAGGAACTTGAAAATAAGGATGTGGATTTGGTAATGCGCTCATTGTCAAGTTTGAATTGAGAACAGAGGTCAGAGCCGATGAAGGGTGATAAGGCTTTTAGTTTTCTATGACATTAAACGGTATTAAACATACTTTGCGTTCGTACAAACCGTAAGAAAATATTGTGTAACATTATAATCTATACAACATAAAAACAATGTTTCTTTATATGTATGAGATATAGTTATATTATTAACATAAACAAATCAAAAGCTGAAGGAGGTAAATATGTTAGAAGTTGGAACAAAGGCGCCGGATTTTACGCTTCCGGATCAGAACGGAGATATGCATTCCATATCCGATTACAGAGGGAAAAAAGTTGTTTTATATTTTTATCCGAAGGACAGTACGGCCGGATGTACTAAGCAGGCATGCGGATTTGCGGAGAGAATGCCTCAATTTACGGAAAAGGGTGCCGTAATAATAGGTATAAGTAAGGACAGCGTGGCTTCCCACAAGAGATTTGAAACAAAATACGAACTTCCGTTTACAATTCTCTCGGATGAGGACACGAAAGTTAATCAGCTTTATGATGTATGGAAAGAGAAAAAGATGGCGGGAAGAACATACATGGGTACTGTTCGCACAACGTATTTAATTAATGAAGAAGGCATAATTGTCAAAGCTTTTGACAAGGTAAAAGCGGCAGATAATCCCGAGCAGATGTTAAACGAGATATAACAGGGGATTTTATGAAGATAATAGTTTCACCCACCAAGAAAATGAAACCGGATGAATATATCGATGCAAAAATGACTGTTCCGGTATTTGCGGACAGAGCGGCGGCAATAATAAACCATATGAAAAGTCTTTCATATGAGGAGCTGAAGAGTATATGGAAATGCAATGATGCAATAGCACATGATGCGTACGATATGATTATAAACGCTGATTTTAATAATGTGATGCCCGCAATTTACGCATACGACGGAATAGCATATAAATATATGGCTCCCTCCGTGTTTGAATATAAGGAGTGCGAATACATACAAAATAACCTGAGAATTCTGTCGGGAGTTTACGGAATCTTAAAACCTTTCGACGGAGTTGTCAGATACAGATTGGAAATGCAGGCAAAAATTTCATTATTTGACTGTAAAAACCTGTATGATTACTGGTCTGATACCATATATAAAGAATTGACATTTAATGACGATATTATTATTAATCTCGCTTCAAAAGAGTATTCGAAATGTGTGGAGAACTGTCTTGAGGACGATAAAACATTTATCACATGTATATTCGGTGAGTTATGTGACGGTAAAATATCTCAAAAAGGAGTATATGCCAAAATGGCAAGAGGCGAAATGGTCAGATATCTTGCCGTTAATGATATAAATGACACGGAGAGCATAAAGAACTTTAACGGTTTGGGGTATGAATTCAGCGGAAAACACTCAGACGCCGATACATTTGTATTCATAAAATAATATTATTTGACAGTAGCAATTAATAGACCTATACTGAAAAAACTGAAGTTATGACTTTGGTACGAATATTTTAGACTTCATTAATAAACATTTGATATAAATGTTAAATATTATTATGTAATACGATGTTATAATCAGCAAAGGATTACCCATAAGCAATCATTGCTAAACTGAAGAGGTTACTATGAACAGCAGGATAGATGTAATAACAGATATCAGAGGATTTAACAGATTCTACACTAATATGCTCGGTCTTATGAATGCTAATATCGGTAGTTTCAATTATTCTCTTACGGAAGCGAGAATAATTTATGAGATAAGCAAAACGGAAAAGTGCAGTGCCAATCAGCTTTCGAATATACTCAGGATAGATACCGGATATTTAAGCAGAACACTTAAAAAGCTTGAAACCGAAGGTATACTTGAGAGACATTCAAAAGAAGATGACGCAAGGATAAATGAGATATCACTCACGGAAAAAGGTCACGGTTTGTTCGAACGTATGAATGAGGATTCCAATATACAGATAGCATCCCTCATCGAACCGCTGACGGATGATGAATGTCGGGAGATTTCTAAGGCCTGCGATACCATAAAGAGGTATTTTACAAAAGCAATCAATAAAGTAAACATCAGACTGTCTGACAGAAGTGATTCGGATATAGAGTACATAATTGACAGACAGCTTTCCATATATGCGGCTGAGAGACATTTTACGTCCGAAATATGGAAAAATTATCTTATCGGCGGCGTTCACAATCTTGTCGATAATTTCGATGAGAATAAAGACAGTATTATGATTTTGGAATGCAACGGCATAAAATCCGGATGTATTGCGGTAACACATTTAGACGATGATACCGCTCAGTTGAGATACTTCTTTATAGAACCTGAACTCAGAGGTATAGGCGCGGGAAGAAAGATGTTTACTTCGGCAATCGAATTTTGTAAAAAAACCGGTTATAAAAAAGCAATCTTATGGACAGTAAGCGCACAGGAAACTGCCAGAAGAATGTATGGCATGTTTGGCTTTAAAGTAATAGAAGAAAAGAAGAACGAAGACTGGGGTTGTCCTGTTCTTGAAGAATGTTGGGAGCTTGACTTAACGAAGTGATGCTCGTTTGAAAGGAGTATATATGGGGTCATTTGATATGACGTTATTGTTAATGCTTTTGATTCCCTCTGCAGTATGTATCGCAATAGGAATAATAATTCAAATTGCATTCAGAAACAGGAAAAACAAACCTGCAGCGGGTCCTGTATTAACGATGAGCGGAATATTATTTGCCATATTGTCGTTGGTTATAATATTTACATTAAAATTTTGATAATAAAACTGCTGCATTTACATTTAATGCGGCAGTTTTTGTTTTATATAATAATGAAATATAAGCTGTAATTAAAAATGCTTTTGAAGAAATCAGTGAGAAGAATATGAATAATACAGAAAACAATATTAATCCTTTATTCAGAATAGAGAATGTCAATAAAATTATTATCCCGTCGGTTATACAGGACGATTTATGCAGTTTCTTAACGGAAAAACTGGATAAAGCGGGATTTTATTACAGAATAACCTACAGAGTAAAAAGCAACGATTCCATTCTCAATAAGTTAATTACAAAGGATTACGGCAGGGACGGTTCGGAATATCGTGACAAAAAGTTACAGGATCTGATAGGAATACGAATAATACTCTATTTCGGTGATGATATCAACGCCGTAAAGAGTCTTTTGGATACGCTTTTTGCAAGTGAGGGAGAGTGGGAAACCACGGATGCTTCGGTGTATGAATTCAGAGCGAGAAAAGTAAACGGAATATTTAAGATTCCGGAATATTTAAGTAAATTAATTATTAATCCTTCACTGGGGGACTATATTGACGATACATTTGAAATACAGCTTCGTACAAATGCTTTTGAGGGATGGCATGAAATAGAGCACGATTTGCACTATAAGGCATCCGTGTTTCATGAAGAAAATTCAGATTTATTCAGACGAATGAACTCAATACTTGCAACTCTGGAACTTTGTGACGATTCTATCGTTACATTATTGGAAGACTTGGGGCATTATCATTACAAAATGAAAAACTGGGAAGAAATGATAAGGTGCCATTACAGAATAAAGTTTACGAATGAGCCCATAAGTCCCGAACTTGTGGATTATTTCAATAAAAACGTAAATATTGCAAAGCAAATATTTAAATTTGACAGATTTAAAGTATTGGAAGAATTGTGGAACACAAACTCGGATACTGATGTCGATCATACCGTCAATTCAGTCGTACGAATAGTCAACAGCCTTGAAATTAAATCGGATGAAATTGCGGAGATATTTAACAATTTAGATAAAAACAAAAAGCAAAAAAATCAGAAAAAACACTTTGAGCCGTTTAAGGAACTTACGGAATATCCGGCATTTGCATCTAAGGTAGAACTCAATATTTTAAATGATTCGGTGGAAGATACATTTAAGAAGGCGGCAGGTTATATTTATTCATGGATAAAGTCAAGATTTAAAAACATATTCAGAAATATGCCGGAACTACCGAAATCATATAAAGCATGGAAGCCGGGATACAGAGTCGACGTTCATTATGATGAAGAAAAATGCGAAATTATGGAGATAACGACACATCCGGACAATGTTGTACCCGAAAGAGAGTGGATATCAAGAGCGTATGTGAAAAGGGTGGGTGACAGACTGGAATTTGCCGTAACTAACCATATGGCGGAACAAAACAGTTTTAACCATACGGCATTTAATCACGGTTTATTCAGCAGACCTAATTTTTACGGAGAAATAGCGGATAATATAGGAATTATTGACGGAGCAAGATTAAAGCAGAGCGGCAGAACGGCCGATAAGACCAATATAGAGGATCTTTACGAGCTTGTGGATAATTCCGACAGAATATTGCCTGTCATTGTATTTTTTTCGACGGACAGGGAATGGATTAATAACTTTGACGTAGATTATTTTTCTTTCCTGGTAGGATATTATTCCCATGTAAGATTAATAAAAGACAATGATACTGCGGTTGAGTTTGCTGCAAAGTACAATCTTGATATAGATAAATATAAGAATTCCGTAGTGGTGTTTTACCGAAATAAAGAGCCTCAAATCGCATATGAAAATGATATTCTCGGAGCCAAATACGAAGTTATTAAAATGGATACAAAGAGATATTGGAACGAAACGGGAATGAGGGCTTACAGAAGAAGACTGATTGCAAGCATAAGAGAAAATATTTTGGATATGTATGAAAACGGATGGGGGAAGGGTAAAATATTCCGCTCCTCTCTTATAGGGGTTGAACTGCCTCAGAGCGAAATAACTTTCGATATGCAGGAACCGGAAGGCGAATTATGGGATTCCTGTGATAAATTCGGAAATGTAATCAGGCGGAGAGCAATCGCCAGAGCAGATGCGGACAATATTCCGAAGGGAATGTTTCACAGAGTTGTAAGCGTTTATACCGTTACCCGAACCGGAAAAGTTCTTATAACCAAGCGTTCGCAGGGAAAAAGGCATCCGGGACTGTGGGAAGTCACATGCGGTTCCGTACTGGCGGGAGAAGAAGTAAGGGAAGGCGCCGTAAGAGAATTATACGAGGAAACAGGACTTAAGTGCTCTGCGGGAGATTTGAATGCTCTCTATGTATATACAGATAATAAAAGAAGAGCCGTGTATTTTTCGTTTATTTATATAATTCCTAATGAATCAGTAAGAATTAAATTACAACCGGACGAAACGGAAGATTACAGGTTTATTACATCGGATGAGTTCGATAAATTGGCTGACAGCGCCGAATTCAGCGTATCTGAGGGAGAGAGATACAAGTTGTTCAGAAACATAATAAAAAATAATTTTCAAAAAATTCAATAAAACATATTGCACTTATATAAATAGTAGGTTATTATATAGGCAACTTAAATTTCAGAAAAAAATTATGTAATAGAAAGAATAACTTTTGGAGGTACCATTATGGGACATATTTATGAATCTGCAACAGAACTTATCGGTAATACACCTATCGTAAACTTCAGCGCATTGGTAAAGGATGCGGGAGTGGAAGGAAGACTTCTTGCAAAAATGGAATATTTCAATCCTACGGGAAGCGTTAAAGACAGAATCGCCCTCAGCATGATTAAGGCTGCCGAGGAGAGCGGAGCTCTTCAGCCGGGCGGAACAATTATTGAACCTACATCCGGTAATACGGGTATCGGTCTTGCATCTATTGCAGCGGCTAAAGGATACAAACTTATTATCGTAATGCCTGAGACAATGTCGGTTGAAAGAAGAAACATTATCAAATCATACGGTGCCGAAATTGTCCTTACGGACGGAAGCAAGGGAATGAGCGGTGCCATAGCAAAGGCAAATGAACTTCATGAAGAAATCAAAGGAAGCTTTGTTCCGGGTCAGTTCTCAAATGCAGCCAATCCGGAAGCTCATTACAAAACAACAGGTCCTGAGATCTGGAATGACACAGAAGGACATCTTGATGCATTTTTAGCCGGCGTAGGTACGGGCGGTACTGTTTCCGGTACCGGAAAATTCTTAAAGGAGCAGAATGCGGATATTAAGGTAATAGCCATGGAACCTGCTTCATCTCCTGTATTAAGCGAAGGTAAGAGCGGTCCTCACATGATTCAGGGAATAGGTGCCGGATTTGTACCTGATACTCTTGATAAGAATGTATATGATGAAGTAGTAACCGTAACAAATGAAGATGCAATCAATACAGCTAAAAATATTGCCAAGACGGAGGGCCTTTCGGTGGGTATTTCGGCAGGGGCTGCAGTAAGCGCGGCTCTTGAGTGGTTAAAGAAAAATCCGGGAAAGACTATCGTTGCATTATTACCGGACAGCGGAGACAGATATTACTCAACAGCATTATTTAAAGACTGATACTTCTTTTGCGTTAACACAATGACGCATATTTAAACGCAAATCGGATATATGAAACACAAAATCTGATATCTGAACGTAAACATCCTTTTAAAAACATCTCAATAACATATTCTAAAGCTAAACAAATTAAGCCCTTACATGTATGATATGCAATAATCCCGGCGATATCATAACGTAAGGGCTTTTTGTCGTATTGATCAGGGTATTGATCAGGGTATTGACCAGGGTGTTGATCAGGGTATTGACCAGGGTATTGATCAGGGTATTGACCAGGGTATTGACCAGGGTATTGACCAGGGTATTGACCAGGGTATTGACATTTTGTTGTAATGATATATATTATAACATTACAACAAAATGTCAGAATAAGGGGGAAATGTAAAATGAAATTTCCGGTAGTATTTACGGGACACGGAAGTCCGATGCTTGCAATAGAAAACAACAACATGACAGAAGAAATGGCAGAAATAGGCAGACATATTTTGGAGAAGTACGGAAAGCCTAAGGGAATATTGTCAATCTCGGCTCATTGGTACAGAAATAAAACGTATATTCAGAGTGCGGAAGCTCCTGAACAGATCTATGATATGTACGGATTTCCTGAGGAGCTCTATCAACTTAAATATCCGGTAAAAGGAAATAAAGAACTTACGGACAGAGTTTCGGATATTTTAGGATCGTCGGTTTCCGTTAATGATGAGTGGGGAATAGACCACGGAACATGGGCAGTTCTTGTGCATATGTTCCCTGAACATGACATACCTGTTGTTCAGCTTTCGGTAAACGGATATATAACTCCTGAAGAGAACTATGATATAGGCAGGAAACTTTCTGCTTTGCGTGAAGAGGGATATTTGATTTTTGCAAGCGGTAACGTAGTTCATAATCTGATGAGAATAAAATGGGACAGTGATGACGGAACCAAGCAGACTCATATGTTCAATGATTATATTGTCGATGCAGTGGTTAACGGAGATACGAAAAAGGTAATCAATTACAAAGAAGGTCCTTATCCTATATATGCAGCTCCGACTCCGGAACATTTTCTTCCGTTGATTTATGCATTAGGCGCCGCAAACGGAGATCCCGTAAAAGTATTCAATAATGTATGTACCCAGGGATCCATTGCCATGACAGGCTTTATTTGGGAATAAAATTATTATTAAATGAAAAACAGCCGTAATCCCGGATATGGGATAAAATGTACATGTACGTCGGAATGATTATTACCGTATTTACAATGTACATTTTAATGTACGGCTGTTTTTATATTATTTAATTTTCTTATAATCGGCACATAACTTGTTAAAAGGATAATTAAGCCGGTGACGAACCGTATTATACAGAGAGTTCCATGGCTTCCTGTTTAATAATAAAATGATTTTTCTTAAAATCTATCAAGCCTTCTTTTTTCATTTTGCCAAGTTCATTGGACAAGGCACTTCTTTCAACATTTAAGTATCCGGCGAGCTGTTCTCTGTCAAACGGAATATTAAATTCATTTGCACCGTTTTTTATAACCTGATAAGAGAGGTACGATATAAGCTTTCCCCTTATTGATTTATGAGAAGTGTGAAGACTTCTCCTTGAAAGCGACAGATTGCTGTTGGCGATTATATTCAGTAAATTTGATACAAGTCTGCTGTGAAACTGACATGACGCAGAACATACATAGACGGTTTTATTTACATCAATGAAAAGCATTTCCACGTCAGAGTCCGCAATTACATTTACAATGAGCGGTTCGTTCGGTGTAAATGAATAACTTACGGCTACAACTTCTCCGGTTGAAGATCTGCCGAATACATTTCTGTTGCCGAGCAAATCATAAGCTTCCACATTCACGTTACCGGATAATATAACTCCGATTTCATCTATTATCTCACCGGCATTAAATATAAAATCTCCTTTCTTATACTTTTGAACATGCCATTTTAAGCATGGCAAAAGATGTTTTATTTCATCAGGAGATATACCTTCGAATATTTTCAATGTAGACAAAAAAGAATAATCCATAGCGCCTCCTTAAAAATTTAAAACACATTTTACAAATGTTGTTAAAACAACATACTAATATTGTTCACTATAATACAATTACGACACAATAACAACAATAATGATGAAAAGAGTTACGGGGGTAATAACTATGGAAAATAAGATGTTCTGTTACCAATGTCAGGAAACAGCCGGATGTAAAGGATGTACACAGGTAGGTGTATGCGGAAAGCTTCCTGATGTTGCCAATATGCAGGACTTACTTGTATATGTAACAAAGGGTATCGCAGAAGTTGCTACGGCTCTCAGAGCAGAAGGTAAAACAGTGGCAAAGGAGATCAACGCTCTTGTTACATATAACTTATTTGTGACAATTACAAATGCAAACTTTGATAAGGAAGCAATTATAAGAGATGTTGAAACAACTCTTGAAGAAAAGTCCAAGCTTCTTGCACAGCTTTCAAACAAAGAAGGTTTATCGGATGCCGCAAACTGGGACGGAAACATGGACGAATATGAAGCTAAGGCAAAGACGGTAGGCGTTCTTGCAGAGCAGGATGAAGACATTCGTTCTCTTAAGGAACTTATCACTTACGGTTTAAAGGGACTTGCGGCATACGAGCATCATGCAAACATGGTCGGACGTTTCAATGATGAGACAGATGAATTTATACAGTCTGCGCTTGCGGAAACGTTAAAGGATAAGTCAGTGGATGAACTTATTGCGCTCACACTTGAAACAGGTAAATACGGCGTAAACGGAATGGCTGATCTTGACGCGGGTAATACGGGTAAATACGGCAATCCTGAATTAACAAAGGTAAATATCGGAGTAGGTAAAAATCCTGGTATCCTCATCTCTGGTCATGATTTAAATGATTTAGAGCAGTTATTGGAGCAGACAAAGGGAACAGGCGTTGATGTATATACACATTCAGAGATGCTTCCTGCACATTACTACCCTAAATTTAAGGAATATGACAACCTTGTAGGAAACTACGGTAATGCATGGTGGCAGCAGAAAGAGGAATTTGAGAGTTTTAACGGACCTATCCTCTTTACAACAAACTGTATTGTACCGCCAAGAGACAGTTATAAGGACAGAATTTATACAACAGGTGCGGCAGGATTCCCGGGATGCGGCCACATTACCGCAGATGAGAACGGTAAAAAGGACTTTTCCGCAATCATAGAGCATGCAAAGAAATGTGCTCCTCCTAAGGAAATCGAGACAGGTGAAATTGTCGGTGGTTTTGCTCATAATCAGGTATTTGCACTTGCAGACACTGTTGTGGATGCCGTAAAGAGCGGAGCTATTAAGAAGTTCTTTGTAATGGCAGGATGTGACGGAAGAAGTAAGGACAGAAATTATTATACGGAATTTGCAAAAGCCCTTCCAAAGGATACTGTTATCCTCACAGCCGGCTGTGCTAAATACAGATACAATAAGCTTGATCTCGGAGATATCGGCGGAATTCCGAGAGTATTGGATGCAGGACAGTGTAATGATTCATACTCACTTGCACTTATTGCACTTAAGCTTAAGGAAATATTCGAGCTTGAAGACGTAAACGAACTTCCTATCGTATACAACATTGCGTGGTATGAGCAGAAGGCTGTTATTGTCCTTCTTGCACTTCTTTATCTCGGTGTAAAGAATATTCATTTAGGACCTACACTTCCTGCTTTCCTTTCTCCTAATGTGGCAAATGTTCTTGTTGAGAACTTCGGAATTGCGGGAATAGGAACAGTGGAAGATGATATGAAGCTCTTTTTAGGTGCGTAATTCAACAATCGGTACATTCAACCCGTGCACGTAAAACGGAATAGATGTAAATATACGCATACTGAAAGATAATATAAATTATTTATTAAACAAATTTGGATAATTGTACACGTAAATTAAAAATATAAAATACATACTTTCTTAGTATATGTATACGGCACCGTGGAAGTCTAAATATAAAACCACGGTGTATATAACAGCACAAAACTAATAAACGCATAAAATTTAATAATTACAAACAACGCATAAAATTTAATAATTACAATCAACGCACAAAATTTAATAATTACAAACAACAATCAAAATTTAAAATATACAAACTCTTATATACACATAACAACAAAAACAAATCAGGCCGTTGCGCTCTCACTCTCAAAGATATAAGCGCAGCGGCTTTTTACTGTAATAACGATAAGCGGAGAAAAAGTTATTTTTAAAATTACTGAATATTACGGGTAAAAAAAGAAATTACAAAACTTTTCTCATTGTAAATTTGCCCGAAAATGCAGATGATCACAGAGGAGAAGCAATATTTTTTACATGTAAAAAAATATAATTGAAAAATATTTTAAAAAAGTTGTTGACATTGTAAATTCATATTGTTATTATAACTAAGCCGTCGCAAGCGAGGCGGCAACAAACAAACACGACGGAAACGGCACAACAGCCGTATCCGCAGTACAGTTCTTTGAAAATCAAATAGTAAGACAACCCTGAAGATTCCAAAAGAATTTCAGTAATGAAACGATACTTAAGTTTCTATATTTCTAACTAAAAAAGAAATAGCCAGTTTTTTATGAGAGTTCGATCCTGGCTCAGGAT
>JALEKK010000006.1 GCA_022769005.1 Lachnospiraceae bacterium
GGAGGATGCTCAATCCAACATATTTCATACAAAGCACAGCTTGAATGGAAAGAAAAATTCGTTGAGGAAACGCTCTGCAGAATAGGCGGAATTTCAAAGGATAAATATATCTTCAATAACATAATTCCTTCAGAATATAACGGAGAAATAAAGGAATACAGATACAGAAACAAAGGTCAGTATCCTGTATCCAAAGATAAAAACGGAAATATTATAACAGGTTTTTATGCAAGCAGAAGTCATGATGTTATTGAGTGTAAAGACTGCCTTATTGAAGATGAATATAATTCCGTTATATTGTCGCGCATACGGGAGTATTGTGAAAAAAATAATATTGAACCGTATGATGAAGACAGCAAAAGAGGTCTTATCAGGCACATACTTATCAGAACCGGTTTGGGTAAAAGCCGTAATGACGGCATGCCTGCGGAAGTTATGGTTTGTCCGGTTTTAAATATAACACGGGATTCTTTTTTAAGAAATAAAAGGCTTAAACAATTAATACAAGGCTTGGCGAAATATATTGTTTCGCCGTTGGGAGATAATTTATCCGAAGGGAGTATTGTTAAAAAATATAAGATTACGTCGGTGGTACTTAACTTTAATAATAAAGACACCAATGTAATATTGGGAAAGGATGAGTGTGTTTTATACGGCGTTGATCATATTAATGATAAAATCGGTGACAATACATATAAAATAAGCGCAAAATCATTTTTCCAGATTAACCCGTATCAGACTTATAATTTATACAACAAGGCTCTTGAGGAAGCGGGGCTGACAGGAAGCGAAACCGTTTGGGATTTGTATTGCGGAACGGGTACCATATCACTGTTTTTGGCAAAAAAAGCAAAAGAAGTATACGGAATAGAGATAATTGAACAGGCAATAGCGGATGCAAGGTACAACGCAATATCAAATAAAATCAATAATGCATATTTCGCGTGCGGAAAAGCCGAAGATATAAAGGTTGCCTCTTACGGGGAAGAAATGAGTTCCTCAGATATACAACATTTGGTCGACAAACTTGAATTGCCTAAACCGGATGTCGTGGTGGTTGATCCTCCGAGAAAGGGGTGTGACAACAGGCTTCTGAATACGGTTTCTGATGTGAAGCCTGAAAGAATTGTATATGTATCTTGCAACATTTCCACATGTGCAAGGGACATAAGGTTTTTATCGGAGCGAGGATATAGATTAGATAAGGTTACGCCTGTGGATATGTTCCCGCATACAACAGGGATCGAGACGGTTTGTTTACTGAGGAGGAACCCACAGATTTAAGAAGGAATCATATATTATAACTGACACTGAGATGAACTGTTACTATCCGATCATGGAAGAACAAAATAATCATAAATCCGCAAATACGCCTAACAATTAAACAGAACTTTTAACATATAAGCTGCAGATTCGGAGACAATCCAAAATCTGCAGCTTATTATGTATCGAATTATCTTATTTTCTTACCGACAATCTGATAGATTTCCGAATCGGAAATACTTGTAGTTACGGTCAGATACTTTGAAAATATTTTTGACAACTCGTCGATTTCCATTAAACCGTTTGAAATATGCTTTGCCGAGCCCTTGTGATGAGCGTCTGTTTGTTCTCTGCTCATTCCGTGAGCAACGGTGAGATAACCTCCGTCTTTCAAATGTTCGGATAAATATTGTATGATTCTTTCTCCGTCTTTAAAATGCGGAAAAGCATTATATATGACAATCCCGTCATAATCACTTTCGATGGGAGATTTTTCCGCGTCACCGACATAAAAAGAAATGCGTGAATCATTAAAGGATCTCCTTGCAATTTCAATCATTCCGGGAGAAATATCAACTCCCAGAACGGATTGTACATTTCTTTCAAGATAATACGGAATAAGGACTCCTGTTCCGCAGGCAATATCCAAAATTTTCATATTTTCGGAAATATGTGCGTTATCAAGTATTTTATTTATTTTTTTATCGTTTATTACTATTTCATCGTTCCAATTCTCTGAACGGGCATTAAAATATTTTATTACTTCTTCATTTTCTATCATGGTAATCTCCGATTATATTCACATAATAAAAGGTAAAACAGTTCCTAATAATAAAAACAGGCAAAGTCCACGGATGTTTATTTAAGTTTAAAGCAGTGAACCAGACTACAGTTTATCATTGTATGTTTAAGAATTTATCCCATATGGGGGTATATAATTTAAAAATGCACTGAATAAAAAACATAAATTTTATTTACAGTAAAAAAATAATTGTGATATAATTTTAAAAAATAAATAAGGGAATGATAATCTCCCTTGGGAAACCTAAACCGCTGATTAAGGCTGATGATATCTGCATTTATGTGCAGGTATTGTCAGCCCTTTTTGCATTGGAGGACAATATGTTAGAATTTAACAAAGAAAAAATGAAAAACCTGCTGATGTACCTTATATTGGCAGGAATTGTCGGAGTTTGTGTGGGTGCGATTGATGCGCTTTTCGGAAGGGTGTTGATCGCCATAGGCGATTTCCGCACGACTTATTATCAGTTTTTGGTTCCGTTTTTACCGCTTGCGGGACTGTTAATTATCGGAATGTATTATAAGTTCAGTAAAGAAAGTCTGGGCGGAATGGGACTTGTGTTTGATACCGCATTAAATAAACGGGAAAATATTCCCGTTCTTCTGATTCCGCTTGTTATGGTAGGAACATGGATTACGCATCTTTTCGGAGGAAGTGCCGGCAGAGAGGGCGTTGCGGTTCAGATAGGAGCGACATTTTCACACACCCTCGGCAAAAAGTTTAAGCTGCCTGACAGTCGTATTTTGCTTGTTATCGGTATGGCAGCCGGTTTTTCGGGGCTTTTTCAGACACCTCTTGCCGCTGTATTCTTTGCGCTGGAAGTTATTATAAGCGGGGTATTGGTATATGAAGCTCTGTTAAGCGCGCTTGTTGCGTCATATATTGCATGCTTTATCTCGAATTCATTGGGACTTGAAAAGTTCTTTGTGCCTGTTACAAATACCGTGAACCTGTCTTTTGAAACTGTTATTCCGCTTATTCTTATCGGTATTGCATTCGGCCTTACGGGCTTATTATTCAGCAAAGGACTTGCCTTTGGAAAGAAGAAAGCAAAAAGCTTAATTGAAAGCCCGTATAAAAGAATATTTTTCCTTGCAATACCTTTGGCTGCCATACTTTTCTTTGTATTGGGAGGAAGATATTGCGGACTCGGAACAAATCTTATAAGCAACAGTTTCCACGGCGGAGAAATATACGGATTTGACTGGATAGTGAAGCTTGTGTTGACAATATTTACTCTGTCAATAGGATTTCAGGGCGGTGAAGTGACACCTTTGTTTTCGATAGGTGCAAGTCTCGGATTCGTACTCGGTGCCGCTTTCGGATTCCCTCCTGAAGTTATTGCCGCAATGGGATATGCCGCAGTGTTCGGAAGTGCTACAAATACTCTTTTGGCTCCTATATTCATAGGGCTTGAAGTTTTCGGACCGGCAAATATTCTTCCTCTTTCGCTTGTATGTATAATTGCTTATATTGTTAACTTTAATTCGTCTATATACGGCGGTCAGATATCGGTGAAAGATTTTATTATCGGAAAACTTAAAAATTCCGAAAATAAATAATATTCGAAAACTTAAAGTGCAGTTGATAAACTGTATTCGGAAATTTTAAGGAATATCGACAATGATATAAATTAAAAAACCGTATTATCCGATTACATATCGGGTAATATGGTTTTTTATTATTTATCATGATTTATTTAAACATATTATTCACTATGTAATGAATTAAATTGCCGATAGGGATTAATATAATTATTTAAAGAATGGTTAGCGTAAGGTAACAATACTGTAATAATGACTACTACAACTAGCTCCGTAAATGTTGAAATAGAATTTTACCTGTGGTATCTTATCGAAATATAAATTAGCAATAGCTAACTAAAAGGTTATTATTTTGGAGGATATATGAGAAAAGGTTTATTGGTTACTTTACTTTCAGTAACGGCTATGGGAACAACATTAATGGCAGGATGCGCGTCAAACGCATCGACAAATAATAATACGGCGACAGAGTCACAGGCGAGTGATTCGCAGGTGTCATATCCATATACGATTAAACATGCATATGGTATGACAACTCTTAATTCCGAGCCTAAAAAGATTATAACTCTTGGTTGGGGAAATCAGGATACGGCTCTTGCTCTGGGTATTGCTCCGGTTGGAGTATCCGCAGCCAATTTCGGATATATGACAGATCACAAATTGCACGAATGGACAGATCAGGCATTTGCATCACTGGGAGTAAGCAATCCGAATGTATTTAATGATACTGACGGTTTTGATTACGAAGCAATAAGCGATGCGGCGCCGGATGTAATCATAGCGTCATATTCCGGCATGACTAAGGACGAATATGACAGATTGTCACAGATTGCGCCTGTGGTGCCTTTCGCGGAAGCGGCTTGGAAAACAAGCTGGAGAGAGCAGACAATATTAAACGCCGAGGGAATGGGTAAGAAAGCTGAAGGTGAGAAGCTTGTTGCCGAAGCGGACAATCTAATAAAAGAAAAGATTGCGAATCATCCTGAACTGAAAGATATAAAGGCAGGATTTTTCTACATAAGTCCTGATGATTTCAGTACATTTTATGCATACCTTCCTGCAGATCCGAGAGCATCGTATCTTCAGGATTTAGGATTGGAACTTCCGGAAAGCATTTCAAAGCTCGCACAGGCAACACCTGATGATTTTTCGGTAACAATAAGCAGGGAAAATGCGTCTGATTTCTCCGATGTAGACCTGATGGTATTATACGGAGACGAATCGCTTCTTAAAGCTCTTCAGGCAGATCCTCTTATGTCCAAGATTCCGGCAATCAAAAACGGAGCGGTTGTACTGTTAGATTCCAACTCAAAGCTTGCGGCTTCAACAACTCCTACCATACTTTCAATACCGGCAACTATTGACGATTATTTAACACAGTTGTCTGCAGCCGCATCCAAGGTCGGTAAATAAATGAAAAACAGGAAAGTATGGATATTCGGTATTGTTCTTGCGGCTCTTATACCGGTGAGCATATTGATTTCATTATCTTACGGCTCAAGGTCTGTAAGTATAGGCAGTGTATTCGGTGCTTTTTTTGAAAACGGCGCACCGCAAACGGAAGTTGACATTGTAAATGCGAGAATTCCGAGAACCGTATTCGGTCTTATAGCGGGAGCGGCGCTCGGAACATCAGGACTGCTTATGCAATCCATAACAAGAAATCCGGTTGCGGATCCGAGTATTCTCGGCGTAAACACGGGGGCTTCACTGTTTGTTGTAATTGGAATGGCTTTTTTTAACATAGGTGACAAAAACCAATATATTTGGCTTGCTTTTACGGGAGCTGTTTTGACTGCGGCACTTGTTTTCGGCCTTGCGTCATCGGGGAAAGGCGGAGCGACCCCAATGAAACTTGCAATAGCCGGCGCTGCAACGGCGACGGCTCTGCAGTCGATTGTAAACACCGTAATGCTTCCGAATTCTCAGGTAATGGACAGGTTCAGATTCTGGCAAACCGGAAGTATAGGAGGAGCATCATGGGATGATATCAAAACCGTAATTCCATATCTTGCAGGAGGATTTATTATCGCAATCGCACTGATACCGTCTCTTAATGCTTTGGCTCTCGGCGATGAATTCGCTGCGGGGCTCGGAGTTAATGTTGCAAGAACGAGAATACTCGGGATAGTTGCGGGAGTATTATTGTGTGCGGCAACAACCGCAATAGCCGGGCCTATCGGTTTTATAGGACTTATGGTTCCCCATGTTATGAAGCTTGTTTTGGGACCCGACTTAAAGCTCCTGGTTCCGTTCTCGATGATGGGAGGTGCGATACTCCTGGTTTTATCGGATGTAGCCGGCAGACTGCTTGGAAGCCCGGGAGAATTGGAATCGGGAATAATAACTGCATTAGTCGGCGGACCGGCATTTATTCTTATCGTAAGAAAGGTTAGGGTGCGTTCAGTATGAATACCATGAGCAGCAGCGTAATAATGGAAGGATACAACAGCAGAAAACGCAGATACATCATAACGGTGTCACTGCTGGGAGTTATTGTATTTTTGTTAGCCGGTTTTATGATGATGTACGGTAAAACCATATATTCGCCTGTTGATATTTTTAAAATTCTGTTTTCGGACGGATCCGCTGCGGGTTCTTTTACCGTGAAGACATTGAGACTGCCGAGAATGCTTGCCGCTGTACTTTGCGGTTTTGCGTTCGGTGCGGCCGGCAATGTATTTCAAAAGCTTTTGGGCAATCCGCTTGCAAGTCCGGATATTATCGGAGTCAGTTCGGGAGCAAGCGTTGCGGCCATATTCGGAATATTGATATTCCGCCTGGACGGAACAGTAGTGTCTTTGATAGCCGTGTTATGCGGAATAGCCGTTTCCGCGTTGATATACATAATTGCGAACGGGAACGGATACTCTGACAGTAAACTTATTCTTACGGGAATAGGCATGAATGCATTTTTAAATGCGATAATTTCATGGCTCCTTCTTAAGGCGTCAGAGTATGATGTAGGTTCGGCTCTCAGATGGATGAGCGGAAGTCTTAACAATGTTACTCTCGATCAGATTCCGAAACTTGCAATTGTCGTTATAGGCGCAAGTATTGCGATTGCCGTGTTGGCCGGACATTTAAAGGTTATGGAACTGGGAGATTCTTATGCGACGGTTCTCGGCGTAAGGTTGTCGGCGGTCAGAATATCATTAATAGTACTTGCTGTTTTGATGATTGCTTTTGCAACGTCCGTTACGGGTCCGATAGCCGCGGTTGCATTTCTTTCCGGACCGATTGCATCGAGATTGTCCGGTTCCGGACACGGAAATATGTTGCCTTCCGGTTTGGTCGGCGCATCACTTGTGCTTGCCTCTGACATGGTAGGTCAGTACGCTTTTCCGTCAAGATACCCTGTGGGTATAATAACCGGAATATTAGGAGCTCCTTATCTTATATTTTTATTATTTAAAATGAATAAACGAGGTTGAATGTATTGAACGGATATATATTAAAAGCTGACAATATAAGTGCCGGATATGACGGAAGAAAGATTATTTCTGATGTTACGATTACGGTACCGGAAAATAAAATCAGTGTAATACTCGGTGCAAACGGATGCGGAAAATCAACCATGCTGAAAACATTTTCAAGATTATTGCACCCGACCAAGGGGAAAGTACTGCTTAACGGAAACAGCATTACAAGCATACCGTCGAAAAAAGTGGCAAAGCACATCGGCCTTCTTCCTCAGACTCAGATAATACCGGAGGGTATAAAAGTAACGGATCTGATTACAAGAGGCAGATTCCCTTACAGACAACTCATGAAGGGCATGAGTGCCGAAGATTTTAAAGCGGTGGAAAAAGCCATGGAAATGATGGGAATTACGGAGCTGGCCGACAGAAACGTGGATGAACTTTCCGGCGGCCAGAGACAGCGTGTTTGGATAGCTCTTGCGCTTGCTCAGGAAACGGATATACTGTTACTTGACGAACCGACAACGTTTCTGGATATTTCATATCAGGTTGAGATATTGGATTTGCTGTATGAACTCAACAAAAAAGAACATACAACAATAGTTATGGTATTGCATGACATCAATTTGTCGGCACGTTATGCAGATTATATATTTGCAATGAAAAACGGAAAATTAATTGAAGAGGGAGCGCCTGAAGATATTATTACTTCGGAACTTATTGAAGAAATCTACGGTTTAAAATGTTCGGTCATTGAAGATCCCATATCCGGAACGCCTCTGATTTTACCTATCGGAAGGCACAAAACCATAAGGAGTATAAATGACAGAAAAAGTACGGCTGCTTATGCTTGAAGAGCATGAGGACAAACAATTCTAAGACGGAATGTTTCGTTTCGAGAAAGTGATGAAACACAACCGAATTAATTAATATATATATTAAAAAGCGTGTAAAGCAGAAATGTTTTATACGCTTTTTATTTATGGGTCGAAACGTTGTTATGCATGTGAAATCTGCGAAGTCATTTTCATATTTAATATTACGGCCGAAAAATATTTTTTAGCTTTGTGCAGTCTATCCATAATACATTTATTATTAATATGCTCAAGTTTATATTATAATAATTGCAGCAATATTCCATAATAATCATATAAGATATTATTAATTTGCAATTTATATACAACGCCAGTATCTACCTATGTTACGTGGCTTTTAAATTTTATTTTACAACTATTTTACAACTTTTTAGAAAAGTTTCGATACGACTTTATTTTTTACAACTTAACATATATTTAATACTAAAAAAATACCATCAGCACATAACCAACATGGCAACATGAGCTACGGTATTTTTTTTATTGAGTAGTATTTGTTTAGAGTTTTATTCTCGTGTTTTAATTTATTAATATCTATTTTATTCTATAATTCATATAATCGGTCAGATTATCCCACATCATTTCGAACAATACTATCGCATGAGTTCTGTTCGTTGTATTGATCCATTCAATACCGTCAACTAATATATGGTATTCTTTTTCGTCTTTAACATATAGGCTGATAGGTATTTCGCCGCCTATGATTTCAATATATTCTTCTCGTACTTTTTCCATATTTCCTCCGCTTACAAATTGTAAAAAAAAATAAAGGGCTTACAGGTATATTAACCCATAAGCCCCATTTTTTAAATGTTCAACTTACAATTATCTAAAGATTTATTCATGTATCTCTGGTTTGTACTGAACCAATATCCAGCGATGTCTTGTCCCCATTTAATGCCGTCAGCAACTTTATATTGCTTAATTCTGTGAGCATTTCCTCTATGATCGCAACCTACAACCTTAGAAGCTACAGATGGTTCAGAACGGCGATTTAATTCATCTGTTGTACATGTATATATAACATCTTTACAATAATCTGCACTTATCCAATATCCAGAAATATCTTTAAACCACCACATATTATCAGCATATCTTTTTTCTACAATTCTGTTTTGATAACCTTTATGTTGAGTTCCGACAATAGAAGAGTGAAGGGATGGTTCTTTTCTTCTGTTTAAAGTGTCGGCGGTACACTCAACTACAATTTCATGTTTCGATACATTACCATCATGATTGTTTGGAACATATGAATGAGAGATGTTATTTGCTGTTGGGTGCTTTAGCTTGTTGTTAACATCAACCCTAAATGTATCCATATTATGCTTGTTGCCCCAATAGCTTCTTGGGTCTCCGTGGTTAGAACCCCTTCCAGAAAGATATGCTTCATAATGTCCCATAATATTAGTCAATGGATTTATATTATACTTCTTACAAAGGTAGGCAAATAACTCGACCGCTACATTGTAGACAAGTTCCATATTTCCGCCCTCGCACATCTCCACCCCTATGGAATAGTTGTTTGCTGAACCTCCCACATGCCATCCGTTAATGTCCCACGGCAATGTCTGATATACTATACCAGTATTTCCATCAATAAAAGCGTGGCATGACGCTCTTGTATATGTAGGCTGTTTAAACTGATTTATATATGCACTTGCTTTAGGCTGTGATACTCCTGTAGAGTGTAGCACTAAATGAGTTACATTGATTTTCTTATATGCCTTATAGCAAGGACATTCTGTCATTATAGATTGTACTATTTCCATATATACCTCCTTTATAAAATAGGGTGGTACCGTTTTAGTACCACCCGTTTAATATCAATTTTAACTATTATCCTTTGGTGGAAGTATCATCATTGGGTTTATTATCTACCTCTGGCAAACCAGCCAGTGAAGTGCAGAACGAAGCGATCGTGGACATAACCACAGTAGAACCTATTACAGCCCAGTTTACCTCGTTCAAAAGGACTGTTGATGTTGGGATTGTGGCTACAAATACCTGTCCAGCGGTTTTAGCCATTCTAATTAAAGTTGCTTTCCACCAATTTTTTGTAAATATCATAATTATTCTTCCTTTCCTTTTTCTTTAGCAGACAGTGATTGTGGGGGTATGATTGGTAGTTTTTCTACCTCGTTTACCATTTTTTCAGCAGTGCCATTGCCACCTAATTTCTTATAAGGCGTATAGATATAATCAACTAAATCTTCATATTCATCCTGTGTTATGTAACCTCTAACGATATATTTTTCACACAGCTCACAAATTCTGCTATGCCCAAGTCCGACAATCATTTTGGTTAATTCACAGTTTTTTGACTTCTTAGAAGATAAAAATGTCCATAATCCATTAGCACTAAATACACCGCCTAATGCAGTAATAATAGCTATCATAATAGTAGTCACTATTTATCAATCTCCTCGTGTTATTTATAAAGTGTGATTTTATTCACGAGGCTCACCGACTTCGTGAATAATCCTTTCTTTTTCTTCTTCCGTTATCCACTTTTTTTTTACTCCGTTATTAAGGTATTTGATATTCATTGTTCTTTTATAAATTCTTTTTAATGTGTCGTACATGTTTGTATACCTCATATTACAATTCATCTAATTGAGCCATAACTATATCGTCAACAGAAAGCTCAAGAGATATTATTCTTGATTCTAAATCGCTTATATCTGTTAAATGTATAATTGTCTGCTCCCCGTCAAATACAAAACCAGTAGCCCTTTTATTTCTAAAAACAGCCACTGGTTCTTCATTCGTATAAATAGTAACCTCTAAAAGATTATTATCAGTTAGAGTTTTAAAAATTTCATATCCATTATCATTAATAACAAAATTATTCAAGTTTATATCATACCGTAATATTTCAATTCGAGTTTTATCTTTTAATTCTAAATACAAAATAAATCTCCTTTCGTTGATTAAGCAATTCTTTCCCAACAAAACGCAGACATATTCGGTGGCATAATATTAATTGGAGTTTGTCCTCCTAAAGCACCAGCTCTACGCAAGTCAGAGCCAGAAGATATAAGCCACTGTTTATTACTTGTGCCACCCCATGCCGTAGAACCGCCGTCTAAATGCTTACCAGTAGTGCTATTGTTGTACAAGAGAATAGATTCGTTAGGTAAGTTGTAATTATTTATAGAAACAGTGCTTTCTCCCGATGTATAACCTGGTTTATTACGATCGCCTTCAGCCCATAAAAATCTATCCTTTATTCTTACCCATTTAGTTCCTTTGTATAGAGTGTTAGGATCGAAGAAAACTTTAGACCATATTATGTATCCTATAGGCATTAGGAAGTCGACTAATGGTATTAGATTACCATCTGCGTCTGCTACTTTGATAGGCAAAGCTATTTCTACTGAATCGGTTTCGGCGACCTTTCCTATGCCTAACCCCTTACCGCCTGCTTTAAAGTCTAATAAAACATCTATAGTTGATACACTGGCAGAGAGAGAAACAGAGTTTCCAAGAGCGTCTGTTACGACTATAATAAAATCATAACCGCTTGTTTCTTCAAAATCTCCAGACAACTCTGTAATACCATTGTTTATACTTCCGTTATATACAGTCCAGCCAGTGCTTGATTTCTTTTTATATTTTAGAGTAGCAGTGATAGAGTTTTTACCGTTAACACTTGAAAAGTTCCAAGCGGTATTTAATATTATTTTTTTAGCATTACTCGTATTTCTATTCACTGAAAACATTGATAGGGTAGGGTTGCTGTATGGGTAAATTATTATACTTTTATCGTATATACTGGCGTTACTTAATCTGCCTCTTGTATCAACAGCTCTCACAGAACATCGTAAAACTCCATCATTTTGTATTACACCTGATGTATATGATAGGGTTTTTCCAGATACGCTTTTTGCTCCTAAATCTATGCTTGAGGTTATGTTAAACGCTGATATGGTTGAATTGTATATACCGCTTCCAGTAGCAGTTATTTTAGCTTTTGAGTATCCCTTAACGCCTACACCCCATGAGTTTACTACAGTGTTTCCACTATTATCTAACGAAACATTCAAGGAGTTTATGGTCGGGATATATGTGTCTGGAAGTTTAGCACCAAACTTGCAAAATTTAGTACCAACCAATCTACCACTGTAATAAGTGTCTAAATATATAGTTCCTTCCATTTGAGTTGCGTCTGCTCTAAATTTCTTAGCAAAACTATCCACAGGAATAGTCCACTGACAATTATTCGTAACATTAGTAGCTATTGTCCCAGCGACACCATACCAGTCATATCTTACGGTATGTGTAAAATCTCCCTTCCTGTTAGTGTGAATAGTAATAGTATCACCTAATTTACCTACATTATATGTATTATTAGGGTATGTAATACATGAAGGGGTGGAAGCTCTTGCGATATTGTTAAGTGCGAAAGTACCGTTAGCACTTACATTTCGGTTATATTCGTATACGGCTGCTTCTACATGCACCGAAAAGGACTTATTACCATTATTGTCGTGACTAAGGGTTAAACTACCAGATGCTACTACCTGTGCATCGTACAACTGAATTCTATTATCTGTAGACCAGTCGCAGACGGTTTGCCCGTTAATTTGTACTAAAAATCCTCCAGATTTAACCCAACCGCTATTTCCTACACCATATATTTTCCAGCCTATATTGGTTTGGTTATTTTCTACAGATTGCCAATTCTGCCACCAATCAAATCTGATACCTCTCCCTTGTACAGTTCCAGTTTCTATTCTACCTGATGTCGCCAAATATATTTACCTCCTTTATTTCAATCTCCTTGCCATGTTAAAGAAACGCCTCCGTCTCCGTTACTATGTGGAGAAAAGAAGAACTTACCTAATGACAAGGTATTTTCGATAATGGCGTTTGGAATATACAACTGATTATTACTTATGTATGCAACTCTTACATCTCCTTGCATAAAATACATACCCTGATTATCTATTGATGTTTTAAAGTTAGAAGATGATGCTCCTATAGTTAAACCGCTCGAATTAAACTCTAAAAACTGTCCGACTTCAGCCTTATAAGCATTTAATTTATCGTCATTTTCTTTAGTAATAATTTTATACTGCTCGTCTATCGTAGTATATAAATTGTCTTGATTCTCAACTATGTTATTCCAAAGGAAGTTATACTTTTCTTCGGAATCTTCTTTCAGTTCATTACGAAGGCTATTAACTCTATCAGACATAGTAGTATTTATCTCATTAGACTGCCTTTCTATAGAGTCAGCTAAAGCATCATAATTTTCCTTTATAGTGCCCGATAAATTATTAGAAACTTCAGTAGTGGCTGTAGTTATATTATTATCAACCCAAGATGTGAGAGTATCTATACCAGATTGGGAGTTAATTCTTACGCTTCCGTTTATAACTAAATTACAATCACTGTCTAAATACATCATTTTAGTTAATACTTCTTTATTCTCTTTATCCAGAGTTCTTTTCTGGACTGTCAGAATAGTTTGGTTCTGGCTGGTAGAAGTATTGTCTGCTGTTATAGTTAGCCCATTCTTATCCATAACAACAGAATTGTCGGTGTTATATACACCAACTTCTTCTGAAAGAATTAGATTTCCTACAAGGGTATCTGCTATTACACCATATGAGTTTTCTATCTTATTAGCTTTAGGATTATAATAAGAAAACTCACCGATGCCAGCTTTAGATGTAAGCCAGTTGTCATCAGTGAGGTACAAACCTTTATTTATTATTTTTAACTGTTTATCATTATAATTATCTGATATAGAATCAAACTCTCTACATAATAACCCGTGAGAATCCCATGTTATATTTTGATTGTCTGCATTATCAACTATTTTCATTTTTGTTAAAGACAGCCCGTTCATAGTCCAGTCTTGCAACTGCTTGTTGCTCGTTTCTCCTTGACTTGCTTGCCTTGTTACTGCGTCATATGTAGTAGCCATTGATGACGCTTGAGATAATATATTCTCAGTATCAGAAATGCCGTCAGCACATATTTTAACATCTGAAAATTTAACTGACACTTCTTTCAAATCATTAAAATCTATAGTGTATGATATAAGTCTAAGTTTATATACGTTGTCGTCAATACGAATTCTCATCCAATTCCCGACAGAGAAGTAATCTGTAATAGACTCAAACTCTTTTATTGCTAACAAGTTATATAACGAAGCTGATATAGAATGTTGTAATGTTGCAGACTTGTATATTTCTTTCTTTGCAACTGACAGGAACTCATTAGCCTTACCAAATAAATCTTTATTGTTCAACCCGTCAGATATATAATTGCTATTTTGATAAGAATCTTCTCTTCTGTATGATGAAAATTCCAACCATAAATCCGTACCGAGATAATGTTCTAAATTTAATTTCTTTTGAATCTCGTTTTTCTCTTTATCTAATATGTTTTGAATACCTGTAATTTTACGAGTTCCGTCATTGTTTAATGTGCCTGCTATGGTAGAAATCTCACTCTCTCTTACTTTAATCTCTTCCTGAATAGCGGACATTTTATTGTAATAATCTAAGTATATTTCATTATACAAATTAGGGTTTTTATCACCCCATGTTTTCCCGTCAGCAACACCTTGTTCTACTAACAAATCAAGACACGCCTGACATGAATCTAAAAATGTTTTCAGACTTACAAGGCAATATTTTTTTAAATCATTTTTAAAAGAATCTATCTTTAGTTTAAATAAAGTTACTATATCCGTAGATTCATCATCTTGTTTCTTGCTAAGAATTTTATCTATTTTTTGTTTTACAAATTTTTCGTAATTGTCACTAATCTCTATTGTTATAATGTCTGTAGTAGCAGTGTCTTCATCATCTGAATAATTAGTTATTATAAACTTTCCAGACCATGTATACTCAGTCATAGATTCATCGGAAGTTCTCACCTGATAGCGATGATCTACTATTGTACGAGCCATAGCAGAAACCGCACTGGAAGCAGTAGTTAGTGAACATTTCGATAAATCACTTACAGCCACAGGAGCTAAAGAAGCTGGAGTGATTTTAGTAGCCTCTTTACTCGCTGATGTTTTAGATATTTCTGGAGAAGGCATTAGTGTATCATTTAAGAATAGATAAAAATCTATAGTGTCATAGTATAAATTCATTAATGATGAATAACCTTTTATACTATCAGGAATAACTTGTAAGTCCTTTTTATAGACACTGTATTTGTTTACAAGAGCGTTATATGAGGATAGAACATTACTTTCAACGGGGAGGGTATATTCATTATAATAATAGTTATATAATTTATCGTAATCTGATAGTTTAGAGGTTAACTCTTTCGACATATCTTTCTTCATTTCATCAGATATGTAGTATATATACTGGCTCCCGTTGGGGTTACAACTTATGACGGTAGCTGTCATTAGGTCGTCACCAGCTTCAAGTCGAAAGCAATTTTTAACAGAATCCGTATCAGTTTTAAATGTTATTTGGTCGGATAAATTTTCTGTAGTGATAAAAATATTAGTGTCTTCTCCGTAACCCTTTATAATATCGGTATTACCGCATTTAGGACATTTATCAATAGATTCATCTCTATATCCGCATTTAGGGCAGTAGTTTTCCAGATCATACACTGACACCATTCGTTTAATCTTACCGTTTTCATCTAACCCATTATCGAATACAAATATACAATTTATCTCTTTTGCAATTTCCTGAAATGAATCATACAGACTCTTGTTGTCGAATGAAAAAGTTCTCTGAATATTTGATATTGAGGGGTCTACATGTTTAATAGAGTAGTGCGGAGCTTTTTCCATAATTCTATGCAATAATGAGGCTTTATGATTTTTATCGTTGTATAGAACGGTAGGAAGGTAGTCATCTCTCTTTATATCATCTTCTGTGTTTATTTGAATATTGTATAAATTTATTTGAGATGTTTCTGCTTCTCCGAGAGAAATACCTGTTGCAGATTTAACAGTGTCATCAGTCTCGTTTGTGGTAAAATTTACCTCGAACACTACATTCCATTCTCTGCACCAAACAAGTTTAAAATCACTTAATTCATCCCATAAATGATATTTTTTATTATTATTATATTTGTTTACTTTAAATTCTAAATTAAAACTACTATTAAAGTTATCTTCTACGGAAATATCTGTAGCTAATATTGTTCCTACTTTGTTGCCATTTCGTGTCATTAGTACAAATGTAGGCTCAATAATATTATGTGTATTATCAAATTTTATCTTTACAGCCAGCTAAAACACCTCCTTATAAATCAGGGACATTTTTTATGATAGGTATATATGACATTTTTATCGAACACGGGATAGTGGAAGTGATAGTATTGACATTGTTATTATATGTATTTTGTATCTTTAAAAAATCCCAATTAAAGTCGTTCATTATTTTATGAGAGTTTAAAGACGATTCTATAATCATAGCTTGCCCGTATATGGTTATAGTCTCACCTTGAGTAACATTTTTTATTGTCATTGAAGAATTAGTCATTTTGTTAGTTATGGTTAAATTCCCAGATGAATTGCAAGTTATAACCATGTCAGGATATGTATATCCAATCTCATGGGATAAATCTTTAACCGATAAAGAACTGTTGTTACTCGTAAAGTTTAGATTAGATTGCACTACATCTCCATATCCAAAGGGTTTGTCTGTCTCCATAGCTAATTCAATTCCAATAAGGTTTCCGTCATAGAGTATTTTGGATATATTAAAACTTGCATTATAATAACAATCTACAGAGACTGGTTCCTCATAAATGAATTTTAATTTTAAAAATTCTCTTCTATTTAACCATCTGACCATATTAAAATATTCTTGTTCTGATATGATAAAATTGTCATCTTTGCAAGAGTCTTTAAATATTTGAAAGGTAACTGCTATACATTCCTCATACTTTGTGCTTGTAAGGCTAAAGATCTTTCCAGAGTGTCTTGGAACAGTATTAAATGATATTTGACAGCCTGCTTTTATGGTTTTTTCTCCAGATGAATTGTCATAATCTCCAATTATGAAGCCAAATTCACTTAAATTTTTGCCATCATACTCAAAATCATAGGCGTACACATTAACTCCTTTCGGTACATAATAAATAAGTTACACATTTTTATTAAATTGTTTACTTAACTGTTTTAATAGAACAGAGGATTCTTTTGTGAAAGTCTTTTTAACAGACATTGCTTCGGATATAATCTCGTCAAAACGAGCTTTAAGGTCTCCAAGTTCATGCAGTGCTTTTAAATGTTCTTTTCTAAGAGACTCAATATCTTCAAATTGACTCTCGTAAAGAAGTATTCTTTCTTCCAGTCTTTTGTTTTTTTCTTTTAATTTAAGATTGTCAGCTTTCAATCTTTCATTTTGCTTTTCAAGAGTATTTATTAGATTTTCCTGATAATCTTTTCTTCTTATATTGTTCATCCTTTATCTCCTTTATATACAAAAAGGTCGCCCATTTTATTAAAGGCGACCCATATAAGATATTATGTTTAATAAATAAGTTGAAATAGTGGAAGTGAAGAGTACGTAATATTGTACGAGATGTTACATTGAAAAATATAATATAACACAATATAAAATAGCGATAAAATATCCATTTTATCATCAAACAACACTATACTCCTAACTGAACCTCATGGATACTTATTACCATTTAAACTTGTTCTTTGCTATATTGCTTTTCCCAACAAGTCTGTCTATAGTCATAGACTGTATCATTTTTTCAAACTTATCATCCTTCTTTAATTGATTCATGAAATCGTTGTAATCTTGTACATTCTCTATAGGAATGTTAATTTGATATGTAATATCTCCAATATTATTCTGGGGTGCTGAAAGGTTTGGATTTGAAACTTTAGATAACCGCGATAGTATATTCATAGCATTTTCGTTATTTTTGAATATATCTGAGATTGCACTCTTTGTTGATATATTTTTCATGGCGTCTTTTAAAGCTATGAAATTAGATGTATCTTTTGCATTTAAAACCATTTCAGGATTTGAAGGGGTTCCGTCAATCCATGCAACTCCAGTGTAATCAGCAAGTCCTCCGTTTTTATATGCGTTGTAATAATACTGAGATAAGTTCCTTCTTCCGTTACTTACCCACCAGTCATATAATTTGTCTGTGTTAGAGTTTATATAACCTTGAATGGCAGCAGCATTAGCTGAGCCGAATTTTTCGGTAAGTTTTCTTTGCCTTTCTGGGTTGTTCCCCCATCCAGAGCGAGAACCGTAAATCCATATAGCAGCTGCAACGCCTCTTTTTACATCTTCACTGAACTTATTATTCTTATTATTATTGTTATTATTCTTATTGTTATTGTTGTTATTATTTATAGCTTTATTTTTAGGGGTAGTAGTTTTAGTGTTTTTAACGGTATTGTTAGCTTTTACATCGCTTTCTTTTGTCATAGCCCCAATCTTATAAGCTATTTTTGAAAGAACTTCGTTGACAGTTGTTAGTTTATTTACAAAAGATTCTCCGTACTTTGTAATTATGGCAGTAGCAGAACCCTCGTTAGACCATATCTGTTTTTCATTTTCAGTGATAACATATCCAACTTTTTCAGCCTGATTGATTAATGTATCGTTTATAGTAGCAGAGTTAGCATTAACCGTATCTATCATATCAGACACCAAGGCGTCTACATTATCTAATCTTTCATTTAACAATGTTTCATATTCTGTGTATAGTTCGTCTAATAACTTTTTCTGTTCAGAAATGTAGTGTTCATATTCGGTTTCCTGTAATTGCTCTTGTGCTTCGGTTAAGCTTATTTGTATTTTTTGAACAACAGCTTTAGTTTCTTCAGATGTATCATTAGCATATGCGTTTAATTGTTTTTGATATGTAGCAATTTCTTTAGCCTGCTCTTTTACGTTTTTGTTATAGTCGTATAAGTCTTTGGCTTTATCCATGCTCTCGTTGTATTTATCAATTAACTTCTTAAGAGATTCAAGTTCTTTTTCAATTCCATCTTTAACTAAACTAACGATAGCAGCTTTTTCTTCTTCGGCATTTAAGATAGATTCTCTTTGAGTTTTCAGTAACTCTTCTCTGCGGTCTAATAATTTAGTATTGTATGGATCTTCAGCCAACTCCTTATTAATTCGTTTGATTTCTTCGGCGTATTTGTCAGCTTGAGCCATATATACATTATAATTCTGACCGTGTAACCCCATGGTAGACATACCTAAATTATTTAGTTGTCCGTTATCTTCAAACAGTTTATTGTTTTTCTCCATAAGGTCTATAAGGAAGTTTGCCTCTTCGGTTATATACTCGATTTGTTTTTGCAGGTAATCAAAGTGATCCCATTTAACTTCTCTTATTGAGTTACCGAACTTTATTACAGATGTTTCAGATTCTTGTATAGCTTCTTTTACGGAGTTTATTTCGTTTTGAAAATCATACCATTGTTCGCTATATTCAGCTATCCTTCCAGAATTAAGAGCTTCTGTCATAGAGTTTGTTAAGTCGTTTAACTCTCTTTTTCTTACATCTATATTCTGTTTTTCGACTTCTCTTAGGGCTTCGTAATATTTAGTAGTAGCAAGATAACCTCTTTCTTCTATATCCGAAACACCATTATTATATGTATTAGACAAATGTTCTAATAAGGATAACTGGTTATCAAAATCTTTTGATATTGCTTCAAATTTATCTTTATAAACAGACGCAACTTTCTCACCGAGTTCAAGTACATTTTTAGTGCTATCTAACGATTTTTCATACCATTTTTGATATTCTTCAATCTTGCTTCCCGTATCACTATCGTATTCGTTAATGTCGATAGTTCCGTTTCTAACTTTTTCTGCAATATCGCCAGACAGACCTACAGAATTAGCCTGTTGTAAATATCTATCTGAAGCTCGTTGCTGGATTGAAATCTCCTTGTTAAGCTCGCTGATTTGGCTATTATTAGCAGATAATCTTTCGCCTAATTTTCTGAAAGCGGATGAAGCGATAGTGGAGAACTTATCGATAACTCTTTCAATTCTATCTATTGCAATCTCAATCCAGTCTATCTTTTGCTTATTGTCCTCTTTAGAACTTTCAGAACCATTAGAGTTATTAGAGCTTCCTGAAGAACCAGAGCTTCTTGAGTAATTTGAACCTCCGCCAGAACTATGGCTTGAAACAGAACTTTTAGTAGAATTATTCTTTGCAGAACTGTAACTTCCTCCTATAGTTCCGCTTCCAGATACTTGTTTAACGCCATTATTATTTTTTTTACTACCAGCGAACCATAAGCCTATGTTAGTCAAAGCACTACCAACAGCCCCAGGCAGCCATTTTCCAGATACCAAAGCTGTTCCACTTGTATTAGTATTTCCTCGACTATTTATATATCCATTTTTCAATAACTGCTCAGTTTGCAAGTGGTTAAATACAATAGAGCCTTTAGGAATTTTTGTGAATTCTGCTCCGTTATCTCCTACTGTATACCATCGTCCTGAGTCAGGATTAACTACAAGCTCTCTTCCTAACTCTCCTGTCAGAGCGGTTTCGGTTTTATCTGTTCCTAAAGATCCATTTGCTTTAGCAGTACCTTGAGGCTTTAATGACGTGCCAAAAAATCCCATAATTCCATTTCGCTGGTTAGCAGCGTTGCTGGGTGATACAGGAACGGTTGTTTCGTATGTAGTTGTATTTCTTACTACATTTTGAGTTATAGGTGGAAGAGAGGTCGGTAACCCAAAAGTATTAGCAGTATAATTTACAACTCCAGGAGTATGAATTACTTTAGGTAGATTACTCGTATCTGCCTCGTATAAAACATCAGCTTTAGTATCAGGTTTAAAACCTTGAATGGCACTTGCGTCTACCCCATATTTAGTAACTAAAGTTTCAGATGTAAGAGTTTTTATACTATCTAATGCGTTTTGCACCGAAGATGTATCTATTCCTAAATAAGCTACAGTGCTATTATTTTGTACCTTAGAAAACAGAGAATCAACTTTGTCTTGAGCCTCTGTAGTATCGAGATTTAGGGTTTGTCTTAATTCCAACTCATACTGAGCGTTTTGAAAGTCTTGCAACAAAGAAATAGCTGAACCTATATCCTCGCTCAATTTAGATGTGTCAACCCTAAGAATATCAGGAGCGGTTAACTGTTGCTTTTGAGCAACACAATAACTTATTATTGTTGCAGCCTGATTAGCCTCAGTTGAATCTATGGAGACTTTGCTGCGAATATCGGACATTTCCCTGATAGTGCCATCTAAAGTTTTAATTTTCTCATCGGTAGTACTTAAGTTATCTACATCTAAGTTTATTTTTAAATCTTTATAATCGCCTAAACTTGTAAGAGCATCTCTTGCGGCGTAAGCACGAACAGCTAAATCGTTAATATCTTGAACAGCTTCTCCGCTAAAGTCAAACTTAAAGCCTTTTAACTGACCTTCGTCAAAAAAGGATTGAACCATTTCTTTAGATAAATTTAACTGTTCAGCAAAATCTTCAGTGCTAATGTTTGGAACAATGTCGTACTTTATTTTTCCATCTTCTTGCGTAGTTGCTGTCATTAGTCCTTTTTTAACAGCGTTATCAAGAAATGTTTGAAGGTTCAAGCCCTTAATAGCTCCGTTTTCATCTTTTGTGAAATAATCGGATATGCTATTCATGTAGTTATTTATAGCATCGGTATCTTCTGGATTTATACTATCTGGTATTATGAGTTCTACAGCAGCCTTGTATTTCTTTGAGCCGAAGTTGCCATATATTTCATTTTCGCTATCAAAGGTGTCAGTAATCTTTTTTGCAGCAGAAGCAACATCATCAGCCATATCGCCATAATCACTACCATTTTGAGCATCTAACCATCTTTGATAAGCACCGTTTGCTTCATCAATAGCAGCAGTGTATAAGTTGTATTGTTCACAACCTTTAGCAATAGCTTCGTTGGATTTTCTTAAAGCTTCGATAGTTGCGTATGCATTATCAACTTCTTCAGCACGTGACAAAGAACCGTTTCTGATAGCTGTTTTTAATTTTTCAATTTGTTCAGCCTGTTCTTTGTACTTGCTCACATCCATTGCTTTTGTTTCTTTGATAGTAGCTTTTTCTTCTTCGGCTTTAGCTAAGGCTAACTCTTTTACCTTTTCAGTATTTAATTGAAGAGTGCCGTTTGTGTACTCAAGAGCTTCTCTATAGTCCTTTAAGCTATCTGAATTAAAATCGGCGATAGAGATGGACTTACCGTTTTGTTGAGAAGATAATACTTTATAAGCTTCAGATATAGAGTTGGTAAAGGTCGTAGCTGTAATTTTAGCTCCTGATAAGTTATCAGCAAGTGAATTTGCGTAGTCCTCAGCAGCTTTCTTTCCATTTTTTAAAAGGTCGTTAATTTCAAAGCTGAACACAAGCTTGTCAGTAGCATCTTTTCCTATTAGAAGTTGTGACATATGCTTACCGAATTCTTTGACCTTTTCCTCTTGAATCTTTTTGAGATTAGCTTCTTCTTTTTTCTGTGAATCACGATATTGCTCGTAAGCGTCTTTTAACTCAGGCAATGTTTGAATTTGACTGTCAATAGCAGATGTAATATCCTCAACGCTACCTTTGAAGTTTCCGCTCTCTGTAGCAGTCTTAATAAGTTCTTCTCTCCATGCCTTCATCTCGGCTGCGTTTTTAGGAAGAACATCTGAGTCCATTTTATCGAAGAGTAGTAAAAAGGCTTTATTGTTGTTTATCTCAGAAATAGTAGATTTTAAATCATCATAAGCAGTAGCTCCTTCTTGAAGAGCTTTGTTGAATATACGATAGGTTGCGTCTTCTTTTAGATCTTCTGGTGAAAATTCTCCTGAGTTTTCAAAATAGTCTATAGACTTTTTTAATAATTCATTTTTCTCTCTAAGTGCTTGCTCGTTAGATGCTTCGTCCCAGTTGAAATGAGGGGTTCTATCTGCGGG
>JALEKK010000015.1 GCA_022769005.1 Lachnospiraceae bacterium
ATACTGTCGTTGAAGGCGCAACGCCTGTTATCAGAGATAACGGTGATAATACTTATACGATTGAATATGCTAATCTTCAAAAGTATGAAAACGGTACCGAAATCAATTATTCGGTAAAAGAAGACGGCGTTGACGGATATACGGCAGACAAAACCGCAGCAAAGAACGGTGAGACGATCACCAATACTCATACTACTGAAGTTATTGATACCACGGTTACAAAGAACTGGGTTGATGATAACAACAGAGACGGAATCAGACCGGGTGCAAATGATTTTGCATCAAAACTTCATTTGATGAACGGCGAGACAGAAGTAACGGGAGTTGTACCGAGCGTTGTTGACAACAACGACGGAACATATACCGTAAAATACACGAATCTTGCAAAGAACGCAGCAGGCACGCCTATAACATACAGTGTAAAAGAGGATGCCGTAAGCGGATATACAACAGGCAACAACACGGCGCTCAACGGAGGAGTAATTACCAATACTCATACTCCTGAGAGAACAAACGTGGTTGTAACAATGAAGTGGGATGATAACAACAATCAGGACAGAGTAAGACCCGGTGCGGATGAATTCGCTTCCAAGCTTCATTTGCTTGCCGACGGTACCGAGGTTGACGGAGTAACGGCTGAAGTTGTTGACAACAATGACGGAACATATACTGTCACTTATTCCGATGTTCTGAAATATGAGAACGGCAACATTATTGTTTACGGTATAACCGAAGATGATATTGCGGGATATTCATCAGCTCAGGATGTTGTATATGAAGGTGAAGTATTGGTTAATGTTCATAAAGTTAAGGAAAACAACGGTGAAAACGGCGGAAACAAAGACAATACAGATAATAACTCTAAGAATAATTTAAATAACAAGAGTGATAAAAAGGTAGACACAGCCGATCATAGTAACAATATGATCTACTATGTATTGATTGCAATTTCCGCAACAGGCATTATAAGTGCCGCTGCCGTTGCAGGAAGAAAGAAACATTAATAACCTTAATGACTTAAAAGTCTGACAAGACAGTCGGAATCGGCATAGCCGGTTTCGGCTGTCTTTATTTTAATTCATATTTATTTTAAATAATAAAAATTTGATAAAAAAATCAAAAAAATCAATGGGATTAAAGCCCATTGATTTAGCAAGATGGTCACTGAGGGGGTGTGACCGAATACTACACCTGATTAGGGTGCAGAGTATATGATATTGATATAAATGATATAATCATTTATCATGTAAATATTAACATATTAAAATTGTAAAAACAAGTGGGAGAAAAACTATGCATTTTGTGCTTTTCAACATAGGAAATATACCTATACACGGATATGGCCTTATGATTGGAATCGGAATTGTTGTTGCATTTATTGTACTTGAATTCAGAGCCAAACAATTAAAGCTTAACAGTAATATAGCTTGGATAGCGGGTATCATAGGCGGAATTACGGGTTTTGCCGGAGGGAAGCTTCTCTACATGATTGTTGAGTGGGAAGATACTGTCAGGGATCCGTTAGGAGCATTAATTCGTTCAGAGGGATTTGTTGTTTACGGAGGACTTATAACCGGAGTAATCTGTGCATTTATATATGTAAAAGCAAAGAAAGTTTCTTTTTTTGAATATTTTGACCTTATTATTCCGGAAGTTGCATTGGCACAGGGATTTGGACGAATAGGATGTTTCTTTGCGGGTTGCTGTTACGGAAGAGAGGCTCATGACCATGAGTGGGGCGTTATTTTCCCTGATACGGGACTTGCTCCGAGCGGAACGGCTCTCATACCTACACAGATATATTCTTCCATAGGAGATTTTGCCATATTCTTTATTCTTATTGCCGTTGCCGGATACAATAATAAATCAGGAAAAGGATTTAAGGGATTAATAGCCGGTCTTTATATTATATTATACAGTGTCGGAAGATTTGCGATTGAATTCTTAAGAGACGATCCGAGAGGAGCAGTCGGAACATTATCAACTTCACAGTTTATTGCCATATTTACGGCAGCTTTAGGTGTTGCAATACTTATTATTCAAAGTAAAAGAAATAAAAAGGCAATATCGGATTCCATTTAAAAATATAACGCTCGTCTTCGAGATACGTATTACGGATTAATGACTGTATATACGTTTTAATCGAAGGCTGAGCGTTTTTTTGATGTATTAAAAATAAAAATGTATAATACTTAATTAAAGTTTGTCTGCATAATTAAAATTTCAAAAAATTATCTGTTGTTACGGATAAAAGTAAAATAAATCGAAAAATTTGAGGATAATAAAATGAAAACAGTTACACCGGATTATTATAAAGATTTTAAATGCATTGCGGAAAAGTGCGGAGATACATGTTGCGCGGGCTGGGATGTTGACGTGGATGAGCGGTCTTACGAATTCTATAAGGAGCAAAAGGGAGAAATCGGCAAACGTCTGTTAAATGTGATGATACCAAAGAAAGACGGGGGTTGTACCTTCAAACTTACAGAAAATATGCGATGTCCGTTTCTCGATAAAGACAATTTGTGCGATATATATAAAGAACTGGGCGAAAACGCCCTATGTGAAACCTGCGATGAATTTCCCAGATTTAAAAATGAATACGGTTCGACAAGAGAAATCGGAGTTGCTCCTTCTTGTCCGGTTGTAGCGGAAATGTTTGTAAATATCGGAAAAACGGAACTGGTTTCCGAATTGAATGATGAGACGGTGAAGACATACAATGACATTGACGCATCTGTTTATTTCGAGTTAATTCATCTGAGAAAAGATATTTTTAATACTATATTCGATAAATCACGGGGAACTCTTTCGGAAAGGCTGATACAAATTTATAAAAAAGTATTTATTTGGGAAAATGATGAAGAAACCGAAGATCTATCGGAAAATAAAAAGCCGGATTACGATATTGAATATATGTTAAAGCCTTTTGAGGGCTATGAAATAATAAATGCCGATTGGCATAAAAAGCTGGAAGAATATAATGCATATAAAAATATCGGAGATGAAGAAAAAACAGTTCTGAAAGAGCATATTGTAAGCATTGAAAACAATAATTATTCATTTGAAAATCTAATGTTCTATTATGTCTACAGGTTTTTTCTACAGGCAGTGTATGAAGACAATGCGGTTGTTCAGATAAAAAAAGCAGTAGTGGCGTATATTGTATGCAGAAAACTCTGTGAATCATATCTTTATGTACATAAAGATATTACCGGCGAAAACATTGCCGATATTTTTCATTTGTATTCGAGGCAATTCGAACATTCCTATATTAATTATGAATATGTTACGGAGCAGATGGGAAAAAGTGAATTATACGGAGACGACATACTTACGGGAATACTCCGTGACATGTAATATTTAAGAATATAAATTGTAAAAAAATCACCTTTAAATTGTTACCGGGCAAAAATCAATAGAAAACAGCTATGGATTAATGATATAATCAAATACAATTATTTTAAAAACTTTAGTTATTGTAAAATATGGATTAATTATTATTGTATATTTTTATTATATTGTATCAGAAGGGTTTAGGAGTGAATATGGGCAATATTGAAGAAAATGCAAATGAACTTAATCATAAACAGGTTGGGATATCTCACGGTCATACTCACGACCATGAGCACAGTCATTCAAAATCAAATCCGAATACTTTTTCGGAAGATATTGATGAAGATTGCCATAAGAAAATGCATGAAGAAGGCTTTGCACATGTCCACATAAAGGATCATGGTATTGTTAAAGTCAGAATAGCAACTCAGGAAGAGATAGACAACAAGATACAGTTTATCGACAAAGATGCGCATACTCATACGCATACCGACGGTTCCGAACATGGGCACAGTCACGATCCCGCCCATACAAAAAAGATACTTAACAGATTCAGCCGAGCAATAGGACATATGCAGCATGTAAAATTAATGGTTGAAAACGGGGTTGACTGCTCCGATGTTTTGGTACAGCTTGCGGCAGTTAAATCTTCCGTTAACAACATAGGAAGGGAAATACTTAAAGAGCACCTCACACATTGTATTATCGATTCGGTTGAGCACGGTGATGATGATGTTATCGATACACTCAATCAGGCGCTGGATCAGTTTATGAAGTAATAAATTTATCATTGCACAGGATAATTTTGTTATGTATAATCAGAAAACATGTTATATAAGAATGATTATGGCTAAAAGATAATCTTGCAATCATGAAGGAGAGAAAAATGGTTAGATCTTATAGTGTAACTTATCCTAAAAATAAGACTATCAGCAGTGAAGAAGCTGATGCAATTTTGGAAGATATCAGAAAGAATGAAAAGGTAAAATCCGTTGAATTATTTAACGATGCACACGTTTTGCAGGTAGAGGCGGATGAGGATGATTTTGAATCCGTAATGACGGATATCGTTAATTTGTTCAGAAGATTCGATGAAAAAGATAAGTGTGTTATTTCTTATGACTTCCAGCTTAATAGTTTAGAATGATGTGAATATGATGAGTAACGATAAGAATAAAGAAATAGAAAGAAGAAGGACTTTTGCGATTATTTCCCACCCGGACGCAGGTAAAACAACTCTTACGGAGAAGTTTCTGTTATACGGAGGAGCGATTAACCTTGCAGGTTCCGTTAAGGGAAAAAAGACGGCTAAACATGCCGTGTCTGACTGGATGGAAATTGAAAAGCAGAGGGGTATTTCGGTAACGTCATCCGTTATGCAGTTTGAATATGACGGATATTGTGTAAATATTCTTGATACACCGGGACATGAGGATTTTTCGGAGGACACATACAGGACGCTTATGGCGGCAGACTCTGCAGTCATGGTTATTGACGCCTCCAAGGGTGTTGAAAAGCAGACAATTAAACTTTTTAAAGTTTGTGTTCTGAGACATATCCCCATATTTACATTTATTAACAAGATGGACAGACAGTCAAAAGATCCGTTTGAATTGCTTGATAATATAGAAAGCATACTCGGAATCAGCACATGTCCGATGAACTGGCCTATAGGATCGGGAAAAGAATTCAAAGGCGTATTTGACAGGGAAACAAGAGAAGTAAACATGTTTACCGCAGAGATGAACGGGCAGAAAGAAGTTAATACCTGGAATGTTTCAATAGACGATCCTTCAATAGATGATCAGATAGGTGATTATTTCAGAGAAAAACTTGAGGAAGACATGGAACTTCTTGAAGGCGCCGGAAGTGAGTTTAATTTAGATGAAGTAAGAGCAGGTAATCTTACGCCTGTATTTTTTGGTTCCGCTCTTACCAATTTCGGAGTTGAAACATTTTTACGCCATTTCTTAAAGATGACGGAATCTCCGGCTTCAAGAGAGTCAGACTTAAGAGTTATAGAGCCGGAAGCCGAGGATTTCAGTGCATTTGTATTCAAAATTCAGGCTAATATGAATAAAGCCCACAGAGACAGGATAGCATTTATCAGAATTGTTTCCGGAGAATTCGATGCGGGTATGGAAGCCTGGCATGTCCAGTCCAACAAGAAGATTAAGCTCTCACAGCCTACGCAGATAATGGCAAGTGAAAGGCATATAGTAGATAAGGCATATGCGGGCGATATTATCGGTATTTTCGATCCGGGAATATTCTCCATAGGCGATACTTTATGCAGCTCAAAGGATAAGTTTGCATTTGAGGGTATACCTACATTCCCTCCGGAACATTTTGCAAGAGTAAAACAGCTTGATACAATGAAAAGGAAGCAATTTGTAAAGGGAATTACACAGATTGCCCAGGAAGGTGCTGTTCAGATATTCCAGGAATATATTACCGGAATGGAAGAGATTATAGTAGGTGCGGTCGGCACGCTTCAGTTCGATGTTTTAAAGTTCAGACTCGCAAGTGAATATAATGTTGACATCGGTCTTGAGCAGCTTCCTTATGAATATATAAGATACATAAGTAATCAGGATGAATTCGATCCGGACTCAATAAACGGAACATCTGATATGAAGAAGATTCGTGACTTAAAGGGCAATGTTCTTCTTTTATTTGTTCACGAATGGAGTATCAGAATGGTTCTTGAAAGAAATAAGGGATTGGAGTTATCCGAATTCGGAACAGGCGGCCTTAAGAGAGAATAAGTAATATGAAACCTTCAAACGTGAGGGAACTGTTGCTTTATAATAATAATTATACTGATTATGAAAGATTAGCGGGTATACGGGAAAGTGTGCTTGCTAATCTTTCTGATATAATGACAGTTTCCCGTAAAAGTGTTTTAAAAAATAAAGTTAATACGGAAAACGGCCCCATAGGAACAATGGGGGAGAGTATATTGCATAATTGTTTGAAAAGATATATGGATGATAATATTGATAATCACGAAGTATATGTGGATAATTATTTTGCCGATATACAAAACGGTAATACTATCACGGAAATACAGACAAAAAGCCTGTACAAATTAAAGTCTAAACTAAATGTTTTCCTGGAAAATTATAATGTATGCATAGTTTATCCTCTTATAAATAATAAATGGATAACATACATTGACGTAAAAGACATAAAGAGCGGTAAGTTCGACATTGAACGGTTTATGGAGTCCGGTATCAGAAAATCACCGTTTAAAGGTAATATTTATGATGTATTTGACGAACTTTACGGCATAAAGGATTATTTAATACACAAAAACATAAAGATTCACATATATGAAATGGATATTCTTCAAATAAACAGCAATATGCCCATAAGAAACGGGAAGAGAAGACCATATTCAAAATTAAATAAAATTCCTTTGGGAATTAACAATATTTATACAATAGACAGATATGAGGATTGGATTCAATTCTTGCCGTTAGAACTGGGAGATGAATTCACGTCAGGTGATTTTTCTAAATGCTGTAATATTTCATCATATCAGTCATCTATATCGCTTCGTGTAATGAACGATATAGAGGTGGTGAAAAGAGTAGGCAAGAAGGGAAGATTCTATCTTTACAATATTAACGACAAATTGATAAAAATGTAAAAATATTTTAATGACAGGGTTTTTCGTTCATTAAATCAGATCAAGTACTTAGGTTTTATGCTGTTCACTGTAGAATGTTTTAGGAATATTTTAAGACATATTAAAAAATTAATACAAATATATGGATAATGTAGTATAATTAACAAAGTAAACTGGAAAGTATATCGGAAAAGTTTTGTTTGGAGGATTTGTATATGAAGAAAATTTTATTAATAGGCTCATTAGCTGCTTCGGGAGTTATTTTTGCAGGATGCGGAAGCAATAACGGCGGTTCGGCAAGCAATGTTACCATAGATTCCGTTATGGAAGATACAAAGACAGCCATGGCGTCCGTAAAATCCGTTACAACAAAAATGAATGTAGATTTTGACCTTAAGGTATCGGCTTCCGTTAACGGACAAAGTCAGGATTTTAACATGAAGATGTCCGGAGACGGAACAATAGAGGCTGTATTGGATAAATTTGCTTCACATCAGGTTTATAATATGAAACAGAGTTTTTCCGGTGTGGAAAGCGAGACAAAATCAGAAATATATATGGCTGTTAACCCAACTGACAGCAAAAAAGTTGATATTTATTCAACCAATTCAACAGGAGGAACTTCATCAGACTGGACTAAATCATCCGTTGATTATGAAAAGGCAAGTGAACAAATAAATATTAATCTTTATGATTTGTATAAAGATAACAAAGCTTCATTTTCCATGGACAATAAAACTCAAACCTATGAAGGAAGCAACTGCTATGTCGTAAAGGCCGACATTGGGTTTGATCAGATTTCAAAATATTTGGCTAATTCCGGTAATGATTTTAGTCAGCTCGGGCTCGACGGTGTTTCGGATATAATGGCGAAGACGGTATATTATATCGATTCCGAAACAAAGGAAGTAAAGGGCGTTGAAGTTGATATGGCAGAGTCAATAAAGTCCATATTTGAAGCAGCGTTGAAAGAGCAGTTGGATTCATCAGGCGGAAAAATGGATATAAAAGTTAACTCATCTAAAATTACGACTGTTAACACATACAATAACGTAAAATCGATTGATATTCCAAAGGAAGTAACCGACAGCGCTAACTGATCTTATTAATTTGAAAACAGGAAAGTCGATTATGACGGATTTTCCCGTTTCGTATCTTTTAATATTGTTGTAAAAACACTTGATACGATACAAGTATCAGGTGTTTTTATTTAATATGGTAAAAAATATTTGATTTGAATAAGTCATGGAGGGGAAGATGAATAAGCTATTTTTGACAGGAATAGCGACAACAATGGGTGCCGCGGGAATGGTATTGTCAGGATGCGGGGCCGCGGCGCCTGCATCAAAAGAGGCATTGATAGAAGACGGATTGAAGAAAATTGCCGAAAGTTCTTCATTATCCGCAACTATAGGTCAAAATTCAAAAATCAATGTTGTAGTTGCGGATAAAAACATAGATTTGAATTTGAAAAATAATATTGATATTGAACAAATGCTTCCTGACGGTTCAAGTCACATTAAAGGTGATACCGAACTTTCGGTAAGCGGATTTAAAGAAAATTCTGCATTGGAAATGTATATGGTTGAAGAGGGTGATAATGTAAATGTTTACACCGGAACAAAAACCCTTTCAGGTGACAATTTCACATGGAATGTATACAGTAAAAAGAAAGGTGATACAACCGCTGAATTTGATCCCGGTAAGATAACGGAAATAATAAACGGAATCAAAAACGTAAATGATAAACTGGAGTTAAAAGAAGGTACGGAGCAATACAACGGCAGTGAGTGTTATGTGATTTCCGGAAGCTATACCCTTACCGATCTTACAAAGGGAAATGAAGAAATTAACAAGGCGTTTGCCGACGGGTTGGGCGTTTTGAACGGAAAGAATATTTCAAGTGATATTTTAAATAACGTAAAGTTTAATTCGGATATTTATTTTGATAAGAAGACTCATGAAATTAAAGGTATTAAATTTGATTTGGGGGATTCAATGACAGAGGTAATTAATTCTCTGATAGGCTCCGTCTCTGATAAGGCAGCAGGTAAAAAAACATCGATTTCTATGGATAACGCGGTAGTAGAATTTAAAATCAACGGATATAATAATGTAAAAGAAATAACGGTTCCGGATGAAGTAAAGAATAATGCGGAAAAAGTAGTGAACAATACCTGATTTCAGAGCTAACGAGTACCGAACTTACATGATTATCCGCGGAAACACAAAAACAATAAAATAAAATTTAACATAATGTCCTCTTTTTCAGAGCAGCGTCGTAATTTTAATGCGTGGCGAAGTTCTGAAAAAGAGGTTTTTTATTAAAAATAAAATATTTATGTTAAATTATTAACATATTATGTTAATTAAATAACAATTTCATGATAAAATAGCATTGTCATCTTTATAACAAAGTATTTTTACATCATAAATACGGAGGTGCAATGAGAAAAAGCAAGTTATTATTATGGTTTACGGCAGTAATTACGCTGTTTGTGTCACTGTTCACAGGCGGTTTGGTATACGCCCAAAATCAAACTGAAGATAATGGATATGTTTTGAATTTCGGAATAACAAGAAAAGCCATGACAACTTATGACTATCCGAACGGAGCATATGCCAATTATTGGATGACTCAACCGGAAAATGATATTTTTGACCATGAAAACTGGAATTTAAGAGATTTTACGGTCGATTATGAACTTCATATTGAAGGACAAAGTGAGACATTGATTAAACAAATGTCATATACGTCAGAGGATTATACCTGGCACGGTGATATCTCTTTTGAAAATATCAATATTCCGTATGAACGGGTCGATGTGGAATATTACGGCTCAGAAGACGGAAACGATATTGAGCCGTACCTTTTGCATTATGATTTATATTTGAAAAAATCTGACGGAAAAATGATATTAAGTGTTCCGAGATTAAAATTGAATGAAGGTTATGTTACAGATCCCGTAAACGGAAAGAAGGCACTTTTGGTTACGGATATGAATGTGACATCAAAGAATCCGTACATAAAAGAAATATATCTGGACGGACAGTCGGGGAACGATTCTAATGACGGAACAACTCCGGAAAAGGCGGTAAAAACATTTGAAAAGGCAAAGGAACTTTCAGTGACCAATCAGACAATAAAAAATATTATTGTTGTTGGCAGAACCGAAATTAACGGAGACATTTCATTAAAGGGCAGTAATGCAAAAATAATAAGAGGAGCCCGATTCAACGGATATTTATTCAGTGTTGAATCAGGCAATACGGTTACGCTGTCTGATGTAATAATTGACGGTAATACGGAAAATAATAAGAACATTGAAAATTCGCTCATCAGCGTAAAAAGCGGTGCGAAAATAAATATATCTTCCGGGGCGATATTAAGAAATAATAAGATTAAAGATATAGTAAACACTTCTACCAACGGCGGAGCGATGAATGCCGTGAGAGCAACCGTCAATATGGACGGCGGTATTATTGAAGGTAATCAGGCCACATACGGAGGAGGAGTCTATTTATACGGTTCCGTTATGAATTTTACGGACGGAGTGATTCAAAATAATTATTCAAAGCGTGTAACAGACAGAAGTACAGTGCCGAGTCAGTTTTATTCGGCAGGCGGAGGTGTATTGGCGGATCAGGGCAGTACAATTAATATGTCGGGAAACGCGAAAGTAATTAATAATTATTCAAATGAAATAGGCGGCGGTATCAGTCTTGGTTCAAATCAATGGGGTGACGGTAATGTTTTGAACATGAACGGAGGAACCGTTGAAGGGAATACTGCCGGTTCATCAGGCGGCGGAATATTTATACAGGCCAAATATTACTTCGGAGGAGTATCTAAGGCATATATTTACGGCGGAAATATTATAAACAATAAAATGGACGCCACGGGATATACGGAAAATTCTTTCGGCGGCGGGGGTATCTATGTAAACGGTGCCAACGACATGTATGGTGTAAACGGTGCAAACGGAGAGCTGTATTTAAAGAATGTTATTATAACGGATAACACGTCTAAGTCAGACGGAGCAGGTTATGCTGCCTGTCCGATATCAAAAACTAAAATTTATATAACCGACGGAGCTGCAATTTACGGAAATCATAAAGGAAATGAAGGAAGTGAAATATTTATTTTGCAAAGTAATTATTTCGGTTTACACAGCGGCAATCCGGAATATGAGATTTCCAAGAGGATGTTAGGAGGAGTTTCATATAATTGGAAAAACAGTGATAATTCATATTTGAAGGAAGAAGATCACAAGGGTACATTGGAAAATAACAACTATTTGCTTCTTCATACGGATGAAACAGGAAATGAATTAACTTCTCGGTTGGGAAAGGTAATAATAAGCGGTAATGTTTCAGAAACAAGGGGCGCCGGTATCGGAAGCAACGGTACTGTTACAATAGGTACACCGGAAGAAATTACGAATATAGCTGCAGAGAAGATATGGAACGATGAAAATACGTCTGATAATCGTCCAGAATCTGTTTCCGTAACGTTAACCGGTACCGTCGGAGGCAAAGAATATGATATACAAACCGAAAGATTAAGTGCGGATAACGGATGGAAAACTGAATTTAAAGATCTGCCTGTAACCGCAAACGGTGAAAATATTATATATTCCGTAAAAGAAGAACATGTAAACGGATATGTAGGAACAATCAGCGGGGATCAGCATGATGGATTTAAAATCACAAACAGCCCTGTAGATGACAAAACAGATATAAAAGTTACAAAAATTTGGGAAGATGACAACAACCGCAGCGGGAAAAGACCTGACAGCGTAGATGTACAGCTTGTGGCAGACGGAGAAGACGTAAACGGAAAAATAATTACATTAAATGAAGATAATAATTGGACAGGTTCATTTACGAATTTAGAAAAATATAACAATAAAAATGAGGAGATTACATATACGGTAAGAGAAGTGAATATAAGCGAAGATTATGAAGAAATAATATCGGGAAGTGCGGAGAGCGGGTATCTGATAACTAACAGAATGAGACCTGAAATTCCTCCGGAAACTCCTGATTCTCCGCCGGAAACGCCGGGCGAAACTCCCGACATACCTCTGAAAGAACAGAATAATGGCAGTTCACCAAAAACGGGTGATGCATTAAATGTATTGCCTTATTTTGTTGTATTAGGCATAGCAATTATATCTACAGCAATAATTTATTCCGTAAAAAACAAACATAAACGCTGATGCTGCAGGGGAAAGTAAGAATATCTTATAACATAAAATAATAAAATTACAATATATTTCAGACTGCTGTTCCAATATATTAAAATTAAGAATATGAACGGGACAGTATGGCATAAAGCTTTACTCGTATGTAATAAGCGTTTGAGAACATAGGCAATCAGGCCCGTGTTCTTTTTGTTATTTTGTTGTCTTCCGTAATATTGTCGATTTATTAATTATAGGTTAATCGACCGATATTACGGAATAATAAAAATAAAGATAAGGATAATATTTCTCCCGCTATTGACATTTTATTAATTAAAACATAAAATTAAAACACAAACAAATGTTTTGATAATTTATTTATAACATTATTCAACTTATTTTTCAACTTTTTTCAATACTTATACAGATTAAATATATCAAAAAAATGTTCCCGCTTACGGTATTATCAATATGAAAACGCAACATTAATAATGTTTTCGACGTTTGGAAATACGGTATTTAACAATATATTTCAGTATTTTATGTTTACTGCGAAAGGAGACGGATGTACTCAAAGACATATGGAATGACTCTGTTCGGAATAGATGCACATATTGTAGGTGTTGAAACAGATGTGGGAGGCGGATTGCCGTGTTTTGAAATGAGCGGATATCTTAATACGGAAGTAAAAGAAGCCAAGGAAAGAGTTAAGATTTCAATAAAAAATTCAGGATATGATATACCGCCTCAGAGAATTATTATAAATTTTACGCCCGCTAATCTCAGGAAAAACGGAACAGGGCTTGATGTTGCCGTTGCAATCGGAATATTAAAGTCGAACGGAATCATTAAGGAATGTGTCAATAACGGAGTATTTATCGGTGAACTCGGTTTTGACGGAAGTATAAGAGCCGTAGACGGTGTCCTTGCATTTGTTTTAAAAGCTAAAGAACTAAATTTTGAATATGTTATAGTGCCTTCGGGGAATGGGTCCGAATGTGTATATGTTGACGGAATAGATGTTTTTGAAGCTGATAATCTGAAAGACGTGGTTGATTTTCTTAATGACATAAAAAAATTAAATCCGTCCGATTACAAAATATCGGACAATTATTCATATACGGATGTGGATTTCAGCGATATACACGGACAATATATGGCGAAAAGAGCGGCGTTGATTAGTGCCTGCGGAATGCACAACTTACTTCTTATAGGTTCTCCGGGAAGCGGTAAATCAATGATTGCCAAAAGAATACCGGGGATACTGCCTAAATTGTCAGTTTATGAGATGACTGAAATAACAAAAATATACAGTACCGCCGGTTTACTTAGAAATAAGACACTTATAAACAGAAGGCCGTTCAGAACACCGCACACTAATCTGACGGAAGCGGCTCTGGTCGGAGGAGGAAGTACACCTAAGCCCGGAGAACTTACATTGGCATCTAAGGGAGTATTGTTTTTGGATGAACTTACAAGATTTAAAACCAATGTACTGGAAGCATTAAGGCAACCGTTGGAGGACAGAGTTGTGACGGTTTCCAGGAATAAATATACCGTACAATACCCTGCCGACTGTATGCTGGTAGCTGCAATGAATCCGTGTAAATGCGGTTATTACCCTGACAGACATAAATGCCAATGTACGGATATTGATATAGACAGGTATATAGGCAAAATCTCAAAACCGATATTTGACAGATTTGATATAAGTGTGAGAACCGAGACAGTAACGTACGATGATATGAATAACAAAGATAAAGATAATTTATATTCCACAAATAGTATGCGGGAACAGGTTGAAAGGGTAAGAATAATACAAAAAGAGAGATTTATTGATGAAAAAATTAATTTTAACAGTGAAATGTCTAACGGAAATATAGACAGGTTCTGTAAATTGGGAAGCTGTGAGGGAGAGTTGATGAGAGAAATATTTTCAAAGTTTAATTTGACGGCGAGAGGGTATGTGAAAATATTAAAAGTCGCAAGAACCATTGCGGATTTAGATAATAAGGAGCGTATAGATATTAATCACATTTCCGAAGCGGCGGGGTTTAGAAACATATATGAACACAGATAAAACATATTATAAGTTTTGGTTATCCACTGTTGAATCATTGCGGCTGTCACCGCACAAAATACGCAAACTTCTCGAAATATACGGCGATGCGGAGAATATATATAAAGCCGATTCGGATGAATTAAAAAAAATAAAAGGAATAACCGACCGAACTGTTGCAAATATTAATGAATCTAAGAAGAATACCGATATATACAGACTGTTTATAAAAAATATTAAAAACGGAATGAAAGTAGTATTTTACGATGATGAGGAATATCCCGAGTCGTTATACAACTTAAATGATTATCCGTATGCTTTGTTTTATTACGGACAATTGCCGCAAATTGATAATCCGCACATTTCAGTTGTCGGATCGAGGACATGTACGGAATACGGAATTACTTTTACGGAAGGTTTTTCATACGAATGGTCTAAGATGGGAATAGGAATAGTATCAGGATTAGCGGCAGGAATAGATACTTATGCCCATAAAGGTGCATTAAAAGCCGGAGGATATACGTGTGCCGTGCTTGGCTGCGGCGTGGATATTTGTTATCCGAGAATAAATATTGACATATATAATACTATAAAGGAAAAGGGATGTATATTATCTGAACATCCGCCGGGAACAAGTCCGTTTTCATACAACTTTCCTTATAGAAACAGAATAATAGCCGCCATTTCGGATGCGCTGTTCGTTGCCGAGGCAAAAAAGAAGTCGGGTTCTTTGATAACTGTGGATCAGGCATTGGAACAGGGGAAGGACGTATATGTTTTACCGGGAAGAATTAACGACCCTGTAAGTGAAGGATGTAACGAACTAATAAGGTCCGGAGCGTATCTTATATCATCATATAAAGATATAGAAAATTCATATGCCGTAACAGGCAAATTGTCGAATAAAGACATGAGAAAGTCATATAAAGATAATATATATAGAAAAAACACACACGAAGATAATAACAACACGGAAAAGATATTTAACGAGTCCGAAATTTCAGAAAAAAAACAATTAAATCACAGTGAATTATATACTCGCCACGGTAATGAAGGAAAAAGTGTACTTGATAGTAATTTGGATTTATTGTATAGTTGCCTTGATTTTGTTCCGAAAAGTGTGGAGGAACTTATTAGAATAACTAACTTGAGTAGTGAAGATGTAATTTCAGGATTAGTAATGCTTACTTTACAGGGGAAAGCCAGGCAGACATCTCACAACAATTACTCAATTCGTATAATATAAAATGAAAGAAGGGCAATTTGTGTGGGAAAAAACAAGAAACTTTTAATTGTGGAATCACCGGCAAAGGTCAAGACAATAAAAAAATTTTTGGGAAGCAATTATGAGGTTGCTGCATCACAGGGACATATCAGGGATTTGCCTAAATCGGTTTTCGGCATAGATCCGGATAATGATTATGAACCGAGATATATTACCATCAGGGGCAAAGGACCTATTCTGTCTGATTTAAAAAAAGAGGTAAAAAAGGCCGATAAAGTATTCCTTGCAACCGACCCCGACAGAGAAGGCGAAGCAATTTCATGGCACTTGGCTAAATCACTTGGCATTGCGGATGAAGATGTTGAAAGAATTACATTTAACGAGATAACAAAGGATGCCGTAAAAGAATCTCTTAAACATCCGAGAAAAATTGACATGAATCTTGTGGATGCTCAGCAATCAAGAAGAATGCTTGACAGAATAGTAGGATATAAGATAAGTCCGATTCTTTGGAAAAAGGTAAAAAGAGGTCTTTCGGCAGGAAGAGTGCAATCGGCGGCACTGGGAATAATTTGCGACAGAGAAGATGAGATTAATGCGTTTGTACCCGAAGAATATTGGAGTCTTGATGCCGAATTTAAAGTATCCGGTGAAAAAAAGCCTTTAATCGCCAAGTTTTACGGCAACAAATCCGGTAAGATCGAAATAAAGACAAAAGAAGAAGCGGAGTCAATAAAGAAGGCGGTTGAACAGAGCAGCCCGGTTGTTGACAGTATTAAAACAAGCGAAAGAAGTAAGAAAGCTCCGTTGCCGTTTACAACATCAACTCTCCAACAGGAAGCCTCAAAACAGCTTAATTCCGCAACCAAAAAGACTATGCAGACAGCTCAGCAGTTATACGAGGGCGTTGATGTTAAGGGCAGGGGAACCATAGGTATAATTACATATCTCAGAACGGATTCCACAAGAATATCAGATACTGCAAAGGAACATACGGCATCATTTATTGCGGATAAATACGGAAGTGAATATATCGGAGGCAGTGTTGCGGCAAAGAATAACAGCAACGCACAGGATGCCCATGAAGCAATCAGACCTACTGATGTTACCCTTACACCGGAATTAATTAAAGATTCTTTGACAAGAGATCAGTTCAGATTGTATCAGTTGATTTGGAAAAGATTTGTTGCAAGTCAAATGGCCGCAGCCAAGTACGAGAACACAACAGTTAAAATTGCGGCAGGGGAATATATTTACAGCGTTTCAGCTTCAAAAATTTTATTTGACGGATTTCTGTCTGTTTATAAATCAGATGAAGATAAAGAGGATAACAATACTCTTGTAAACGGTATAAATAAAGACAGTGAACTTAGTTTGATTAAAGTTTCTCCGGAACAGCATTTTACACAGCCGCCGGCACATTTTACGGAGGCGTCTCTTGTAAAAAATCTTGAAGAACTGGGAATAGGAAGACCGAGTACATATGCTCCGACCATTTCCACGCTGTTACTCAGAAGATATATTGTAAAAGAACAGAAAAATCTCTATGTAACGGAAATCGGAACGGTTGTTAACAATATGTTAAAAAGTGCATTCCCTACAATAGTCGATGTCAACTTTACGGCTAATATGGAATCTCTGCTTGACGGTGTGGCAGACGGAAGCATTGAATGGAAGCAGGTTATAAGAAACTTCTATCCCGACATTGAAGAAGCTGTAGAACAGGCGGAAAAAGAACTGGAAACCGTTAAGATTGAAGACGAAGTTACAGACATTATATGTGAGAAATGCGGCAGAAATATGGTTGTTAAGTACGGGCCGTCCGGTAAGTTTCTCGGATGCCCGGGATTCCCGGAATGCAAAAACACAATGCCTTATTTGGAAAAAATAGGAGTTAAATGTCCTAAATGCGGAAGAGACATTGTTATCAGAAGAACCAAAAAGGGAAGAATATTTTACGGCTGTGAAGGATATCCCGAGTGTGATTTTTCCAGTTGGCAAAGACCGTCAGATAAGAAGTGTCCTAAGTGCGGAGGTCTTATGATTGAGAAGGGTAAGAAACTTGTATGCGCCGATATTGAATGCGGTCATGTTGAGGACAATAAAGAGGCATAAGTTTATGCGTTATATGCCCAAATTTATGTTTGACTAAGTATATTATTTTTTGATACAATACACCCTGTGTGTATTCACATATGTTACTATTTTTCATGCGAATCAACTCTTATGGTGATTATTTCAATCAGGGTTCGCAGACGTTTAACCATTATGGAGGTTTAAAATGAGTGTTACTTCAATGAAACAGTTACTTGAGGCAGGTGTTCATTTCGGACATCAGACAAGAAGATGGAATCCTAAAATGGCTCCTTATATCTTCACACAGAGAAATGGTATTCATATCATTGATCTTCAGAAGACAGTAGGTATGGTTGATGATGCCTACAATGAAGTTTCAAGAATTGTTAAAGAAGGCGGTACAATTTTATTCGTTGGTACAAAGAAGCAGGCTCAGGATTCTATCGCGGCTGAGGCAGAGCGTTGCGGAATGTACTATGTAAACGAAAGATGGCTTGGCGGAATGCTTACAAACTTCCGCACAGTTAAGACTCGTATCGAAAGATTAAAGCAGATCGAGAAGATGGAAGAAGACGGTATTTTTGAAGTTCTTCCTAAGAAAGAAGTATTAAAATTAAAGAAAGAGCAGGAAAAACTTCAAAAGAACCTTGGCGGTATAAAGGATATGAAGAAGATTCCGGATGCTATCTTTATTATAGATCCTAAGAAGGAAAGAATCTGTGTACAGGAAGCTCACGCCCTCGGTATTGAACTTATAGGTATTTGTGATACTAACTGTGATCCGGATGAACTTGATTACATCATTCCGGGTAATGATGATGCCATCAGAGCCGTTAAGCTTATTCTTTCAACAATGGCTGATGCCGTTATTGAAGCAAAGCAGGGTGCTGAAAACGCTGAAGAAGCTGAAGAGGTTGCTGAAGCAGAGGCATAATTTTTATTATGACACGGTGATTTATCTATATTGAAGGGAGAATTATAATGGCAGCAGTTACAGCTTCTATGGTAAAGGAATTAAGAGAAACAACAGGCGCCGGTATGATGGACTGCAAGAAGGCTCTTGCAGAAGCTAACGGCGACATGGAAAGAGCTGTTGAAATCATCAGAGAGAACGGTCAGGCTAAAGTTGAGAAAAAAGCAGGACGTGTTGCGGCAGAAGGCCTTGTTACGGCAATCGTTGAAGGCGATAATGTAGGAGCAATCGTTGAAGTTAACTCTGAGACTGATTTCGTTGCTAAGAACCAGACATTCCAGGATTATGTAGCACTCGTTGCTAAGCAGGCACTTAATTCAAAGGCAGCAGATCTTGATGCTTTCCTTGCTGAAAAGTGGAATGCGGATGAGTCTAAGACAGTTCAGGAAGAACTTGCTTCTCAGATTGCTGTTATCGGTGAGAATCTTAAAATCAGAAGATTTGCAAGAGTTGAAGAAAATAACGGTTTTGTTGCATCATATATTCATATGGGTGGTAAAATCGGTGTGCTCGTTGACATTGAAACAGATGTTATCAATGATGCAATCAGAGAAATGGGTAAGAACGTAGCTATGCAGGCTGCAGCTCTTAAGCCTGTTTATACTTCAAGAGATGAAGTAGATCCTGCTTACATCGAAAAAGAGACAGAGATTCTTACGGCAGCAGCTAAGAACGAGAAGCCTGATGCAAACGAAAAGATTCTTGCAGGTATGGTTCAGGGCAGACTTAACAAGGAACTTAAGGATATTTGCCTCTTAGACCAGACATATATCAAGGCTGAAGACGGAAAGCAGAGTGTTGCTAAGTATGTTGAAGAAGTTGCTAAGGCAAACGGAGCAAACATCAAGGTAAAGAGTTATGTTCGTTTCGAAACAGGTGAAGGTATCGAAAAGAAAAACGAGGATTTTGCTGCTGAAGTTGAAGCACAGATGAATAAATAATTAATATATAACATATTATATTAATTGTAAGATGCCGTAAGGACTTTCCTTACGGCATTTTATTTTTGAAAATTTATTTGCGGAAAGAGTTAATTCCTTTTTAATCCTTTTGCTTTTTGGATTTATATAGATTTTTTAAGTATAAATAACAATATATTGTTAAGTAAATGTTAAAATCAAAAATTAAGTTAAAATACACTAAAGACGCTTGATAATTTTAGTAACAATTACTATAATTAATACTAAGAATATGATTTTTGATGTATAAAATATAACGCAAATAGTACTTAAATGTTACGCAAATGGTACATAATTGGTGTTGAAATATATTTGATATAATCATATAGTATAGAAAAGCTTTGTAACACTTTTATTATATTTGAGTTGAGGGGAATTTGACATGAAGTACAGTCTTAAAAAGAAACGAAGCAAGATGATATACATTCTGCCGATTTCAATTATTGCAGGATGTATTATAGTCAGCCTGGTTGTTATGAATGCATTCGGATTCGGCAAATCCGGAAGCGATCAACACACGGCGGATTCAAACTCCGTTACAACGGAGTCGGGATCTGATAATGTAACTACAACGGAGCAGGAAACAGAGACTACTGCACCGCAATCGGAACATACTAATCCAAAGGATGCCAAAGCGGCGGAAGAGCTGGAAAAGTCATCAGAAAACAGAGTTTATCTTACATTTGATGACGGTCCGAGTTCCAACACCGATGAAATTCTTGATATATTAAAGAAAAATAATATCAAAGCGACATTTTTTGTTATTAAAAGAGATGATCCTGAATCCGTAGCAAGACTGAAAAGAATATATGACGAAGGTCACACGGTAGCATTACATACGGTTTCTCACGACTATCCTCTTGTATATGCAGACATGGATTCATATAAGAAAGATGTTGACGGAATAAAGAGTTTCGTTGATTCCACTTTGGGAATTAACTGCAAATTCTACAGATTCCCGGGAGGATCAAGTAATACAATTTATAAGCATTACGGAATTAAAGATATTCATGAATGTATCGATTATCTCAATTCAATAGGTGTTGAATATTTTGATTGGAACATAAGCAACAGTGATTCGGAAGGTAAAAAGTATACTCCGGAACAATTAGCTGAAAACGTTGAGACCTATATAGGTGATACCGGCGTATACAACATATTACAGCATGATGCACCTGCCAAAAAGAATACGGTAAAATCATTACAGCTTATTATCGATAACTTAAAGGCGAAGGGATATACATTCTGTCAGATTACAGATAATACAAAGCCGGTTCATCACCATATAAGTTGATTGTAACTTTATCGGACTATAATGGTACGGGAATATAACAGGATATATTTTAAATAATATAAGACTCTAAAACTTATCAGATATTATTATTACATATGGTAAAGCATATTATACGATAAAGGTATAATATGCTTTTTTGTTTGCCGGAAAACTTGTAATTTCCCTTTTTGAAAATTATTTAAAATTTGATTTTAATGTATATACAGGTGCTTTTTATTTTGCAATAAATGTAATTATTTCATATAATATATATTTGAATTTGTTAAATGTACTTTACGGAGGATATTGTGAAAAGAGTCATCTTAAAACTTAGCGGTGAGGCGCTGTTTAATCAAGGTTCAGGATATGATGATGATTTGATTAAAGATATAGCTAAACAGATAAATGAACTTATAAGTAAGGGGTTGGATATCGGTATCGTAATCGGCGGCGGAAATTACTGGAGAGGCAGAACAAGTGAAAATATCACAAGAGGTAAAGCCGACCAGATCGGAATGCTTGCAACCGTAATGAATTGTATCTATGTATCTGAGATATTCAGAACGGCCGGAATAAAAACGGAGATTTTTACTCCGTTTCCATACTCTAATATGACAAAAGTATTTTCCATAGATGCGGCAAATGAACTGTTCGCTTCCGGACATGTATTGTTCTTTGCGGGCGGAACGGGTCATCCGTATTTTTCCACGGATACGGCCATTGCACTAAGAGCGGCAGAATTATCCGCGGACGGAATACTTTTGGCAAAAAATATTGACGGGGTTTATGATTCTGACCCTATGAAGAACAAAGATGCAAAGAAATATGATGTACTTACCCTTGATGAGATGGTAAGCAAACAGCTTCAGGTGATAGATCTTACCGCATCGGTGCTTTGTCAGGAGAACAGTATTCCTTTAATGGTTTTTGATTTAAAAGAAGACAACAGCATTATTAAAGCATTTTCAGACCGTGATTTTAACGGCACTAAAGTAATAGTAGGATAATTTTTAAATTTGGAGGTTATTATGATAGAGATAAAAGAAATCGAAGAAAGAATGAATAAATCAATAAATGCCTTGGAATCCGAGTTTGCGACTATTCGCGCAGGCAGAGCCAATCCGCATATTCTTGACCGTGTTACGGTAGATTACTACGGTGTACCTACAGCCATTCAGCAGGCTGCAAATGTGTCTGTACCGGAAGCAAGAATGATTCAGATTCAGCCATGGGATGCATCATTAATCAAGGAAATCGAAAAGGCGATTATGATAGCCGATCTGGGAGTAATGCCTACAAACGACGGAAAAGTAATTCGTATTATTTTCCCTGAACTTACGGAAGACAGAAGAAAGGAACTTGCAAAGGAAGTTAAGAAAAAGGGCGAGGAAGCTAAAATAGCAATAAGAAACATCAGAAGAGATGCCAATGATAAGGCTAAGAAGCTCAATAAGGATAATGAGATATCAGATGATGAATTATCTAATATTGAGGCTGATATTCAGAAGATTACAGATAAAGTAACTGCTGAAATAGAAAAGATGATTGATAAGAAGACTGATGAAATTATGACGGTATAAGTCAGGAGAAATATATGTCGGAAAACATTGATTTATCTGAACTTAACATTCCCGAACATGTGGCAATAATACTTGACGGCAACGGCAGATGGGCTAAGAGTAAACATATGCCGAGAACGTACGGTCATACGGTAGGGAGTAAGGTTGTGGAGAGAACCGTTGAAGATGCAAGCGATATCGGTATAAAATACCTTACCGTATATGTTTTTTCAACGGAGAATTGGAAGCGTTCTCAAAATGAAGTAAGCATGTTATTTTCACTAATAGAGAGATACCTTCGTTCTTTAATTAAAAAATCGAAAAAGAACAATGTTCGTTGTAAGGTAATCGGAAGAAGAGACAACATGAGTTCAAGTATGCTTCAGGTAATTGACAGACTTGAGGAAGAAACAAAAGAGAATACGGGACTGACATTTACTCTTGCAATTAATTACGGCGGAAGAGATGAAATCACCAGAGCGGTACAAAGCATTGCACAGGATGTTAAAAACGGTGAACTAAACGTTGAGGACATTACGGAAAGTACAATAAGCGACTATTTGGATACATCGGGAATACCTGATCCGGATTTGCTTATAAGAACCGGAGGAGATGAAAGATTATCAAACTATCTTCCGTGGCAGTTAACATATACGGAGTTTTATTTTACACCGGTGCTGTGGCCTGCATTTACCAAAAACGACCTGATAGATGCTGTCATAAAATATAACGGAAGAGACAGACGATTCGGGGGAGTAAAGTAAATGAAAACAAGAATAATAAGCGGGGCGGTTTTATTCGGCATTCTTCTCGTGACGCTTACGTTTGGCGGATATCCTCTTTATTTCTTTTGCGGTGCCATTTCCGTAATGGGGCTTTTTGAACTGTACAGAGTTTTCGACGTACATAAAAATCCCGTTTCATATATAGGTTACGGCGCCGTAGTTGCGTTGTATGTATTTTTAAATCCGAGTTTCGGAAACTTAATACAGATACCTGAAATGTTTATATACGTGGCGGCATTAATAGCGTTAATGACCGTATATGTATTCAGGTTCGGAAAGGTGTCCGCAAAAGACGTAATGGTAATATACTTCGGCATCTTTTATGTAGGACTCATGCTTTCGTACGTATACAGAGTAAGGGTGTTTGAAGGCGGAGAATATTTCGTATGGCTCATATTTATCGGCTCGTGGGTTAACGATACATGCGCATATTTTACCGGATATTTTCTCGGAAAACATAAAATGGCTCCGGAGTTATCTCCTAAGAAAACGATTGAGGGTGCAATCGGAGGAGTTGCGGGTTCAACCGTACTGGGTTTAATTTACGGGATTATCTTATCGGCAAATAATGCCGTACCTGTAGGCAACGTCATTCTTATTACGACTCTTGCGGGACTTATAGGAGCATTTTGTGCCATAGTCGGAGACTTGGCTGCATCAGCGATAAAACGAAATCAGAATATTAAAGATTACAGTCATTTAATTCCGGGACACGGAGGAATACTTGACAGATTTGACAGTGTAATATTTACGGCTCCCGTAGTTTATTGGACAATAAACTTCATTCTATAATATAATATTAAAAAGCAAAATGGGGAGAAATACTTCTGTTTCTGCCTGTTTTGCTTTTTTGCTTAATTTGTTTTATGAAAAGGCGGTGATTCTCATGAAGAATATTGCTATTTTGGGTTCCACGGGTTCAATAGGAACTCAGACTTTAGACATTGTGGACGGCTCAAACGGAGAATTGAACGTAGTTGCTCTGTCAGCCGGAAGAAATATAGAACTTCTTGAAGAACAGACAAGAAAATACAGACCCTATCTGATATGTGTCGAAACAAAAGAAGATGCGGAAGAACTTGGCATACGTCTGAATGACACGGATGTAAGGATAGTTTACGGTATGGAAGGCCTTACGGATGTGGCTTCATTTCCGAAATCGGATATGCTTGTTACGGCAATAGTAGGGATGGTGGGTTTAAAGCCAACCATTGCCGCAATAAAGTCAAAAAAGACTATCTGTCTTGCTAACAAGGAGACTCTCGTTACAGCGGGACATATAATTATGCCGCTTGCTAAGGAATACGGCGTTGATATTCTGCCTGTTGACAGCGAACATTCTGCGGTTTTTCAGTGTCTTCAGGGAGAAAACAGAGAGGATGTGGAGAAAATAATTCTAACCGCTTCCGGAGGTCCTTTCAGAGGCAAAACACTTGAAGAATTAAAAAATGTTACACTTGCGCAGGCTCTTAAACATCCTAACTGGTCAATGGGTAAAAAAATCACCATTGATTCGGCAACCATGGTCAATAAAGGACTTGAAGTAATAGAAGCAAAATGGCTGTTTGGCATGGACAGTGACAAAATAGAGGTTGTGGTTCACCCACAGAGTATAATTCATTCAATGGTTGAATTTAAAGACGGGGGTATTAAGGCGCAGCTCGGCATTCCCGACATGAGACTGCCGATTCAATATGCAATTACATATCCTGACAGGTTACCGATTAAAAATTCAGAAAGACTGTCATTTAAAGAGTGTTCGAGGCTGGATTTTGAAGAGCCGGATATGGAAGTGTTCAAAGGATTGAAACTTGCGTTTAAGGCTCTCGAAAACGGAGGAAACTCATCAGTAATGTATAATGCCGCAAATGAGTATCTTGTATCAATGTTTTTACGGGAAAAGATTTCGTTTTTGGATATTCCGAAATATATCGAGTTTGCAATGAACGAAGGTACATTTACGGAGAATCCAAATGTGGATGAGATATTGGAAACGGAAGCGGAAGTAAAAAGAATATTGGAAAGTGAAATCTGCCGATGAGTATTTTTCTTGCTGTTATACTGCTGGGATTGATTATTCTTTTCCATGAATTCGGACATTTCATCGTTGCAAAGGCAAACGGAGTCTGTGTTGTGGAATTTTCCATCGGATTCGGACCCAGACTTTTTTCTTTCAGAAAAGGAGATACGGATTATTGTTTAAAAATGCTTCCTTTCGGCGGTTCATGCAGAATGCTGAGTTCAGATGAAGAATTATATGAACTTGACGAAGAACAGAAAGAAAGAAAAGGGCATGAATTTGAAAAACAGTCCGCTAAACTGATTTCAAAATACGGAAAGGCGGCCGCGTTCGAAACTAAATCGTTACCTGCAAGAATTGCCGTAATTGCGGCGGGACCGCTTTATAACTTTATATTGGCTTTTTTTATGTCGGTTTTAATGCTTGGTTTTATGGGTGTGGATACTCCAAAGGTTTCAAGTGTTGAAACTAAATCCGTTGTATATGAGTCCGGGCTCAGAGAGGGTGATATTATCACCGATGTTGCAGGCACCGGTATTGTTTTTGACAGAGAACTGACGAGAGAATTGCAAAAACACACTTCGGCTCCGTTTGAGATTACATATAAAAGAGACGGAGTTACATACACGGCTGATGTTAATCCGATTGAAAAAAGAGAAAATCTTTATAAGATAGGAGCAGCTCTCGGTGATGACGCTACCATATCGGGAATAGAGGATGACTCTCCGGCTCAAAAAGCCAAATTGAAAGTAAATGATAAAATTATCATGATAAACGGTGAAAATGTATCATCATCAAAAGAGGTGATAGAAAAAATCAAATCTTCCGAAGGGAAAGAGCTTACATTCAAAGTTGAACGCGGTGGGAACATATCAGATATATCGGTTACTCCCGGTAAAACAGATACCGTATCATATGATATGGGATTTTCAACAAGCGGTGAACGTGTAAAAGTCAGCCCTTGGGAAACAATTTTATACGGATTAAGAGAAGTCTGGTATTGGATAACGACTATTATTGACCTGCTGGGAAGGATGGTAACCGGAAGATTATCACTCAGTAATTTGTCAGGTCCGGTGGGAACGGTTAGCGCCATAAGTAATGTAATTGATGCAAGCAGCAGCGACGGTGCATTCTTTGTTTTGATGAACCTGATTTATATCGGAATCATGCTCTCGGCAAACCTCGGTGTAATGAACTTACTGCCGATACCGGGGCTTGACGGGGGAAGATTGATTCTTTATGCAGTAGAGGCGGTTACAGGTCGTCCGGTTCCGAAAGAAAAAGAAGGTATAATCAACTTTATAGGATTTATATTCCTCATGCTTCTTACGGTTATTGTCCTGGTGAAAGATATAATACGGCTTTTTTAGTAAGTTAAGATAAGCAATTAAAATAAAAAAACTAATTATTTAGATTATTATAATTTAGATAATTAGTTTTTTTATTATTTTTTTGATGTTAGTATAAAAGATATAAATTTATTAGGATTAACCGCTAAAGGAGTATACATGAAGAAAAAGCGAATAAGTTTAACATTGGGAGCTTTGGGCGCCGCGGCAATAATCGGAAGTACGGGAACAAGCGTATTTGCGGATGATAAGGTATATGAAAAAAATATAAATTACGTATCGGACAATATTGTTGACGATTATTCCGAAAAAGAAGCGGAAATCGTTAATCATTATAAAACAATAGACGAATCAAGAGCATTATATGAATCCGTCAAGTCTGAATTAATGTCAGTAACGGATGAGTATGATTTAATATCCCCTTATGTAAAAAGTACGGATAAAAGAACAATGACGGATGAACAAATAAGGGAAAAGTATACTCAAACTTATAATTTGACGGGTTCGTTTAATGCAATAAGGGAAAACCTTGACAACATTATGCCAAAGGTAATACAGAACTCGCCTGACAAATATTCATCGTCATATATTATTTCCAACAAAAAACAAATCATAAGAGGCCTGACATATTTGTATCGTTATTATAACTTCCCTGTAGGCAATTCAACGGCATTTGATATGTTGTTGTTTAACATGAAAGAAATCAACGGACAAAACGGCGATGCATTAAAGTTATTGATTGATGTCGGCAATTATTCAAGCGTCAATCTTCTCGGATATAAGACATCTGAGGTTTATAAAAGTATAATAGGAAAAATTACGGGATTTTCAACATTGCCTGACTTTATCGAAAAAATGGCCGAACTTGACGGATGTTCATCCGGGAAGGAATTTTTAATTAAAAGAAGTAAAGCTATATTCAGCGAGAGCGGAAATACCGGCGATATATTCGAAAAAAGTAAGAAGAGCGAAAGTATAAGCGCATTACTTCTCCCTCTCTTAACACTTTCCGAAAGCAGTATTTACGTTATGAGCACCGATAATACAACTACCGTCGGATTAACTTCCACATACGGCGATGTCAATACCGTTAAATCATTGGCGGATAAGACCGTAACGGAACAGCAGGCATTCTTAAATGCGTTAAAGAGAATAAGCGGAAGAGGAGACAGTGTGGATTCATATCCGGATGTTCTCGTTATTGACACATTGGCATCGAAAACGAAGCCCGGTCAGTCAAAGCAGCAGACATGGTCGCCTGAATACGGTCAGGGAACAGATTCCGGGGTTGCGGAGTTGATTTCTCCCGGATATTTATATTCGGCTTACAGCAGGGTTGGAGCTCAGGCTTCAAAAAACAGTAACGGTTCAATTATAAGATATTTTATAGATGAAGTTTTAAATGATGACGGCGTAAGTGTATATACGCATGAACTTACACATGTATTTGATAAATCCGTATGGATCGGTGCGGGACGACGCGCAGGTTCAGGAAGCGAAACATATGCCAGAGGATTGTTTGAAAGCATCAACAATACTCAAACTCCGAATGAGCCTTACGGACCTGTATTCAGTTTAAATACCGCATATGAACTCGGAGATGACCGCATACAGAATAAATCTCCTGAACGTTTTCAATCATCAGGCGATGTCAGCGAGTATATGAAGGGCCTTATGAACGTTGTAAATGCTCTTGACGTTATTGAAGCACAGGAGATATTAAAGCTTACGGATGCAGATAAAGCCGTATTATTTAACAGGATTTCATTAGACGGTGATAAGGTAACATTTTCCAACATAACAGCGGAGGAAGCGTCCCGTCTTCATACCGTTGAAGATTTGGTAGATAACAACATAGTTTCGGGAAGACTTGTTCCGTCGGGTAATTCCACGATAGGAACTCTCAGCAACGGGTACAACGGAGAATATTATGTCGTTCCGATGTTTGAAGGTATATACGGAGCCGCGGTAAACAATAACGGTTTTACAAGTGAGTTTTTATTCAGAAGATACGCATGGGAACTCATGGGCGAAGTCGGATGGAATGAGGGATTTATACCTTGGATTTCCGATAAATATGCAACGGATGCGGATGCCGTTCAAAATATCGTGGGAAGTGATTATGCATCATTTAAGAAAAAAATATACAAAGAAAGTGCATCTAATCTGGTTAATCTGAAAAAGACGGCACACTATAATGATTATGATGCCATAAGAAGGGATATAGCCGAAGCGTTACAGGATGATTTGGCAGCCATGAAACAGGAAGTAAATAAGGGAACTTATTCTTCAAGAATACATTCCGTTCGTAATGCGAAAATGTTGATTTTCCAAGACTATTTATTGGAAACAAATGATTTCAGAGAATCGATATACAAAAATAACGCTCCGGATCCGAAACCGGAAGAGCCGAAAGTTAATTGGTATACCGTAAATTATGAATGGGAAAATGCTCCCGTTACGGAAGAAATTCCGGAAAGCGGAAAAACATATGAGGATTATGATGGTGCTGTGGGCGGTAAGGATACAAAGTACACTTCATCATATGAAACAGTGGTTGACGATAAAGTATACAGATTCAGCGGATGGACTGAAAATGTAAGCGATACTACAATTACATATACGGGAACATGGACTGCAACCGACATTATTGATTTCAGTAAAGCCGGAATACAGGTATATCCTGTGTCAACAACATATACGGGCTATCGGGCAGTTCCTACAATAACGGTTACTTATAACGGTAATGTGGTAAATCCATCAGATTATACTGTTACATATTTGAATTATAAAGGTGAGACGGTTTCTCCCGACGGGCTTATTCATGCCGGAGATTATACTATAGTCATATCACCTAAAGCGGGAGAAAAGTATAACAGAGGCACGGGAAGAGCCGATTTTGTAATTACCAAGAAAACAAGTACAAGCGCACCGAGATTTGCTTCATATGAAAAGGGAAGTTTTTCGCCTGATAATAACGGTTCGTTTACATATAATGCTCCTGTTAAATCAGGATGTGAATATAAGCTTGATAACGGTACATGGCAGGACAGCAACACCTTTTACAATGTTCAAAAAGGAAGTTCACATACAGTTTATATAAGATATAAGGGTACGAGTGATGTAACCGAGAGTAATCCGACAACCATCACTGTAACGGCTCCGAGTGACGCTTCTCTTATGAAATTGGAAGAAGACGGATTCAGGGCAGTAAACGACCTGAATGCGGGAGATTATTACAACATAGAGACCGTTGCAAGAAAAGACGGATTTGTTGATATTTCCGGAGCAAGTCAGCAGAACAATGCAAATGTTGATCTTTGGAGCAACAACGGAAACCCATGCCAGAAATTTTATTTT
>JALEKK010000024.1 GCA_022769005.1 Lachnospiraceae bacterium
CTGTTGTGCCGTTTCCGTCGTGTTTGTTTGTTGCCGCTTGTCGCGGCGACTTGTATATAATATCAATACCCCAATATAATGTCAACACTTTTTTTGAAAAATATTTAAATTTATTTTTTGTTTTTCAAGAAGCCGCGGAAACCTGCGCAGAAAGCGGCTTTACGGCATTTCAATCGCTCATGTTAAACGAGATATTTTAAAACCGGCGTATAATTAACTGATAAATTATTGCATATCCGCATTATTGTATAATAAATTTAATACAATGCATTTATTAATTATAATTTGTGTCATATTTTTCCAAAAACATATCATCTAATATTTTTATACCACTTTCGGTTTTAAATATGTTTTCTTTTATATTTTCCGCTTTATCGGATAAATCGGGATCCTCAAAAAGGTTAACAAGAAAATCAGCCTCAACCAATATCTGATAGTCCATTCCGGATATTTCCGTGTATGTATGATGATGTGCAATAAGATAGCATATTCTTTCTTCTTCCTTCTTTGATATACCTTTGATATCTTTCAACAGTTTTTCCGCCTCCGACGGACCTTCAATCTCCTGATACTTTCCGTCGCAGGAATTATATTTTTCTTCACTCTTATGTATTCCTATATCATGGAGTACCGCTGCCGCTTCCAATATAAACTGCGTTTCCTCATCCAACCCCTCTGTTTCACCTATAACTCTGGCAAAATTATGCACTTTAATAAAATGCTGTATTCTCGCGGCATCGCCTTTATCATAATTTATCATTTTCATTGTTATTTCCGATATCCTTTTGTCCATAACTTCCTCCGATTAAATTTTAAAACATGACTGTTAATATTACTTACCGCAACGGCGTTTATCAGACTGTTCGTATATCGACACATCACGGCATTTATTACATATAATAACTCTTTATCCGTTTTAATCAACGGATAAATCAACGTCAACATATGCAAAAATCCCCGTTATCCCGACACTGTTATGGTAGTATCCGGACAACGGGAATTCAGATATATTGAAAAAAGGTATGAACAATTATCATTATAGTTAATACCATTATTTTTTTAACCCGTATACGGGGATAAAAACTAAATTAGTTTAAACTAAATTTATTTTAACTAAATTTAGTTTAAAATAAATTATACTGTATATATTATATGACTGAATCAACCAGGTTTTTTGTATACTCATTCCGAGGGTTGTTAATTATATCATCAACATCCCCCTCTTCCACGGCTTTACCGTTATGCATTACGATTGCTCTGTCACAAAAGCTTTGAACTACTCCCAAATCGTGCGATATGAATAAATATGACATATCCATTTCTTCTCTGAATTCATTAAGTAAATCAATTATTTCTCTCTGTATTGTAACATCAAGAGCGGATGTACACTCATCACATATAAGAAGCTTCGGACAAATTGAGACCGCCCTGGCGATACCCGCTCTCTGGCATTGACCTCCCGAAACCTCATGGGGAAACTTATCGAGAAGTTCCTTTGATAAACTGCACCTTTCAAAAAGTTCTTCTGCTCTTCTTAAGGCGTCTGCCTTTGTGTATCCGTTATTAATCATAGGCTCTATGATACTTCTTCCCAATTTATGACGTCCGTCAAACGAGTCATAAGGTGATTGAAATACCATTTGCATATTTGCATACGCCTTTCTTAATTTTTTGCCTCTGATGTTAGTAATATCCTCTCCGTTAAGTATTATTTCCCCGTATGTCGAAGGAAGAAGTCTTGTGATCATTCTTACGAGTGTCGTTTTTCCGCTTCCCGATTCTCCCACTATTCCGAGGCTTTCGCCTTTATTTAGAACAAATGAGATGTTGTCAACCGCGACGAATTCCATTCCCTTCTTTTTAAAAATCTTTGTTAATTTGTTTACTTCTAATATATGTTCCATATATTATCTTCCTTAATTTTAGTTTTAACAGGCATATGCCACTGTCTAAGAATATCAAATGTCGGATATCAATAATATATCGCACTGACACATATCCATATAACAAGTTCCCTGTCCGCTTATTATATGCATACGGATATATCCGTAAATTATTTACGTCTGTCTCTTTACCGGGCTTTTTTTATTTTAATCACAGAATTCATAAGAAGTTTGGTATATTCATCCCGCGGATTATTGATTACTTCTTTTGCATCGCCGAACTCTCTGATTTCACCGTCCTTAAGGACAACCACCGTATCACACATTTTTTCAACCAATCCTATATTATGCGTGACAACTATCATGGATGTCCCGTATTTATCCCGCATTTTCAACATTTCTTCCACTACTTTTTTCTGTGTCGTAACGTCAAGTGCGGATGTAGGCTCATCCGCCAACAGAACCTTCGGATTCATAAGCATCGCCATACAAATACCTACCCTTTGGTTCATACCGCCTGATAATTGAAAAGGATAACTGTCGAGAATTCTGTCATAATCCGTAAGACCGATAATATTCATTATTTCGCCGACTCTTGTCCTGAATTCTTCTTTTGAAATCCTGAAATGCTCATTTATGCTTTCGTAAATCTGACTGCCGATTTTTCTGATCGGACACATTGAAAGTCCTACATTCTGAAATATCATTGCCAGTTCCGGTCCGCATATTTTCCTTAATTCTTCGCCTTTCAAATCCGGAAGGTCGTAATTCCCGTACCATATGTCGCCTTTGGTAACCAAACCGTCCTCTCCCAACAAATTCATGGCCGCTTTTATAATAGTGGACTTACCGCTTCCGGATTCACCCACAAGCCCCATTATTTCTCTCTCTCGGAGAGTGAAGCTCACATCTCTTACCGCCTTTTTACCCCTATATGAGATATCCACATGTTCATATTTCAGTATGGGTTTATTTTCTGAATAATTGGTCATAATACTGCTCCGTATTTGTTAGTTATTTCATAACCATGTACATATATCACCGGTAACGGCTCTTTGATTATGCTTAAATATCATATTATAAAAGCAATTTGTCGGCAGGTTTCATGTATGTGTTACTTATGACATATGTACATGGTTATAAAAAGGAAAGCCATGTGTACATAGCGAAATAACCGTCACCGTGGCTTTCCTGTGTTTATATTTTTATAATTATACTGTTATCAGTTTTTATCAAGATCGGCAGTTACTTCATAGTAATCGCATGGATGAGGTTCGAGACCTGTTACTCCTGATTTAGTTACAATACCCATCTTTAAGTGAGAAGCAAAGAAGTATGCGTTGTCGTCGAGTATTATCTGTGACATCTGTGTAGCAATCTTTCCTCTTTCGGCTGTATCAAATGTGCTATGAAGAGTCTTTGCCAATTCGTCAAGCTTGGCATTGCTGTATCCCTCATAGTTTGAAGGCGCACCCGTAACCGCATGCGTGTTGAAGAAATACTCAGGATCTCCCGTAGGAGCTGTTACCATTGCGCTTACATATATATCATACTGTCCGCTCTTCCACAATGATTTGTGATCCTGTGTTGAGTTAACCTGAATATCCACACCTATATTTTTAAGAGACGCCTGTGCCGATTCTGCGAGAAGAGGCAATTCCTGTCTGCCCGGATATGTTACCCATCTGAGTGAAAGTTTTTGTCCGTCCTTTTCTCTTATTCCGTCGCCGTCTGTGTCAACCCATCCTGACTGTTCCAGGAGTGCTTTTGCTCCCTCCGGATCATATGAAACCGTATTTACGGTATTATCGCCAAAGGATAACGCTGCCGGGAAAGGTCCCTTGGATACGGCGCCGTGTCCGTTAAGGAGTGTATTAACAAATCCCTCTTTATCAATTCCCATGGAGATTGCTTTTCTTACGTTCTGATCCTTAAGAGCGGCAGTATTATAGTTAAATTTACCAAAGAACTGACGGCTTGTTTCCGCATAACTTATCTTATAATCAGAGTTGTTTTCAAAAAGTGAGTAGCTCGCATAAGGAAGACCGTATGTTGCGTCGATTTCTCCGTTCTGAAGTGCATTTGTGAGAGTCGTTCCGTCCACAATTCCCTTAACGGTTAACTTATCAAGCTTAACATCTCCGCCCCAGTAATTAGGATTCTTCACAAGATCGATCTGTGTATCCGATACGCTTGTTGCGATAAACGGACCTGTACCGGCAACTATCATATCCTTTTCAGGAACATTCATATCTATAATACATCCGTAAGGATCGCTTAAGAAATTGATAATGGCAGGTGTAGGCTCGCTTGTCTCTATTATGACAGTATAGTCTCCGTCTGTCGTAATATTGGCAATCTTTAAATCGGAAGGCGCTCTGTCATTGACCTTTATTAAGTCGTCAAGGCATTGCTTAACCGCAGTGGCGTCCATTTTTCTTCCGCTTGAAAATGTTACGTCATCACGAAGCTGGATTTTAACATGAGTGTTGTCGATAAACTCATATGATTTTGCAAGCCATGGCTGAATCTGCATTGAATCGTCATACTTAAAAAGAGTTTCTCCGATACCGTATCTTAACGTACTCCATCCCGTATATCCGTCATGAGGGTTGGTTCCCACATTGAGCATGTCTTTTCCGTATCCCGTGGTTCCGTATACAAATGTTTTCTCAGCCGTTGAATTACCCTGACCTGAACCGTTTCCGCATGCGGCAAGCGGAACTACCGCCGATGCAATCAATCCCACCGTAAGCATTTTTGATTTAAGTTTCATTAATATTCCTCCAAACAAACTGTCAATAATATAAACATAACCGAACCTTGTATATAACTTAATTCGTATGCTTATTACTTAGTTCTCTGTCTTGGATCAAAGTAATCCCTTACCGTATCTCCAAGCATATTAAATATAACGACCGATATGAATATTGCTATTCCCGGTCCGAAAGCAACCCACGGAGCGGTTTGAATAAATTCTCTTGCCCCGCTCATCATGCTTCCCCACTCGGCTACCGGAGGCATGGCTCCCAGTCCGAGATATGAAAGTCCGGCAATCTCCATCATAGAAGTTCCGATATCCAGTACGGCGGTGACTATAATCGGCCCTATTATATTAGGCATTAAATGCCATATTATAATATGAAACATACCGTCACCGGATATTTTAGCCGCATCCATATATTGTTGTTTCTTTTGGGCAAGCGTTTGGCTTCTTGCAAGTCTTGCAAACTTAGGCCATCCCACGGCCGCAAGAGCTATAATTGCATTTTGCACGCCTCCGCCGAGAGCCCCGGCTACCGCAAGAGCAAAAACAAGCCCCGGAAAGGCAAGAAATATGTCGGATATACGCATTATAATCGTATCAATAATTCCGCCGTACAAACCTGCAATCACTCCAAGCACAGTTCCGACTACCGTCATAACCGCCACAAGGAGCAGTGTAGAATATATACTCGTCTGACTTCCTATGATTATTCTTGAAAGTAAATCTCTTCCGTATCTGTCCGTGCCGAGCCAGTGTTCCGCCGACGGCGGCTGCAAAGATTTGCTCAAATCCTGCGCATACGGATCATATGGGCATAACAGCGGAGCAATAACGGAACATACCAATAATGCCGCCGCCAGAATGCCGAACACAATAAGCATTGTCCTGGTTCGATTCTTTCTGATTTTTTGTATACGGACGGTCGGTGTATTATTCATCACATACACCTCCTATCCCAAGACGCACCCTCGGATCCAGGTAATTATAAAGCAAATCGGTTATTAAGTTTACAATCACATAAATGATTGCCATCCAAACAACATATGCCTGAATCATGGGATAATCTCTCATGGTAATCGAATCGACCGCAAGCTTTCCGACTCCGTCCCACCCGAAAATACTTTCGACTATTGTTGTTCCTCCCAGAAGTGAACCTATGGATATTGCAAGCAATGTTACTATGGTAAGCATCGACGCCTTAAGCACGCTTCCCCAGAGAATGACTTTGCCTCTTACGCCTCTTGCTTTTGCACCCGTAACATAATCTTTGTTCAATTCCTCCAGGACGGTAGCCCTTACCTGTCTTAAATACTTGGCGCCCATGGATATGGCAAGGGTAAGAGTCGGAAGAATTGCGCTGTATAAAGATGTACCCTTAGAAAGTATGGGAAACCATCCCAATTTTATGGATAAGAAGTACATTAAAAGAATCGCAACCACAAAATTAGGCAAAGAATTGCCTATGAGAGATGCTATTCTTATAATATAGTCCGTTATTTTATTTTGTTTTACAGCCGCAAGTATTCCGAGCGGAATTGAAATTGCCATGGTTGCAATAACCGAAGTCAGAGTAAGAAGAAGCGTTGCCGGGAGTTTTGAGATAAAAGTGCCGAAAACATCTTTGCCCGAGACATAACTTATTCCCATGTCTCCCTGCAACAAACCGCCCAACCAAGTGAAATATTGAATTATAAAAGGTTTATCGAGTCCAAGCGCCTCCCTCGCCCTTTGCATAGCCTCGTCGGAAGCAATTATTCCCGTATTGTTGGCCGCCTGTTCAACAAAGTCACTTCCTGCCACCTGCATCATGGCAAAAGACAGAAACGTTATTCCCAAAACGATGGGAATAAGCTGTAACAGTCTTTTTATTACATACTTTGTCACAACACATACCTCTTCTTTCGATTTTATTCTTTGTATATAATATATACATTATGGTTTTTAATTATCCCCCCCCTATGGTTACGGATAAAATTTTTTTCACATTTTATTTATAATTAAAGTAATATTACTAAATTTCTTCAATAAGTTTTGTATCTTTATTGTAATGTATTTGCCGCATATTGGTGTACATAAAAATAAAGCTGTATTATATTCGGTCGGATCCGTATATATTATGAAACATATACGGATTTAACCGAATATAATACAGCCTTTTAATATATAATCATTAATACGGTTTTAATATAAAATTATAATCATGAATCCAGCTTTTCAATTAATTCCTGAATACTGAGCCCCGTCTTTTTGGCAATAAATTTTAAGTCATTATATTCATATTTATGTCTTACGGTTCCGTAGCCAAATCCGGTTTTCACCCTTACCATACCGTAATCCGTTGTTAAAGAGTCTTCTTTTCTGTCAAGAATATATCTGTGACATAAAGTTTCACGGATTCCTATGGTTGTGGTATGTTTAAAAATAAGTTTTATTATCTTTTCTCTGTTTTCTTCCTTACATATGACGGTAAAAAGTGTACCGAGACGCCCTTTTTTCATCACAACCGGCGTTGAATATACATCAAGAGCACCGTTACCCAACAAAACCTCACTCGCATATGATATTTGTTCCGGCGACTGATCGTCTATATTGCATCTCAATTCGATAACCCTGTCGGTAATGCCGTTTTCGTAAAATGAGTTGGCGGACTCTTTTGCAATGTCATAAATTTTTGTATTTATGAGTTTTTTCTTCTGACTGAGTATTGTGCCCAGTACATCTCCGTTATCCGATCCGATACTTTCCGTATGCACGGAATCCCTGCCATGCTCGGCAAAACCGGAAATATCTATCATATTACCAAGTGAAATTCTTAAAATATTGGCTCTTGCATAATCCTTTTTACCTGCACCGTATCCCACTTTTGTTACGTCCATTGGAGGCATGTTTCCGTATGCGTTGGCATAATATTTTATTATTGCCGCTCCCGTGGGAGTACATAATTCACCCTCTGTTCCGTCCGAATATATGGGAACTCCCGTCAACAGATCAATGGCAGCCGGAGCTGGAACAGCCATAACTCCGTGAGCGCTTCTCACTGTACCGCATCCGACATTGACCGCAGAAGTAATTATGTTTTTTACCTTTAATTCATTTATCAGAAAACTTACCGCTGCAATATCGGCTATTGCATCATATTCACCGATTTCGTGAAAATGCACCTCCCCCGCGGGTTTTCCGTGTATTTTACCTTCAGAATCGGCTATGAGTCCGTATATGGCCTTCGTATCTTCCTTTGCTTTTTTCGGCAGATTTAAAGTATCTATAATATTTTTTATATCTTCAAGAGTATGATGTGTGTGCCTGTCGGCCTCAGTTTTATCATCCGTATTGTCGTTTTCCGTCACACCGTTTATGAGAACCTCCACATTTGTTCCCGTAATTCCGGCTTTATTAACCTTACTTAAACGATATTCAACATTCGGCACTCCGATTCTGTTAAGCCTGTTCAGTGTACTTTTTTCATTTGGCATAAGTTCCAACAATGCCGCTGTTATCATGTCTCCGGCGGCTCCCATTGACGCGTCTATATACAATGTCCTCATTTATATTACCCCATATGATTTATTCTGCTTGCCATGGTTCCTGCACCGAATCCGTTATCTATATTTACCACGGCAATTCCGTCGGCACATGAATTAAGCATCGAAAGAAGAGCCGCAAGTCCTCCGAATGAAGCTCCGTATCCCACGCTCGTAGGCACGGCGATTACCGGGCAGTCGGCAAGACCACCCATTACGCTTGCAAGAGCTCCCTCCATGCCTGCTACAACAATGATTACACTCGCTTTCATTATTTCATCTATATGTGAAAGTGTTCTGTGTATTCCCGCGACTCCCACATCGTATAATCTTGTAACAATATTTCCGTAAACTTCGGCAGTAACGGCTGCTTCTTCCGCAACCGGAATATCACTTGTCCCTCCCGTCGCAATAAGGATATTTCCCGTTACGTCAGGCTCAGGTATCTTTCCGATTATTCCAATTCTTGCTTCCGGTCTGTAATCCATGTCACGGACTTTGCGTATTGAGTCCGCCTTATCTTTTGAAAGTCTCGTAATAAGAATTGCATTTTCCGTTTGTTTTTTTAATACATCCGCAATTCCGATTATCTGCTCCGCGGTCTTACCTTCGCCGTATATGACTTCCGATGCTCCCTGACGTACTCTTCTGTGCAAATCCGGTTTAGCATATCCTATATCCGCAAACGGCTCTCTTTTTATCTGCAGAGCGGCCTCTTCCACAGGTATTTGCCCCGACTTCACTTGTTCTAAAATATTTTTTATGTCACTGTTCATAATCTTTACTCTGTCTCATAAGAAAATTGCCCTTCGAAACCATAAACTTATTCATCTCTTGATTTCAAATCAAGGACGACATCTTTATAAAATTTTTTAAATTCCATAATTATGGTGTGTCTGTGCTTTAGAATACGTTCCATTTGTTCCGACGGAACCTGTATTTTAGCCGTTCCGTCAGCATACCTTACCCTGAAATCGGTAAAACCCAGAGAAAAAAGAAAGCCTTCGGCTTTCTCCGTATTCTCTAATATTTCTTTTGTAATGGACCTTCCTACGGGAACTCTTGTTGCAAGACATGCATATGACGGCTTATTCCAGGTAAATAAACCCGCGTCTTTGGATCTCTTTCTTATTTCCGTCTTGGTCAGACCGCACATTCTAAGAGGAGAAAGTATCTTTAACTCCTCCAGAGCTTTCATTCCCGGTCTGTCACTCGGGTCATCCGACGCATTGGTTCCGTCCGACAGATACTCATATCCGTCTCTCTCAGATATCTCTTTCAGCTTTCCGAATACTGCATTTTTGCAATAATAACAACGAAGTTCGTCATTTGATATAACCTTTTCATCAGAGAAAATATCATTGTTGATTATTTCCATATCGGCTCCCAGCTTATCGGCAAGCTTCAATGCATCTTCAAGTTCAAAAACCGGCTGAAATGCCCCCTTTACAAAATATGCTTTTACATCCGCTCCGTGTGCCATAGCTTCATACAACAGATATGAGGAATCCGTTCCCCCTGAAAACGCTATTGCAATTTTCGGATATTCTCTGAAAAAATCATCTAACGTATAGTCCATATCCACCCCCGAATTATAATGAAATTTTAATCAAACGATAATTGCATCACTTTCCTCTCTGTCTTGCGGCTTCAAAACAAAGTATGGAAGTAGCCACGGCGGCATTAAGACTTTCCACTTCTCCCGACATCGGGATATTTATATTAAAGTCCGATAAAGCAATCATTTCATCTGTAAGGCCGTTTCCTTCATTTCCTATCACAAATGCCGTCGGTTTTTTATAATCGCATGAATAATATTTCGTCGAATCATCAAGAGTGGCGGCAAAAATATTTATCGACTTATTTTTAAGCTTTTCAACCGTACTTAGCAAGTCTTCGGAATAGATAACAGGCATTCTGTATATGGAACCCATACTTGAACGTATTGTCTTCGGATTATAGACATCAACGGTTCCGCTTCCCGTAATTACCGCATCAACGCCCGCTGCTTCACTCATTCTCACAATAGTACCCAAATTTCCCGGATCCTGAATATTCTCTAAAATAACAAAAAACGATTTATCATTTATATAATTATCCAACACAAAATGTTCACGCTTAACTACCGCCAGAACTCCCTGAGGTGTCTTTGTATCCGAAATTTTATCAAACACTTTATCGCTTACCAGCTCCAATCCGTGTTCAAGCCGGTTGGCGGTATCCTCTATCCACGGGTAACGTCTCAAAAAACTCTCCGTGCAAAAACAGCTTAAAAGCCTGTCTTTAGGTACTTCTCTGAGCATTCGCATGCCTTCGGTAACAAAAACTTCCTGAATATCTCTTTCTTTCCTTAGGGTCTGCAGCCTGCTTACCCACTTAATTCTTTCATTTGATGTTGAAGTTATCATTATCGCTCCTAAAGTTATATTATGATTAACTGTCTATAAGTCCTGCCGCATGTCCCATGAAGCCATGCACTGCGGCGAACTTTTGACGCGGTATCATATTATTTTAATTCTTCGTTATATACAGCTCTGTCGCCTCCGACAAACTTAGCTCTCGTTCTGGCAAATGTCACATGTGCATTTCCGATTCTGTCCGTATGTACTCTTACGGGAACCACCACATCTCTCATATGCATTCCGATAAATGTATCTCCTATGTCTATTCCCGCTCCGGCCTTTTTTTCAAGAGATTCAACGGCATACGCCTCTTCAAATCCGTTGTATGCCGCCGTACCGAAAGAACCTCCCGCCTTAAGTACCGGAACAACATTAACTCTTGTTAATCCGTACTTCAAAGCACATTTTTTCTCAACAATAAGAGCTCTGTTAAGATGCTCACAGCATTGAGCCGCAAGATAAATGCCCTTTTCGTCACATACATTTTTTATCGCCGAAAATACAGCTTTTCCTATTTCCTCACTTGAGTATGTGCCTATCATATGCGCCGCAATTTCACTTGATGAACATCCGACAACAAGAATATCTTCCCCTTCGAGTTTTGCCGCATCAATAAGTTCTCTTACAGACTGTTCCGTCTCCGATTTAATCTCATTTATATTAATATCCGTACTGTCAGCTATTCCAGCAGCCATGGTAACCTCCTAATAAAATACAGCCAATATTTTTCTGAATGCAGACCTCGAAAATCCCTCTTCAAACAAAAAGTCCTCCGTAAGCTGCTCCATGTTGTCTTCAGAATATTCAAACTGCCTTGAAATCATTTTAATTTGTTCTATTCTGTCTTCCAATGTCATGACATTATTGTTTATCTCAAGATAATATATATCGAATAACCTGAGACATATATACATCGCCACGGCAAATTTTGCCTTAAGTAAAATGTCTCCGTCAAAGACAGCCTTTCCGAAATATCTGTAAATCAGATATATGATAAACTTATCGTAATCATCCGCACGTTTCTGCTTTTCAATAACGTTTCGGCTCTCTTTAAATGCTTTTATTATCTTTTTTCCGTGATATTTCTTTGAAATAAGCTTTTCAAGCTTTGTATGTGCTTTTTCATACTCTTCTTCCATATCCGGTACTTCAAAAAACGCCGTAAGTATTTCCTCTGTCTCGGCACTTATGTCATCCTTATATGAGGCTTTGTGCAAAACGTCGAAAGTTACTCTTTCAATCGTGTCATAAATCCTATTCTTATAATCCACGTCTTCTTTCAGAAACTCTTCCGAATTAATAACGTCCTGCAATTCAGAGCATACATTTAAATATATTGTAAGTTTTCTGCCGGAAGACATTTTTCCGTCGGCAAATATCTTAAACAATTCTTCTCTCAACGTGAATACAAAATCTTTTAGTTTTTCGTTTATTTTTTCAGCACAATTTTCATCCGAAACGTCATACGCTTCTTCAATTTCCTCTGTTTTGAAATTAATATCCGATTCTAAAATAATTCTTACGGCTTCTTCGCATGCACAACCTATACCCGTTTCCTTAAAATCTCCGAAATATTCGGTAAATCTCGGAAACTGTACGCATACATTTGCAAGATATTCTTCTCCGAAACGCCCGTACATTCCGCACAGACCGTTTTTTTCCAACCAGACACATGCTCCGTTTTTCTTTTTGAAGCAATCATAACCTTCCGTATCCTCTATTGAATTCATCAACTTATCTTCATATATGGATGCTTTGTAATAATTTACGGCATCTTCATCCACTTCTATATCCCATGAGGCCCTGCAGCAGTTATCTTTGCATTTGCTCATTGTACATTTGAATTGTTTATAGTAATAAGGCTGTCGTACTTTCATTATTTCTCCGTTATATCAACTGTTTATAACATCTCCATATTCATAAATCTGTCATTAAGCATCTCAATAGTCTCAAGTTTTTTTCTGTCCGTAACCCGTACTCCCGATTCAAAGTATATTACTCTCGGCTCTCCGTCCGTTTTGTCGGCATCTGTTGCAAGAAGTCCGTTTTGTTCAAGACGTCGCTTAAGCTGCATGGCGGTTCCCCTGCCTCCGTCTATAATTTGTACTCCGTCTATAAGTTCCCTGAAACTGTCCTTAAAGAAAATGTAATGGGTACATCCCAGTATCAATATTCCGTATTGATCCAATGTATACCCCTTAAGCTCCTCTTTAAGATACGGAAGTATTATTTTCTTATCAAATATACCGTCTTCGGCATATTGGGCAAGATTTTTCAGACCTTTTTTATCTATTCTGTGCTCCGTGTCATATTTGTTAATAAGAGTTTCAAGCTTTTCACCCTCAATTGTTGCATTGGTTGCCAGAAGAAGAATTCTTTTATCCGTTTTATATTTTAATATTGCAGGCTTAACCGCAGGTTCTATCCCTATTATCGGAATATCGGGATATTTCCGCCTTATAACCTCCGCTCCCGCGCTTGTTGCGGTATTACAGGCTATTACCACGGCTTTAGATCCATGCCCAACCAGGAAATCAATTGCCTCTTCCGAATATTTTAAAATGTCTTCTCTGCTCTTATTTCCGTATGGAACATTCTTTACATCGGCATAATATAAAAAATTTTCCTTCGGGAGAAGTTTAAGCGCGTGATTTAATACAGATAATCCGCCAAGCCCCGAATCAAAGAATCCTACTCTCATTGTAACCTCTTTAAAACCGTTAATCAGATACGCATTATATATGACAAAACGCCGAATTAAGTGCAATGCGCAATAATAATTATTTGTATTATATTACTTAAATATATATTTGTCATTGAATACAGGTTATTTCGTTTTATATGCAGTTAACCGCATGCATATTAAAATACATAAACACAAAAAGAGACGCTTTCCGCATTGTGCCCCATATCATAATGATATGCTGCACGCTTCGCGGTATACGTCTCTTTTTAATATATCAGATTGAACCTGTCTTTTCCGCAAGCAGGTCAACAAGCTGCTCTATATTCTTCTTTCCGAATGAAATTTCGCTGTCATTTATTACAAGGCAAGGAACACTTTGAACATTGTATTTGTTCTTCAATTCCTCATAGTTCATAACATCAAATACTTCCGTTGTAATATTGTCATTTAATGTTGCCATTTTCTGAGCCGCAACAACAAGATCCGGACACATTGTACATGAAAGTGAAACAAGTACCTTCATGTCTATAGGTTCTTTAACATTTTCTATTCTTGTCTTTACCGAATCGTCGATGCTCTGGCCTGAACCTGACGCATTGTATAATCCTAAGATAAATGATGTAAATTCATGTCCTCCCGGAACTCCGTGGAACGCAAGCCCCGTATACTGTCCGTTTTCGCGATAAACCTTTACACAAGGCATGTAATCGGTTGTTTCTCCCGTTTTCTCGACAACGATTTTATCCGTTAAGTTGCCTATTGCATTCATGTAATTTTCCAACTCTTCAGCCTTTTCGCTGTTATCAAGATAGAGCTTAAGGATAACTTTCGATTCCATTCTGTCAAATACGGCGTTGAGCTGGGCAAGCATTTTGTCATTAAATAAACCGCTTGCATCCTTTGCAGCCGGAGCATTGCCTGCATCCGCAGTCTTCTCAGGCTCCTTCGCTTCCTTAACCGCAGGAGAGAATCCTGTTTTTTCATGAAGCTTAGCCACATATTTTTCCAGCTCAGTTGCGGCAATTGCGCCGTCCGCCACAGCCGTTACCACCTGTCTGAGGTTCTTTATACATACATCTCCCGCAGCATAGAGACCGTCGACACTCGTCTTCTGATTTCTGTCTGTAACAACATAACCCCTGTCAAGTTCGGCTATTCCGTCAAGAAGTTCTGTTTCCGGCTCATATCCGGCAAATACGAATACACCGAAATTCTCATCTGATTTGTATTCCGTAACTTCACCTGTCTTGGAGTTTTTATATCTGATGTAATTTACGCCGTTATCATCGCCGCTTACTTCTTCTACATTTACATTGGTAATAACCGTTATTTTCTCATGATTCTTTGTTTTATCCGATACCGACGCCGCGCAGGAAAAATCATCCTTTCTTACAAGAACCGTTACATGTTTTGCAAATTTAGTTAAGAATACGCTTTCTTCAGCTGCTGCAAATCCGCCGCCTACCACAAATACTTCTTTTCCCGTAAAGAATTCACCGTCACATGTGGCACAATATGCAACGCCTCTTCCCTTAAATTCAGCCTCGCCTTTAAATCCTATCATTCTCGGATGTGCTCCGGTTGCGAAAACAATTCCATACGCATATAAATCTCCTCTTGACGTGGATACCGTCTTGATATCTCCTTCAACGTTCAAAGACTTAACTTCCGCGGACATAAATTCAGCACCGAAGTTCTCAGCCTGAACTCTCATTGTTTCCGTAAGTTCAGCACCGCTTGTCTGTAAGACACCCGGATAATTAACAACTTCTTCCGTTATTGTTATCTGTCCTCCGAAATTTTCTTTTTCAAGAACAAGTACGCGGTATTTTGCTCTCGCAAGATATATTGCCGATGTAAGACCTGCAGGACCGCCTCCCACTACAATCACATCATACATTTTACTTTTATCAATATCGTTAATATTCATAATCATCACCTCTTATCTCAGTACAGTTAGTCTATAGCAACTGACTTGACACTATTTTACTATGAATAAATTATTTATCAATTGTTTTTATAAGAGTTTTGTTCTAAAAAAAGTGCTCTTTACATATGAGCATCAATATGTAAAGAGCACTTTCATTTAATAGCTGTTGACCGTATCGTCAAAATTAAAGCTTACCTACAAGGTCAAGGCTTGGCTCAAGTGTCTCTGCACCAGGTGTCCACTTAGCAGGGCAAACTTCGTTACCGTGCTCTGCTACGAACTGGCAAGCCTGAAGCTTTCTGAATAACTCGTCTGCGTTACGTCCTACGTTACCGTCATTTACTTCGTATGCAACAATCTTTCCTTCAGGATTTACGATAAATGATCCTCTCTCAGCAAGACCTGACTCAGGGATAAGTACTTCGAAATCTGTTGAAAGTGCATGTGTAGGATCTGCAAGCATTACATACTCAAGCTTCTTGATTCTGTCTGATGTATCAGCCCATGCCTTATGTACAAAGTGTGTATCTGTTGAAACTGAGTATACTTCACAACCTGCTGCCTTGAAATCAGCATATCTGTTCTGAAGATCTTCAAGCTCTGTAGGGCAAACGAATGTGAAGTCTGCAGGGTAGAAGAAGAATACGCTCCACTTACCTGTGATGTCTGCCTTCTTTACTTCCTTAAATTCACCTGCCTGATAAGCCTGTACTGTGAAATCTGCAACTTCTTTATTGATTAATGACATAATAAGTTCCTCCTAAATTTTAAAATAAATCTTTGTTTTGTTATCAGTAATGATTAATTATCATGTATCTGTTCGATGACGTAATAATAACTCTTATTATTAAATTCGTCAATAGTAATAATTACTATTATTATGATTTTATTTTTTCTTTATATATTTTTTTACATATCGATACATATGTAGTTTAAATTGCCTCCTCCGATGACAATTTTCTTAATTCTCATGTTCTTTTTTATTAATTCATGCACTATTTCCGGAGAATATTTTGCTTTTATTCCATTTAGGATAATATTTCTGGCTCTAAATCCATGTATAAAAAAGAAAAGGGAAAACAGAAAAATAACTTTAATATGCGCCGGTATGATATTCCATAAAGCAGTATACATTTCAATATTAATAACCGACAGAGTAATTAACAGGACAGCATATATTGTCAATGTAAATAAATACGATACAAGCCACTCGTTCACGCTTACGGACGTATATGCTTTAAACATGTTTTTATACATTTTCTCATCTTCTTCGTCTATCTTATATTGAAAAGTTGTTTCTTTGCCCCTGTTCTTATGAAGATAATTATTACGTCGATTTCCGGCATTATACAATTCCGCATACTTCATAAACATCCCCCCTCTCACATATTAATTCGTATTTAACAGAATTTTAAACCGTACGATAAAATACCGTTTTTCGCGTAAAATATTATTTTATGTTTTTATATTAATACCATTATGTTAATCACATTTAACTTTTTATATGCATATCTTTAAACAAAATTTGAATAATATGTAAACACCTGCTCTTGACCGAGCATTATGTCCAAAAAAATGTTATACTTTATAAATAATATGTCGAAAGGAACTTGGGATATGAATTGGAAAGAACAGCTAAAGACAAATATTACGGAAGCGAAAGACCTGGCAGAACTTCTCCATTTGTCGGATAACGAAACCGAACAATATCATGATTTACTTGAAAAGTATCCTATGACGGTAACAGATTATTATTTATCGCTTATTAATTGGGAAGACAAAAACGATCCGATAAGAAAAATGTGTCTGCCTTCACTTGATGAATTTGACACGGACGGTTCTCTCGATACAAGCGGCGAGGCATCCAATACGGTTATTGAGGGATTACAGCATAAATACAAGCAGACGGCTCTTATTCTGTCCACAAATATCTGCGCAATGTACTGCAGACACTGCTTCAGAAAAAGACTGGTAGGTCTTTCGGGAGAGGAGATTCTGAAGGAATATCCTAAGATTGTAGAATATATAAAGGAACATAAAGAAATATCAAATGTTTTAATAAGCGGCGGCGATGCATTTATCAACGAAACCTCCGTTATCGAAGCGTTTTTAAAGCCGTTGGCGGAATTGGATAATCTTGACTTTATACGATTCGGAACAAGAACACCTGTTGTTTTCCCTCAAAGAATCACTGAGGATAAGGAACTTGTAGATATCCTTCGAAAATACAACGAACGCAAACAGATTATGGTTGTTACGCAATTTAATCATCCGAATGAGTTTACACCGGAGGCCGTTGATTCAATAAATAAATTGAGAAATGCCGGACTTGTCATTAAAAATCAAACGGTTCTTCTTAAAGGAATAAATGATAATCCCGAAGTGCTTTCAACTCTTCTCAGAAAGCTCACATCAGTCGGTATCGTTCCTTACTATGTGTTCCAGTGCCGTCCCGTTACGGGAGTTAAGCACCAGTTCCAGGTACCTATAAAAAAGGCCGTAAATATTATTAATGAGACCCGTTCTCTGCTTAACGGGCAGGCAAAGTGCTTCAGATACGGAATGTCTCATCCGCTTGGAAAAATAGAAATTATAGATAATCTTTCCGACGGAACCACATTATTCAGATTCCATCAGGCGAAATATGATGAATATAACAATAAACTCTTTGCCGTTAATCTCAGAGATGATCAATGTTGGCTTGAAGATGATATTAAACCGTAATAATTCGGAAAATTACGAATTATTTAAACCACCTATATATAACCATACTGTTATTAAAACATATAAAAAGTCATTACCCGGGCAAAATACCCATGTAATGACTTTTTATATTATCTTCTGTTATATCTGTATTTATTTTTATGATTATATATCGGTTATATGACTTAATCAAAACCCAATGAACCGGTTTTTAATATAATCACTGTATTTCTCTGAGGATATTTTTCATCTCTTCATCCGAAAGATTGATTATACAGCAGTCCGCATCGTATTTTCTCGACTTATCAATGAGAGATACGAATTTATTATAATCCACTCTTTCTCTGTCATATTTATCAAATGTAAGAAGAACGTCCCTTTTTATTACATTTACGGGCTTTTTTGAAAATACTCTCGGTACTATCGGAAAAATTGTATCACGGCCGGCAGGAACGGTATGAGTAACACTCACATCCGGCTTCAATCCTTTTGTCCTGTTTTTTCCGAAAAAACCCTTGGTCTTTTGGTCTATCTTTTTCTCAACCGTTGATATGGGAGCTGAATAATAATAATCATGCTGTTGCATTTTATCCATATACTCCGCAAATTCGTCTATATCAGACCCGAATTGTTCCATCTCATTTTTATCTATCGCAATCGGATTCTTTACACCGAATATAAAATATACCGGTACTTCCCCGTTGTTAATCTTATCCGTCATTTCGCTTAAAGCTCTTTTTGTGTTATCTATGTCAATATCAACAAGATTGTCAATATCGGATAAAAGCATTTTTATACCGTTATGCGAAAACTTTTTTACATTCATTTTTTCGCAAATCTTTCTGAGATATTCGTAAAAACCGTATATTTCCTTTCTGGAAGTCGGATCCGAGTGTGTGAGAGATACAAAGTAATTGGCTCTCTCCAAATTGATTCCCCTTGCTATTTTCTCATTTTCATAAACAAGCGTATTGTTGCCTATGTCCCCCGGCTCAAGGGCAAATCCCTTATCCCATGTTCCGTATTCCCACCCCGGCAATAACAATTCCTGAATAACAGGCGGTTTTTTAAATACTGCCGCAGGCTCTATGTTAACTCTTACTGACATTTGACTATGCTCCCTTTCTTATTGCACCTTTATATATCGTAAGTACCATATTCGAAATGACAAATAACTATTTCATAAATCTTTTTCAGCCGTATTCCGCAGATTAAGATCCGTGAATACAAAAAGTAAGGTGTATTTGAATTATAACATTTCGGGGCACCGCAATATAGCTTGTAATTATAAAATTCATATAACATGCTTTTACGGATATTTTGTCAAAGCATAAAAAGCCGAATTATCGATGCAAATGCATCAATAATTCGGCTTTTATTCTATATAAGTATTAAGGCTCTCTTTTGTGTCTGTTAAGATATCCCGTACCAATAAGATTAAATTAAAGAAAAACAATCATTGAACGGCAAAACGAATTATTTTACGGCATTAATCATAAACATAGGATTATTCTTATAATTCTCTCTTTCTTCTGATGTTAAAACATTATAGACGTCTTCCGTTCCCGCATTCGCTTTGCTGAAACCTATATCCTTTAACTTACATATATCCCAATTAGGTCTGATAATATATGTCAAAGGAATCTGTCTTGCAATATCCTCCATCCAATCGTTGTCGATACCTTCACCGTCAAGAAAATAATCATATACCCCGTTTCTTTTAAGATCTTCTCTGGTAATATCGTATTCTCTCTTCTTGGCCTCATCGCTTAAATGGCAATACCAGTTTGCATCAAAGTTAAGGAGCTTGCCGCCGTTCTTTAAAACTCTGTACCACTCCTTATATGCCTTCTCCGGATCTTCCAAAACCCATGTCAAATTTCTTGTCACTATGAGATCGAACTCTTCGCTTTCAAATTCAAGGTTCTGAGCGTCCATTCTTCTGAAATCTATTTGATCCCCGAGAGGACCGGCATTATTCTTTGCTTTTTTAAGCATTTCTTCGGTACAGTCCACGGCGCTTACATTATATCCTCTTTCCGTAAGAAGAATTGAGAAAAATCCCGGACCCGTACCGATATCAAGAACTTTAATTTCTTTTTTGTCCTTAACATTCTTTAAATGCTCCGGCATATTTGCTTCAATAAGATTGCCCCAAAGCATTCTCTGAGCTCCGGCAAGTTCCTGTTTGTTGAGCTTGGAATATCCTTCTGCTCTGTTGGTCCAGTATGATTCTATTTCATTAAGTAACATGACACACACCTCTTATATTCAGAAAATCAAGTATCATACACATACAATACTTTATATGCTGTATATTAATTAATCTGTATACATATCTTAACCCCCCAGGGGGTATCTTTCGATGCCTTATCATGATGAATTTATACACTTAGTTATAATAGTAAATAAAATTTTACGTATTAGGAAACAGAACTTTATTATGACACGGACCCAAATCAAACATTTACTCTTCCGTTAATTCATTTAATAAATTCATTTCCTCCGTGAAGTCGGACTTCAGCAATCTTCTGTTATATTCAAAAAATTTTTCATAATTATGTTCCGTCATAAAGAACATTCCGGATTTTCCCGCTGCCAGCTCTGTCGTAAACAATGTAAGTTCTTCCGCTTTTCCGTATACATCTTCAATAAAGCCGTAAAGTCTGTCCAATTTATTTTTTAATGCACTGTTAAAGTTCTCGACTTCTTCATTTCTTTCAAAAAATTTCGCCTTTAATTCTTCCGTATCCGCGGATTTTGAATACCAATCTTTAAAAACGGAATATGAAATCCTTTCAAAATAATCTTCCGCCCTGATATCCGAAAGAGAAACTCCGTCCGCAGAAGCTTTTATAAATTTATAAAGTCCGTCCTGAACTTTTGTCATTTTTTCAGATTCCTTAAAGTCTTTATTTAAATGAGCAATTATAATTCCTATAAGACTTACCCTTCCGTCAAACGGAATATTGACATAATCCTCTTTAATATATTCACCTGAAAGTATCTTATCCATATCAAATACTTTTTCGTATTTTTTATAGAGCAGATAAAAATTATAAAAATCGGACGCTGTCTGTTCGTCGGTTATATATTCTCTTATGGTTTCTTCTTTTATTTCCAGACCCAATTTCGTGTATGCTTTAATACAATCCGATAAATCTTCCCAACCTCTTGCCGTTACAAATGACATACCGTCTATATTCAGTTCTGCTTTATAAAAATTATCACTTTTTATGCTCAGATACGAATTGACGGACCCGTCTATTCCGTTATTAAGCGCATACTCTCTCCATATTTTATAATCCGGCTGAATCCATATCTGCCTCACTCTGTCCAAGGTCACCATGTCAAATTCTTTTACCGACTTGTTATATTCTTCCGGATTTCCCGCACATACAATGACCCAACCGTCCGGAATATTTAAACGTCCGAACATTTTATTTTGCAACAGCTGCAATACAATAGGGCTCATGGTTTCTGAAACACAGTTTATCTCATCTAAAAACAGTATACCCCTGTCCGTGTTTTTTTCGTTCATTTCATCATATACGGAAGCTATGATTTCACTCATTGTATACTCCGTGACCTTCACTTTTTTACCGCCGTATGTCCTTTCGGATACAACGGGAAGTCCCAGCGCACTTTGTCTTGTATGATGAGTCATATTATATGTTACCAGACCTATACCCATTTCATCGGCAATCTGTTCCATTATGGCTGACTTTCCCAATCCGGGCGCTCCCATAATCAAGATGGGTCTTTGACGATTTCGGGCAATAAGCATATTGCCGTTTTCATCAGTCAGAGAATACGCCTTTACGGTATTCATTATTTCTTCTTTTGCTGTCTTAATATTCATTATTTAATTATTCCATCCTTAAGCGTATATTTTATTACCCATGAAGGCGCCGTATATTCATTCATCCGATCCGCATCTGCCGCAATATTAAATCCGTTTTCCCTGTCGGAATATACAAATGCGCTTTTCCATGCAGGTTTTTTCTTCGGATAGACTCCGCGCCCGTCGGTAAAATATATAAGACCTCTAAGAGATTTTATTTCCCTTTTCCCAAGCAAATCATTTATATATTCAAATACCGGTCTGAAATCCGTTCCGCCGCATCCCTTAGGTGAAAAATTACGGAAAATTCCGTCAATATCCGTATTTTTATCTGCAACCGTAACTCTTTGAATGATATTGTCACACTCTATTATATAGATTTTGGTGTTTTTCCCCATGACATTTTCGGTTTTTAAAATCCCATATGTTGTATTTACAAATCTTTCAACAAGATCTCCGCTGCATGAGCCTGATGTGTCAACAGCAATTACCAGTCCGTCTACAGCCTCTTCTTCCGAAACCTCCGTTTCTTCTATAAGAGCAATATTTTTATACAGAGATATTCCATAGTTATAATATCCCATATCGAAACTGTCCAAATCCGGCTTATTGTCTTCTTTCAGACTCATAAATTTTTTAAGGAATGACCTGTATGAGATTTTCTTTTGAAGGGCGTTGTCAAGAGATCTTGCCAACTGCTTAAATCTGCCGCCCGTTCCGGATGAAGCAAAGAAACCGTTAGTCTTTTTTGCCTCATCGGACCATTCTTTCTTTAATTTATCGCGCCTTATGGCAACTTTATGCGTATAAGATTTTTCGGATTCATCAATTTCCTGATTTCCTCTAATTCCTTCTTTTTGTTTATTATCTTTTTGACTGATTTCTTTGTCATTCTTAATATTATTATCACTTTTATTATCCTGCGGATTTTCCTTTTGTTCATTTTCATGCGACTTATCCCCGTTATAATCAGATTGTTTGCGTCCGTTGTCGTTTATTTTATACCAATACGAATGATCGTCCGTATAAAAATATTCCGCAAGTTTATATTTTTCGGTTTCGGGCCATGTTTTTATAATATTGTATATTGAATTTATACTGTAAATATCTCCGTTTTCACGCAGTTTTTTATATATGCTTTCCTTTATGTCAGACTCCGGACTTAAAATACACGATATATCCATGGAATCTATTATTGATTCCGCATGAATGTCCGCCGCAAGATTCCAGTCGAAATCTTCGCTGTCCGGTCCCGTAAAGGGAGCCAGAAAAAGACAGTGCAGACTTATGTGAAGGTATGCTCTGTTTATATATACCGGATCTTCCGTATATTTTTGAACAAGCAGCATGGGATTAAAATATATATTTTCTCCGTCCGTTGACATAAGCTTCGACTTTGGGTCCGGTATAAAATCAAATCTGTTAAATACCGCAAACATTCCTCTCATTGCGATAAACAAGTCTTTTTTTACATTTTCGAGAATTTTTTCTCCGACAGAAGCATATCTGTCCATTGAAGTCTCTTTCAATCTTCCGTCCCCTTTACCGTTATTCCGCATATGTTTACATAAGTTACGAATAGTGAATATTATCAGAATTCGTATTTCTTTTTTTCCCGTCCGTATAATCTGTTGTACTTATCAAGAAGCAGACTCTGTATGTCCGTATAACCCTTTTCACGCATTATGTCGGTAATTTTCCATAATTTTGTCTTATCCGTTATGCAAATATCCGTAAGCCTCTCTATGTCGCTGGACCTGCCGGATTCGGCAAGCATGATAACCGCCTTACAAATATTTTCGATGACAAAGTCTTTGTATTTAATCTCTGCCTGCTCCGATAAGCGATACGGATATAACAGCCTTTCCACGGCTATTCGTATTCCCGCTTTATAAAGATCCACATTCATGCCTAAAATAAATGTTTTATCGTAATCTCTGTAATTAATCTCTCCGGCCGAAATACTCTCTCTGTAAAGACTCCCCGAACCTTCGGATATTTCGGTTATTATCCTTGCAGGCGTATTTTCTTCATAATTATCTATACCGTACGGAAATATCAAGGAAGCCTCTCCGTCGCCGTAAAAAATATGAACTTTTACTTCCGTATGTATATCCGCAAGTATTGACTTGAGACTTTTTAAATTACCGCCGTTTCCGTAATATATTAATATTTCCCTGAGGCGCTCGCAATTTTTAAATGCTCCGTCGCCTATATCCACGGCTGCGTTTTTTAAGGTGAGTCTGTAAATGCTTCTGCAATTATAAAACGCATGAGCACCTATTTTTTTTACGCTTTCCGATATATATAACTCTTTAATGTCCCTGTTTTCACTATATGCAAACGGAGCAATTTCCGTGGGATATTTTCCCGTTATATCGGACCCGATTGACAAAACTGTATTATCAGTCATTTGCATGCCTTTCACGATAATATTTATAAGAATATATCCTTAATATATGAGGATATTACTTCATTTCCTTTATTATAGTCACAACTTCATGTAATTGGTATCAAACCATACATTTAATTTCAATTGTACAAGAAAGAAATTCTCCGTTGCAATAGAATATAACATGTATAAGTGCAATTAAGTTTGTAGTCAATCTCATAAAAGCATGTGCGGCGTCAAGCTTTTACACCGTAATTATCATATAAAATCAAATGTTACTTATTTGGATATAAACATATTATTTATTAAAGTTTGGGGATGGGGTAGTTATGTTTTCAATAAGTAAGCGCAGAAATCTACGCAAAAGCGTGTTTTTTTTAATATTCCCTTTAATAATGGTTGCATTACTTCTGTTTACAACCATTTTTTTCAATGCACGTACAGAAGCTGAAAATACACCTTCAATCACGAGGACGCAAAATACAGGCTCACCGAATATTAACAATTCGGGCAGCGCTCCCAATTCGCCGAATGCCGAACATCAAATCAACGCTTCAGTCGTAAATATTCAGGATATTAAAGCATATATACTTAAAGACGAGAATATAGAAAGCGTTAAATTATATTATGAGGATCCTGTAGGATCGGAACAATTCAAACCAACGGACAGTGCAAAGGGGATACTTGGAAATACAAGGATGAAAATAGCCATAACAATGAAAAATCTTCCTCATGAAGAGGTTGCGGCCAATGACTATACGGTAGCCACCGAACTTCCGAATATATTTGCCGGCGTATCGCCTCCGTACGATTATAAAACCAATGAAAAGTTCAATAAAATAGTTGAAAACGGTATTGAGATAGGAACCGTGGATACTCCTGCCGGTACTAATATAGTAACAATAAAGTTTGATAAACAGTGGGTGGATTCTCAGGAAAGACTGTATGACGAATCCGAAGACCCTGCCGCAAGAACGTTTAATTTATATGCCATACCCAATATTAATGTAATAGACGGCGGCGACGTAAAAACAAGCATCGGCGGCGGTGACATCAACATAAATTTCGAAGACGATTTAAAATCGAAATACGGCAAAATTCAAACAACGAAAAGTAATCCGGTATTAAGAGAAGATAACGGAAATTTTTACCTTGATTATGAACTTAAGGTAAAAACGGAAAGCAATCCCGTACCTGATGTCAAGGTAATCGATTCATTCAGCGGTCAGTCCGAATTTGCACAAATACTCTCCGAAAATGTCAATACATCCATACAGGGCAATCAAATTACATGGAATGTCGGAGATATGAATGCCAATGAAGAAAAAAGTTTAAAATATTCCCTAAAGATAAAAAATACGGATATATTGGATCCATATGTCAATACAGCCGATACTTATTCCAAAATGTATAAGAGAGATTCCGATACGGTACGATATACTCCGAAATCCAATGTAAGGATTGTAAAGAAAGCCGGAAACGTAATTAATAATAACGACGGCACATATACCATACATTATACACTGGACGTAACATCGGAATCGGATCTTCCTTTGAAAAACGTAAAGCTCGTAAGCAATGTCGATAGGGATTATACTCAATATACCAATATAAACGGTGGAAGCAACACATCAGTAAACGGAAGAACCCTCACTACATACATAGATTCTCTTCAAAAAAACGAACACAGACAGATAACATATGATTTGATTGTAAGCGAAGAGATATTTACAAAATACGGAAATCAAAGAATTAACATTCAGGATAATACAACCGCCACTTCCAATACGAATAAACAAATCGGCAGATATACCGTTAACAGAGATATCGGACAAAAGTTATGGGATACCAAACGAAGCGAGATTACAAAATCCGATCAGACAATAACAACGGATAACGGTACATTTACGGTTCCGGCAGGTTCGGTAAAATACACAGTACAGGTAAATATCACTCCCGACTTTGATGCAAGCACATTAAGCTTTATTGACAGGCTTGGTTCTGACTATCTTGTTTATACGGGATATTTAAAAATTGACCAAACCGACACAAACAATGTTGTCACCACCAGATACATCAATATCGACGGAAAGAACAACTTTACGACATCTCCGCAGAATATAGGACTTCCCGGAGGAAACTATAAATATACGCTTACATACTATGCCAAACCACAAAATGTGGATAATATAGCTAAAGTTCAGGTTACCAACTCTTTCCGATTGGACGGCAATGTCATCGGAAAGGGCGGAACATATTCCCTAAATCCGTTCAATACGAATGTAACCACGGAGATTTCCGGAGGACTTGATTACTCAACAAAAAAGAAATTCTGGTACTTCAGTAAAAATGATTCCGACAGTACATATACTCACGGAACCATATATTGGACCATTGAAATTACCGGAAAGCGTATCCCGCAGAGCATATACTTCAGAGATCTGATCGGAAATACCGAGAATCAACGACTTCAAATCGAAGACGGAATAAGCGTATACAAAGTTCCCAGCGACTTAACGTTCAGTCAGTATAAAGACGGCAATTCCGTTACCACCGTTGATGAACTTAAAAAGCATATATTATATACATACTCCGGCGTAAGAGTTCCGAATATTATAACGGATGTCAGCAAAACCGCGGAATATTCATATAACGGCAGCGGTGATAATTTTAATATACGTTTTAATAATTTGGTAATTAACGACGGTGAAAAGATTTTAATCCTGGTAAAGACTAATCCATATAAGAATCTTTCCAGTAAAGAGTCTTATATGCAGGTAACCAATACCATATACAGCGGAAATTACTACAACGACTTAAGCAATCCGTCAAGAGATCAGAGAGAAATATTCCTGAACGAGAAAATATATAAGGAATTCAGGGCTTACGGTGATTATGACGGCAATACCGTTACCAATTTACACTGGGGTCCGAACAGCGTAAGAGACATATATCCCGACAGTCAAATACTCAAATCCATAAATGCGCCTAAAGGCACTTATGCGGACTGGCATATAAAAATAAATTATGAAGGCAATGTCGGCGGAAGCGTCATACTTGAAGACGATATACCGGAAGGTCTGGAATTTACATATCTCAAGGTATCGGCAATTCATAAAGGATATACCGCACAAAACTATCCGCGCATAACGGAGATTGACAATCCGGGAGACGGATGGGAAAAAATAACATATAACATACCGTCAGGAAGCTTCGACAGTTATCCGATAACCGCATATAAGAAGGGCAATAAAATTAAATTTAAAGTTGACGGACTTATTGCGGGAAACAAGCAATATGACTATGCAATGGGCTTCCAGCTCATAACAAGAGTTACAGACGATGCGGTAATGCACGGCGGACAAAAGCAGTTTATTAATAATGTAAAAGAGTTTCAAAATGACGCTGAAATAGGTCATGACAGCGACTATGTAACAATACAAAAAGACACTTTAAAGAAACAACTGGGTAATACAAGTACGAGCAGCAACGTATATCCTTTTACTCTTACCATAAATAATTTATCCGAAGATTTAGATCCTAACTCCGACAGATTAACAATCGTCGATAAATTAAATTCTTTAATACCTCAGCTGGACAGTTTTGTCGTGACCAACAGCATTACCGGAGAAACACTTACAAAGGGAAGCACAGATGCAAACGGATATATTCTGTCTCTTGATGACAGCGATCACACACAGCCTGTTATAAGGATAAATGTACCTGATAATACGCCTTTAACAATAAAATATGATACATTGCTGGCATTTGCACCGGGTGTATCCGGAACCATAAAAAATACCGCAAGCTGGGACGGATATACTGAAACAAAATCAACCACAATTACAAAGACCACCGAATTCAGAACTGCAGGTTCGGGTACCGGCGGATCTAATCCGCATATAGTAATTAATAAAATGGACAGAACAAACTCGTCCGTTAAGTTAAAGGGAATTGAGTTTAAACTTGAAGAAATACAGGATTCCGAAGACGCAGGTGTCGGAGACGGCGCTCCGGATAAAGACGGTGCAGGTAACGATATTGTCCTTAATACATATACGGGCACTACCGATGATAACGGTAATCTTACCTTCGGCGTTAACGAACATCTTTATTTCAACAGGATATATAAGATAGTAGAAGTAAAATCCGCAAACGGATATGTCCTTGAGCCTATTAACAGATATGTGGCCATTGCAAAAGCAAATACCGACGGAACATATCCTAAGACATTCCGCAACGATGTACATGTTCAATACAACGGCAATACTCTGAACGTAAATATAACCAACCGACGTCCTAATATAGTAGTTCATAAAATCGTTAACGATACAAGAGACGGAACGGCGCATATAAATGCGACATATAACTTCGGCCTTTTCAAGCTCAATAACGACACCGGCCGTGTAGATCTTTCACACCCGATAAGCACCAAATCCATAACTTACAACGGTGAAATTTCGGGAACGGAAAAAACGGCCGTCTTCGATAATCTGGAAACCGGAACTTATTATATTTACGAATTGGATGATAATGGAAATGTACTTTATAACGATTTTAACGTATACTTTTCCGGAAATTGGCACCATTTACTTTACAATATAGACGGAGAAGCAACCAACAAGATAAGCATTTTCCCTGATTTATCTTATAACGGCGACTTGAGTATAAATGTTGAAAATTATATTTATACTCCTAATACCGTTATGCTGCCTTTCACGGGCGGTACAAAGACTGCCGTTGTGGTTGTTATCATTACAAGTATTTCAATATTCGGGGCAGCGATTGTATTCTTAATACTGTCAAGAAAAAGATATATTAACAATACAAATGACCCGGACGATGAATACTATATTTAAAAAATAAAAATATCAGTATATTAAGACACTTATACCGATATTCATTACTCATAATTCATATATTTATAAAACATTGCATGAAGCACAAACCGCAATATTCATTGTTATCCGAGGCTTCATGCAATGTTTTTTGCACTCATTTTGTTTTGCATTTCATACGTTTATACAATATGATACCTTTGACAGCTGATAAAAACATTCAAATGTGCAAGAATTGTATGGCATTATTATGTTAATTAACTGCTTGCATTGTGTAGGTATATCCGGAGGTATCATGAAAGTCGGAATAGTTTTTGAAGGCGGGGCTTACCGCACCATATTTGCCTGCGGAGTAATAGACGCTCTTTTGGCAAATCACATTTATACGGATTATATGATAGGAGTTTCCGCAGGAGCGGGATACGGTGTATCCTACGCCACCAGGCAATATAAACGAAATCTTAAAATTATCATGAGATACTGCGACGACAGTCGTTATCTGAGTCTAAAAAATTGGTTTAATAAAAACAACCGCTCAATATTCGGCCTTGATTTTGTATATAATAAAGTTCCAAACGAATTAATTCTCTTTGACTACGACGCATATATTAAAAACGGCGTTGATTTTATTTGCGTGGGAACAAATACGGCAACCGGTAAGGCTGAATATTTTTCTTTTGACCCAAACGATAAAAATATGGTGGCTCTGCAGGCCACATGCGCGTTACCCGTTCTTTTTCCAAGAATAGAATTAAACGGAAAGCAGTATTTGGACGGAGGTATAACAGATCCCATTCCGTTTAAAAAAGCTTTTTCGGACGGATGCGATAAAGTCATCGTTGTATCCACAAGAGAAAAATATTACAGAAAAAAAAGCAACGACAGACTTAAACATCTTCTTCCGTTATTTAAGAAAAATCATGAATTATTTGTGGCTTTAAGCAACTTCCATGATAATTACAACCGTTCTGTCGAAGAACTGGAAAAATATGAATCCGACGGGAAGGTAATTGTATTTCGCCCCAAGACAACAAAAGGATTCAAAATGATGGAAAGAGACAGAAAAAAACTTATTACAATGTACAATGACGGTTATAAACAGACAATAAGAAGATTGGATGAACTTAAAGAATATCTGTCTTAATAATAAACCGTAATGTTATTTATACGCGAATCCGTTATAAGGAGTTCTTTATGATATATATAATAAAAAGAAATAACGAAAAACAGGAATATAATAAAAACAAAATTGCCAATGCAATAAAAAAATGCTTTATTGCATGCGGTACTCCCATTCAACAGGACAGGATTGACCTTATCGTTGAATACGTGGACAATCTTATCGTAAATTCAAGTGATATATGGTCTGTCGAACAGATACAGGACTCTGTTGAATATGCTCTTATGAAAGAGGGATATCTTACGGAAGCAAAAAAATATATATTATACCGTGAAAAACAGGCCGGTCTTCGCAATATTAAACATCAGATAACTGAAAAAACAGGCATTCCGGAATTATTTGATGTGCTGAGTAAAATAAAAAACGATTTTACCGAAGACGTATACTCTCTTTCAATCCTTAACAATAAATTCAATAATTTTATTAAGGCCGGAGATACAAAAGAGGAAATAACTGAGGCTCTTATATATGCCGCTGCCGAACTTTCAAGTGAACAGGCTCCCAAGTGGGAGTACATTGCCGCAAGACTTCTTAATTTTAAATTTGCGACAGAACTTAAGGAAAAAGAGAAAGCTCACGGCATTAATTCCTTCTATGAAAAGATTTCATATCTTACGAATGAAGGACTTTACGGAGATTATATTATTTCACACTACAGCCGTGAAGAGATTGAGGAAGCATATTCGTATATAGATGAATCCAGAAATGAATTATTTACATATTCAGCTCTTGAACTTCTTTTGAAAAGATATGTTATACGAAACAGAAAAAATATTCCTCTCGAAAGTCCTCAGGAAATGTATCTTGGTATATCCCTTCATCTTGCAATGAATGAGAAGAAGGACAAAATGAAGTGGGTCAGAAAGTTCTACGACACCTTAAGCAAGCTCTATGTAACAATGGCAACTCCTACCCTGTCCAACGCCAGAAGACCGTTTCATCAGCTTTCAAGCTGTTTTATCGACACGGTTCCCGACAGCCTTGACGGCATATACAGAAGTATAGATAACTTTGCGCAGGTAAGTAAATCAGGCGGAGGAATGGGGCTCTATTTCGGAAAGGTCAGAGCAAGCGGAAGTTCAATCCGAGGTTTTGAAGGCGCCGCAGGAGGCGTAATAAGATGGATACGACTTGCAAATGATACGGCCGTTGCGGTCGATCAGCTTGGCGTGCGCCAGGGAGCCGTTGCTGTTTACCTTGACGTATGGCATAAGGACCTTCCTGAATTTTTGGGGTTAAGAACAAATAACGGCGACGACAGATTAAAAGCACATGATGTATTTCCTGCCATATGTTATCCTGATTTATTTTGGAAGCTTGCAAAAGAAAATATAAATGCCGATTGGTATATGATGTGCCCGCATGAAATATTGTCCGTAAAGGGATATTCCCTCGAAGATTATTACGGAGAAGAGTGGGAAAAAAGATATCTTGATTGTGTAAACGACAGCAGAATAAGCAAAAGAACAATGTCAGTCAAAGATATTGTAAGGCTTATTTTAAAATCTGCCGTTGAAACGGGAACTCCTTTTGCATTTAACAGAGATATCGTCAATAAAATGAATCCTAATAAACATCAGGGTATAATTTATTGCTCCAATCTCTGTACGGAAATAGCACAGAATATGTCTCCCATAGAAACAATAAGCCGTGAGATAAAAACCGAAAACGGAGATACTGTTGTGGTAACCACAACAAGACCGGGAGATTTTGTTGTGTGTAATTTGGCAAGTCTTTCGCTCGGACATATTCCGTTGGATGACGATTCCGTTTTAAGGGATACTGTTCATACGGCAATCAGAGCTCTTGATAATGTTATAGATTTAAATTCATATCCTACGCCTTATGCAAAAATAACCAATCGCTCATACAGAAGTCTGGGCTTGGGCGTATCAGGATATCACCATATGCTGGCTAAACGAAAGCTCATATGGGAAAGTGAGGAACATTTGTCATTTGTTGACAGGCTGTTTGAAAAAATAAATATGTATGCAATAGAAGAAAGCTGCGAACTCGCTAAAGAAAGAGGTTCGTATGATTACTTCGAAGGAAGCGATTGGCAGAACGGATCTTACTTCAGTTCCAGAAATTATACTTCAAAGGAGTGGGCATCCGTAAGAGAAAATGTGTCGAAGTACGGAATGCGCAATGCATATCTTATGGCTGTTGCTCCGACCGGATCGACATCCATTATCGCCGGAACAAGCGCAGGAGTAGATCCTGTTATGAACAGATTCTTTCTTGAAGAAAAGAAAGGACATATGCTTCCGAGAGTCGCTCCGGAATTAAGCATCGACACATACTGGTTTTATAAATCGGCATATGTAACAGACCAAAAATGGAGTATAAAGGCCGCAGGAGTAAGAAGCAGACACATAGATCAGGCACAGAGCATGAATCTGTATATTACGGATAAATTCACCATGAGGGGAGTTCTTGACCTTTATATCGAAGCCTGGGAAAATGATGTAAAAACAATCTATTATGTACGCTCCAAATCACTCGAAGTCGAAGAATGTGAGAGCTGTGCAACATAATATTCAGAAAGGACATTCATATGGATAAATTAACAAAAAGACCTCTGTTTAATCCTGACGGAGATACTGATATATATCTCAGAAGAATGATAGGCGGCAATACTACCAATCTCAATGATTTTAATAATTTGAAATATCCATGGACAAGCGACTGGTACAGACAGGCCATGAATAACTTCTGGGTTCCCGAAGAAATAAGTCTTGCACAGGATCTTAAAGATTATCCAAAGCTTTCCGTATATGAAAAAAATGCATACGATAAAATTTTAAGTTTTCTTATATTTCTGGACTCCATACAGACAGCCAATCTTCCGAGAATCAGCGAGTATATAACCGCAAACGAAGTGAACTTATGCCTCTCCATACAGACATTCCAGGAAAGTCTGCACAGCCAAAGCTACAGTTATATGCTTGATACAATATGTTCTCCCGAAGAGCGCAATGACATTTTGTATCAATGGAAAGACGACAAACATCTGTTGGACAGAAACACCCTTATCGGAAACATTTATAATGAATTTACCGAATCTTCCGATAAAAAAACTTTCTTAAAAGTTCTTATGGCAAACTATATATTGGAGGGTATTTACTTCTATTCGGGATTTATGTTTTTCTATAACCTAAGCCGTAACGGAAAAATGCCGGGATCGGCTCAGGAAATAAGATATATTAACCGAGACGAAAATACTCATTTATGGTTATTCAGAAACATAATTCTGGAACTGCAAAAGGAAGAACCGGAACTTTTTACGGACGAAAATATAAACATGATTAAAGAACTCCTTAAACAGGGTGTAAAACAGGAAATAGAATGGGGTAAATATGTAATAGGCAATAATATTCCGGGACTTTCTTCGAAAATGGTAGAAGACTATATATTATATCTCGGCAACCTCCGTTGGTCCGGACTGGGATACGGTACACTGTTTGAAGGACACAACGAAGAGCCTGAAGACATGAAATGGGTAAGCCAATACTCCAACGCCAATATGGTAAAGACCGACTTCTTTGAAGCCCGCAGTACGGCATATGCCAAAAGTACGGCTCTTATAGATGATTTATAAGATTCATAATATGTAATAAAAGAAAAATACAGCGTAATGCGATTAACACATTACGCTGTATTTTTTTTTGTTTATATTATTCTTCCGGTCTTATCTTTTTAATAAGAAACGGTCTGAAATCATTAAGAGTCCCCTTCGTAAATTGTTCTTTATGAATAGGAATTACTTCTTTCTTACCGATCTGCAATACCACAAATGTTTCGGTTTCTCTTACTCTGGTTATTTCTTCATATGAATAATGCTTTCCCTGATTAAGAGTAACGTCTTCCATTGTAAATTCATCTTCGGAAAATGCGGTTTCACATATCATGTGTTCACCGATTTTTCTGCGATATCCGCTCAATGTCTGCTTTGCAAGTATTGTAGGTTCCAATATCTTAAATACCGATAAAGCTCCGAGAAGAACCATTGATATAATAAGGAGTTGTAAAAGTCTTGTTTCACCCATTATTGCGAATATGATATTTGCAACAACATTGGCGGCAAGAATACAATAAATAAAAATCGAATTAACTCTTCTTGCCTTATCCCACTTTAAAACACCTTTATATAACTCTTTAAGAAGAGGCGTCGTATATTCAAAATTATTTCTATACAATATCTTCTCTTCATAGGCAGCTTCATCAAAAGATGTATCAACATCCTCGTCAAATTCATCGGAATCGGCATTGCCGTTTACATTATCCTGTTCGACATATTCCTCAGAATCTGCAATCTCTTCTTCCACAATCTCTGTTTCTACATCATCAGATACTTTACCTGTTGAATTGTAGATATCTCCAAAACCCTTCTTATTATCTTCCATATTATCTCAATGCCTGTCTCTTTTTATAATTCTCATAGTATTCACGGGTTTTAACATAGATATTATCACATGAACCCTTGTAAAATACTACTTCAATACTGTCAACTTCTTCGCCTCTGATACCTGATTCCATATCTCTTATTGTAGCAATAGAATCAGCAACTATACCGTCTGCAAGAATATCAAGCTGCTTTCTTGCATCTTCCTTTTCTGCATCGGTAGCGTTCTTATCTTCAAGAATATCGTGAAGAAGAAGACCCTTTCTTCCGATCTTTCTTGTGATAATACACTTGTAATTATCATTGGCCGTAATGGCAATCTCCGCAATATCCTTATCGCTGTTCTCTACCGAATTGGCAACCGCATCCGCAAAGCTGTCATATGCCGTTAAATCTCCGTCTGCTGTTCTACAAACAATAATATTCTCTTCCATTATGAAATCTCCTCTCAAATTCTGTTTTTTATTATAACAATTTTTGTACTCTTTTAACAAGATATTTAAATTCAAAAATAATAATAAAAACTAACAAATTAAAAATGTAAGCCGCAGAAAATATCCGCAACTTACATTTATAAAAATAATTATCTAACTGTTGTATTCATATCAACATCGGTACTTATTCCGTTAACTCTTCCTACACTTGAATACTGCCAGTATTTATAAGGAATACTGCTGTTTAAATTAAGTGTATTGGTATCGGTCGGGGTATTGGTATAATATCTTGCAACCCACATATATCCCTCTAATTCGTCAGAATACAGAACATCTTTAAAGTAAGATTCACTTGCATATACGCCGACGCTGTATCCCTCTGCCTTTAATCTGTCACAGACTCTCTTTGTAACGTCCGTAATCCTTCTTCTTGCATAAGAATTATATATATTTCCGAGCTTTTCCTGATATACAACCGTGGACTCAATATCAATATAAACACCCCTTGAAGGATTCTTTCCTTTTATGGCATTTATAATTGCATCTGCTTCTTCATCGGCCTCGGCAATGGTTGTTGCTGTTGAGTAGAAGTAAACTCCGTACGGCATACCGACTTTTTCGGCATTTGAAATATTCTCCTCAAACTTTACATCCTTGCCTATATTTCTTTTTCCGGTTGTCGGACTTGTATATTCCGATCTGTAACCGGATCTGATTATCGCATAAGAAATGTTGTCGGCCTTTACCTTGGCCCAATCAATGGTTCCGTTGTGGTATGAAACATCAATTCCGACTTCCGGCTTATTGCCGTTTTCGTTGAAGTAATACTTTCTGTCACCGCTTATATACCAGGCACTGCCCTTACTTAAAGTAAATTTTTGCGTATTATCCTTTTCGTTGTAACCCGCAAGGGTAAGCGGTGCTCCGTTTCCGATTCCCGAAGCGTCCAATACGAGACTGTCATCAAGGACAGATCTGAATACATATCCGTCTCCTACCTTTGTTATCCTCCAGCGCTGAGTATTCAAGTTATTGTTTGTCCATTGATCAATTACTGCATTTGCCGTATTTCCGCCCAGTACATCTATACTTGAATTATAGAAAGTCGCGCCTGTATTTATAATATATTCACCGTTTCCGGCATATTGTATTCTGAACAGCTGGGCAACTCCTCCATTTCTGTTCATAAGCTGTATTTTGGTCGCATTTTTGGAGCTTCCGTAAGCCACGTCAAATACATAATTGTTATTTGACGCCAGACCTATTGTATATGTTCCGTTCGGTATTTCCTGTACATATGAAATATTTGCCGTTGTCGGAACAAGATTCCATTCCTGAGTATTTGCTCCGTAATAATCCCATGTCCATACATTGGTACCTGCCGTTGTCTTTGCTCCCGTAAGGTCAAGAACCTTATCTCCCGTGGATGATACAAATATATAATTGCCATCCGTATCTTTATACAGCTTCCAATGTACGGCATCTCCTCCGTAGTATTCCCACTGGCCGACATTGATGCCTCTGTCGGGAGATGCTCCGGATACATCCATAGCTTTGGTTTTATTGCTTACGGCTGTTTTAACTGCATATTCATTGTCGCCCACGGATTCAATATAAAACTTCTGACTGTTACTTCCGCTCTTTGTATTACCGAAAATATTGGCGCCGTTTTTATCGGCTCCGTCCTTTACTTCCAGTGCAAGATTGCTGTTTGCCGATGATGTTATCTGATACCATCCGTTATTTATCTTTGCCGGAACAATGTCATTTACCTTATTGAGCTTCCACTCCTGAGTATTCGCTCCGTAATAATTCCATGTCCATACATTGGTACCTGCCGTTGTCTTTGCTCCCGTAAGATCAAGAACCTTATCTCCCGTGGATGATACAAGCACATAATCACCTTTTTCGTTGGTATACAGCTTCCAATGTACGGCATTTCCGTCATAATATTCCCACTGTCTTACATTTACTCCCTTTTCGGGTGAGCCCCCCGATACGTCAACGGCCTTTGACTTATTGCTTACATATGTCTTTATTGCATACTCGTTACCGCCTACGGATTCAAAATAAAACTTTTGATTGGCACTGCCATTTTTAGTATTTCCGAAAATGTTTGTGCCGTTTTTATCGGATCCGTTCTCAACTTCAAGCGCTAAATTATTATTTGCCGAGGATAATATCTGATACCATCCGTTCTCCACAGTGGTGGGTTTTAAAGAATCCATGGGATTTGCAACCGGGACAAGTTTCCATTCCTGTGTTCCCGCTCCGTAATAATCCCATGTCCATACATTGGTACCTGCCGTTGTCTTTGCTCCCGTAAGATCAAGAACCTTATCTCCTGTGGATGATACAAGTACATAATTGCCGTCATCGTCCGTATATAACTTCCAGTGTACCGCATTTCCGTTATAATATTCCCACTGCCTTACGTTTACTCCTCTTTCAGGCGAGCCTCCGGATACGTCTACGGCTTTTCTTTTATCACTTACGGCTGTTTTTATGGCATATTCATTGCCGCCCACGGATTCAAAATAAAATTGTTGATTCTTACTTTCACTTTTTGTATTTCCGTAAATATTAGCACCGTTTTTATCGGCTCCGTCCTTAACTTCCAGCACAAGATTATTGTTTGCGGAAGATGATATCATGTACCATCCGTCCTGCACGGTGGCAGGTTTCAGATTATTCAACGGAGATATAACATGGTTTACCGAACTTACGGGATTAAGCTTCCATTTTTGAGTTTTGGCGCCGTAATAATTCCATAACCAGATATTGGTATTATTTGACATTACGGTTCCGCATATATCCAATACTTTATCGCCCGTTGATGAAAGGAATACATAATTTCCGGATGTATCCTGATATATCTTCCATTTCTCGTCGGATGACGAGCTTGAATAAGTATACTGATTTACATTATCGCCTAAAGAATTATCACCTTTAACGGCATTAAGTGTAAGATTTCCGTTACTTGCACCTGTATTTATCTTATATTCGCCGTTTCCGACAGATTCTATATAGAATTTCTGCTGTTCTGAACCGTTATTTTTATATAATCTGAGATTTTTATTTTTCTCCGGACCGCCGACATTTATATCAAGTACAAATGATTCATCCTGTACACTTGCAAATGTGTACCAACCGTCCTTTACGGATACCTGTTTAAGGTTAGATAAAGTCTCGGCGGCATATGTATTAACAATTCCTGTTCCGATTCCCGCGGCTGTGCCGCCGATAGCCATTCCTCCCGCTAAACTCAGGGTAAACCCGCTTTTTAAAGTATGTTTTATCTTTTTATTCATAGATTCACCTTCATTTATCTGTATTCAATCTGTCAGTTAATCCGGGTAATTCGTCTACCGATTCAATAATATAATCGGCAATTTCTTCCAAATCACGTCTTGAACTTACGCCTGACAACACTCCTATGGCAGTTCCTCCGTTATTTTTCGCAAACAACATATCATTGAAAGTATCTCCCACCACCGCAATCTCATCGGCGGATAATCCGGTTTTGTCAATAAATTCAACAAACATGTCGGAATACGGTTTAGGTCTTCTTATGCCGTCATCCGATCCTATATAATCAAAATAGTCAAATATTCCCAATTCTTTCAGAGTTTTATATGCAGACTCTTCTATATCCGATGTGGCAAGACCTATTCTTATCCCCTTCTCTATTAAATTCTCCATAAGTTTAGGGGTATCCGTAAATGTAATATATTTCATGTTTGCATTTCTCATGGTGTCGTTAAACATATCTTTTATCTGTCTGTAAACACCGTTTACGGTCATGTTAATACCGTATTTGTTTAAACAATCACATATGTCTTCGGATATTTCCGTATATGATTTATATGCAAATGCTCCCCTGGGATCTACCACCCCTTCATGAAGTCCGATACTTTTGAAAAGATCCTCTTCCATATCTTTATGTTCATTTAATCCGTTTAATTCAAGAAATGCCGGAATTACCCTCTTTGCTATCTCCGGCCATATGGAAAAGAAGTCAATAAGAGTTCCGTCTTTATCAAACAATATGCCTTTTATCATTAATTCTCCCTAATAAAACAATAATATAATTGTTAAAAAAATAACCATATATAATATTTACATTTCAGTATAATATATTTAGCAGAATTTATCTTTATTTTCGGCAAATTTAATAATTAGCAACTTTAATATATCAATATTCCCAATGAGGTTCCGTATTATTAACCCATTTTCTTCCCGTTACCACCGTCTCATAATAACCATGGTCTTCTGTATGATACTTATCCGGAACTTTCTTACTTACATTCAAATAGTTTCCTATATAACCCTCTTCTTTTATTTTCTTAATAAGAATATTGTCAAAATCTTCCATTGTAAATCCGTTTTCTAACCAATATGTTTCCCCCCCTTTAGTGGTCCATTCTTTTTCTGATACTTTTACATAAAGCTTACATCCGTATACAATATGCTCAGGCTCATCAACTATTTTTAATATATTCGGTTTCCACACCTGTTTTGTGGTATTTTCCCAGTGACCTTTTCCGTCAACCCATCGTCTGTCCTTAGTCAGGTTCCATTTTTGAGTATTCGCTCCGTAGTAATCCCATGTCCATACGTTTGTGCCGGCTGTTGTCCTTGCCCCTGTTATATCAAGTACTCTGTCTCCTGTAGATGATACCATTACATATTTATCGTCATCTGATTTATACAGTTTCCATCTCACAGCATTTCCGCCGTGATAATACCATTGTCCTACATTTACTCCTCTGGCAGATGAACCCCCCGAAACATCTAAAGCCTTATCTTTATTGCTTACGGCTGTTTTTATTGCATATTCATTGCCTCCCAAGGATTCGAAATAGAATTTCTGCATATTTTCATCTTTTTTATTGTTAATAAAAATATTGGCTCCGTTTCTGTCGGCTCCGTCTTTTACTTCCAGTGACATATTATTGTTTGCGGATGACGTTATCCGATACCAACCGTTTTCTACCGTTGCCGGCTTAAGATGTTCGATCGCAGGTATATTACTGTCCGAAACTTTATTAAGTATCCATTTTTGTGTATCTACATTGATATAATTCCATGTCCATATATTTGTTCCGGGAGTTGTCTTTGCCCCCGTAAGGTCCAGAACAATATCTCCTTTAGTATATGGAAGTATGGCAGATTTCAATATATATTTGCCGTTATTATCCTTATAAAGCTTCCAACGTACCGCATTACCGCCGTAATATCTCCACTGACCTACATTAACTCCGGCAAGCGGACTCGCACCTGATACGTCCAAAGCCTTTGTCTTATTACTTGCAGCTGTTTTTATGGCATATTCATTATCCCCCAGTGACTCAAAATAAAATTTCTGACTGTCACTGTTACTTTTCCTATTACCGAATACATTGGCACCGTCTACATAAGATCCGTCTTTAACATCAACGGCTAAATTACTGTCAGCCGCAGATGTTATCTGATACCATCCATCTTCCACGGTTGCCGGTTTAAAAGAATCATCAAAAGTATAATCTGTCTTAATGAGTTTCCATTTTTGAGTTTTCGCTCCGTAATAATCCCATGTCCATACATTTGTTCCCGGAGTTGTCTTTGCTCCCGTAATATCAAGTACTTTGTTTCCCGTAGAAGATTCAAATATATAATTTCCATCTTTATCCATGTAGATTCTCCATCTCACCGCATTGCCGCCGTGATAATGCCATTGTCCTACATTTACTCCTCTGGCAGGCGATCCTCCGGAAACATCCAATGCCTTCTCTGTATTGCTTACGGCTGTTTTTATTGCATACTCATTTCTGCCCGGTTTCAAATTATTAATAAAAAATTTTTGGCTGTTGCTGTCACTTCTCTTATTGACATATACATTGGCGCCGTTTACATTAGCTCCGTCCTTAACTTCAAGCGCTAAATTACTGTCGGCTGCCGATACTATCTGATACCAACCGCTATCCATAACCAATAAAGATAAATCAGATGACGTCTGCAATTCATTCAATTCTATTTTCGAAATATTTTTTTCTTCCGTACTTACATTGTCGTTATCTGACTGTAATTCACCGGCATATGTGCCGATTATTCCGACACCCGAGGTAACACCCAATGAAACTACTCCGCATGATAAAGCGATTAATCCGCTTTTTATAAAATGTTTGATTTTTTTCATGATAAACCCCATTAAAATTAATAAATATAAATAATCTTTTAATATAATTATACATCAGAAAAAAAATATTGATTAAAAAAAAACAAAAAAAAGGAAGCCATACATGGCTTCCCCTACCAAGCGGAGAAAGAGGGATTCGAACCCTCGCGCCGGTTTCCCGACCTATACCCTTAGCAGGGGCACCTCTTCGGCCTCTTGAGTATTTCTCCTTAAGAAATAATGCCTTCAATTTGAATGCAACATGGTTATGCTATCAAAATGATTATACTTTGTCAACAACTATTACCCAAATACGGATAAAATACATTTTTCGGCAAATAACCTGTATCTGCAAAATTAATTTATGTTTTATCTTATTAAAACATTAACATATTTACTGTATACATATTTGTGTTAAAATCTAATGTATTGAGTTTTATATTTTAAAAGTACAGAAAGGATTCACTATGAAATATTCAGATATCCCTTATAAAATTATTCTTGATGAAAAGGAAATTCCCACACAATGGTATAATGTCCGCTCAGACATGAAAAATAAACCGGCACCCCTCCTTAATCCGGGAACATTAAAGCCTTTAACATTTGAGGAGATGCAGCCTATATTCTGCGATGAACTTATCAAACAGGAATTGGACGACACTACGGCATACTTTAATATTCCTACTCCTGTTCAGGATTTCTACAGAATGTACCGTCCTTCACCTCTTATTCACGCCGAATATTTGGAAAAGGCTCTCGATACGCCGGCTAAAATTTTCTACAAATATGAAGGATCCAATACATCCGGAAGCCATAAACTTAACTCTGCCATTGCACAGGCTTATTATGCAAAAGAACAGGGACTTAAAGGCGTAACAACCGAAACCGGTGCAGGACAATGGGGAACAGCTCTTTCAATGGCTTCTTCATTTTTCGGAATAGACTGCAAAGTATACATGGTTAAAGTTTCTTATGAACAGAAGCCTTTCAGAAAAGAAGTAATGCGTACATACGGTGCAAGTGTAACCCCTTCTCCGTCCATGGAAACTGAAGTGGGAAGAGCAATAAACGCAGCACATCCCGGCACTACAGGTTCTCTCGGATGTGCCATTTCCGAAGCCGTTGAAGTTGCAACTAAGTCAGAGGGATACAGATATGTACTCGGAAGTGTTCTTAACCAGGTTCTTCTTCATCAGACAGTCATAGGACTTGAGACGATGACGGCATGTAAAAAATATGATATAAAACCGGATATTATTATCGGCTGTGCCGGCGGCGGCTCTAACCTCGGAGGACTCATCTCTCCTTTCGTGGGAGAAAAGCTTCGCGGCGAAGCAGATTACAGAATTATTGCCGTTGAGCCTGCTTCATGCCCTTCTCTTACGAGAGGTAAGTTTGCATATGACTTTGCGGATCTCGGAAAAGTATGTCCTATGGCCAAAATGTATACATTGGGTCATGACTTTATTCCGTCAGCTAACCATGCCGGAGGTCTTCGTTACCACGGTATGAGCCCTGTTGTTTCTCAGCTCTATCATGACGGCATTATCGAGGCCACATCTGTTGAACAGACATCCGTATTTGAAGCTGCAACTCTCTTTGCACGTACGGAGGGAATCCTTCCTGCTCCTGAATCAGGTCATGCAATAAGAACCGCTGTCGACGAAGCTCTTAAATGCAAAGAAACCGGAGAAGATAAGACGATTATATTCGGTCTTACCGGTACGGGATACTTCGATCTTGCGGCATATGCTCAGTATAATAACGGCACAATGACGGATACGGTTCCTACGGATAAGGATCTTGAAGAAGGATTTGCAACCATTCCCGATGTAGATTTATAAAGAGGAATTCATGAAAAAAAATAAAATTTATTACATTATATCAGGCTGTATATTTGCATTCTTTGTTATTTACACAATTATGGTGTCTGCAGTCGGAGTAAAGCCACTCGGTGTAAACGGTACAAATATAGGATTTGCGGATATTAATATTAATTTTCACAATATGACCGGACTGCATCTCGATATGTATGATCTTACCGATAAGTTAAGTATTATAATATATGCACTGATGGGAATGTTTGCGGCTGTTTGGGTAATTAAGCTTTTTATGAAGAAATTTGATAAAACAATATTTATGCTGGGTATATTGTATATTTTATTGTTTATTTTCTATTTCATATTCCAAAAGATTATTATTAATTACAGACCGGTACTCATTGACGGCGCCATGGAGGCTTCATATCCTTCAAGTACCACCATGCTTGCAACAACGGTACTTATTACAGCCATAATGGCATTCTTTTATCTGATAAAATCAAAGATTGTACGAACCGTATTAACTGTTGCTCTCATTGCCTTTGCGGCATACATGGTAATAGTAAGAATGACATGCGGCGTACATTGGCTTACGGATATTATCGGAGGTCTTATTGCAAGTGCCGGTTTTATATTCCTTTATGCCGGTTTTTGCACATCAGTAAATAAGACAAAAAGAAACGGAAGATATTACAGATAATTAATAAAAATATGTCTTATTTAAGAATACACAAAATATAATAAAAACGGATTTGCAGAAATAATTTATTTCATCAAATCCGTTTTTTATGTTCTTATATATTAATAATTCCGATAATTATTAATCATTTATTGAATATTATTCTTTACATATCCACATAAGTATATTTATAATCTGCTCTGCATTATACATTGCGATTTTATATGTATCACTTGACAGAGAAACCTGTCTGTCCAATACGTATATCGGAAGTTCAGGTCTGTCGTTTAAATTGGTTTTTATTCTTATGAGAATCTCGCTGCAGCTTGCCGTATCGTCATTTTTTCCCGGCATTTCCGTATAAAATGCAAATACACCCGTATCCTGAGCTTTGTTATCTCTTCCTCCTTCGGAAATTACATTTCCGTCTTTTAGCAAAGTATAACCTATTACCGAATCAAACGATATAATATCATCGGGATCCACATTCGGTACATTCTTTACAAGACCCGAAAAATACGGAATAGTAAGCTGTTTACTTTCATTATCTACAAATAAAAACGAGCCTGATTTATTGGTTACGTTAAATGTATCCGCCTTATCTGATTTTTTTTGTATAAGTTCTTTTAACGCTTCATCAGAATAATTTTCGACTTCTTTTTTATGGCGCATAATTGCGGACTTGCCCGCACAGTCATCACATATATAAAAATCTCTTGTAATTTTATTCTTATTAAATGCTCCGAGTTCTGCACCGCATACACAGCATTTTATATCTTCTTTTATTTCAATCACTTCTCCCGTATTTGAATCTATGATCTCTCTTTTCTTTTTAGGACTGAATAAACCCATAATTATCCTCCTTTTCTTATATTAAGTGAAAAATTATCCACAATTTTAATATATAAATCACACTGTAACCGTATATGTTTATTTTAACATATAAAATAAATATGATATATAAATAAACGGATATCAATATGCATCCTTAAATATGGGGCATATTAATATCCGCAATTTTTCATATTATTAATTTTTGTTTTTACGTTTTATCATATAAACCGACGATAATATTGTTACGCATGACGCTGCCGCAATTATGGATATCCACAAAACAATATTTGAATTATCCCCCGTTTTTACTGTATTCTTAACGGCTTCATTACTTTTGATAAGTTTAATGTCATTTTTATTTTCCTGAGTTGTACCTCCGGAATTATCTTTATCTTCAGTTTTGTTATTTTCATTATCGGGAACTGTTTCATTTTCATTATTATTTTTTACCTGAAGTGTAAAAAATATTCCCTCATCTCCCTCAGGTGATATAAAATCTCTTCCTTCATCAGACTGCTTTGCTTCCCATTCAAATTCAAATACTCCCTGACGGTTATTCATGGAAGCGACTGAGTGAAACATACCTCCGGATGCGCCTTTTACGGTATAATATTCTCCCTCTTTGGCATTATCGCTTAATTTAATTCCCGGAACGGTTATTTTTAATACATCGTCACATGCATATACCGCCTGCTCCAACTGATAGAAATTGGTTATATTATCGGTATTTAATGACATTATAACCTCTATGGTATCTCCCACAACCTGAACATTGCTGACTGAGAATGTAGATGCTCCGCCTTCGAATTTAACTTCGTCCGGAGTAGGAATCTTTGTGAATTCCATTCCTTCCGGAAGAGTCATTGAAGCATAAAATTCCGACCTGAGGTCACTTAATTTAATCTGTTCCTTATCTAACTGATTTGCATTGGTATTGGCTATTCTTGAAAGTTCCTTTTTTACCGGAATCGTTGTATATGTTCCGGTAAACGAATATACTCCTCCGGCTTTTGCCTCAAAAACCTTATCATGTTCCGTATCGTCACCGATAAGTATATCTCCTTCGGTAAAAACATTTTCACCTGTAGGAATTCCCGGAACAAATTCGGTAGTCAAAAGATTTACATTTGATCCCGTAAGACCGACACTTGCCGAAATCCATCTTCCGTATCCTATATTTCTTTCAGACGGAGTAACCGAAGATACATACTGAGATGAATCCGTTCCCTCTTTTGCTTTCCCCGTATAATTTATTTTAAATGCAACCACGGCGTCTCTAGGCTCTGTTTTATAACTTTCCACGGTTTCCTTAACGGTTCTTACCGTCGGATCCTTACCGCCGGTTATAAAAACCCTTACAACAAATACATTATCCGTATTTGATATCAGCTTTGTATTAACTATTGTTGCGGTGCTTGCATCCTCATATGTTCCCGAAAATCCTTCCGGAAGCGTGACCGTAACGTCAACATAATTATTATTGTCTAATATTGTATACGCACCGCCGAGATAACTCTGAGCTATTTCAAGCAATCCGTTTATTTCATCAAGCATATCAGACTGATTAAAAGAATATGTCAATGTTCCGGAAACATCCGTATCTTCATATACTTTGTTTCCCTCATCAACTTCAACTTTACTTACGTTTGTTGTTTCTCCCGAAAATGAAGCATTGTAATCTGCAGCTTTTACATCTGTTTTAAATCCTGTTATTCCGATGACGGCTGTTGATAAGGCTGCAAAAAGAACAATAGTGCTCTTTACCGATTTTTTCACATAATTTTCCATATTTTGCAATCCCCTGACTATATTAAAAATTAAACATATTTATATATCTGTCTTAAATATAGCAAGTAATTAAAAAGCAAAATATTAAATTACCTAAACTGCCGAATGAATACTTATTTTGTACATTTTATTATATTTGTAAAATATAATAAAATGATATTTCTCATTCTTCGCACGATTTTCTGATTCGTAACACATAAAAAAATCCTGCCGAACGGCAGGATTTGAGAATGAAAACTTTACACTATAAATTCTTTGGGGAAGAAAATAATAGTTTAATAACTACCGCTTTAAATAGCACGAAGGAGAAATGTACATATTTACCCCGGTAGTATAAAGTTTGGGAAATATCATCGTCTATGGGATATTCCGATGATACCGTTGAAGTGTAAACACTTCACAAACAAATATACTTATTATAAATATATTCGTCTGCTTATTAGGGTAGTTAGATAGTAACATCATAATTTATGATTTTCCATTTTTTTTACCCGAACTGTAAATTAAGTACCCGAATTGTGTTTTATATATGTATTATTTGAATATATTACATATTATCGGCACATTCGTCATATAAATTTCTTCCGCCGGAGTCGATTGCAACTATAACCGGGAAATTCTTAACCGTGAGTTTTCTTACGGCTTCCGGTCCCAGGTCTTCATATGCTATTACCTCGGAAGAAGTAATACATTTTGAAAGGAGGGCTCCCGCCCCTCCGACGGCAACAAAGTATATGCATTTATTTCTTTTTATTGACTCCGTTACTTCGCCGGACCTTCTTCCTTTTCCTATCATTCCGATAAGTCCGTTATTTAACAATGTAGGCGTATATTTATCCATTCTTCCGCTTGTGGTGGGACCTGCCGAGCCTATTACCGCTCCCGGTCTTGCAGGAGTCGGACCCAGATAATATATGGTTTGGTTTCTTATGTCGAAGGGAAAAGGTTCTCCCTTTTCGTATGATTCAGTCATTCTTTTATGGGCCGCATCCCTTGCCGAATAAATTACTCCTGACAGGTATACCACATCGCCTGCTTCAAATTCCTTTATGTCATCTTTTGAAAACGGAACATTTAAATATCTCTCCATTATCATATCTCCCTGATTTTATGTCTGTTAACATGACAGCACATATTTACGGCAAGAGGCATACCCGCAATATGAGTGGGATATGTTTCTATATTTATACCGAGTGCCGTATTTTTTCCTCCCAGTCCGGCGGGACCCAATCCGATTTTATTTATTTCGGTGAGAAGTTCTTCTTCAAGTTCGTCAACATATGGCTTTCTGTACGGAGAAGACGATTTCCCGTCAATATTTCTTGTAAGCGCTCTCTTTGCAAGTATGGCCGCCATTTCAAAATCTCCTCCGATTCCGACTCCCACGATAAAAGGCGGACATGCATTCGGTCCCGCATCCCTTACTGTATCCAATATTGATTTTTTTATTCCTTCAAGACCGTCGGAAGGTTTGAGCATGAAAATACGGCTCATATTTTCACTTCCGAATCCTTTTGGAGAAACAGTTATTTTAACTTTATTCCCGGGAACTATATTCATATGTATTATTGCCGGAGTATTGTCATTTGTATTTATTCTTTCAACCGGATCTTCCACAACGGATTTACGAAGATAACCCTCTTTATATCCTTCTCTTACTCCCCTGTTTACGGCTTCAGTCAGATCTCCTCCGAAAAAATGTACATCCTGTCCTATATCCAGAAATATAACTGCCATTCCCGTGTCCTGACATATGGGTATCATTTCATTTTCGGCTATATCCACATTTTTATGAAGTTGATTCAGAACCGATTTCCCTACTTCTGAATTCTCTGTTTTTTCTGCATTAAATAATGATTTTTTTATATCACTTTCAAGATAGTAATTTGCTTCAATACACATTTCTTTAATATTTGACGCTATCTCGTTTACATCTATTTCTCTCATACTTCCTCCGAAATTTTAATTATCTGAATTATATATGCTGAGAACGGTTATTTACAAAGTATATTTAAATATATAATAAAACCGCCCGGTATTACATGTCCGGGCGGTTTTTACAACAAATTAATTAAGATAATTAATCAATTTTCATCAGATTCGGATTTATCCGAAATATCATCTTCAGATTCTCCGTTTATATCGTCAATTTTGGCAATTGCCGCAACTTTAATATCATTTTCCAAATTAATTAACTTAACTCCCGTGGTAACTCTTCCGTTAATCGAAATATCATTACACTTGATTTTAATGATTATTCCTTCGTCTGTTATAATCATAAGTCCCTGAGAGTCGTTAACCAATTTGAAACCTACAAGATTGCCGCTCTTGCTGACTATCTTATAGCACTTTACGCCTTTACCTCCGCGTTTTTGAGGAGTAAATTCACTTATTTTTGTTCTCTTTCCGAATCCGTTTTCCGAAACCAGAAGTAAATAATCTTCTTCATTTCCGTCAGAGGCAATGTTTGGAGTTATCTGCATGCCTATTACATGGTCATTTGCCGAAAGATTAATTCCTTTAACGCCTCTTGCGGTTCTTCCCATTGAACGAACATCATTTTCATCAAATAATATGCACTGTCCGAGCTTTGTTACAAGAATTATTTTCTTCGTTCCGTCAGTAACTCTTACACCTATAAGTTCATCATCTTCCGAAAGAGTAAGAGCTCTTAAGCCGTTTTTATTGATATTGGCAAATTCCATAATATTGGTTTTCTTAACGATACCGCTCTTAGTAGACATAAATAATTTATTCTCGTCGCTGAGAACATCTTTATTTATCGGAATAATGGCGCTTATTTTTTCATCCGGCATAAGATTAAGAAGATTTATTACGGCAGTACCTCTTGATGTTCTTGAACTTTCCGGAATCTGATATCCCTTTAACTTATATACTCTTCCCTGGTTGGTAAAGAATAAAAGAGAATCGTGAGTCATGGTTGCAAATAATTCTTCAACATAATCATCTTCAACGGTTTGCATTCCCTTAATGCCTTTTCCGCCGCGCTTTTGATTTTTAAAATTATCCGAACTCTGTCTCTTAATATATCCGAGATTGGTTCTTGTAATAATAACTGGTTCGTTCGGAATAAGATCTTCATCCGAAAAATCGGTTATGTCCGAATCGATGGCCGTTCTTCTTTTATCTGAATATTTCTCGGATATTTCAGTTATTTCTTTTCTGATTACGAGAAGGAGCTTCTTTCTGTCATTTAAGATTTCTTTATATTCTTTAATCTTAGCCTGAAGTTCTTTTAATTCATCTTCTATCTTTTCTCTTTCAAGTCCGGTCAAAGCACGAAGTCTCATATCTACAATAGCCTGAGCCTGAACTTCGCTTAATTCAAATTCTTTGATAAGACTTTCTTTTGCAATAGATACGTTAGCCGAACCTCTTATTATACTTATTACTCTGTCGATATTATCAAGAGCCGTTATTAAACCTTTTAATATATGAGCTCTCTCTTCGGCTTTATTAAGATCATACTTTGTTCTTCTTGTAATAACATCTTCCTGATGAGCAAGATAATACTTCAACATCTCAAGAAGATTTAAAACCTTAGGTTCGTTATTAACAAGTGACAGCATTATAACGCCGAATGTATCCTGGAGCTGCGTATATTTAAATAATCTGTTGAGAATAACATTTGCATTAACGTCTCTTCTGAGTTCTATTACTATTCTCATACCGGTTCTGTCGGATTCATCCCTGAGAGCCGTAATTCCGTCAATTCTCTTGTTTTTTACAAGCTCTCCGATTTTTCCGATAAGACGCTCCTTATTAACCATATAAGGAATTTCCGTAACAACTATTCTGTTTTTTCCGTTATCCATCGGTTCAATGTCTGTTACGGCACGAACAATTATCTTTCCTCTTCCGGTTCTGTATGCCTGCTCAATACCTGAACGTCCTTTTATTATCGCTCCCGTAGGAAAATCAGGTCCTTTTACAATATCCATGACTTCATCGATGGTTGTATCCGAATCATTTTCAACGATGTTATCAATTATCTTTACCACGGCTCCTATTACCTCTCCCAGATTATGAGGAGGTATGTTGGTTGCCATACCTACGGCAATACCTGAAGTTCCGTTAACAAGAAGATTAGGATATCTGGCGGGAAGTACATTCGGCTCTCTTTCCGTTTCATCAAAGTTAGGAACAAAATCAACTGTATCCTTGTTGATGTCGGACAGCATTTCCATTGATATTTTACTTAATCTGGCCTCGGTATAACGCATTGCGGCAGCTCCGTCACCGTCCACGGAACCGAAATTTCCGTGACCGTCAACCAGCGGATATCTTGTTGAAAAATCCTGCGCAAGTTTTACAAGGGCGTCGTATATAGATGAATCACCGTGAGGGTGATATTTACCCATTGTATCACCTACGATACGAGCACATTTTCTGTGTGGTTTATCAGGACCGTTATTAAGCTCTATCATTGAGAATAATATTCTTCTCTGAACAGGCTTAAGACCGTCTCTTACATCAGGAAGGGCTCTCTGAGCTATTACGCTCATTGAATAATCGATGTAATACTCTTCCATAGTCTTTTTTATATCTACATCGCTTATTTTATCAAAAATGTGTTCATCCATAGTAATCTCCGTTAAATATCCAGGTTCTTAACAAATTTGGCGTTGGCCTCAATAAACTCTCTTCTCGGCTCTACCTCATCTCCCATAAGAGTTGAAAATGTAATATCCACGTCAGATTCATTATCTTCATCCATGTTAACTCTAAGAAGAACCCTTCTTTCGGGATCCATAGTCGTCTCCCAAAGTTGTTCCGCATCCATCTCACCGAGACCTTTATATCTTTGAATCTTATTATTTTGATCTCTTCCAAGTTCATCCAGAATACTCTCAAGTTCTCTGTCATCATAGGCATATCTGACTTTTTTATTACGTTCGACCTTATATAAAGGCGGCTGAGCAAGATATACATGACCCTGTTTAATAAGTTCCGGCATAAATCTATAGAAAAATGTCAACAGAAGCGTAGCAATATGAGCACCGTCAACATCGGCATCCGTCATAATTATTATTTTCCAATATTTAAGTTTGGAAATATCAAAATCTTCATGTATTCCCGTACCGAATGCCGTTATCATTGTGAGAATTTCCTGATTCTCCAATACTTTATCAAGTCTTGCCTTTTCAACATTCAGAATTTTTCCCCTCAAAGGAAGAATTGCCTGAGTTGCTCTTGTTCTTGCGCTCTTTGCCGAACCACCGGCAGAATCTCCCTCAACGAGGAATATTTCGCAATTTTCCGGATTTCTGTCAGAGCAGTCGGCAAGCTTACCCGGAAGTCCGCCTCCGTCAAGGGCACTCTTTCTTCTTGTAAGATCCCTTGCCTTTCTTGCAGCCTCTCTTGCTCTCTGCGCAAGGAGTGATTTTTCACATATAATTTTGGCAATATTCGGATTTTGCTCAAGATACAGAGTAAGTGATTCCGTAACCACCGAGTCAACTGCGCTTCTTGCCTCCGTATTACCGAGCTTGTCCTTTGTCTGTCCTTCAAATTGAGGGTTTTCTATTTTTACGCTTACAATGGCTGTTATTCCCTCTCTTATGTCTTCGCCGGAAAGAGACGCTTCATTGTCTTTGATTATTTTATTTTTCTTTGCATAATCGTTAAATGTCTTTGTAAGAGCATTTTTAAATCCCGTAAGATGCATACCGCCGCCGGGCGTATTGATATTATTGGCAAAACATTCAACATTTTCCGTATATCCGTCGTTATGCTGAAAAGCTACTTCTACCTGGAGAGGTACTTCCACCCTTTCATCTTCTTTCATAACTTCAAAGTACTTAGTTCCCTCAAAGTATATTACATCGTCATATAAAGGCTTCTTACTTCTGTTGAGATAACTTACAAATTCTTTAATACCGCCCTCGTAGAAAAATACTTCATGTCTGTATCCTTCAAAATCGGCGTCATTTACGTCATTTGTTCCTTCCTCATTTTCGGAAACGGCTTCTTCGCCGTTAATACCCATAAGAGTTTCTCTTGCATAATCATCGGTTTTTTCCTGAAAAACATCCGAATAAACATCATCGTTATGTTCCGATTCTTCAATATCCGTATATGTATTGTTTTCTTTTTCGAGAGCCGCGCTTATTTCTTCATCGGATCTCATATCCCTGATTGTTATCTTAAGTCCCTTTGTTAAAAAAGCCATCTCTCTTAAACGACGGCGAAGAGTATCATACTTATATACCGTGGTTTCTGTAAAAATAGACTTATCGGGTAAAAATGTTACCTTGGTTCCCGTGTCTTCAATGTCACATTCCCCGATTACGGTAAGTTCGGTTTGAATCTTACCCTTTGCATATCTCTGTTCGTAAATTTTTCCGCCTCTTTTTACATTTACAACGAGCCACTCGGACAATGCATTGACAACAGATGCTCCTACACCGTGGAGACCTCCGGATACTTTATATCCTCCTCCTCCGAACTTTCCTCCGGCATGAAGTTCCGTATATACAAGTTCTATCGCCGGTCTTCCTGTTTTGTGGTTTATGTCTACCGGTACTCCTCGTCCGTTATCAATTACGGTTATGGAGTTGTCTTTATTAATAATTACATTTATCTCTGTACAAAAACCCGCAAGAGCTTCATCTACCGAGTTATCTACAATTTCATAAACTAAATGGTGTAATCCACGTTCGGATGTACTTCCGATGTACATTCCGGGTCTTTTTCTTACGGCTTCAAGTCCCTCAAGGACATCTATCTGATCGCCCCCGTATTTTTGTTCAGCATTATTTGCCAATATCAACACCTCCTATAATGTACTCCGTTTTACAACCTTTCCGTTATTAACCTCATAAATGGTACCTTCCGACATATCAGATATATTTAATTCATCATATCCCGTACATGTTATGACTGTCTGAATATTCTTAATGTTAGAAAATAATAATTTCTGTCTGTTCTCATCCAATTCAGATAATACATCATCAAGAAGAAGCACCGGGTCATCGCCGGTCTCCTCTTTTATCATGCTTATCTCGGCAAGTTTGGTACTTATTGCCGCAGTTCTCTTCTGCCCCTGAGATCCGAATACTTTAACATCCATATCATTTATATAAAATGTTATATCGTCTCTGTGAGGTCCGAAAGATGTTAATCCATACTTTAAATCTCTCTGTCTGTTTTCCGAAATTTTATCAGCCAGTTCATCAGCCCTTGTATTTGGATTATATTCCATGCGAAGACTCTCTTTTCCGCCTGTAATATTATAATGTATTTCGGATACAATTTGTGATAATTTTTCTATATAAACGAATCTGTCTTTTATAATTTTTTTTGCATAAAAGACAAACTGCTCATCCAATATATCCAAAAGAGTTATATCACCGTTACCGTGAACGTCACGGTTTTTCAGATATTTATTCCTGCTGTCCAATATTTTATTAAAGTTAACCAGGTTATTATAATATATTTTACTGACAGATATCAGTTCACTGTCTATAAAATCTCTTCTTACGGCCGGTCCCATTCTTATGATATCCAGATTTTCCGGAGAAAATACCACAACATTTAAAATCCCTATAAGTTCTCCGAGATTTTTAACAGGAAACTTATCTACTGCAATTCCCTTCCTTGCCGATTTTTTTATATGTACGTCTATTCTGTTCGAAGTATACTTTTTTTTAACAATAAGCTTTATATGTGCATCGTCACATTGATTTAAACCGTCAGTAAACCTTAAAAGCTCTTTATCCTTTGCACCTCTGTATGATTTTGCGGCGGCGCACATATATATTGCCTCCAATATATTGCTCTTCCCCTGAGCATTGCTGCCGTACAGTATATTTATTCCGTCGCTTAATTCTAATTTTAAATACGGATAATTACGAAAATCTTTTAACTCGATTTCTTTAATCTTCATCCCTTATAACCTTAAAAACGGTTCCGTTAAATTCAACAGTCTCACCGCCGTATAATTTGGCTCCCCGTCTTGTATCAACTTCTCCGTTTAATTTAACATTTCCGGACTGTATTTCCGTTTTTGATTCGGCTCCGTTATATACAAGTCCCGCAAGTTTAAGAGCCTGTCCGAGTTTTATAAACTCTCCGGTAAAATGTACTTCTTCCATAATTTAATCCTCAATAAAGTTAACAGGTAAAATAAGATAAATATATGATCCTTCTTCATCTCTTATGAAACAAGGAGACATTGCATTGACAAATGTCAATGTAACGGTTTCGTCATCGATTACTTTAAGGGCGTCAAGTAAAAACTTTGGATTAAATCCTATCTTTATATCCTTACCCTCTTTTTCAGTTTCAACTTCTTCCTTACCTTCACCGAGAGTTGATTTTACGCTTAAAAGAATGTTGTTATCCGTTATATTGAGAATAACAGGTCTTTTATCACTTTCTTTTATAAATATCATCTCTGTATCAATGGCGTCTATAAGGGATTTTCTGTTAACTTTAAGCTTTGTTTCATAGTCATTTGATATCATTTTATTGATATTAAAATAATCTCCCTGAATAAGTCTTGAAACCACTCTTGTACTGTTAAATTCAAACATTACATGATTATCCGAAAAATATATTGTTACGGTCTTGTCGTTATCCGCTTCCAGTATTCTCTCTATTTCATTAAGAGATTTGCCGGGAATTATTACATATATATTGCCGTCATATTCAACATGAAGATTTCTTATTGCTATTCTGTGACTGTCCAGTGCAACTACTTTAAGGTTATTATTCTTAACTTCAAACAATTCTCCGGTCATTATCGGATTATTGTCATTAGGTGATAATGAAAATTTAGTTTGTTTGATAATATCTTTTAATTCCAGCTGTGATATTGTAATGCTTATATTTTTTTCAACTTCCGTTAAATATGAAAATTCTTCTGAAGGTAAACCGTTTAATCTGTAATTTTTTCTTTCACATGTAACCGTAACGATATTTTTATCGTCAGATTCAATAGTTATCGGCATATCCGGAAGTTTTTTTACCAAATCCGAAATTATCTTCGCGTCTATTGCAACGCTTCCCTTTTCAATAATTTCTCCTTCCACGGTAGTTTCAATACCGAGATCTAAATCATTTCCGGTTAATTTTATGCAGTTTGATTCGGCGTCTATTAATATACATTCAAGTATATTCATTGTTGTTCGTATCGTTACTGCTTTTTGTACTATATCAACAGCTTTTACAAGATTATTTTTTTCAAAAACTAATTTCATGTGAATAACTCCTTTCGTCTTATACAGACAAGAATTCATATGTATATATATATTATTTTCAGTAGTCGTAGTAATAGTGTGTGTGAATTAGTGGATAAGTACATCAAATGCAGAAGTTATGCACATTTCGTGAAAGTATAACTGTGTTTATTCACATTGAATATTATGTGCATGAGTGTGAATAAAAAATTCGGTAAAAGTTATTCACATAAGTTATTCACATTTATCACCACTAAATCACAAGTTATTCACATATTTATATGAATAACTTTTTAAATCACATATTAATTAGGATCTATCTTCTTTATGAGAATATTAATTGTATTTTTAAGATTTTCATCCGTCAACAATTCTTCCGTTATGGTCTTTGCCCCGTGAATAACGGTTGAATGATCTTTTTTTCCGAGTTTTTTTGCAATATTAAGAGCCGGTTCCTGAGTCATCTGTCTGCATAAATACATAACTATCTGGCGCGGTTTTGAAATATTGGCATTTTTTTTTCGTGAAACAAGATCGTCTATTGTTATATGAAAATGTTCCGCAACTATTTCCATGATTAATTCAACATTTACTTCTCTTTTATTATTGGAAGAAATAAGATCCTTTAATGCTTCCTGAGCCAATGAGAGGGTTATGGGAGCTCCGCTTAAAGATGCAAATGCCGAAAGATTGTTAATTGCTCCTTCAAGTTCACGTATGGAGGATTTAACATTGCTTGCGATATAATCCTTAACGTCTTCCGGAATTACAAGTCCCTTTTTCTTTTCTATCTTACTGTCAAGAATCGCTCTTATTGTTTCATATGTAGGAACCTGAATGTCACATATGAGACCTTCCGAAAATCTTGTTCTTAATCTGTCTTCAAGTGTTGAAATTTCACTCGGCGGTTTATCGGAGGTAATTACGATTTGTTTGTTGTGCTGGTATAAATCGTTAAATGTATGGAAAAATTCTTCCTGTGTAGATTCTTTACCTATAACGAACTGTATGTCGTCTATGAGAAGAACATCTACATTTCTGTATTTTTCTCTGAATTTTTCTACATTTCTGTCTCCGATTGCTTTTATGATTTCATTTGTAAATGTTTCCGAAGTAACATATAAAACTTTAAAATCAGGTCTTGTATCTATAATATGATGCGCTATTGCCTGCATTAAATGAGTTTTTCCGAGTCCGGCGCCTCCGTGAATAAACAAAGGGTTATATTCGGTTGCAGGTTCTTCCGCAACAGATACGGATGCTGCATGTGCGAATCTGTTATTTGTTCCTACTATAAAATTATCAAAAGTATAGTTTGGATTGAGATTTCTTGCATATTCGCTGTTGTTTGCCGCAGGTTTTGTTTCGTTTACGATATTTTTGTCATGGTTCGATATATCTGATGCGGAAAGTATTTTCAGTGTATAATTTTTACCGAGAGTATCATTTATACTGAACTGCAAGGGTGTAAGATATTTTTTCTTTATGATGTTTATTCCGACGGATTCTGTCTCTTTACTTACTATAGTAACAACATCATTTTCAACGCTGTAAATTTCCAGAGGTTTTATCCATGTATTATAAGATAAAGAACCTATTTCGAAATCTTTTTTGAAATTTTCAATAATTTCATCCCATTTAGATAGTAATTCATCCATTATTTAATTCCTTAAAAGCTGTTCAATCGCTAAATTGAATACAAATAGCAACTTAATAGGGGTTAAAAAATGTACATATCATACATATAGCTATAAAAATATACGTACCGATATGCACAAGAGAGTTAATATACACTTTTTTATCTTTTACGGCAATTGTGAAATATAAAAAATTTCAACAAAAAAAATGTGAATAAGATCACAAAAATCTGACTAAAAACAAAATAAATCACATTTTTATAATATGTGAATAAAAACATATACACATTTTATAATTAATTTTTGAGCATACAAAAAAAACAAAAAATAATTATTTTAAGCGAAATATACTCAAAAATTTTAAATAAAAATGGCTTATTTGTATGATTATTCGTATAATAACACCTATAAATCCATAAAATTCATAAATTTATTTTGTACTAATAATACATTAGAAAATAAATTTTTTCAATGATATTCACATATTTCACATAATTATTCACATAGTTATCCACAAAAATTCACAAAATGTGAATAAAAATGTGAATAATTGTGATTATAGGTGAATAAATAAATATATAGGTAAAAACGGTTGACTATATATCCATATTTACTTATAATGTGATACGGTATTCTCTAAAAGTGTGTAATTTATTACAGTGCGTAAGATTTCGATAGTCTTGACAGAGAAATCTGTATTAATAAGTCGGTTATTATCCGCGCAATATTCTGTAAAACGGAGGTGAGTTTAATAATGAAGATGACATTTCAGCCAAACAAGAGAAAAAGATCTAAGGTTCATGGTTTCAGAGCAAGAATGAGCACTTCAGGTGGAAGAAAAGTTCTCGCAGCTCGTAGAGCAAAGGGCAGAAAAGTTCTTTCTGCATAATCTTATTGAAAGATGTAAGCAGATGAATAATTCATCTGCTTTTTCCTTTATATAAGCAATCGTTACTGTTAATTTTATTATTTTTGTTATTTATAACGATAAAAACCATATGAAATATTCTGATTTTGAAACAATAAAAACCACATTTGAATTTCAAAATGTCTATAATAACGGTGTTTCTTTTGCCAACAGAGATTTTGTAATGTATGTTGCAGCTAATCAATGCGGTAAAAGAAGACTGGGAGTGTCGGTCAGCAAAAAGATCGGCAACAGTGTAATAAGACACAGACTTTCAAGATTAGTAAGGGAAGCATTCAGACTTAATGCATCCAATGTAGATGAGGATATCGACATAGTTGTAATAATCAGATCTCATATGGTAGGTAAAGGATACAGGGAAGCCGAAAGCTCAATGTTACATTTACTCAGAAAGCATAATATTATAAGTATGTGATTGAATTAAAGGAGAATATTGCATGAAGAATCCATTGATTGCAGGTATAAATTTGTATCAAAAAGCGTTTTCTCCATACAAAGCAGGAAGTTATTGTAAATATTATCCTACCTGTTCCGAGTATGCTAAGGAAGCGATACAAAAATACGGAAGTTTAAAAGGAACTTCCATGGCAATGAAAAGAATATTAAGATGTAATCCTTTTTCTAAAGGAGGATATGATCCCGTTCCATAAACTAATTGGAGGAAATTGTTTTGGGTAATTTTTTCGGTACAGTATTTAGCCCTATCGGTTCAGGTATAGGCTGGTTAATGAACCTCATTTTTGAGGGCATCAACGCTATTGGAATAGGAAACGTAGGTTTGGCGATTATTTTAATTACGATTATCATTAAGGTCGCTATGCTTCCTCTTCTTATGGGGCAATTAAAACAGGCTAAATTAAGCAGATACATGTCTCCTGAATTAAGAGCAATAAGAGCTAAATACAGAGGGAGAAGAGATGAAAAATCTTTGTCGGCAATGCAGGCGGAGACAAAGGCATTATATGATAAATACGGTGTTTCTCAGACAGGCGGATGTATACAGTTGCTCATCCAGATTCCTATTCTTTTCTCACTCTATAATGTTTTGAGAAATATTCCTACGTATATCGGCAGAATTAACGGCCTTCTTACGGGAGTACTTACAGGAAGCAACGGTAATAACGGTATTATGAGTGATCCGAACTTTATCGATACAATGAATAACAACTTCGGCGGAGTAGATTGGTCAAATACGAGTACGGCAATTAATGCGCTTAACTCATTTACGTCAGATGCATGGAACAAGCTTGCAGATCTTTTCCCGGCTTACAGTGACAGTATTCATTCAACATCGAGTACAATTCTCGGAATGAATAATTTCCTTGGACTTAACGTTACCATAAGCCCTAACCAGATACTCGGAGTATATATACTTATTCCTATTATAGCTGCGGTAGCACAGTTCTTCTCCGGAAGACTTTCACAGCAGTCAACGGGAGATCCTTCTACCGAAACAACTGCTAAGATTATGATGTTCATTGCACCTATAATGACAGGTTTTATCGGATTTACGGTTCCTACGGGTCTCGGTATTTACTGGATTGCCACATCAGGCGTACAGATTGTAATGTCATACTTTATCAATAAGCATTATGATAAGATCGGAGCCGAAGAACTTATAAGAATTGCTTCCGAAAAGAAAAAGAAGAAACTTGCAAAGAAGGGTATTGATGCGGAAACTCTTGTTAACAATGCCAATATAAGCACAAGACATATTAAGAGATCAGGTTCAGGTCTTTCATCATTTAAAGATATGAATTCGGCGGCATCATCCAACCAATCAGACACTTCGGGCAGGAATAAAAATAACAAAAACAACGGTAACAGAAATAACAAAAATAATAACGGTTCAAACAACAGTCAGGGGAACACGGAAAATACTTCGGCAGAAACCGAATCCGGTTCGACTTCGGGTGAATCCGTAACAACGGAGTCAAAAACCGACAACGGTAAGAAAAAAGGACAGGAAAGCGGTTCTCTTGCAGCAAAAGCATCTCTTGCCAATAACAATAATAAGAAAAACAAAAAATAATTCGAGAGAGATTAATTATGTCAATTGAGAATTCTGAAAAAAATAAACTTACTAAAGAAGAAGTTGCGAAGAATGCGTTATCATTTTTAAAAGGTTTTTTTGAAAATACCGAAGATAAGGCAGATATATCCTATACTTATGATGAAAAAAACGAAATATTGTTTTTTAATATAAATTGCGGAAATGCGGCTCAGCTTATAGGAAAAAGAGGATCGACCATAGATTCGCTTCAATTTATTACAAATATTGTTGCAAACAAAGGAAACAGCCATAATATAAGTATAGTAATTGACACACAGAACTATAGAGAAAAAAGAAAAGCAAGTCTTGATATTTTGGCAGACACGGTAGCAAGGAAGGTTATCAAACAAAAGAAAGATACGGTACTTGAATCAATGAATCCGTCGGCCAGAAGAATTATACACAGGGCTTTGGACAATGTTCCTCATATTGTCACAGAGACAATAGGCGAAGAACCTAATAAAAAAGTGGTTATAAAATATGTAAATTAACATAAACCGTGACAAAATTCTTTTATATTTTGTCACGGTTTTTATATGTTTTATTATTTTTACATATTTAATTTTATATTAAGAGTTAAAATACATGATTAATATAATTATTCGTAAAAATAATAATTAAGCATCAAACAGTGTATTTAATCTAATTACATGGTTTTGACCGTGACAAATATATAATTTATAATAGGAAAGTTAATTAGAATTTATTACAGAAATATTGTATGCGATGTTTAATAATTATTCTGATAAATCATTGCATAGGTACATAAGGATATAAAAATGAGTGATACAATAGCAGCCATATCGACGTCTTCCCTGGGTTCGGGCGGAATAGGAATAGTCAGAATAAGCGGAGATGATGCGATTAACATTGCGGATAAAGTATTTATAGGGAAAAACGGAAAGAAACTTTCAGATGCGGAAACTCATACCATTCATTACGGTAATATCAGAGATGAACATGACAATATTGTAGATGAAGTGTTGGTTTCCGTTATGAAAGCTCCTAACACATATACAAGGGAAGATGTAATAGAGATAAACACACACGGAGGTAATCTCGTTACGGGTAAGGTATTGGAATGTGTGCTTAATGCCGGAGCCATAGCCGCAGAACCGGGAGAATTTACAAAAAGAGCATTTTTAAACGGAAGAATAGACCTTTCAAAGGCTGAGGCCGTTATAGATATAATTAATTCCAAGACAGAATTTAATCTCAGAAATTCCATGGGACAGCTAAACGGCAGATTAACCCGGGAAATAGATAATCTCAGAGACACTATATTGGATGAAATAGCTTATATGGAAGCAGCCATGGACGACCCCGAAAACATACCCATGGAAGACCATCTGGAAGACTTAAAAAATACGGTAAATAATCTTATAAAGAGAATAGGAAAACTAAAAGATACATACAAGGAAGGAAGCCTTCTCAAAGAGGGGATAACAACGGTAATTGTAGGAAAAACCAATGCGGGTAAATCGTCATTGCTTAATTTGCTCACCGGTGATGAAAGCGCAATCGTAACCGATATAGCGGGGACCACAAGAGATACCGTAAAGGAACAGATAAGCCTCGGGGGAATTCTTATTAATCTCGTGGATACGGCCGGAATCAGAGATACCGACGATATTGTTGAAGCAATGGGAATAAGGAAGGCAAAGGAACATTTAAATGATGCGGATCTTGTAATATATGTCGTTGATTCAACGGGTAATATGGGAGATGAAGACAGGGAAATAATTAATCTTCTGAAAAATAAAAATTATATTGTTCTTCTTAATAAATCAGATATGAATCAGACCGTAACTCCGGAAGAACTGTATAAGAACGGAATAGACAAAAATATTCACATAATAAATTTTTCAACCGTAACCGCCGACGGATTGGAACAGTTGACCTCCGTTATAAAAGAGATGTTTTCTTTAAACGACATATTGATAAATGATGAAATTGTAATTACAAACAGCAGACACAAATATTTGCTTGACGAAAGCATAAAAAGTCTGAATCTCGCGCTGGACGGCATTGATGCGGGATTCAGCGAAGATCTTATAAGTATTGATATTTATAATTCATATATTGCGCTCGGTAAGATTTTGGGTAAAGAAATAGAAGATGATCTGGCAGACAGAATATTTGAAAAATTTTGTATGGGAAAATGATTAAGGGGGAAAAATGTCTAATATAGAGGAATATTATGATGTAGTAGTTGTCGGAGCGGGACATGCCGGATGTGAAGCAGCCCTTGCAACATCAAGACTCGGGCTTAGTACCGTATGTTTCACCGTAAGTGCGGATGCAATAGCAATGATGGCATGCAATCCCAACATAGGAGGAACTTCAAAAGGGCATCTGGTAAGAGAAATCGATGCACTGGGCGGTGAAATGGGTAAAGCCATAGACGATACATTTATACAGTCTAAAATGTTAAATGCATCAAAGGGACCGGCGGTACATTCTTTAAGGGCTCAGGCTGATAAAGCCGCTTATTCAAACAGAATGAGAAAAGCAATGGAAGCCGAAAAAAATCTTGTAATCAGACAGGGTGAGGTTTCGGAGCTGATCGTTGAAAATAAAAAAATTACGGGTGTAAAAACCGTTTCGGGAGCCTTATATAAATGTAAGTGCGTTATTCTGGCTACGGGAGTATATCTTAAAGCCAGGTGTATATTCGGAGATACAAGTTATAATACGGGACCTAACGGACTTATGGCCGCCAATAATCTTACAAAATCATTAATCGATAACGACATTAAAATCAGAAGATTTAAAACAGGTACACCGGCAAGAATCGACGGCAAAACCATTGATTACTCAAAAATGACGGAACAGTTCGGAGATGAAAGGATTATTCCATTTTCATTTTCCACGGATCCTGACACTATACAAAAAGAGCAGGTGTCATGCTGGTTAACATATACAAATGAAGAAACCCATAAAATCATTATGGACAATATAGACAGATCTCCTCTTTACTCAGGTGAAATTGAAGGTACCGGTCCGAGATATTGCCCATCCATTGAGGATAAGGTAGTCAGATTTTCAGACAAAAACAGACATCAGATATTTGCAGAACCGGAAGGCCTGTATACTGATGAAGTGTATCTCAGCGGTCTTTCGTCTTCAATGCCGGAAGATGTGCAATATGCCATGATAAGAACAATTGCAGGTCTTGAAAACGCCAAAGTCGTAAGAAACGGATATGCCATAGAATATGATTGCATAGATGCAACACAATTAAAACCTTCTCTTGAATTTATCAATATAGACGGACTTTTCTCCGCCGGACAGATAAACGGAAGTTCAGGTTATGAAGAAGCTGCCGCACAGGGTCTTATGGCCGGAATAAATGCCGCAAGAAAGATATTTAACAGGGATTATATAGTTATAGACAGATCGGAAGGTTATATAGGGGTTCTGATTGATGACCTTGTTACAAAAGAAACACAGGAACCTTACAGAATGATGACTTCAAGAGCCGAGTACAGGCTGCTTCTCAGACAGGACAACGCAGATATAAGACTCAGGAGAATCGGATATGAGGCCGGGCTTATAAGTGACAAGCAGATTGAAGAACTGAACAATAAGGAAGAGTTGATAAAGGCGGAAATCGAAAGGCTTAAAAATACATATGTGGGTCCTTCCAAAGAGCTGGAAGAAATATTCAATTCGGTAGGAAGCGAGCCTATAAGTAACGGTATGTCCATGGCCGATTTAATAAAGAGGCCGGAACTTAATTATGAAATACTTGCCCCTGTTGACGGGGAAAGACCGGAACTTCGTGAGGATATCAGATTTCAGGTGAATGTTCAAATTAAGTATGAAGGATATATTGCAAGACAGCTTAAGCAGGTAGAATCATTTAAAAAACTTGAAAAGCGCCTCATTCCGGAGGAGTTTGATTATAAAAGCGTATACGGATTACGAATCGAAGCAGTACAGAAACTTGATAAATACAGACCTGTATCCATAGGACAGGCAGGCAGAATATCAGGAGTGTCGCCTGCGGACATATCAGTACTTTTGATTGCTTTGGAACAGTATCTGAAAAATTCTGAAAAAAACAACATGAAATAACATATAATCCGGATATTAAACAGGGAGATGAAATGTGCCTTTAATAAGAGCATGTTTCACGTGAAACATTATGAAAGAAAGAATAGATTTAAACAGTGTCGAAACGGAAGAGCTGGTTAAGATTGACGGGCCTGTTTCGGGAGCGGAGAAAGAACTTGAAAGTAAGCTCACGGAATACGGATATACCGATACATTCAACATAATAAAGAAATTCCGCAAATACTATAACATTTTAATTAAGTGGAATAATGTAATGAATCTTACGGGTATTACGGAATATAACGAGGTTGTTGAAAAACATTTTACGGACAGTATTGCCTTTTTTAAGGTATATGGGGAGCTTAAAAAAAAGGGAGAAATTCCGCAATTATCCGGAAGCTTGCTTGTTGACATAGGTACGGGAGCGGGATTTCCGGGAGTTCCCATTGCATTGGTTGACAGTGAAATCAAAGTTACTTTAATAGATTCGTTAAAGAAAAGAATAGATTTTTTAAATGCCGTGATAAATGAAACCGGTATCACAAATGCGGTTGCCCTACACGGAAGAAGCGAAGATTTGGCTCGGGATGAGATGTTAAGAGAAAGGTTTGATTTTGCCGTTTCAAGAGCCGTGGCCGCAATGAATACGCTTTCAGAATATTGCATTCCGTTTGTAAAAACCGGCGGATACTTTATAGCATATAAGACCGGAAACAATAAAGATGAGATAGAGTCATCGGTAAAAGCAATAAACATGCTCGGCGGAAATATAGATGAAATAATAAAAAGCAAAGTGGAAAGTCTTGATTATGACAGAGAATACATCTGCATAAAAAAGACGGAAAAAACCAAAAAGAAGTATCCGAGAAAAGCGGGAGAACCTAAAAATAATCCGTTGTAAATGCATTATAAGTAAACGGGAATGTTACAGGCAAAAATCAAATAAGAAAATTAAATTAAAAATAAGTAAAAATTATTTTATAAAAATCCGTTTTAAGCGATTTATAAATGTACGAAAACAGGAAAAATCCGAATTTCCCACATAATATCCCGCTTTTAGCGGATTTTTTTAATTAAATTTAAAGCATATTATTTTAGTATGGTATTAGAAAAAAAAACAATTTCTGGTTCTATCAAATACAACTTTTTCGGATAAAGTGATATACACAGACGGAAACAGATAACAAAGTTAACCGGTCTGATAATGATAAAAATAATGTTTTAATGTTTTATTATTTTATTGTTTAAGTT